>NZ_AP019807.1:4270487-4950731 GCF_007183175.1 Microbulbifer sp. GL-2
CCTCGACAATATGATCACGGTACATATTGGTCAGCGGCACTTCGGCAGTTGGGATCAGGTAGAAACCTCGCTCATCTTTAAGCTTGAACAGGTCCTCCTCAAATTTAGGTAACTGGGAGGTACCGAAAAGAGAATCACTGTTAACAATAACCGGCACGTTGGTTTCATTGTAACCATGCTCTTCAATATGGGTATCCAGCATAAACTGAGCCAGGGCACGGTGCAGGCGAGCCACTTCTCCGCTCATTACAGCAAAGCGCGAGCCTGTCAGCTTTACAGCCATTTCAAAGTCGAGGCCACCCAACTGGGAACCCAGGTCCACATGGTCCTTGACTTCAAAATCGAATGCGCGGGGCTGCCCCCAGCGGCGAACCTCAACATTATCGTCTTCGCTCTCGCCTTTGGGTACAGACGCATCCAGCAAGTTGGGAATTGCTGAAAGGATTGCATCGAGCTCTTCCTGCAATTCAGTCAGTGCATGCTTGGCATTTTGCAACTCACCGCCGAGGGATTCCACCTCTTTGAGCAGTGGCGCAATATCTTCACCATTGGCCTTGGCACGACCAATATTTTTCGATTTGCTATTGCGCTCGTTTTGCAAACTCTCAGTGCGTACCTGCAATTCTTTGCGGCGCTCCTCGAGGGCTTCCAGTTTGGCAGTATCCAGTTCCACACCGCGCTTTTTCAGGGCCGCGGCCACCTGGTCCATATCCGTGCGAATCAGTTTGGGATCGAGCATCGTTTCCAGTTCGCCTGTAATCAGGCTCCTACAACAAAATATTGAATAAACTTGGGTTAAAAATACCGTGCCGCTAAAGCGACAGCGGCCCCAGTGGCTAACAGGCAACTCACTAAGCTGCCGACAATATAGCCAATTGCCACCAATGGCTGGCCATTGTGCCACAGTATCAGGCTTTCTAGGGAGAAAGTGGAAAAGGTGGTGAGGGCACCAAACAACCCTGTCATCAGCAGGAGACGCCACTCCTCTCCCAGCATCGCGCGGTGGATGATCAATATATAAGCAATGCCGATCAAAAATGAACCGGTTATATTGACCACCAAGGTACCAAGGGGAAATTTGCCGTTAAAAACCGGGGAGCACCAAATTGTGATCAGATGACGAAGGATTGCCCCAAGTGCACCTCCAACGGCAATAGCGAGCCACTGCATTGCTACTTTCCCCTATTACTTACGGATTGTTTGTAGCGCTGCTGGGCACTTTCAGCATTGAGACGTCGCAACATCTGCAACTTTTCTGAAATCTTCAGCTCCAGCCCGCGGGGAACTGGCTGGTAATACTGGCGGTCTGCAATCTCCTCGGGAAGATAGTTTTCGCCGGCAGCAAAAGCATCAGGCTCGTCATGTGCATAGCGATATTCAGCCCCATGGGACAGGCTTTTAGCCAGCTTGGTGGGCGCATTGCGCAAATGTACAGGTACATCATAACTTGGATCGCGACGTACATCGGCCGCTGCGCGTTTATATGCGGAGTAAACTGCATTGCTCTTCGCTGCTATAGCGAGATACATAATCGCCTGAGCAATGGCCAGCTCACCTTCGGGACTTCCGAGGCGCTCCTGGACATCCCAGGCATTGAGTGCCAGTTGAAGTGCCCGCGGATCCGCATTGCCAATATCCTCACTGGCCATGCGCACTACCCGGCGTGCGACGTAGAGTGGATCACAGCCACCGTCGAGCGTTCGCACAAACCAGTAAAGTGCTGCATCTGGGTCTGAACCACGCACGGACTTGTGCATGGCGGAAATCTGGTCATAAAAGTAATCGCCCCCTTTGTCGAAGCGACGTACGTCCGCGCTAAGCACCTCCGTAAGCACACTTTCATCAACAACCAGTTTTCCGGATTCCTCCCTAGCCAGGTCGCAGGCTACTTCGAGCAGATTGAGCGCACTGCGCGCATCGCCATCTGCCGCGCGGGCAATCTTGCACAATACATCCTCCGATACACTAACTTTGCGATCGAGCAATTGATGATCGGTTTTTAATGCTCTCTGCAGCAGTTCCAGCAGATCGATTTCGGGGATACTGCGCAACAGGTAGACACGACAGCGGGACAGGAGCGCATTATTCAGTTCAAAGGCCGGATTCTCTGTAGTTGCACCAACAAAAGTCACTGTGCCCTCTTCCACATAGGGAAGGAACGCATCCTGCTGGGCTTTGTTAAAGCGGTGAACCTCATCCACAAACAGGATAGTGCCGCGACCCGACTGCGCCCGGTGCTGCTCGGCCTCTGCTACCGCCTGCCGGATATCCTTTACCCCAGCCAGCACCGCGGAGAGTGTTGCGAAACGCGCATCGCACTCTTGGGCGAGCAAACGCGCGAAGGTGGTCTTCCCCACTCCCGGTGGCCCCCAAAGGATCATCGAGTGCAGCTGGCCACGCTCCACTGACTCGCGCAGTGGTTTTCCCTCTCCCAATAAATGCGACTGGCCCACATAACAGGCCAGGGAGTCAGGCCGCATACGCGCAGCCAGTGGTTGATGTCTTTGAGGAGACTGAAACAAATCACTCATCTTTGATAATGTCGGTACCCGCTGGTGGTTTGAAAGTAAAAAGAGAAGCGGAAAGTTTGGGGTTAGCCTTCATACCACTGAATTTGATTTTGGTTGTTTGCCCCATGCTGTCTCGGACAGTCATTGAAGCTGGCAGACCGCTTTCTGTAAAATGGATTTCCATCGACTTGAAAGGCGCCTTGGGGTTTTTCGGTGTCAGATGATAGACCCCATCCTTCTTGCTTACGTTAAAAGACTTACGAATTTCTTCAACCTTACCGCCGAGTAACAACGCAGGAGTTTCTTTGATTCGCGCATCAACTGGACGTACTGTTACCTGTTCCAGGTCGGGATCGTAGAGCCACAGGGTTTTATTGTTGGTTACCAACAGCTGGGCATAAGGCTCACCGGTTTTCCAGCGCAGTTTACCGGGCCGCTGCACAGAAAAACTGCCATTGCTTTTCTGGGTCACCTTGCCGCGCTCATCAATCAGGGTCTGCTTGAAGTTCCCGGACAAAGTTGCCAGTGGTTGTAACAGAGTACTGAGATCATCGGTAGCATCGGCCCAAGCTGCACTGGTCGCAACAGCCAGACTTATTAATAAACTGCGCAGAACACTTTTCATACTTGAATTCCAGTGTGTTGATTTCCATAAAGATTATCCACGGCCAGGTGAACGGTAGCTTAACCTGTCTCCCGCCCGGAAAGCCCTCCTGCTCAAGCGGGAGGGGGGCCAGTACCTCGCGATTGCCATTGTGCCCTGGCGGGGAAACAACACCGGCCGCCTCCATTGCTTCGATAATTCGCGCGGCCCGATTGTAGCCGATCCGCAGTTGACGCTGCACAGAGGAAATAGAAGCCTTACGCGACTTTGTAACGAAGGCGACCGCCTCATCATAGAGGGCATCGGATTCGGGATCTTCATCCTCTCCCCCCTCAGATTGCAGGCCAGGCACCGGGATGCTGTTATTACTGTCATCGATGATGCCATCGATGTAATCCGGTTGGCCGCGACGACCCCAGTCCGCGACCACCTTGTGTACCTCGTGGTCATCCACGAACGCACCATGCACACGCACAGGTACGCCACTACCCGGAGGCAGGTACAACATATCGCCATGCCCAAGTAGCTGCTCAGCGCCGCCCTGGTCAAGAATGGTGCGAGAGTCCACTTTGGAAGACACTTGAAAACCGATGCGGGTAGGCACGTTCGCCTTGATCAGACCGGTAATAACATCCACCGAGGGTCTCTGTGTGGCCAGCAACAGGTGAATTCCAGCAGCACGCGCCTTTTGTGCAATACGCGCGATTAGCTGTTCTACTTTCTTGCCGACAATCATCATCATGTCAGCAAACTCGTCGATAACCACCACGATGGCGGGCAGGGCCTTTAACGCCGGCGCAGTTTGGTTCTCTTCCGGCACACTCAAGGCGGGGTCCGGTTGCCACAGCGGGTCAAGTATGGGTTCACCCGCTTCTTCAGCCTCTTTCACTTTGCGGTTAAAACCGGCCAGGTTACGCACCCCCATTGCAGCCATCAGCTTATAACGGCGCTCCATCTCGCCAACGCACCAACGCAGGCCGTTGGCAGCATCATTCATATCGGTAATGACCGGCGTAAGCAGGTGGGGAATACCCTCGTAAACTGACAGCTCCAACATTTTTGGATCCACCAGTATCAAGCGCACTTCATCAGGGGTCGACTTGTACAGCAGACTGAGCAGCATCACATTGATGCCCACAGATTTACCGGAGCCGGTTGTACCCGCCACCAGTAAATGCGGCATCTTAGCGAGGTCTGCCACCACTGGCTGGCCGGAAATATCGTGCCCCAAAGCTAGGGTCAGAGGGGACTTGGCGTTATCGTAGACATCCGCTGACAGAACTTCACTGAGGCGCACCATTTGGCGGTTCTCGTTGGGGATCTCAACCCCCACTACCGACTTGCCAGGGATAACTTCTACTACACGCACACTGATTACAGCCAGGGAGCGAGCGAGGTCCTTGGCTAAGTTGGAAATCTTACTTACCTTCACTCCCGGAGCCGGCTGGATTTCAAAGCGGGTCACTACCGGGCCAGGCAGAACGGATACCACTTCAGCCACAACACCGAAATCTTTCAGCTTTAACTCCAGCAGACGGGATAAAGCTTCCAGGGATTCCCGCGAGAAGCCCGCCTTCTTATTCTGGTCAGCAGGGTCCAATAAACCGAGGGGCGGCAAGATGCCGGTAACCGGGCCACTCTTGAAAAGCTCACCCTGCTTCTCCTTGGCCGCACGCGGGCTCTGCTTGGGCTTTGGCGCTGTTGCTTCAATCTTTGGCGGTATGCGTTTGGCCGTGCGCTGTTTCTCCTCTTCTACTGCCGCCTTACGCACGACTATGGCCTCCCGCGCCACACGGGTTTCTATGCGCTTCTGGCGCCAGCGCTTGAAGAGACTGGCAAGCAGGGCGAACAACCCGAGTACATTGCGACCAATGGATTCCGCAAGCTTTAGCCAGGACAGACCGGTAAATACTGTAATACCAATAGCAAAAACCGCCAGCAATAAAATCGTAGCACCCACATAGCCAAGGCTGGCAGCGGTCACACCGGACAGCGCCGCACCAATAATTCCACCATTGGAAAATGGCAGTGGGTTCTCAGCAGGGGCAAAACAGAGTGTTGCCAGTGCGGCGCCACTGACCAATACCAGAATGAGGCCAAAAACCCTAAGAGCAAAAAGGGGGCCATGGAAGCGCGCATTGCGATCACGCAAAATGCGGTAGGCTCTTAAACCGATAAGTAATGGAAATAAATAAGCCATCCAGCCGAGCAGTGACAAACACACATCGGCAAGCCAGGCTCCGGCTGGACCGATGGCATTGTGAATTTGACTGGACTGTCCGGTATGGGACCAGCCGGGGTCCTGCGAATCGTAACTCAGCAGGCTGATGGCGATTAACAGTGCCCCAGCCAGCAGACTGATCAATGCCCCTTCACGAATTAAACGGGCGATCAGTGAATCCGGCAAAGCACCGCTCTTCTCAGAGGTCTCTTCAGTTGCGCTTTCGGCCTTCAATGGCTTACCTCAATACTATTTTGTTGTATGCAGAATTTTTAGCAGATCGGCAATTGTTTGGAATCTATACCGATAGTCACTTTTTTGTCGGGCAAAATTTGGACAGTGAAGCCTGACCACAGTCAATTTTTAATCAATCATCGTACAGCCCAATGTTTCCGGTGGGCGCCCAACCTTAAACTTTTTACCAACAACATTCAGTTAGTTGGCTCGCGGTTTGTTTCTATTGTCGCGAGCCTGACTGTGGCTTGTAAGTGCGAAAGATACATTCGGATATATCCATGGATATATCCTCTCCATTTTCCCGCCAGGATGCCTCATCAAGTAAGGCTTGCGTCATCCTATCCCGCGCAAAACGGTTCAAAATATCCAGTTTGCTGTGGTCACCGGCCAGTTCGGCATCCAGCCTTGCCTGAGTGCTGAATCAAAAAACAGAATTGAAAACCTGCTCAGTGCCCACAAACCCCGTACTTTTTAAATACCACAGCAACTGGTCCTCCCGGGGAAAATAGCGGTCAAATGCCTGGGATTCACAAAGTGCCAACATGCTGGATTTTTGTACAACACCTGCAATAGCATCCTGCAAAACACCAAAGCCCGGTAACAGCTCCAAGACAACAAAACGGCCACCCGTTTTATTACCCGGTAAGCCTCCCGAAAGACCAGTGTCTGGTCAATCCTGGGTACCTCATGGAGGCCCATTTTGAGCACTAGCACATCAAAAGATTCCCCGGTATAAGGCAGTGCCCTGGTATCTCCCACCTTGATCTCAACAGTTCTAGCGCGAATTCCCGGGCCAATGCGCAGAAATTGCGAGTTTTGCGCATTCACCCAGCGCCTAGCTCACTTCACCATCACCACACATCAAGTCCAGAACCTTAGTGCCGACATTGTACCCATCCGCAACGATATCGCACCTGGCTTGCAGATTGTGCGATGCAAATAGCTCAGCCAAATCCGGCGGTCCATGCAAACTCGCTCGCTGTTGCCCTCACGGCTCCAGGTCGATAGAGAGCCTGATCATCCACAATCTCCGAAACGAAAGCCTGAGCTTCCTCGCTCAAGCTAAAAAGCATGATTGGGTGTCCAGTAATATCCTCATCCAGATTGAGTGGGACAAATCTTCTATTCAGTCTCATCCTGGTGACCTGCCCTGTTACTCGCGGTATTGCATGAAACCACCGCCTTATTTGTAGGCTTCAGCGATAGCACCTGGACTGCCGCAAAATTGACCGATGTCTAGTTCATAGCCAAATTTATGTTTCCGCCTTAGAATAAACCTTGCTCAAAAAAATTATTTTTATCCATATAAATCAATTAATTAACTTCTTTTCTTAATGCCAATTATGGATATATTTTGAATATATTCATCGCCACTTCGCTACCCCCCATGACGCAAGGCCAGCCACAAATAGCGCTTTCCAATGGAACAAATTAAGCCAAACTATTTCGCCGACTTGTAACTATCGCCTATTATATCGGCCAATTTGATAGTCTCGGCTGATCAAAAAATGGCCGGGAGAGTGAAACCCCGGTTAGCCGGGTAAACTTTGCACACCGACAGTCAAAAAGAGAGTTTCATGAGCAATAACCATCATCGACTGATCATTCTCGGCTCGGGCCCCGCTGGCTATACCGCCGCCATTTACGCTGCCCGTGCCAACTTAAACCCGGTAGTCATTACCGGTATGCAGCAAGGTGGTCAGTTGACCACTACTACAGAAGTCGAAAACTGGCCAGGTGGCATACCGGAACTGCAGGGTCCTGACCTGATGGTTCAGATGCAACAACATGCCGAGCGCTTCGATACCCAGATCATTTTCGATCACATCGAATCGGTAGATCTGAAACAGCGCCCGTTCACCCTTAAGGGCAATGAAACCTACACTTGTGACTCGCTGATTATCGCCACCGGCGCCTCCGCTCAATACCTCGGCCTGCCTTCCGAAGAGGCCTTCCAGGGTCGCGGCGTCAGCGCTTGTGCGACTTGCGACGGTTTCTTCTATCGCGACCAAAAAGTTGCCGTTGTTGGCGGTGGTAATACTGCGGTTGAAGAGGCGCTCTACCTGTCCAATATCGCCAGTGAAGTGACCCTGATTCACCGCCGCAATGAACTACGAGCAGAGAAGATCCTGCAAGACCGCCTGATGGACAAAGTGGAAAACGGCAATATCAAGGTTTGCTGGCACCACACCCTCGACGAGGTTCTGGGTGATGACAATGGCGTAACCGGGCTGCGCATTCGCAGTACCCAGGACGATTCCACCAAGGAGCTAGACGTTTCCGGTGTGTTTATCGCCATTGGTCACAAACCGAATACCGGCATCTTTGAAAGCCAGCTGGAAATGAATGGTGGCTATATCATCGTCCAAAGCGGCCTGGAAGGTAATGCGACCCAGACTTCTGTACCCGGTGTTTTTGCTGCAGGCGACGTCTCTGATCACATCTATCGTCAAGCAGTGACCTCTGCCGGCACTGGCTGTATGGCGGCCCTGGACGCCGAGCGTTTCCTCGACGCTCAATAAAGGCCCCCGACCCGGGAGGAAACCTCTCCACCCGGGTACCCCCATCCAATTTTGACAGGAGTCAGCTCGTGGCAAGGAATACCCAAAGCCGCTTGATATGGCTCGATCAAAACCATATCGACTTCCCTCCCACAGAGTCCGCTCTGGATGATCCCAATGGCCTGCTCGCAGTTGGTGGCGACCTGACTCCCGAGTGGCTACTCGCAGCTTATAGGCGCGGTATATTTCCCTGGTATTCGGATCAACAACCAATTCTATGGTGGAGCCCCTCCCCTCGCTGCGTGGTAATTCCCCAGGGGTTCAAGATCGGGCGCAGCCTGCGAAAAGTACTGCGCCGGGAGACCTTCCAGGTTACATTTGATCAGGCGTTCGAAGATGTTATCGAGGCTTGTCGTGCACCCAGGTCCGGCGAGGATGGCACCTGGATTACAGATGAGATGTGTCAGGCCTATATCGAAATGCACCGCCTTGGCCATACCCACTCTGTGGAAGTATGGCGGGAGAGCAAACTTGTCGGCGGACTGTATGGTCTGGCCATCGGTAGAGTGTTTTTTGGGGAGTCAATGTTTCACCGTGAAACCGACGCCTCCAAAGTCGCTTTTGTCCACCTCATCCGGCAATTAGAATTGTGGGGCTGCCAGCTGGTCGACTGCCAGGTAAGCAACCCGCACCTGACCAGCCTGGGCGCTGTTGAATTGTGTCGCCGGGATTTCGAACACTTGCTGGAAAGCGGCGTGAAGCAGCCTGCCTTTTCACAGCCTTGGAAGCTTTCGTGGACTTATGGGTAAATATTCTCAACTGGACTCTGTCCGCTTGTTAGCCACTCTTCCTCACCCTTGCGGCTATCTGCCGGACCGGGAGGCCACTACTGTATTTGTGGACCCACAGACAGAGGTGGATCAACGCCTGTACAATCGTCTGTCCGAGCTGGGCTTCCGGCGCAGTGGCGCCTACCTGTATCGACCACAGTGCGCTACATGTCAAGCCTGCGTACCGGCAAGGGTACCTGTGAGCCTGTTCGTTCCGGATCGCAACCAGCGCCGTTGCTGGAGGCGCAATCGGGACCTGGATATCTTCCACATTGAGTCCATCGACACCGACGAACATTACGAGCTGTATGCCCGCTACATCGAACAACGCCATGCCGATGGCGAGATGTATCCCCCGAGCCGTGATCAGTACCGCAGTTTCCTGAGCCAGGCCTGGGGAGCCACGCGTTATATCGAATTGCGCGCGCGGGGCAAGCTGATTGCTGTGGCGGTTACCGACCTGCTCACTGCGGGCCTTTCCGCAATCTATACTTTTTTCGATCCGGATGAGGACAAACGCAGCCTGGGCAGCTACTGTATCCTCTATCAGATTGAGTGGGCCAGGCGACTCGGGCTTCCCAATCTCTATCTGGGCTACTGGATCGAGAAATGCCACAAAATGGCCTATAAAAGCCAGTTTCGGCCAATTGAAATGCTCAAGGAAAACCGCTGGAGACTAAAGCCTCTCTAGCGGATTAATACGCGCCCTTTGCTCTATCCAGCCTTTTCGTGCAAAATGCTCGCCCGTCGAGCCGCGGCTAGGCCAGTGTGCCACCGGGGTAAATGGTCTGATCAAGTTTATTTGAAGGTTGCTGCCGCATGGCAAAAGACGATTATATTGAAATGGAAGGCGAGGTGATTGACACCCTGCCAAATACCACTTTCCGCGTAAAGCTGGAAAACGGACACGTGGTAATTGCGCACATTTCTGGAAAAATGCGCAAGAACTACATTCGCATCCTCACTGGCGACAAGGTCAAGGTGGAACTCACCCCCTACGACCTGAGCAAAGGGCGTATTACCTACCGCGCCCGTTAAACTGCTCGCCTGGGAAAGCGCCTTTACCGGCCGCTTGTCCAGACACAAAAAAGCCACCTTTCGGTGGCTTTTTTGATTTGCGCCAGCCTAAAATCAGGCGGGTATTGCAGTTTTTATCGCCAGCTCATCATCCTCGATGGTAACGGCTACGCGACCGCCCTCTTCCGCCAGCTCCCCAAATAAGACCGCCTCAGCCAGGGGCTTACGCAGCTTGTCGCGAATCAGGCGCGACATAGGGCGTGCACCCATTTTTTCGTCGTAACCACGAACAGCAAGCCACTCGCGCGCTTCATCATCCACGATCAGCGTTACGCGGGAATCGTCCAGTTGCGCCTGCAACTCAACAATAAACTTATCCACCACCGTCTTGACCACATCCAATGGCAGGGAACCAAACTGGATAATACTATCCAGGCGATTGCGGAACTCCGGAGTGAACATCTTCTTGATCTCCTCCATGCCATCGCTGGAGTGATCCTGACTGGAGAAGCCGATTGAACGTCGACTCATCAATTCAGCGCCCGCGTTTGTGGTCATAATCAAGATCACGTTGCGGAAATCGGCCTTGCGCCCATTGTTGTCCGTCAATGTGCCGTGATCCATCACCTGTAATAACAGGTTGAATACCTCGGGGTGTGCTTTCTCAATTTCATCCAGCAACACCACGCTGTGTGGGTGCTTGGTCACAGAATCTGTCAGCAGCCCGCCCTGATCAAAACCCACATAACCCGGTGGTGCACCAATCAGGCGGGAAACCGTGTGACGCTCCATGTATTCGGACATGTCAAAACGAATCAGCTCGATGCCCATCACCTTCGCCAGCTGGCGGCACAGCTCGGTTTTACCAACGCCAGTGGGGCCCGAAAACAGGAAGGAACCTATAGGCTTCTCCTCGGCACCAAGACCTGCGCGACTTAGCTTGATTGCCGTACTGAGAGCTTCAATCGCACCATCCTGACCAAAAACAACCATCTTAAGGTTGTCATCAAGCCTGGATAACTGCTCTTTATCCGACGCGGAGACACTCTTGGCCGGTATCCGGGCCATTTTTGCGATTACGGATTCAATCTCACAAACACCGATCACTTCCGTGCGATCCTCTGTCGGCAGCAGGGATTGATAGGCGCCGGCCTCGTCAATCACATCAATCGCCTTATCAGGCAGGAATCTCTCGGTAATATGGCGACTGGAAAGCTGTGCCGCCGCATCCAGAGCTGCATCGGTGAAACGCACTTTATGGTGGTCCTCGAAACAACTCCGCAGGCCCTGCAGAATCTGTATGGTCTCATCGACCGAGGGCTCATTCACATCGATCTTCTGGAAACGTCTGGAAAGTGCACGATCCTTCTCAAAAATACCACGATATTCGGTAAATGTAGTGGAACCTATACAGCGCAGCTGACCACTGGAAAGCAATGGTTTGAGCAGGTTGGAAGCATCCATCACACCACCGGAAGCCGCACCGGCACCGATAATCGTGTGGATTTCATCAATAAACAGTACCGCATGCTCTCGTTTCTTCAACTCGGCCAGCAATGCCTTGAATCGCTTCTCGAAATCACCGCGGTACTTGGTCCCGGCCAACAGGGAACCGAGATCAAGTGAGTAAATTGTGCTGTCTTTCAGTGGCTCGGGGATGTCCTCATCAACAATACGACGAGCCAACCCCTCGGCGATGGCAGTCTTGCCAACACCAGACTCGCCAACCAATAGCGGATTGTTCTTGCGGCGGCGGGCCAAAACCTGGGTAACCCGCTCGACTTCAGGCCCACGTCCTACCAAGGGGTCAATACGGCCGAGAATGGCTTCCTGGTTAAGGTTGGTCGCGTAGCTCTCCAGGGGATCGGAGCCACCGGGTTCAGCACCCCCACTAATCTCCTCATCAACCTGCTCCGGTGCTGTATCGGAGCCGTGGTGGTGATTATTGCCGCTGGACCCAACACGGGAGATACCGTGGGTGATGTAATTCACCACATCAATACGTGCAACGCTCTGTTGCTTCAGGTAGTAAACCGCCTGGCTTTCCTGTTCACAAAAGATGGCGACCAGGACATTGGCACCGGTAACTTCTTTCTTGCCGGATGACTGGACATGGAAAACGGCCCTCTGCAGGACCCTCTGGAATCCAAGTGTTGGCTGAGTCTCACGATCGGTGTCAGCCTCAGGAATCAATGGTGTTGTGGAGTCTACAAACTCCAGCAATTCACGTCGCAACGCGCTTAGATCGGCCCCACAGGCATGCAACACATCAGCAGCCGATTCATTATCCAAAAGCGCCAGCAATAGGTGCTCTACGGTCATGAATTCGTGCCGTTTTGCGCGCGCACCCTTGAACGCCAGATTAAGCGTTACCTCTAAGTCCTTGCTGAGCATCTAAACCTCAAACCCTAATCGCCAATATTTCCCGCCGACTCCGCTGGTAGGCGCGCACCCTTTGCCGGCGTCTATATCCTGGCTGATTCCCTTCAGGTGACGGGACCCTTGCATAAAAACAGCTCTACTCAAGATCAATCGTCTTTACTTTCATCCGCCTCAATTTCGCATAACAGGGGGTGTTCATTCTCCTGGGCGAATTGATTGACCTGCGCGGCCTTTGTCTCCGCTATATCCCGAGTATAGACACCGCACACTGCTTTTCCCCGCGTGTGTACTTGCAGCATCAACTGTGTGGCGCGCTCCCGGTTGACTGAAAAAAACAGCTCCAGGGTTTCTACAACAAAGTCCATGGGGGTGTAGTCATCATTAAGCATGATGACCTTATACATTGGAGGCCGCTTTAGCTGTGGTGGCGCCTCCTCCAATGCGAGATCGCCCTCGGAATCTTCCTGGTCATAGCGGTCTCCATCAATCTCATCGGAGCTTAGTTTAATGATCTGCAGAATACTCATAACAATTATCAATGAATTCTTTCGAGCTTCGATGTTGCAACTAACGCAACCATCAACGACCTGCCATTGTAACCTTATTTGTCCAACGACACAGAGACATCACAGACTCCACCTGGGTTTCTTGACATTCCCATACCAGTTGTCTACAAGAGTTAGTGCCTGCACGTTCACAACCGTTAATCGCAGATAGGATCGCAGTCGATTAATCCGCAGGTCAAATAAATATAAAAACTCTGTAAGGTGGCCAATTGGCCACTCAGGCAATTAGAGGGAATCGTTATGCCTACCGGTACCGTGAAGTGGTTCAACAACGCAAAGGGATATGGGTTTATTCTTGCAGATGAAGGAGGGGAGGATCTGTTCGCGCACTATTCCGCTATTCAGATGGAAGGCTACCGAACCCTGAAGGCCGGCCAGCAAGTCAATTTTGACATCGTCAGGGGTGACAAAGGCTATCACGCAGCTAATATTTCGCCCGTATCCTCGGGCGATTCCGCCCCCCCAGCACGCCTTCCACACCCAGCACCGAAACGGCCCACGCCGAAAGTGTCCTGGAGAAGGAAGCAGAGGCTATCGACTAATCTCGCCTCTGGCAGCCCGCACACACAAAAAAGCCCTTCACTTTGCGGTGAAGGGCTTTTTTATTCAAAACCGGACCGCAGGGCCCAGTCTCAAATCCGGCAACTTAGGCCATATGCTTGACGACTTCGCCACCAAACTCAGAGCAGGATTTCAGCTCGGCAGCGTCCATCAGGCGCTCGAAATCGTAAGTCACAGTCTTGGCTTCAATAGCACCCTCTACACCTTTGATGACCAGATCCGCAGCTTCATTCCAGCCCAGGTGGCGCAACATCATCTCCGCGGACAGAATCAGAGAACCAGGGTTCACCTTGTCCTGACCAGCGTACTTGGGCGCGGTACCGTGGGTCGCCTCGAACAGGGCAACATCATCAGACAGGTTGGCACCCGGAGCGATACCGATACCACCAACCTGCGCAGCCAGTGCGTCGGACAGGTAGTCGCCGTTGAGGTTCAGGGTGGCAATTACATCGTACTCAGCCGGGCGTAGAATGACCTGCTGCAACATGGCATCGGCAATCACGTCTTTAACAACGATTTCTTTGCCGGTCTTTGGGTTCTTGAAGCTGTGCCACGGGCCACCATCCAGAGGTTGTGCACCGAACTCTTCACGAGCCAGCTCGTATCCCCAGTCGGCGAAGGCACCTTCGGTGAACTTCATGATGTTGCCTTTATGTACCAGGGTTACGGAATCGCGATCCTGGTCAACGGCGTACTGGATAGCCTTGCGTACCAAGCGCTTGGTACCTTCAGCAGAAACCGGCTTTACACCGATACCACAGTGCTCAGGGAAGCGGATTTTCTTAACGCCCATCTCGTCCTGCAGGAACTTGATGACTTTTTTCGCTTCGTCAGTATCAGCTTTCCACTCGATACCAGCGTAGATGTCTTCGGAGTTCTCACGGAAGATCACCATGTCTACCTTGTTCGGTTCTTTTACCGGAGAAGGTACACCGCTGAACCAGCGAACAGGGCGCTGACAGACATACAGATCCAGCTCCTGGCGCAGAGCTACGTTCAGGGAGCGGAAACCGCCGCCGACCGGGGTGGTCAGGGGGCCTTTAATGCTAACAACGTACTCTTTGATAGCTTCGAGGGTCTCGGCCGGGAACCAGTCGCCAGCGTAGGTCTCTGCCGCTTTCTCACCGCAGTAGATTTCCATCCACTCGATTTTCTTATCGCCGCTGTAAGCCTTCTCTACGGCTGCATCGATAACTTTGCGCATTACCGGGGTGATATCCACACCGATGCCGTCACCCTCGATGAACGGAATTACCGGGCGATTCGGAACATTCAGCGAACCGTCGGAATTGACTGTAACTTTTTCGCCGTCTGCCGGCACTTGGATGTGACCCATATTGCGTAAACTCCCAAAATTCTATGACTTTTTAGGTCCAGCGTTGCTTCCACCGCTCCCCCGGGACCATTGGGCGGGGTTAAAAATCGGCGGGATTATAGCAGCATCGGTTAATTTTTGTAGTTGGATTACAATACTCAATTTTTCTTATGGCCAAGATTATTCTCCTCAACAAACCCTTTGGCGTGCTAAGCCAATTCACCGATGATCAGGGTCGCGCCACGCTGGCCGACTATATCCGGCACAGAGGCTTCTATGCGGCCGGCCGGCTCGACTATGACTCGGAGGGGCTACTGCTCCTAACTGATGATGGAGCGCTACAACATCAAATCAGCCACCCGAAGAGAAAGGTAGCTAAAACTTACTGGGCCCAGGTAGAGGGGGAAATCAACGATGATGCGCTCGCGGCACTGCGCCAGGGTGTGGAATTAAAAGATGGGCGCACTGCGCCGGCCAAGGCCAAGCGCCTTAAAAATATTGATATTTGGCCGCGCACTCCGCCAATCCGCGAACGTAAATCCATTCCCACCAGCTGGCTGAAGCTCACTATCCGCGAGGGCCGCAATCGCCAGGTACGACGTATGACAGCCGCTGTCGGCTTCCCTACCTTGCGCCTGGTACGCATGGCGATTGGTAATTGGCACCTGGAAAACCTACAACCCGGTGAATATCGAATAGAGGAGGTTTTCAGCCCGCCAACACCCAAACAGAAGCCACCCCAAAAGCGAAATCGCCCCCGCCGGCAACAATAAACTATAAGCGAAGATCAAAGCAGTCTTGGTCAGAGGGGCTATTCGCGGGTAAAATTCGCCCCCTTTCCAATTCAGTGAAGTAGTGACTGACCTTTTTATGCCTGATTCCACGCACAACAAACAGCCAAAACGCGTCATCGTCGGTATGTCCGGCGGTGTGGACTCCTCTGTAGCCGCACTACTGCTGATGCAGCAGGGTTATCAGGTGGAAGGTCTGTTTATGAAAAACTGGGACGAGGATGATGGCACCGAGTACTGCACTGCAAAAGCCGATCTGGCAGATGCCCAGGCTGTCTGCGAGAAGCTCGGTATCAAACTGCATACAGCCAACTTTGCCGCCGAGTACTGGGATCATGTATTCGAATACTTCCTGGCAGAATATAAAGCCGGGCGCACACCGAACCCGGACATCCTTTGCAACAGGGAGATCAAGTTCAAAGTTTTCCTGGAATATGCCGAAGTTCTGGGAGCGGATGCTATTGCTACCGGGCACTACACACGCCGCCGCGACGTAGATGGCCGCACCCACCTGCTCAAGGGGCTCGATGCCAATAAGGACCAGAGCTATTTCCTGCACGCCGTTGGAGAGGAGGAGTTTGCCCGCTCCCTCTTTCCCTTGGGGGAATTGGAAAAGCCGGAGGTCCGGCGCATTGCCGAAGAAAACGGCTTTATCACCCATAACAAAAAAGACAGCACCGGCATTTGTTTTATCGGCGAGCGTCGCTTTAAGGACTTCCTTGAGCAATATCTGCCCGCCCAGCCGGGAGACATGGAGACTCCCGAAGGCAAAGTCATGGGGCGCCATGCCGGTCTGATGTACCACACCATAGGTCAGCGCCAGGGCCTGGGTATTGGCGGTGTCAAAGGCGCTGGCGAAGAACCCTGGTATGTGGTGGGTAAGGATCTGGAGCGTAATGTTCTGCTGGTAGCCCAGGGGGCGCATCATCCGCTGCTCTATGCGACAGGGTTAGAGGCAACCCAGACTCACTGGATTAATGGCTCCTCACTGGGTGAAACGTTCCGCTGCAATGCTAAAACCCGCTACCGCCAGCCGGACCAGGGCTGCACAGTCCAGGTTCAGGAGAGTGGAGACCTGATTGTCGTATTTGATGAGCCACAGCGCGCCATCACACCAGGGCAATCATTGGTACTGTACGATGGCGAGGTATGCCTCGGCGGCGCAGTTATTGAGAGAGCCACGGGCATCGGCTCCGCCGTACCGGAAAAATACAAGAAGCACTAAGGAGCAATTTTGAATAACTGGCGGGATCAGGCATTAGCACTGGCCGGAATTTTTCAATCCGCAACACTGGTAGAGCGCCTGGCCAAAACTGGTACAGCGCCCCAGGCACAGCTGGAAACCGGGGTGCATAGCCTCTTCCAGATCAACCCCGAACGCACTGAGGATATATTCGTCGGAGCGGAGCACCTGCTGCCCGGCCTGCAGGTTTCCAAGCAGATACTGCAGTCCCGGCAACACCCCGAATACACTGACTGCTTGCGCTACACGCTCTCAGTTCTTTACCTGCAGCGACAGTTGAGTAAGAAAAAAGACCTGCTTTCAATTGTTGGCAGTAGACTGGAAAAGGCCCAGCTCCAGGCTGAGCATTTTTCGCTCACTCACGAAAATATCTTCTCCAACCTCGCCAGCATTTACAGCGACACCCTAGGCACTTTCCGTTTTCGCATACAGGTACTCGGTGATTTCAATTACCTGCAACAGCAGCGTATCGCCAACCAAATTCGCTCTATGTTATTTGCCGGCGTTCGCTCGGCAACTCTGTGGCGACAGTTGGGTGGACGCCGCCTGCACCTACTTTTCCAACGCAAAAAACTACTGCAAGCGACCAACGAATGGATCGCGAAAATCGAATCTACAAATGATTAACCCCGGAGATTTACTATGACAGTTGAGCTTTCCGCACTCACAGCGGTATCCCCTATTGATGGTCGCTACGAGAGCAAGACTGCCCCCCTGCGTGAAATTTTCAGTGAATACGGTCTAATCCGCGCCCGCGTTGAAGTGGAAGTACGCTGGCTACAGAAACTTTCCGCGCATACAGAAATCGCCGAGGTTGAGAGGTTTGATGACTCAGCAAACCAGTTGCTGGATAGCATCGTAGCCGACTTCTCCCTAGAAGATGCCGAAAGCATCAAGAATATCGAACGCACCACCAACCACGATGTAAAAGCAGTTGAGTATTTTCTCAAAGAAAAAATCAGCAGCAATGCACAGCTGGTTAAAGTCAGCGAGTTTGTACATTTCGCCTGCACTTCCGAGGACATCAACAACCTATCCCACGCACTGATGCTACGTGCCGGACGCGATAGCGTAATGCTGCCTGCTATGGACGCCCTGGTAGAAAAAGTTGCCAATCTCGCGCAAGACTTTGCCGACGTACCCATGATGTCCCGAACCCACGGCCAGACTGCAAGCCCTACAACCGTGGGCAAAGAGCTAGCCAATGTCGTAGCGCGCCTGCGTCGGCAGATAAGCCAGGTAAAAGCTGTGCCCCTGCTGGGTAAAATCAACGGGGCAGTAGGCAATTACAATGCGCACTTGTCGGCATATCCGAATATCGACTGGGAAAAGAATGCTGAAGAGTTCATAACCTCCCTCGGCCTGACCTGGAACCCCTACACTACCCAGATTGAACCACACGATTACATTGCCGAACTGTTTGATGCCATTGCACGCTTTAACACCATTCTGCTCGATTTTGATCGCGATATCTGGGGTTACATCTCCCTCGGCTACTTCAAGCAAAAAGTAGTCGCCGGTGAAGTGGGTTCCTCCACCATGCCGCACAAAGTTAATCCCATCGACTTCGAAAACTCCGAGGGTAACCTGGGTTTGGCCAATGCAGTTTTCCAGCACCTGGCCGCTAAACTGCCGGTTTCCCGTTGGCAGCGCGACCTGACCGACTCCACTGTACTGCGCAATATGGGTGTGGGCGCTGGTTACTCCACAATCGCTTATGCCGCCACTATGAAGGGCCTGGGCAAGCTGGAAATCAACCGTGCACGCCTGGCAGAAGATCTGGACAATTCCTGGGAGGTCCTGGCAGAGCCTATTCAAACCGTGATGCGTCGATACAATATCGAAGAGCCCTACGAAAAACTGAAAGCGCTCACTCGCGGCCAGGGTATCACCCGTGAAACCTTAAAAGTATTTATTGAGAACCTGGACATTCCTACAGAAGCCAAGGGCGCCCTGTTAGAAATGACACCGGCTTCTTATATCGGTAATGCCATAGATCAAGCTCAAAAAATCTAAATGAGCTCCACTGCAGGCCACAAGAAGTGGCTTGCAGGCACCCTAAAAAAAGAACTTCGCCCCCGGCAATTATCTGCACTACCTTGAGTGCCGGGATAAAGCGTACCCAGCTTTACTGACAGTGAGAGTTACCGTGGCCAGCCCCCTTACCCATCTCGGTGATATACCGATCAAAGTTTTCATGCGCGATTACTGGCAGCAAAAGCCACTACTGATTCGCAATGCTTTTGTCGATTTCCAGTCACCGATATCTGGTGAGGAGCTCGCCGGCATGGCTCTGGAAGAAACAATTGAATCACGCCTGGTACTGGAGAATGGCGAAGGCGGCCCATGGGAATTGCGTACCGGCCCTTTTACCGAAGAGGACTTCCTCTCGCTCCCCCCAAGTCACTGGACTCTGCTGGTACAAGCCGTGGACCAATGGCTTTCAGAAATTGCTGAACTGAAAGAGTATTTCCGCTTTATTCCCGACTGGCGCCTGGACGATGTAATGATCAGCTACGCTGCCGATAAGGGCAGCGTCGGACCCCACTACGATCATTACGATGTCTTCCTGCTGCAGGCTGAAGGCAATCGCCTCTGGCACCAGGGGCCCAAAGTGGACGAAACGAACCCACGACTGGAGGGGACTCCCCTCAATATTCTTAAAGAATTCGATGCCGAGAATAGCTGGGTGCTGGAACCTGGCGACATGCTCTACCTCCCACCACAGTACAGTCATTGGGGCATCGCCGATGGAGCCTGTACCACCATTTCCATTGGTTTCCGCGCTCCTTCGGCTGCCGCAATTCTCGAAGACCTGGCTGCCGAAGTAGCTATGGGATTACCGGATAGCCTGCGCTATACCGATGCCGGAGCTGAGCCCTCGACGAGCCCCGCCGAAATTGACCCCTCCTCTGTCACCCGATTGCAACAACAACTTGGGGAGTGGCTGAAGCAACCGGAGAAAATCGCCCAGTGGTTTGGCGCGGTTATGACCGAGGCAAAGTATCCAGATACTGTTGCCCTGGATGCAGATGATGCCGCCGACTGGCGCGAACAGCTACCGCAAGGATTACAGCTGATTCTGAACCCCGCATCACGTGTGGCATTCTGCAGGGAACCAGCCACTCTGTTTGTCGATGGAGAAGCCTTCCCTGCACCAATCTCTTTCGCAGAACACTTTGCCAAATTCCACGAAATTTCCTGGAATAATATCGAAGCTTTCCCAGAAGTCGCCATGGCTGACGGACTGGTTGACCAGCTGGTATCCCAAGGCACCTTAATCTACCCACCAGAGGATTTCTGACATGGCAATTCTCGTTCGCCCAGCCGACTGGCATAGTGAAAGAGGTAGTATTCGTACCATCCGTGAGACGGTCTTTGTACAGGAACAAAAGGTTCCCGCGGATCTCGAGTGGGATGATCAGGAAGAGAGCGCACAACACTTCCTGGTTTTTCTTGATGAAAAAGTTGTTGGTACTGGTCGGCTAACCAAAGAGGGCAAAGTTGGTCGTATGGCGATCAGTAGGACAGTTCGAGGCCAGGGCCTTGGTGCTCAATTACTAAGGGCGATTTGCGATTACGCTCAGCAATCTGGTTATCACCGAATTTACCTACATGCTCAACAACATGCCGAGGGCTTCTATACCAAGGCCGGTTTCTGTAAAAAAGGGCCTGTTTTTTACGAAGCTGGTATCCCCCATATCAAAATGGCGCGAGAGTTGAGATAACTTTCACCGGGAAGACGGGCCCATAATGTTCTATGTGCCGCTTCCATGGGCCCTAATCACCCTCGGTGAAAACATAACGCTCCATCAAATATGCGAATGGCGCAATCCCTACCACATAAACGATCCAGAGAGCCAGCCCCCAATAGGGATTAAAGGCCGTCAAAAGACAAGCCAGTATACTGGTTAGCAACATCACCATGCTCACCAATAAAACCCTTTTTCCACTTAAACTCGACCGATTCGGAGCTATATACCACATTCCTGCAATCGCCAATGCTGCCACCGCATAGCTGATGGATAGCAAAATTACTGACCAAGCCTGATCTGGATACTCTCCCAGTAATGCCGATGGAAAAGGAATAAAAGCAACAGCTCCGAGCAGCAGGAAGTTAAAACTGGTAAAGCCTACCGACTTAGTTTCGTGATCGGACATCAAATGATTGTGATTAAGCCATAGCCGACAAAGGATCGCGACACTCAATAACCAGGAAAATATATGCGGTATTTGCTCACGCATTTTTGTTTGAAAATTTTCTTCTGGCTTGAAATCCCCCAGATCAGGAATTTGGATATTGAACACCAAAAGCGTCATGGCAATGGCAAAAACGCCATCGCTAAGAGCGTTAATACGGCTGGAGAGAAATGACTTGTGACGCATGCTCACCAAGTTGAGACGATTAAATTTAAATTAAAGCCCACCAAACCTTTGGTTTGGTGGGAGCTATCTGAGTTTTAACCCATCACAAGCTTAACCCCTGATTACTTAGTCTTCGGATATTATTGGCACCAAATAAAATTTAACTTGATAACGACTTTTTAAGTGTATACATTTAGGCTTTACTATCAAGTACTCCCTCAGCACCCAAGATAGCTAAATACGACATCTGAATGCCGTGCGAAGCCACCCTTCAAGGAGTTCTGTGCCTCTTGACCCTACTTTTAGCTAAAAACAAAGTCACCGTAGACACATGGAAAGCTCACCAGAGCACTAGTGTGTCTTCCAGGTCCTAGCCTGTGTAGCAAGATTGGTTTCGGAGTGAAAGTAGTTGGGTTTTCTTCCCAGCCCCCAACAATTGTTACCTATATAAGGTGACCAGCCGTCAAAGCCTGACTTAATGCGGACAAGGGGCAGATAAACAATCCTTTACCCAAAGGCCCTATTTCAGCCCTGATACCCCCATGCCAGCATTGTGAAAAAGCTAATGAGGCAACAGCCTTAATGAAAGCCCCCCTACCCTCTCCCCCAGATACTGGGCGGTAAGGAGATCCAGCTGATGTAAACCCCCATCTCTCTCCGCAACAGCAACAAGGCCCGACTGACAGCCTCCGCGGTTTCTCCCCTTCCCTTCCGAATCAGTCAAAATACCCAGAGGAGCCCAAAGCATCCCCGTTTGCGCAGCAAATATTTGCATAGTCTGAATAGTATTCAGCTGGTCGCCGCTGAAGTTTCCACCGATAGTAAAACCTGCTGCCAGCTTGTCCATCCAACTGCGATCACTGTATCGTTCACTCGCTGTATCCATAAAAGCCTTAAACTGCGCCGAGACACATCCCATAAAAGTAGGTGAGCCCAGCACTATCGCTTTGCAACGATCCAGCTGGACCATGAGTTCAGAATTTCTATAGCGTCCAAGTTGAATATCCTCCCCTAGAATAGTGAGCTCTACGCCCTCACAGCCAGATACATTATTTACTCCCTCAACAACGGCTTGTGCTAAACCTCTGGTACTGTCACAAACAGAATGATACACAACACCAACTTTACTCATGACACCTCCCGGTTCATAAGGAGATCCTTGCCTTTCACCAGCTGGGATAAAGATTTTTCCGGGAAGATAGCCTCAAGTTTTTGCTCAGCTATGAGCCCGGCTGGAACTTCAATACCAAATATATCCAGGAGAGTACGACGAAGTTCCTCCACATTCGCCAGCATAATGACACTCTTCGGGCCCACAATTGGCTGGTAACTCAATTGACGATCCAATAACGCATGGCGTCCCTCCGGGAACGCCCGCGTTGCAATCAGATGTTGTACAAAACGGGATTCCGGATTAGTACAACAAAACCAGTTGGCAATTTTGTAATCGCCCAAGGTACGGGACCTGAGATCAAAGCTGTACATAGATTGCCAAACTCCTTCGACCTTTACTTGCAGAAGGTAATCCTCACCTGTTCGCGTTATTTGATAGGTTCCATGAGGTGTGCTTTGAGGGGCTGGTGAGTCCAAGCGCACCGGTGCCGTCAGAGTATTACTGCCGAACCCCACATCCACCAGATAGGGGGCCCCACCCACTTCCACCTGTAAAATCATGTGGGACTGAGCAGGTTGATGATCCGGAGAAGCTTGCCATAAGACCCGGGCGGCAAGCCCAGTGACAGTAAAACCTACCTGCTGTAACACCTCGCGCAACAAAGCATTCTGCTCAAAGCAATAGCCCCCTCGCCGGTGCCGCACTAATTTATCCTCAATAGCGGATATCTCAATATCCACCGGGCTTCCAAGAAAAGAGGTTACATTTTCAAAAGGTATAGTTCGAACATGATGGGTAAGTAGGTCCCTAAGGGTTTGCAGGTCATTGGCGGGCACACCATCGTAGCCAATGCGCTTAAAATAAGCTTGCAGATCGATATTATTTGCACTCTTTGTCATATGACTAAACTCCTCTTGGCCATTCAACAGTGAAAAACAGTCTATTACCTCAACCTTGCTTGAGGTCAATACCAAGTAGAAGATTTATCAAATACAGCTCTCGCAATGTCATTATTAAACCCACTGATCATAGATTCCCTACCTGCCTTGATAGCGTATGATTGGAAAGTGATTACAGAGACATTTAAGCATTCGAATTACTGTTTATAGGTACATCGTCCGGTATACCCACAAAAGATCAAAAAGTAACCGCCCTCACATTAATTGAAAGCCAGGGAAAAGACTGGAACCTGATCGACCGTGGGGAAGGCACCCAGCATCAAACCCTCCGAACTAATTTGTCGCTGAGTACACTTAGTCAATAAATTATTTTAGGTGCCGATGGAGTGATCATTTCAATCCACGGCGCTCGCCAACTCGACTTGAGAGAAGACACTATACCTATAGCTTATAAACTTAAAGCAACTTACCAGGATAAAATCCCCCACTAATGAAGATCGTACTTAGATCTGGCGCAGATGCAGCAAGTGTCCTAGCATTGGGACCACAGTTCAGTTTTCTGGGGAGATGCTTCATGTATAGTAATTGTGTACCAGATCAAGAGAGGACAAACCATACCATTTATCTCTTAAAAACGTGGCTAACCCAGGTAATTCAAAAAGTTTGAACAAAAACTTGTAGTTCTACATGAAAAGGCCAGATTAGCTCTCTGTTAGATACTTAATATTAGCTGGGCTGCTGATTCACAGAGATCTCCCCTTTCGCAAACTAGCAAACTTTGGTCAGTGCAGATTTCCCCCTGTTTAGAAGAATTATCCCCCTCTACATTTATTCATCCTCCCATGACCAGCCCCTACTCTTTAGCCTAAATCACTAAAGAAACAAGGAGATAATTATGGAAAGCTATGAGAAGGCAATAAATCAACAAAAGAGAATCAACATTCTACTCAGTGTGGGCCTTATTAGTTTGGGGTTATACGTAGCTATTGCCAATTCTGTGACAGAGTTTGAAGAGATTTCAGCAGAACGTATCAATATCGTCGAAAAGAGCGGGCTAAAGCGCATGGTACTTGCGAACTCAGACAAGGCTCCGGGGGCAGAAAAGTTTGGCAAGGAAGTCTTCCGAACATCCTCACCCAGACCCGGAATGATCTTTTATAACGATGAGGGGACAGAAAATGGAGGCTTTATATTCCGGGGGAAAAAGGAAGATGGTACAACTAATCATGGCCTGCACTTATCCTTTGACCGGTACAATCAAGACCAAACTTTGATGGTGCAACATATAGAACAACCGAATTATATGGTCACAGGATTAACTGTTATGGATCGCCCGGATCAGGACATGGATTTTGAGTTAGCCAGGGAGTATATCGAAGCAAAAAAACATGGGAACACGAGAAAAACCAAGAAAATTGCAAAAAAATATGATAAAGAGAAGCTTGGTGGTACTCGAAGGGCTTTTTATGGGACTCTAAACGGAGATTCAAAACTTCAACTTAATGATGCCGATGGCAATAACCGGATCCAAATGATAGTAACCAAATCTGGAGAGGCAAAGTTAGAGTTTCTTAGCCCAAAGGGAGAAGTTATCATGAGCCTTCCCCAAAAGTAAGTAGAGCGGAATAGTAAAGCCTTGAATAAGACAACCATTATCATAATAACAGTCTGCTTTTCATTTCTGGTTGTCTTATATTCAGCCATTCTACAAACCGAGCCAGAAGAAACAATAAAAATCCATTACGATGCGCCTTTTTGGATCGCTATGCAGTGTTTCTGTGCCCAATGGCTTACAGCTAAGTTTCACCAAAAGCTAACCGTCAATTCTAATATCGCTATACCGACCTCCACGCACTACATAAAAGTATTTGTACTTAGCAATCTGTGCTTCGTTTTTCCATTAACCGTACTTACTCTACTCATAGAATGGGCCTTCGGTTACCAGGAAATTGACAAAAGCCACATTTTAGCGCTTACAATCAGCCTTTTTTTATTGCACACACTCAATGGTGGAGCGGTCATTGCCCTGAAACTAATAGAGAATCTGAATTTTCAACAATTGGATCTTGAATTAACCAAAAAGGCCTTATTAGAGAATCAGGTCAAGCAGTTACAAAAGCAACTGGATCCTCATTTCTTGTTTAACAATCTCAACACCTTATCTGCTCTAATTATATCCAAGCCTGAAATGGCTGAAAATTATCTTGATACATTCACCAATATCTATCGCTATGTTTTCGACAGTCAAAAATTGGAAACCATCACTCTAGATCAAGAAATTTCCTTTGCCCAAGACTACATGTCCCTATTAAACCAGCGTTTTGCTGGCGCCTATCATCTTAGCATGGACTACAAAAGAGAGCTTGATTTGGAATATTTGACCTTACCCTGCTCTCTTCAACTGGCATTGGAGAATGTAATAAAGCACAACCAGGGTGACAAGGAAAACCCATTACCAATTAAGGTTGAAATTAATGGTGCCTGGCTTAACATCCACAATAAAATCAGACCAAAATCATATGTGAAAGCTTCAAGTGGTTTTGGATTAAAAAACCTAGAGATTCGATCAAGGTCAATTCTGGGAAAACCCATAGAGCTCAATAAAACAGCCAGTGACTTTACATTGAAAATTCCACTTATCCGCCCATAAATCGAAAAATATTATGAATATACTAATAATAGAAGACGAGCCATTAGCAGCTGAAAAGTTATCACGATATATACTTAGATATAGCCCTCAGGCAAAAATTCAGGGCCCGCTCGATAAAGTAGAAGAGGTTAAAGTGTTCTTTAACAAGAATAGACCTTTAGATCTTATTTTTTCCGACATTGAATTACTTGATGGATCTGTATTTCAATCTTTAAACGAACTAGACCTGCCGTGCCCAGTTATATTTATCACTGCTTATGATAATTATTGGATGCAAGCATTCCAAAATATGGGAATAGAGTATTTACTCAAACCATTCTCTTATAAGCGATTTATAGAGTCCATGATTGCTTTCGAACAACTTAAAGTTGCCTTTTCAAAAAAGTGCTCCACGAAAATAGATACCAAAAATAGTGACTACAAACGCAGGTTACTACTAAAAAAAAGAAAAAGCATGGAGGTTCTAGATGTAGAAGATATAATTTGCCTACGGGCAAGCAAAGGTATAATTATTGCTTACGATAAAAGGGGGTTAAGTCACATTTTAATACAGAATTCAGTTACTGATCTAGAATCTCAATTAAACCCTCAGGACTTTTTCCGAATCAGTCGCAGTGATATAATCAACATTAAATATATTCAACGATTTGAAAACTATGGCAAGGACACTTTAGCTATCTATTTATTGAATATTGATGAACCACTAATTTCCAGCAAGACAAAAAGTTCTAAGTTTCGGCGCTGGCTGACCACTTAACTAATTTTCAGGCATATAAGTCTGTATTTACAAAGGTACCTCACAATTAGGCAAAGATGGATACCTTTAATCTAATTCAGCAATTTATCCCAATAATGCGTACGTCGAAGTAAATCCTCTATTGTTTCTTCTGGAAGCAGCTCCAAAGGCATAAGGCCGTCCTGTATCTGCCAGCCTCCCCCCAAAGATAAATACACTTGTACCAGACTAGTAGCAACCGCACCCTGCGCTACCACCAGTATATCTTGCTGGTTAAGATTGGACAGCAGGGTAGTAATGACTGTATTAAATTCTATTTCACCACCAATATATTGGGTTAAAGAAAGATCTACGGCTTCTTTAGAAGCCCTTGCCGCGGTTCTATAAAAGGCCTCCTGCTCTTGTGACTTAAGATATGAAACAATTGCATTCTCGACATCTACCTGTGCCTGCAAAACAACTTGTTGATAATCAGAAACCAGCTGTTGGAAAATTGCGTCCTGAAGCCGAATATTACTACGTAGTCGTCCATAGTTGAATATATTCCAATCAAACTCCACAAACATATCCCAAGCATCACTGCTACCGTTAAGCTGCCCTCCCCTGATATTAATTGCGCCGATCAGTCCACCAATTGAAAAATTTGGGTAGAGTTCTGCTCTTGCCACCCCTATAAGCTCACCCTGTGCAGCAAGCAGACGTTCAGCTTGACGAATATCCGGGCGCTGCCTCAAAAGGTCTTGAGGCATTCCAATAACTGCTATAGCAGGGGCATATGGCACTGTTGGAGATACCGAAAGTAAATCATTCAAACTATGAGGGGGCATTCCAAGGAGTATTGCCAGAGTATTTTTAAGCTGCTGAAGAATAATCTCCAGCCCTGGTACAGTAGCCTCAGTATTACTGAGTAAGGTCTGGGCCTGCTCAGCATCCAGTGCACTGACTTCGCCAGCTCGAAATTTAACTTCGGCAATTCTTAAACCCTCCCTCTGTATACGGATGTTTTCCCTTGCAACCTCGAGGCGGCGCTTCACTGTGCGAATATTGATATATGACTGGGCTACTTGGGCAATGATTGAGACAAGGAGACCATCATACTCAGCCAAGCTGGCCTCAAAGTCCGCCGCAGCAGAGTTTACAGAGCGCCTTAATTGCCCCCACATATCCAATTCCCAAGTCAAGTTGAAATTGAAATAGTATTCACTCTGTACATCACCCGGCAACCCTGATCGCACGTATTTTGAACGATCCACAAGCCCCTCAATTTGCTGCAGCTGGGGATATTGATTACCGATAGCAATGGCCACTATCTGCTGGGCCTGTAGTGCCCTCAAGGCAGCAGATCTCAGTTCCAAGTTATTGTCGATCGCCTGGGCCACCAGTTCGTCCAGTACTGGATCAGCAAATGCGGATTTCCACCAAAATGGGTTGATTGCTTCCAGAGTATCTAATCGCATGTCAGTTCCATAAATCCAAGAATCCTCCACCGTGACAGGAGGCGGCTGATAATCTGGACCTAACATACAACCGCCACTTAAGGAAGTTGAAAGAATACCGACAACTACTTGCAGGCATAAAGAGCTTATATTATTGAGCTTAAGGTGAGTGCGCCGCTTCATCTTGTTCGGCGCTCGCAGTATCGCTCAATATGAGCACTGAACTAGTGAAACCAACACGAAGCTCCACAAGCTCAGGAGTTTCAGTTAAATGGACTCTAACGGGTATCCTTTGAGCAAGGCGAATCCATTCAAATGTCGGGTTGACTCTCGGTAGTAGGTCATTACCAGCTGTTCCATCGTCCTGCGCTATCCCCCAGCCAATACTTTCTACATAGCCTTGAAGAGGTCTGTGCGGATAGGCCATCAATGTCACTATTGCACGATCTCCTGGCGATATACGTCGGATAAAGGTTTCACGAAAATAGCCTTCTACTCGATAGGTGCTGACATCTACAATCGACAGTGCCGGTTGATTGGCTACCGCCTGATCACCAAAGCGAAAGTCTAGATTGGTCACAAAACCCGAAACAGGTGCGATTACAGTAGTATATTCAAGATTAAGCTCCGCCTGGCGTACCATGGCAAGAGCCGCACGTACACCTGGATTATCTGCTCCAAGGGCTCCAAGTTGTGCCCGAACTCTTGCCAGGTCTGCTTGTGATTGCTCCAGAGCAGCTATGGATTCGGCAAGGCTGGCCTCTGCACCAGCACGGTATTCTATAGATGATTCATATTCAGCTTCGGCTGCCTGAAGGGATCGCACCGAAGTAGCGCGCTGCGGAAGCAATTCCCGTTGGCGCTCATACTCAGCCCTGGCTTTGATAATCTCGGCATCCAGTGCATTGATATTACTTTTTGCCAGATCTATCGCTGCGGAAGATTCACGTAGCCTGGCTTCATAGGCGAGAATATTCTCTCTGTCAGCGTTATAGGTATCGATAGCCTCTTCATACTGAGCCTTGGCCTCTGCTAAAGCAGCTTCATAGGTTCTTGGATCTATCTGAAACAGAAGCTCTCCCTGGTTGACAAACTGATTATCTTTTATTGGCAACTCAACGACTTGGCCAGAAACTCTTGGAGTGACCTGAATTATATCTGCCTGAACTTTTCCATCTCTGGTCCAAGGGTTATTAAGGTACTTCCAAAACTGAAGTACCAACGAAAGTAGAGCAATAAAAACTACACCTGCGGTAAAGATGTATTTTCTATACTTCTTCACTCTTATATACCCACAAATATGGAACCGATAAAAACTGAATATATTATGCTCAACGAGATAACAACAACCGGAGGATTTGCAAAATATCTCGAAAGGCGATAACGATCCAGAAGCCTTGCAGTCACTAATGCTGCAATTACTCCCAACACCCCAGCCACCAAAACCGGGGAAAGAAAAAAACCACCTATTGACACATCATGGGGTATCTTTTCCATACATTAACCTATTTAACTCAAAGGCATCTTTCTTCACAAAAAAATTCCCAATCTACAGATTCTGACAGGCGAAAGAATTCAGCCAGGTAGTTATTAATACAGTGTGTAACACCCAGGAAATACAGAAAGTTTGACACTCCCTCTTTTGATTGCTCACTACATTCTCGCAGCTCCATCAACTCACTGACATCAACATTCGCCCTGTCAAAAATCCTTTTATACCCCCTCCTCAATGACTCAATATTAATTGTTCTTTTCTTTCCAGAAAGATAGAACAGTATTTTTGCGGCAAGACAGCGCCAAATGAAAGCTTCACGAAGCATTCTTTTCGTTGCAACCAAATTCATCTTGGAACTGTCAATTCCATGTAAAATCCTGACCTGGTTGGCAACCAACATCAACAAGTCAATAATCCTCTTCAATTGATCTTCAGACATACCCCTGACATGGGATTTATCGATACCCTCTTTCCAATAAAGAATATTCTTATGGGAAATCATGACGATATTCAAATGATACAATATATATAATCGATAAAAGATAGAGTATCTTTTAGATGGCGATACATCACCCTCCACCACCAATCGAGCAGCACTACTCAGAAGTCTATCTATATTTTTTTTGAAATTTTTTTCAGGGTGTGAAGTGAAAGGTATATTTCTTGAAATAGCCAGTATGCAAAAAATTATCGCCAACACAAATATATAATTTGTATACACAACAAAGCTATACACCTGCTCATTGCTAAAATTAAAGATAATCTGTGGAAAGATAAGAACCAGGGTTCTTATCATTGACTGAGCCCCGAATGCCTTATTTGCAAAATAAGAAATAACAAAAGTCCAGACAAATATCATCAACCCCAAAGAATAATATCCAGGCAGTTTAGGCATAACAAAAAAATATAGAGGCGCAGACATTAAGCAAACCAGAATTGTATACAAGCATGTTTCAAACAATCTAATTTGCGGGCTAACGGCTGCGATGATCGCTATAATAGTAATTAATAGTACAACTAACAAACCACCAATCATATCTGGAACAAACAAATAGGCCAGGTAAGAGATCCATATACCGACAAGTACACGAACAACATTGGCGAGCCTGTCAGGGTCCGGCATAAAGAGACCAAACCAATATACCTCTCCTTCACCTGAATCACTTAAATATGAGGCCCCAGGATCTTGGATATCGTTTACAGAATATATTAGTGCTCGGGATTCAACCTCCAGATCATTTAGCGAGCGGCGTGTTACCGCTAGCCCCGCCGTCTCGGAAGTCGACAACTCTTTTACTTTTTCAATATTCCCCCTGACAACCCTTTCCTGTGCGCTGCCTACCGGCTTCCCCTCCTCAATCGCAAAACTCACTTTCTTAAAACGACTCGACATTTCCCTCAAATAATCCCTCATTCCTATAAGGTATTTTGTTATTCCCAGATCACTGGAAAGCGCCAGGCTCTCTTCCAACTTAAGTAGCGACTGTGTCACAGCCGTTGCACAATACCCAAAACGGTCCCATTGCTTACGGCATTCCCAAATTTCGTAACTGTCAGAAGTGGCATCATTAATCGCAACGCGTAAACGTGAGTCAGCCTTTAACAGTTCAACACGCTTTTCTCTAAGAATTTTTACTTTTTTTCGATCTTGGATACTGCTAAAACATCTATCCGCAAAAATCCGATGCGACTCTAAAAGAGCAATTGCGGCCTTGTGAAGCTCTTCACGACTACAATTAGGCCATATTAATACCGCGATGAGACCATAAACGATAATCCCGAGCAAAGATTCCTGAATACGTAAAATACCCTCCTCATAAGAGATCGATAAATCTCCGCCTGTCGCATCCCACAATAATAATATGACATAACCACATGTCATCCAAAAATACTGGCGCTTTGACCTTTGCAGAAAATATACACAACCGGCAACCCAAATAGAGAGCGCGATCATAAAGAGCCATCGATCTTGGGGGAACAGCGCGACAATTATCCACCCCCCCAGTAGAGCAAAGAGAGTCCCGAGAATCCACAAAATGGCGCGATTTAAAGACTGCCCTAGATTTGCCTGACTGCATACAATAACAGCAAATCCGCCCCAAAATGGCTTCTCCCAATTAATACTCATTGCGATGGCATAAACAACTACTAAGGACAGCGCAATTTTTATCGACTCTTTCGCATTACGGGACAGATGCAAAGTTATCTCCAACAGTTTTCACGATACCTCAACAACACCTGTTTATTCTTTGGCGCTAAAGGGCATGTATACGATTAATTTGTGACGGTTGGCCGAAAGTAGTATGGCATATAGAGGGACAGGTAAATCAGAGACTTAAGAAGCTAATTCAACTAAGTTTAACCCACTTCATCACCCGTGAAGGCGCCTTAATCTATCCTGCATCTAGATGTTGTCCACACGCAAAAGCGATTATTTTGGCATCCAGGTGTTTATGGCGTAAAGAAGGTTTTCTTATGTAAAAATTGAGAAAGGTTAAACTTACTTCTAACTCGCATTCTACATTTAAAATGTAGCAACAACATACTTATAAGAATTTTTAAAGCTTACGCCCCTACCCTCTCCTTTATCTTTATCTCACCTAAGCACTGGCACTATCTCAGCCGGAATTTTGAAAGCCGCTTTAAAGGTTTTGTAGGTTCTGCTGAGGCCGTACGAAACGCTTGCAGGCAACTCGATAAGCGCTGCGTACAGGCATAAGCGTCTGTCGACGCTACCTTTCTGCGGCACCCTGCTAACACCCTCCCACTCTCTCGATACCATTTTCCACTTTTATTCAAAGCCACAATTTTTCTAAGCCCAAGTATAAATCTTCAGGCTTCACCTCACCTTATCTATAAAGCAGAAAGAAATTGCCACTGGAACTAGCGCCAGCAACGCTGTTAGCGCCTCTCTCTAATCTATGGGTGTCCAGAATTGCTCCTAGATAAAGGTGCGCAAGTACTAGGGTGCCGGTTGTACGATTGTCGAGGCTTACTTTCCACCAAGCCCAGATCAATCTGTAGCAGATATTTTTGACCGGTTGTTTATTGCTTATGCAACCCTGATTCCAGACACTCCCCTATTCTTCATTCTGCTTACCATCTCCGACAAGAAGGAGATAGCCACTAAATCCGGTGACGCGATTCTTTTGCTATTCGGTCATTATTTAGAATAGTGGCTGGAGTGGTTGGCAGTTTGATTATAGACGACAAGACTTTTTTTTGCCTTTTATTTCCTAGCTAAGGTTGACCAGTTGATGCTGGGTGCTTTTTGATCGTTTTTTATGTAGTGTGGTCTTGGTGACTGACCTCTATTCCTGTTTACTTTTCTATTTACTATCAGTAACAGGAAAGAGAAGACCAATAGGGCCGGAGTGCGATCTTTTTTGTTGCGGTTTATCATTTTTGGGCTAGCGGGCCGGGGTGACCGGTATTTGGGTCTCGGAAAGTAAGGTTTTATTGCCGAAGTCACCTCCCCTATTCTATAAGGCTGAGCGACTCACCCAATACTGGTTTTATATCAGGCGAAAGTTTATATACCCGCTTTAAAGGCTTAGGGATTAGTGGAGACTGTACGACAAACCCGTATTCAACTCCATAAAGCTGGGTACACGGCATAAGCGACTGTCGACACTACCTTTCTGCCACACCCTGCTAGTTCCCACCGATTCTCTCGATACTACTTTCCACTTTTTCTCTAAAGTCACAGTTTTTCTAAGCCCAAGCATAGATATGCAGCATTTCATGTCCCCTTAACTATAAAGCAGAAAGGAATAGCCACTGGGACTAGCGCCAGCAACGCTGCTGGCGCCTTTCTCTAATCTATGGGTGTCCAGAATTTCTTCTCTTTTCGACCACCCATATTACGACCAATAATTGCAACCTTGCCATTAGTGCCGGGGAGAATTCGTTGAGCTTTAACGCCAGAGGCATTTATTCCTGCAATCTCTTCTATCTGGGCAGCAGAAATTGAACTGTTTGGAACAACAGCTTATTTATTACCAAACTCTAGTCTTTTGTGATATTCAAAATTATATGCATCGAATTGAAGCTTCCCTCTACCATATACTCCAACAAGATAGTCATTTTCAGACCAGCCACTAGGCACAATATGTTCTTCACTAGGAAACCTTAGCTCTGAAATTCTAGCCTTCACTTCATCCTTTACTGATTCAAATTCTTCTTTGCTAACATAAACAGCAATAGCACTGTGTAACACTACAAGAAAAGCTTCATCACCTATAGGAGCGACTCTAAAATCTAAGATGAACCGAGCTTCATTCATAGCTTCTTTAGCATTCTCAACACTATTTCCCTCATCATCTATAAAAAGCAGAGTACCATTTTTTAAAATAGTTACACCTGTACTTTTATCTGCAAAGAATTCACTTAACTGTACTTCAATTTCATCCAAAGGAGTCCTATTTAAAGGCTCCCATTTCAGCCGGATATTATCGTTCATACTATTTTACCAACCATTGTCGCACCAAGGCTTCAGAAGGAATTTCCGTATTAAACAGAAACTCTTGTTCTTGACGACCAATATTCAAATTGATGTCAAAGACATCTCTCCTATTTTCATAGTTTCTCATTGCTTGGGCATCAAACTCATGCCGCTGCATTCTAAACTCAGTTACAGTCGGTTCTAAATTTTTCCCATTAGGCCCTTTTGCAAAGTACTCAGCCACTACAGGATCTTTCGTCACCCCAATAGTTGGAAGACCTTGGCTACCAACATTACCATGAGTATCAAAAAGGTTATCTAAAGTACCATTGGCTTTAGCATCTAAAAAGCTTGCTCTTGATGCACCAATACCTTTTTCTTGAGCAAGAGATGATAAGAATTGGGTATTTGGAGTACCTTCACCCCGATAGAATGTAACCCAGTCTACAGGCCCTACGAAACCTGAATCGTAAACACTTCCAGAATACGCACTTCGTAAGTTTGGAACACCTCCAGCCCTAAGCGGATTAGTCTCCAAGTCCCCAACAGCCCCCCACTGCGCTGCCATTCTACCACCTGAGGTTCTGGTAAGCGCATTTTCAAGCATCTGCCCTCCGGCCAAGCTGACATGACGAACCGAGCTAACGGACCCACTACCGGTGATAATACTCACCACGGCACCGCCAACGATATCGCCACCCACCTTACCTATCGCTCCGGCTAGGCCAGACCGTTCATAGGTAGCTACGACCGAATCTTTGTACGTCACCGCACCATTAACCAGAGTTTCCCTGGCAAATTGAGCGTACTCGTGCTCCGGAGCGTATCTCTGTAGGGCAACCCCGGCTGTTAACTTGCCGGCGACTACCAGACCATCGGTGAAGCTTTCCCAATTCGCAGACTGGATATCACTGCCTAAAGCGCCAGTGAGCCCAAAACCATATTCAACCGTACGGCCGAAGCTTTCATAGGCACCCCAGACAGCAGCCGACAACTCTCCGAGCATACGGATGCCGCCATTGGCGCCCGCCCATTCACTATTGAAACGGGCTATTTCACCTTCGCGCCAAGTAGAGTAACTATTAAAAGACGCAACCTGTTCAGAAAAATCAGTCCCCCCCACACTCGCAAAATGCGTATTCGCTGCAGACGCTGCAACACCTGCATGGAAGTCATCCCAAACAGCCTGTACACCGGCCCTGGCCTGTATCGTGCGTGCTTCATAATTCGCCAGCTTTGCATCTAGCCGGCTATTAAAACCGGCGGAGTGCATCATCACTTGCGTATTCCGCTGGATCACCGAACTGTTAGACCAGTAGTCCTTTTCACTGCCCCAAATACCACTTTGGCTAGCAGTCACCACCAATTCCTGTCCTGACCAGCTGGAAGTTATATTGCTTGTTGAGCTACTGAACTGTTCAGTAAGACGTTGTTCTCCAGTACTGGTTTTTTCATTGCTAGTAACTGAACCCGCATCCAGACCGCCGCCGGCAACCGGCTCACCATCACCACCTAAGCGCTTGATCGAGCTTTGAGCGACTCCGGCAGCAGTGGCAATTGCCACACCACCCCAGTCAAAACTGTCACCCCAGATAGCACTCTGCACTGACTCGTTGATCAGGGCGCTGGTCAGCTCTCGGCCCACGTCGGCTCCGATTGAGCCTCCAGCTTGCAGAACTCCACCGAGTACTCCCGATTCACTGGTTTGTGAAAAACCTTCCGTTAGTCCCGAAGCAACACCGGAGGTAACCGCAGAGGTGGCCACGTTGCGCCAGCTAAAGCTCACATCCTTATTAAACGCTTTGTTGATGCCGTAGCTGCTAACCACATTGCTCGCGCCGAGGAGCGCTGAGCCAGCCCAGTTGAGCTTACTCACCCCGTCGACCACTTTGGTGAAGCTGTCAATTCCGTTCAGGTAGCCGGCCGCACCCACCGTTGCCATCGTGGTAAAGCCTCCTATAGCCACATCGCTCCAGCTAAAGTCCTCCTGCATCCCTAGGCCCATCGCAGTTACTTGGCTGGCAATCGAGCCCGCGGCACCCGCCACAAATGCGGCCCCAAAACCGAGACTACCAGTGGCAATAGCACTCGCGCCCGCCGTCATCATACCGCCGATGCTAGCGCCGGCAGCCGCAGCGAAAGCACCTGCTGTCAACACCGTGGCCACCACCGCAACCACAATCACCAGGATCATACCCAGCGCACCACAACCGCCGTCGTTATCCACCGGCGGTGGCGGCGGCACATCCGGCAGGGTCGGGGCGGTATCCCCCATCTGCAGGGCGCCGTCTACCGGGCGGAAGGTATCGCTGTTGTTGTGGATATTGGTAACCACATTGGGCAGTTCGAGGCGCTGGCCTTTGGTCAGTACCTCGTCGCCCTTCATGCCGTTGGCATCGGCCAGGAGATACCACAGGCTGGAGTCACCCCAGACCATGGCGGCGATGCTCTGCAGGGTCTCTCCGCCCTGGGCCTCGAAGCTTGAGTAACTGGCCGTGGGATAGTTGGGGTTGATCGGCTGGTAGTTCTGGTCGAAGTCCGCCGATTGCACCGCCTGTACGTGGTCGCCATTACTGTGGGAGTGGCGATTGCCTGCTCCTTCAGCTTGGGCCAGGGCTTTGACGTAGTCGTAGCGGCTGGGTACCTGGTCGTTGCCCACATCGCCGACGGCGTGGCCGTTGAAGTAGTAGAAGTGGCGCATCTCGCGGCCGTAGCTGTTCTGGCCGTCGTCGTTGATCTCTTCGCGCACCAGGGTGCGGCCTTCCTTGTCAGTGACATATGCGATGGCGCGCTGACCTTCCACGTCGTAGACGCGGCGGATATGGCCATTGGAGTCGTAGGTGTAGAAGGCTTCGCCGTTCTCCCAGCTGTCGCGCTGCTTGGGGTGTAGGTCCTTGTTGTCGGCGCTGATTACCACCGACTTGGTTTTGTAGCTATCCCACTTTTCGTAGGAGTTGTACAGCGTGGTCACCGTGGGGGCGGCGCCGTCTTCGGGGTAGGCGCTGGTGATGTTGGTGTCCACCGTCTGGCCGTCACCGAGGAAGGTGTTGCGGCTGCGGATGACTTCGTCGGTGGCTAAACCATTCTCATCGTACTGGGTGGTGGCGTAACCCAGTTGGATACCGTCGGCGTTGTAGTAGTTGTCGGTGGCGCTGGACAGTTTGCCGGCGGAGTCGTACTCGTAGTAGGCGGTGACCTGCCCCGCATCGTTGTTGACACGGCTGGCGCGCAGAACAAAGCCACTGCCCTGGTCGATATGCACGGTGGTGAGGCGGCCGTTGCTGTCGTAGGCGTACTTCTCGCGGATGCTGCCGTCACTGGCGCGGCTGGCGAGATAGCGCTGGTCGAGGCCGTTATAGGTGATGGCGGTGCCGGTTTTACCCAGGACAATCTGGCCGTTTTCAAACTCGCCGAGGGTGAGGGTGAAGCGGTTGTTCTTGTCGTAGGTGTAGTAGAACGATTGCGTCTTGCCGTCGATGGTGCCGTCGAGGTTGTCGACGTAGCGGCCGTCGTAAACACTGCTGACGCTGCGGCGGTTACTAAAGGCGTCGAAGGTGTAGTCGATCTGGTAGGCATTGCCGTATTCGTCGTAGCCTTCGATGCTGGTGATACGACCCTGTTCGTCGTAGACGGCATTGCTGTGCTGGTACACCACGCGGCCGAGGTTGTTGTACAGGTCGTTGGAGCGGTAGTAGAGCTCGCCAGTGCGGTTGCCCGCTTTGTCGTAGCGGTATTCGGTGACGGCGGGGGCGATATCGCTGTTGGCGGCGGTCTGGTCGCCATCGGCAAGGCCGTTGTTGCCGTAGTCGTAGGTGCGGAACAGGTTGCCGTTGTGGTAGTAGGTGTAGCGGATATCCTGGTTGTTGCGCGCTTCCCAGGTGCCGTCGCCGCTCAGGGCGGTATTGCCGGTCTGGCGCGATAGCCAGCCGGCGTAGTTGTAGGCGTATTCGATGCGATGGCCGCCGAGGTCGTCGTGCCAGACGGCTTTGCCGAAGTAGTCGACGGCGTCACTGAGTACATCCTCGTGGGAGGACTGGTTCCAGTCGGTGTCCACCACGCCGCCCATACCGGACTTGGCGATGGCGGTGATATACCCCCCCAGCTGCACTTGATCGGCGGCGCCCTGGGCCTGCTGGCCGGTGGCGGCGAGCACATTACGGCTCACCGCATCGCTCCAGGCGTAGGCGTAGTCGGTGATCTTGCCGTTGTAGCTCTTGTACTGCAGTACCCGGCCCATGCCGTCGTAGCGGTAGGTCTCCTGGCCGACGGTGCCGCTGCTGCCGACACTGCCACCGCTGTTGAAACTGGCGTAGAGCACAGGGTTAGTGTCGCCGTAGAGGGCGTTGCGGTGGCGGATGCGGTTGCCAAACTCGTCGTAGTCCCACTCGTCGTAGCGACCGGAGGCGCTGTAGCCGTAGTCAATCGCCAGGGAACTGTCCTGGAAGCGGTTCATACGCACCAGTTGGTTATTGGCGTCGTAGTGGTAGGCCACCTGGTAGTAGAGTGCACTGGTGCCGTTGCCGCGCTCGTTGGCGCGGTACACCAACTGGCTGCTGCCCTTGAGGTTGCCGGCCTGGTCGTAGACCTGACTGTCGTAATCGCCCTCGCCGTCCTGGCTGGCAATCAATAAGCCGGCCTCATAGTCCTGCAGGCGCACCTGTTCGTGCTGGGTGTTGTAGTTGGTAACAGCGCTGCGGGTGGCACTGCTGGCGCCAGCGGCAGCCTCAGCCCCGACTTTCTCCATCACCATTTCACCAAAGGCATTGACGCCGTATTCGGTGGCGGTGTGGGCGCGGAATTTGGTCATCTGCTCGGTGTAGACGTCCGCTTCCGGCTTCAGCTCCTTCACCACATTGCCGCGCTGGTCGTACTCGTACAGGGTGGTGTTGCCGTTGTTGTCGATCGACGCCACGTTCTCGCCAAAGGCGTTGTAGCTGGCGTGGTGGGCGATCAGTGTCTCGTCGTTGGCGGCACCGGTCAGTTGCAAGGCGATATTGCGGATGGCCTCGCGGTTGTACAGGCCGGTCTGGGAGTAGAAGACGGAGGTGTAGCTGTCGCCCTCTGAAGAAACGCTGCGGGTATAAGTATTGGTGGTGACGGTTTTCTTTACTGCGTTGGTTAAATTATTAACGGTCGCTGGGGCAGTATTATTGAAATTGCCTTTAGCTTCATTAATTACTGTACCGCTGCTGTTTTTTACCTTCATGGTGAAGGCAAGGCTACTGCTGTTGGACATACCAGTGGTACCAACATTAGCCATACCGTTGACAACGCTGGCCGTTACAGTTTTGCCATCGGCTGTGAATTCTACTGTTTTTGCAGAGCTGTCGAGGTTAAAAATACGGACGTATTCATCGGAGGTTTTTGTTGTCCCAGGTCGACCATGAGCAATGGTCTGCGCTCCCCACTCTTGCCCAAAGGATTTTAGTTTAACAGAGGTACTATACTCCAGTGATGGACTGCCTCCGTTAGAATTCACAACTTTACTGGTAGTTTTTTCTCCACCAGAAAGCATGTGTACCCCGTTTCCAGGTATTAATACCGCCTTGTTATTAATATATAGATATACAGATTCATTAGTAGGCAGACCAGATACTTTTATTGTTACTAATTGTTCATAGGTATAGTCGTAATATATAAATCCTGGTTCACTTCCAGTAACCACTCGGCTAATGACATTTGTGCCGGCATTCGTAAACTCAACAGTAATTCGTTTTGTATCGACACTCCCAGGCTTACTGATAGCTCCCTGCCCACCAACTGCAGCATAAGTAGTCTCATTGATTTTCGCCGAGTCACTGTAAGCTAGACTCGTACTTCTCGAACTGCCCTGCTTCGAGGATTGGTAACCGGCGGACAACCAGAACTTATTCACCTCCGGTAGATGCTCAAGGCCAACCCCTTCCCCCGGCAGACCCACGCTGCCACTTAAACTGTCGGCACTGTTGCTGTAGAGGTCCACTGCATGCAATACCAGCCCATCTGCGCTCAGGAATGTCAGCGATACCGCTGCGGCATTACTGTTGAGCGCGATGTCCATGCCATCGCTCCAGTTGTACTGGGTGTTGTTCATCACCACCTGGCCACTGGCATTCTTCGCCAGCACTTTGACCTTGGTGTTGTTGCCGAACACACTGGCCACGTCGCTGCTGTCGAGACTCAGGGTGTTGCCGTTCACCGACCAGTCCAGGCTCGGCATGACCTGCAGGGGGTTGTTCTGCGCATCTTCCAGGGCGCTGTCCGCGGCACTGTCATCCGCCTGCAGGAAGTCGCTGGTGATGTCGTAGTTGTAGGTGTTGGTGGTGATCACCACTTCGCGCCAGCCGTACTCGGTGTTGCCCTTGGACAGGGGCACAAAGATATGTACCTGCTCTTCCACTTCGATACGGTTGGTAAACACGGTAATGGTTCGGCCACTGTCGAGGGTGACCTGGCGGCTGGTGTAGTAGTGCCGGGTATCCCGTTCGATATAGCCTTTGTGGCTGCCCTGGCTGGTGCCATCGAGCTGGTAGCTGGTACTGCCCAGCAGCCCGGCGAGATCGGTTTGCTGTTTGGCGGTGAGCCCGAGGTCTTCAAAGTTGAGGCGCGGGTCGTTGCTGCTCAGGTAGAACAGTTCATCGGTGTTGTCCTCCCAGGAACGGCTGCTGTCCACGGCGGTGGCGCCGCCGGGGTTGCTGGCATAGCCTTCGCCTTCATTGCCCACGTAGCCAATATTGTTATCGCGCACAGTCTTCTGCACGCGCTCGGCGGGCATGCTGTGTTTGTTATTCACCGCGGCATCGGCGGTGCTGGGCATATTGCTGTTGTTGAGGCTGACCCAGACCGTAGAGTTACTGGTGCTGTTGGTGGTTTTTTTGCTGGAGCCAGTGCTGGTGATGCTCGGGTTAGTGCCCGCTTTGCTGTCCACCGCATTGATCACTTCAGAGCCGTCGTTGTCCACGTCCCAGTTCACATCCAGATCGGAATTATCAGTGGGCGTCGCCAGCGGGGCATCCACTACGGTAATCAACTGGTCTTCCTGATCGTACAGGCTGTACTTCCACTGGGTCTCACTCTGGGTGAGTTCATTCATAGCCTGCCGCGCGGTTTGGATTCCGCTCAGGCTGTTGTTGTTGATCGCGGTAATTTCTAAAGTGGCATTGCCGTTCTGGTCGTACAGGTAAATACGCGGGGAGCCGTTGTCGGCGTTGGTTTTAAATAACCGTCCGAGTTCGTCGTAGACGTAGTACTCCTGGTATTTACCACCAATCACCGAGTCACGGACATCGGTATTAATGCCCTTGCCGATAATCTGCCCGTGGGTGTTGTAGGCCATATCGTGCTGCACCAGGCCGCCCTGCTCGGTCTTGTCGACGTTGTTGCTGCGGGCGATCTCGCGGCCGAGGGCGTCGTACTGCAGCCAGGTGGTGACCTGGCTCTGGGCGTTGTCGATATCCGTCTGTGTTTTGCTCTGGTAGACGGCGTTGCCGAAGGCGTCGAAGTAGAAGCGGGTCTTGCCTTCGTAGTTGGCTTCACCGCGGTTTTCCCGCGCGTCGCGGGTCTCCACCCGCTTGCCGATCATGTTGTAGTGGTGGCTGGTAACCTGGCCACCACTGTCGTTGTGCACTATCTCGGCGGTGCGGTTGCCGAACAGGTCGTAGCGGTAGCTGATGGTGCCGCGCACACTCTGGCCGCGGTAGTCGGTGTACTCGGCGCCGCGGGTTTGTACCTGCTGGCCGTACACGTTGTAGTCAACACTTTCCACACGGCTGTCTGCGGCGTTTTCATCGCCGTCGTAGCGCACGGTGGTGGTGGCCCAGCCGTTGCCGTCGTAGTCATGGCGAGTCACCAGGTCACTGCTGACCCGGCTGACATTGAGGGCGGTGCCGGAGTTGCTGATGCGCACGAAGGATTCCCCTTTGGTGCGCTCTTCCAGCAGTAGTCCGCGGCCACTGTACACATATTCGGTGGTGCGCTCGTCGCCGGTGGCAACATTGGCCACCAGGGCAGCGCGGTTGCCACCGTAGAGGTTGTCGAGCCAGGCGTGGCGGGCTTCGTTGTCGGCGGGGGCGCCGAGCTTGGCGAAGTCGAGGGCGCCGGCGTAGCGGGTTTGTGCCGTGATCTGGCCGAGACCGTCGTAAATATACTCGGTGACATAGCCGAGGCGGTCCACTTCCAGTACGCGGTTGCCGGCGGCATCGTAGAGGGCGAAGCTGGCCTGGTCCTTGCCGTCGATCTGGATAATGGGGTTGCCGTTGGCATCGTAGAGCGCTTGGCTGCCCTGGGTGCTGCCGAGGCTGAAGCCGTTTTGCAGTTCCTGCTGGTCGCCACTGGTGGAGTCCGGGGCCACCAGGTTGTTGAGGTCGAAGAAGACCCCGGCATCGGATTCGGTTTTGGTCACCAGGTTGTTGGCGTTGTACTGGTAATGGGTCGTGCGTCCGGTGCTGGACTCGCTGCTCTGCAAAGCCTGGGCGTCGCTGCGCCAGTGCTCGACACTGCTGTCGAGGTTGAGCCCATTGAGGCTGCCGTCCCAGGGGCTGCCGTTAATGGTGAGACGCTGGTCGTAGCGGGTCTCGCTGCGCAGGTTGCCGGCGGCGTCGTGGCGGTTGTAGGTCAGGCCGCCGTCGGTATCCAGGGCGTACACCTGCTGGTCCAGGCGGTTGTAGTGGTAGGCGCTGGCCTGGATCTGGCCGTGCTGGACACCGCTGGCGCTGCCGTCGTCGTTCAGGCTGGCATTCTGCAGACCGCGCTGGCCTTCATACACCAGGCGGCCGAGGGCGTCGTAACGGCGCTCGGTCACCGTGCGCATCGGCACCGTGTCGATAGTGCCGTCGAAGTCGGCACTGCTCTGGGCGTTGCCTGTGGTGCCGATAAAGGCGGGACCCAGCAGTGTCAGCAGCTGGCCGTTGTGGTCGTAACGCATATAGCGGTTCTGGATACCGTATACCGAGGCCTTCTCCTCCCCGGCGCTGACATCCCAGTAATAGCCTTCCGCTTCGAAGGTCTTATCGAAGGCGTTGTAGTTGTACTTGGTAATGGCGCGCACCAGGGTGGTACTGGTCTGATGCGAGGTCAGTGTGGCGTAGTACTCGTGCCCGGTCTCCTGGGTCACCCGCCCCTGGGCGTCAAAGAGATAATCCGTGCGCGCGCCGCGGGCGTCGATCATGGCGGTGCGGTTGCCGGCAGCGTCGTATTTATAGGTGGTGACATTGGCGGTGGCGTGACCGTTGATCAGGTCGTAGCCGTACTGGGTGCTGGTGAGCAGCTGGCCGCGGTTGTCGTACACACTGACGCTGTGGCGGTCGCGCACAGCATCCTGTAAACCGCTGAGTAAAGCGTCCAAACCGGCGCGGTTGAGAGCGGCGATATCGGTGCTGTCGGCCAGCTTTTGCGCATAGGTGCGCACGTCCACGGCCTGGCCGAAGGCGTCATAACTGTACGTAGTAACGGCACCATCCGGGGTCACCTGGTGGGTGAGCTGGTTGTTGGCGTCGTACAGGAAGACCCCGGTATTGCCGTTGGGGTCGGTGGTGGCGACGATATTGCCGAAGGCGTCCAGCACCGTCTGGGTGCTGCCGCCGCGGGCGTCGATCTCACCCACTTTGCGCCCCAGCTGGTCGTGCAGCTGCTGGCTGATATAGCCGGGGCCGCGGGGGCTGACCAGCTTCTCCAGTTCGCCGAAGGCGTTATAGCCAAAGCGGGTTGTCGCAACCTGCTCGTCGGCACCCAGCTCCGCTTCTGTGAGATTGTGGCGGTTGTCTATGGTGCTCTGTTCCCAGTCTGGCAGACCACTGGTCTCTTCCATCAGGCGACCCAGTTGGTCGAAACTACGGAAGGTCACGCGCTGTTCGGCCAGACCCTTGGCCTCAATCGTGCGCCAGATTTCGCCGAAGGTGGTGTAGGTATACTCAGTGATTACCCCGGCACTATCGGTTTCTGTATGCAGTTTGCCGCTGGATAAATAAGTGTACTGGCTGCTGCGATCCTGGGCGTGGGCCAGGGTATTGGTATTGATAGCACTGGGGTCGGTGTTTTGCGCCACCGCTTGGCTGTAGTGGGTCTCGCTCAACACCTGCCCCAGGGCATCGTAACTCCAGGTGGACAGATAGCCCTGGGTTCCGTTGGCTGGGACCTGCTTGTGAGTCAGGCGGCCGGCGGCGTCGTAGCTGAGGTAAGTCTTGTAGCCCAGTGGGTCGCTGATCTGGGTGCGATTGCCGAGGGCGTCGTACTGGTAACTTTCAACGTAATCCCGCAGGGCGCCATCCGCCCACACTTTCTCGGTGAGGCTGGCCTTGCGCCCGGCAGCGTCGAACTGGGTGACGATCACCTGGTCGTGCTGGCTGCTGGCGCTGATGCCCAGGTCCGTTGCTCTGAGGTCCGTCCAGCTGCTGGCGGCGGGTACACTGATGCCGTTGGCGTAGCGGATCACCGTCTCGGTATCGTTGCTATCGTCGTAGCGGGTCTCGGTGACATGGCCGAGACTGTCGACAGTATGGGTGCGGCGACCGGCGGCATCGTAGATAAAGGTGCTGTGGCGGTTGTCTGCGGCTTCCGCGTTCAGCTGGGCAGTGGTCTCGCTGGCGAGGTTCAGGGCACGGGCGTAGGCGATCTCACCGACTACTTCACCGCGACTGTTGTACAGGCTCTCGGTGACATAGGCGTATTGCACCCCGCCCTGTTCGAACAGCCGCAGGGTGTGGGTCTGGCGGCCGGCGGCGTCGTACTGGTAGCGGGTCTCGCGATCTTTACTGCTGTCGCGCACCAGGTCGGCCACAGTTTCGCTGGACGGATCTATCCTGTCGGCATAGCGGATCACGGCGCTGACGCGCCCACTGCTGTTGTACACCGTCTCCGTCACATACCCAAGGGCGTCGATAGTGTGAGTCAGCTGGCCGTCGTCGTTATAGACGTAGCGGGTGGTGCGGTCCCAGCCAGTGATGCTGTTATATATCGCTGCCACCGAGGGGATATCCAGGGTCGCCGGCAGCCTGAGGGCGCCGTGATGCTCTGTACTAACAACCAGTTGCCCGGCGGCGTCGTACTGCCTTTCCCTAGCGGTATACCAAGTGCCATCCGCTGAGTGTGGCATCAACACAAAGCGCTCACGCCCCAGTTCGTCGTAGACAAAGTAGGTGCTGTGCCCCAGGGCGTTGGTTATCGCGGTGCGGTTGCCGGCCTGGTCGTACTCGTAGCGGGTGGTAATGGCGAGGCCATTGGGATCGAGGGTCTCGCTCAACACCCGGCCCAGCTCGTCGTAGCTGTAGGCGGTGGTGCGCTTGATCGTGGCGCTGCCATCAATACCCCCGCTGAGGCTGCCCTCCTGCACTTGCAGCACATTGCCCTGGCCGTCGTAGCGGTACTGGGTCAGCAGGTTGAGGCCAGAGCCATCGCTGCTGGCATCGACAATCACCCGGCTCACGCGGCCATTTTTATCGTACTCGGTGCGGGTCACGCTGCCGCTGGCGTCCACGCTTTCCTCATAGCGGTGGCCGTAGCGCTGGGTGGTGGTCAGGTTGAGACCACCCACATCCTGGGTGCGGGTCAGTACCCGCCCCTGGGGGTCATAGGTCAGCTCGGTGCGCACGCCACTGGCGTCGACACTGGCGGTGAGCTGGCCGGCGGCGTTGTACTCGCTGCGGGCACGGTTATCGAGGGCGTCGGTGGTACCGGTCAGGTTGCCCTGAGTGTCGTAGTCATAGCGCACCTGGCGCAGCCAGCTGTCCCCGACTTTGATGGAGACTTCGAAGGTCTCACCGTGGATATTGTTGACGGTGCGAGTTTGTACTCCCTCTGGAGTGGTGACAGTCTGGCTGCGGCTGGCGTCGTCGTATTCGTAGCGGGTACTGCGGTTCAGCGCATCGGTGCGGGTCAGTACCCGGCCGAAGGCGTCGTAGCTTAAGTGGGTCTGCTGTTTCAGGGTATTGGTCTGAGTCACCAATTGTCCCAGGCGGTCGTAGGCGTAGTCGGTGCTAAAACCGCGCGCATCGGTACTGGATACCGCTTCGCCGAAGGCGTTGTACACCGTATTGGTGCCCACGCTGGCGAAGGGACCACTGCTCAGTTGCGCACTGCTCGTTTCCAGTTCACCACGGCGACTGTAACTGAAGTCCGTGACCGCCTGGCGGCTGTTGGCAACATCAATCGCCCGACTTAAACGGGTGCGTTCGCCAAAGGCGTTGTACTGGGAGGTGCTGACAAAGCCCTCGCCGTCCGTGCTGTTGTCCACCTGGCCGCGCTGGGTGTAGACGGTGCTGGTGACGGTGTCTTCACCATCGACAAGGCTGGCCGCCAGGCTGTCCAGGGTGGCGGCGTCGCCGGCCAGGCCCAGGTTGTTGAGCGCGGTATTGCTGAGGCGGCTGGCATACTGGCGGGTGCCGGTCACTTCGCCGAAGGCGTTGTGGCTAAAGCTGCTCAACTGCCATTCGAGGGCGTTGTTACCGGGGTTGAACACCGGTGCCAGGCTGTACTTCAGCAGGCCGTCGGCTCTGTAGGCGAAGTGGGTGGTGTAGCCATTGGCATCGGTGCTGCTGATACGGCGACCGCTGTCATCGTAGCTGTGGCTCAACACCACCCGACCCTGGTGATCCCGCTCGGCGATCACCCGGCCCTGTACGTCGTACTCAAACTGGTAATCCCGCGCCTCGCTGTCGTTGGCACTGAAGGTGGGGTCGCCTTGGTAGTTATCCAGGTAGTTATCCAGGATGGAGCCACTGGCAATAATGCCGCTGCGGCTGCTCGCCAGCTGGCCGCCGGCGGTATAGGTAAAGGTGCTGGTGTTGCCGGAAGCATCGGTGGCGTGGGTCACCTGGTTGCGCCCGTCGTAGCGCCATTCGCTGATGCGGTCGGCACCGGAGGCCTGCGGACGCAGTTGTCCTGGAATATCAGTGCCTGCTGCTTCGAGGGTATCGGTGAGGATCTCTACTCCACCGATACGGCCACTGCCGCGCACGGTAAACCAGTCGATCTCTTTCAGTTCAACACTGTCATCAAAGTAAGCAATATCAGCCTGGATATCCCGCTCAAAGGTCTGCCAATTGCCGTCCAGGTAGCGATCTTCCAGTGGGAAATTATAAAAAGTGGTTCCGTTACTATCGATAAAGGTGCTCGGCTGGCTAATCGATGAACGATAAGCGACATAGGCACTGCTGGTGGAAGAGGTACTGACCCGATAGTAGAGATTAACGCTCCCAGTAAGCTTGATTTGCGCAGAGGCGATGGTGCCACCGGTAATATTCCAGCTGGTAAACCCGCCGTTATCACTGATACGCAGGCGGAAGCCATTATCGGTACCACTGCCAGCCAGCTCGACCACGTCCTGCTGTAACTGACCATCGTAAGCGCGGGTAACACTGGCGCCAGTGGGGTCATTGTCATAAAGCTGCCAGTTACTGGCATCGATATTATCGCCGCTATTAAAACGGTGACGCACAAAGTCCACCCCGCCCAGGCTCAGGCGTGCGGGATCCCCCTGCACTGCTGTTAGAGCGCTATCCAGATCTCCGAGAGCCGTGGCGTACTGAGTGCTCTTCACCCGGTTGCCGGCTACATCGTATTTGTGTTCGGTGACATAGCCTTCGGCATTGATCTCGGCCACTTCGCGGCCCTGGCCGTCGTAGAGCCAGTAGCTGCTGCGATCCGCCGCCGGATCTGCGGCGGGGCGCAGGGTCTGCAAGGTGCCGCTGTTGAGCCAGTGACTGCTCTGGTCGTAATCCGCCACGCGGTTGGCGTAGCGGGTGCTGGATACCAGTTGGCCGGCGCGGTTATAACGGTACTCGGTTAGATAACCCTCCGCATCCAGGGTGGCCGAGACCCGCCCGGCATCGTCGTAGAAGCTGCGCTCAATACGCGCATCTGCCAGGTCCACCCCCGTGGCGGCGGCACTGAGTGCCTGGGTATAACTCTCGCCGGCGGCCAGGGTAAAGCGCCCCACCCCGCTCTTGCTCACCGGGGCGCCGCCCACATCCAGGGTGTAGGACAACTGGTATTCATAGACGCCGTTGGGGTGGCTGGCCTTGTCCAGCTCCACCGCGCCTGTGGCTGGGTCGAGCGACAGGCTCTCCCAGTTAGAACTGCCCAGCGGGCGGATAGACAGGTTCACTCCGCTGGCAGCATAGGGTTCGTCCAGCCCCAGGCTCAGTTGCGGGTTGGTCACCGACTGCAGCTGGCGCCCCACCTGCTGCTGGAAGCTGGCATCCACTTGGCTGCTGCCGCCGATATAGTGGCGGGTCACCTGCACGCTGTAATCTCCATCGGCCAGGGTCTCGCCCACCAGCAGGTTGAGGCGCCCGGCGAAGGAGCCGTCGCGCAGGGTGGCGGGGTCGATCCAGGTCTGCACCGGCTGCGCGCTGATGGGGGAACCGGTGGCATTGTCGATTACCACGGTTTCCAGATAGGCGATATCCGCCGCTTCGGCGGCGCTCAGATAGCCTTCAATGGCATAGCCTTCGGCGCTGCTGCGCTCATAGCCCGGCACCGCCCAGCTGGCGGGTTTGGTACCGCTGTCGTTGGCGGCAAAGGTGCCGGACAGGGTGCGCAATAAACGATCGTTATCACTGAGACCGTTGCCGTCGGCATCGCGGTAGGTGGCGATACGGTATTCGTAGTCGCCGGACAGTTCATAGCCCAGGTTGGCGGTGAAGCCGCTGCCGCTTTGGTTGACCCCGGCACTTAACCAACCATCATTATTTGTGATTTCAACAGTACCAATACGGCCACTACCGCGCACAGCAAACCAATCAATCTCTGCTATTTCAATGCTGGTATCAAAGTAAGCAACATCAGCCCTGATATCCCGCTTAAACGTCTGCCAGCTACCATCCCGGTACTTTTCTTCCAAGGGAAAATTATAAAAAATTACCCCATTACTATCGGTAAAAGTGTAAGGCTTACTGGTTGATGAGCGGTATGCTACAAAAGCAACTCCACTGGAAGTGCTCAACCGATAGTAAACCGTGGCCTCGCCGCTGAGTTGAATCTCAGCTTTGGCCATAATGCCATCGGTAATATTCCAGCTTTCAAACTGACCATTAGTACCATTGCGCAAACGGAAACCGTTATCGATACCACTACCACTCAGCTCAATCACATCCCGCTGTAACTGCAGGTCATACACTTTAGTGGCGGTAGCTCCACCAGGGGTGTTGTCATAGATTTGCCAATTACTACTGCTGACATTATCGACATCATTAAAACGATAACTCACCACATTGCTATCGCCAACGACACGGCGGTATTCCAAGCGGGTAACTTCGCCCGCAACAGGGGTATAGACGGACTCGGACCACTGGATTACCCGGTCCTGTACCGGCTGCTCCCCCACTTCCACCGGGAAAGCCGCTCTCACACTGCTGCCGTCGTCGTAGTGCAGGGCCAAGGTCACACTATAGGCCTGCCCCGCAGCCAATTCAGAGCCGATAGCCAAATTGACTTCGCCGTTGTAGTTGCCAAACAGCTGCGGATAGGTCTCGGCAGTGGATACCAACTGGCCGCTGCTATTTTTAACCTGTGCGACAATTTTATTGAGAGCGGGATCACTGCCAATAGAAACCGGGTAACCCTGAATGGCGTGGCCACTGCCACTTTGCAGGGAGACCACGCTGTACTCGAAATCGAAACTGCTGGCTTTGGTAGAGCCCTTGCCCACTGTCAGCGACGGGTTGCCTGTGGTCTTTTTAACTTCAATTCCGTTTTGCTCGTAGCGAATACGGAGGTTGTAATTGCCCTCCACAATCGTGCCATCATCCACATCACCGAGAATGACTTTAAGGTTGGCACCGTCCTCTAATACCGGCACCGACTTCCAGACATTGGGAGATGCTTCATATTCGAAAATGGCAGTGCTGCCTGCGGGGCGCGAGCTCTCAGGCCATTGGAAAGTGGTGGGGTGGTATTCGGTTTGGGTACCGATTTCATAGTCAAAGGTGTTGGTGCCAGCCTTTTTCCCGTGCAGGTCATAAGTGGTGACTTCCACTTCGTAGCGGCCATTCCCCAGTTCCCCCTTGCCGGTGGGCGTATGGGTATCCACTTCAATGGTGCCTATCCGCCCATTGCCACGGATATAAAAGGCTTTAATCTGCTGCACCTCGGCAGCCGGATCCAGGAAGGCCACATCGGCGAGGATATCCCGCTCGAAGGTATGCCAGTTGCCATCCAGATATTTATCTTCCAGCGGGAAGGTATAATAGGTCGTATTGGATGAAGAGGAAAAATTGATATAAGGTTCCTGCACACCGGAACTGTAGCTTACATAGGCCGGCCCCTTTGAAGTCTCCAGTCGATAATAAAGAATTGCTTCGCCGGACAGATTCAGCTCCGCCCGAGCCTTGGTACCATCGGTGATATTCCAGGCATCGATTTGGCCACCCTGCAATGTGCGGAAACCATTGCTGGTACCATCGCCGGAGATCTCGATAACATTGCGCTTTAGTGTGCTGTCATACACGCTATTAAGGGTCGCACCAGCTGGAGTGCTGTCGTAAATCTGCCAATTTTTGTTATTGATATTCTGGCTGGTGTTAAAGCTGTGACGGACAAAGTCCGCAGAAATATTGAGGTTACCGTTATAGGTATAGTTACTGGGATTTTCCGCTTTGAGCCAGGCTAAATAATCCGCCGGGTAATCGGTACCGCTATAAATAACCTGACCGCTAACCTTATCCCGCACCACGATATCGGCGCGGGAGACCGATGCTGCTGTACCTTCAGAAAAATACCCGGAAACACTGGATGCAGTACCCACTTGGACATATTTAGTGGAGGCGAACTTAAAGTTCGCAGTGGCAGAACTGCTATCGGTGGTTTTACCATCTTTATCAACAACAAAAGTTCCACCAGCCGACTTCACCACCTGATTGCCGTCGATATACTCTATCAGGTATTCATAAGTTGTTTTTGTCCCCGTATCACCTATCACACCGAGATCCGCAATGTGATTGGCACCCTCTACAGTTGGGGAAACACTGGTCCAATTATCGTTGCTGCCATCTACACGATATTTAAAAACAACTGCGGCACTATCTGGCTGGGTGGAGGCGGGCCAGATAACTTCTGTAGGATTATAAAAATATTGCTTCCCTGACTCATATACAAAGCTATCATTGGAAGTGCTCCCATCGGCCATGGTTATCGACAGGGTTACATCATATTTTCCAGACGGTAGCGCACTCCCAATACGTAAATTGACTTTCCCACCCCAAGCAAACCCATCACCCGAAATATCCTGTGGGTAAGTCCAGGTAGTATATGTTTGTCCTGTTTCTTGGTTTTTTGAAATAGCCTTTATAGATTTAATATTTACTGCTGAGGAATATTTATTGACAGCAGTCGAGCCAGAAACAGATTTTACTTGGGCCCGAAAAACTGTGCTCTTGCTTTGATTTGAAGTAGCGATAGCAGTAAAAGAATTTTCACCTCGCATCATTACTTCACTACCTGAATAGTAGTCTATTCGATAGCTGTAAGTTCCACTGCCGGGGTTATCAAATCTTACTGTATTTGCATGGCCACTAGAAGAAAAACTCTTGGATATCCAAGAGCCACTACCGCTCTTATAATAAAATTTAGTGGTTTTATCCTGAGCATAAGTTGGATCAGTCCAGACTAAACGAACTCCCAAATTATAAGTTTTTATTTGTGAATAAGTATTTTTAGTATAGGTTCCTTGAGATTCCCAAATCCAAATCTCTCCTCCGGGCTCGCCAGGATTGCTATTAATATAGCGAAATGTTTCCCTTTTTTCCTCAGCCTTTACTGTTATTTTATATGTGCCCGCTGGTAAGTTGTCACCATAATATTTAGTTAAATCTACACTACCATCCCAGGTTTTACTCGTTATTGAGTATGAAAATATCCCGTCATATCCAGAAGGCAAAGATGTGTCAGTTCTTGTAACTGTTACAGAAAGCCTCCAGCTATGAAACTTATCTGAAGAGTGATCGGGGCCTGCAGTTCTAGAGGTAAATGCTCCCGATATAAGCTTGGTACTACTATTAGTTGAATTTACCTTGGTATGCTCGCGGTAAACTGTAACCGTCTTGCTCTGTGATTGTGCACCACCAATATTCTGTAGAGCCACTGTGGAGAATGATAAATCTCCTTCCAACTGTGGATTCCGGCTCGTGAGGGGGCTGGCCACACTCAACGTGCGGCTATCAGTATCCGTAAACTGCTCTGCAACAATCGCCGTGCTGGCATAAGTATAGGGCTGTACCGGCGGGCGGGTATAGGCAGTAGTAATAGCACTGCCACTCACCCTTTCTATTTGCGTATTTTCGACCCGCGCATTAGTGGTGCCACTCAGGACGTAGGGATTTTGCGCCGGGCGTGTGGTGGCGGATTGACTGAGGTCGATACTGCCACTTTGATTGACAATACTGCGCTGGTTAAAACCGAGGCTGTCTGCCTGGGCATAACTCTGCTGCGGGTCTACCCACTGGGTGGCGCTGTCGCTGGTAACGCTGAGGTTGGCATTACTGGCTGCGTAGTTAGCCGCTAGGGTTGCGGTGGTCTCTCCCTGGGGATTTTGTATTTTTACACCGTACTGGGTGGTGCGCAGCACCTGCCCCTGGGCATTGTATTGGGTTTCACTCAGGTAACCTTCGCCGTCCACAAAGAAACGCACCTGACCGGCGTCATCGTAGTATTGGTAAGTACTGCGGTCATTGCCGGGCACGGCAGTTGGGCGCAGGTCTGCCAGGGTGACACTCTGCTCAATGCCAATCACATTGCCGTCATTGTCTTTCTGCAGCAGGCTCTGCAATTGGCTGCCGCTGAGTCGGTTGGCGTAGTGCGTGCTTTGTACCTGCTGGCCTTCAGTATCGTAGTGGAATTCGGTGATGGCGCCGGAGGCGCTGATCACGGCTACCATCTGGCCTTTGTCGTCGTAGAGGCTGTGGCTGATAGCGCCAATCGCGTCCTGGGTGGCGCGGATACGCCCGAGGGTGTCGTAGAAGTAACGGGTTTCACCGAGGGTGGCATTGCCATTGGTGGTGTCGTGGCGGATTTCGCTGATCAGGCTGCCGTTGGTGGCGTAACTGCGGGTGACCTGCAGGCCGTCGGCATCGGTGCTGATCACCTGGGCTTGCGCGTCGTTGTACAGGGTGGTGCTGGTGTGCCCTTCGGCATCGGTGCTGCTGAGCAGGCGGCCGAGGCCGTCGTAGACATAACTGGCTTTATAGGTGCTTGAGTCCTGCCCGCTGCCGCGGGGATCTATGGTGCTGCGCAGCTGGCCGTTGGCGTCGTAGACGGTGTATTGAGTGGATTCACTGCCGTCGGCAATCCCCTGTCCGTTGCTGCCCACCTGACTGTAGCTTGTGATGCTGTAGACCTGGCCGCGGAAATCCAGGCGGGTGTCACTTCTGCGGGTGGCGTTGTGCAGGTTGTTGGCCTGGATATCGCCCTGGGTATTTTGCACCCAGCTATTGAGGCTGGCATAAGTGAAGTCGACGGGGTTTCCGCTACTCGCTTCGCTGTAGTTGGCGGCATCGAACTGGTCGAAGTAGCCGTGCTGCAAGTAGGTAATGGCACTTACTGTGCGGGCGGGAATGCCGTACTCGGCGTTCTGTGCGGCATCGCTGTAGCGGGTTTCCTGGACGGTGCCGTCGTGGCCAATCACAAAACGCAGGCGCTGCTGGTCGTCATAGACATAGTGGGTGACACGAGCTTCGGCCGGTTGCTCGGCACCATCGCCATCGGGGTCCGGGCGCAGGTAGACCGTTTCTTTACTCAGCTGGTTATAGCTGTCGTATTCCCGTTCGACCGTATTGCCCTGGGCGTCGCGTACCAGGGTCTGGTTGCCGCGGCTGTCATATTCATAGACGGTGGTATCGCCGCTGTGGTCGGTGAGGCTCAACAGGTTGCCGTCGGCATCGTAACTGTACTGGGTCAGTTCGCGCACGCCACTCTGGTCGGCGGGGGCTTCCATCTCGGTGATGCGCCCGGCGCTGTCGAAAGTCAGTTCGGTTTGAATACCAACTCGGCCGCTCACTGCCGCTTCCGGATTACTGATTTGAGTAATCGTCGTTTTGCGATTGGCCAGGTCGTAGCTGTAGGTGGTGATACGGCGGTCGCTGTTATCAAATTCCTGCGCCATGCCACTGGCATTTACCCGGCCAGTGTGCACTTCGGAAATACGGTAATCCCCCTGCCCATCTACATTCGTGTAGTAAAAGAGCATCAGGGTACCGTCGCTTTGCTGAACTGAAGCGACGCGGGTACTGTCATCATGGTACCCATAAGTAGTGGTGTACACATTACCGTCGGCGATACTGCTATCTTGCGGGGACAGGTCGACGGTGACAGTTTCCAGGCGGCCCTGGGTATCGTAGCTGTAGTGCAGGCGCTGCTCAGTGGCGCCATCACTGCTGACGGTCACTGCGGTAACGCGGGTACCGGTATAAGTAATCGCGAGTGTCTGGCCGGCGGCATCGGTAATACTGTTCACCAAACCACTGCTGTTGTGGCCAAAGGCTACTTGGCGGCCTTCGGCATCGACGCGGGCCACCAGTTTCCAGTTGCCATTGATATTGCCGTAGACCTCTTCGGTGCGACTGGAGCCTTCACGCCACACCCATTGATTATTACCACTGTCGAACACAATCTGGTCGTGTGCACCGGCACCATCAGGGGAGATATAGGCCTGCAGGCTGGCATCGTAGGTGTATAAAGTCTCGGCACCATCGCCACTGATACGGGTGATCTGGCTACCGGGCTGGTTGGGCGTACCAACCAAATTAGTCAGCTGATTGGAGAAGTTAAAGCGAAAGCCGTCAATGTTATCGCCATCCAACTGCCCCTGGCTGTTGTAAGTACGCAACAGGGACAAGTCCAGGCCAGAGGCCGCAACAAACTCATCCTGCTGGCGCAACACCAGGTTGCCAGTGGATGCATTGACGTAGATAGATTCACGTCCCTGTCCAAAGTTCGCCGAACCCACACCGGTCTTTATGCTATTAAACAGACCCAGTGCTTCTCCGCTGATAACGGCGACCATAACTCCCCCTAAGATATATCCTGTCTAACCTGCACAACTACAGGCTTTGTTAACTCGGCTTGGCGCCAAGTTTTTGATGTCGTTTAGATATATATCCGGAGATTGAGGGGAATCGTGCAGGAGAAATTTAAAAAACTTGTGAGAATAGAAAAACTGACCACCGAATAGATTTTTATGTGAGTAAACACTTACATAAAAATATCTTCACAATGAAGCTGGGAAAACGCTGCCAAACATCTCAAATAAAGCAGTAAGTTACAGAGACTTATTTATTTTAAAAAAGCGCACAAAACTTGCTTAAACCGGATTGTTTCAGACCAAATCTGACACATCCTCTTGAAAAAGAGGGGTGTACCGATTTTGATGAAGGTGCCTAAACCTAAAAGCAAAACCAAGGATAAACCCCATGATCCATACTAATGATCGCATCATCAAACAAAAGACTGGATTGCTAAATCTGACAGAAGATCTCGGCAACATATCCAAAGCTTGCAAGATGCGTGGTATATCGAGAGACACTTTCTATCGGTATAAGTGAATTAAGCATATGAAAAAGGCCCCTCGTGGGGCCTTTATTAACCAATCAATTAGCAATCATGCATTTAAGGCCTTAAACTCTCGTCTACGACGATGCAAAACCGGTTCGGTATAGCCATTTGGTTGCGCGCAGCCTTCAAAAACAAGTTCACAGGCTGCCTGGAAGGCGACGCTCTTATCGAAGTCTGGAGCCATATTGTTGTAGTTGGTATCACCAGCATTCTGACGATCAACAATAGCAGCCATACGCTCCATAGTTTCACGTACTTGCTTCTCACTGACAATGCCGTGCTTAAGCCAGTTAGCAATATGCTGAGAAGAAATACGCAGGGTTGCACGATCTTCCATCAAGCCTACATCATTGATATCCGGCACCTTGGAACAGCCCACACCCTGCTCTACCCAACGTACTACATAACCGAGAATGCCCTGGGCATTATTGTCCAATTCCCGCTGGATCTCTTTGGCACTCCAATTAGTGTTCTCGGCAACCGGCACAGTAAGGATATCTTCCAGCTTCGCGTGGTGACGGTGTTGAATCTCTTCCTGGCGGCGGTTCACATCGACTTTGTGGTAGTGCAGTGCATGTAATGTGGCTGCAGTAGGTGACGGTACCCAAGCGGTATTAGCACCAGCCATAGGATGAGCTAACTTGGCATGCATCATGGCCGACATCTGATCAGGTATTGGCCACATACCTTTGCCGATTTGTGCCCTGCCTTTCAAACCACAGTTAAGACCTACATCCACATTCCACTCTTCGTAGGCGTTGATCCAGGTGGACTGTTTCATATCACCCTTACGGATCATTGGGCCCGCGAGCATGGAGGTATGGATTTCGTCACCGGTACGATCAAGGAAGCCGGTATTAATAAATACCACCCGTTCTTTGGCTTCAGCGATGCACGCTTTCAGGTTTACCGTGGTGCGTCGCTCCTCGTCCATAATGCCCATCTTCACAGTGAAACGTGGCAAGCCAAGGACATCCTCGATACGGTTAAATAAGGTATTGGCAAAAGCCACTTCTTCCGGGCCGTGCATCTTCGGCTTTACGATATAGATGCTTCCTGTACGAGAGTTTTTGATTTCGCTATCACCACGTAGATCGTGAAGAGAAATCAGGCTGGTAACCATACCATCGAGAATACCTTCCGGGATCTCCTGGCCATCGCCATACAAAATGGCATCATTGGTCATCAGGTGCCCGACATTACGCACAAACATCAGACTCCGAGCAGGTAGGAATAGCTGATTGCCGTTCGGAGTAGTGTATTCACGGTCAGCATTCAGGTTACGTTCGAAGGTTTTACCACCCTTATTAATGGTTTCTTTCAGGTCACCCCGCATCAAGCCGAGCCAGTTGCGGTAAACCACCACCTTATCTTCGGCATCCACTGCGGCTACCGAGTCCTCGCAGTCCATGATGGTAGTTAGCGCGGATTCTACCAATACATCATTAATACCTGCGTCATCGGTCTTGCCGATAGAGCTTTCCCGATCAACCTGAACCTCAAAATGCAGGCCATGTTGCTTGAACAGAATGCAGCTGGGCTCTTCACTGTCGCCACGATAGCCGACGAATTGTTTGCCGTCTTTAACGGTGGCTATATCGCCACTAGCCAGTACCACTTCCAGCAGGGAGCCATTTACACGGTACTGCACAGCATCCCTATGGCTACCACAGGTGAGTGGAGCTGACTGGTCGAGAAAGTTGCGTGCGAATTCAATGACCTTGGCTCCGCGCACGGGATTGTATTCCGTACCCTTTTCAGCGCCGCCTTCCTCGCTGATTACATCAGTGCCATAGAGCGCATCATACAAACTGCCCCAGCGTGCATTGGCGGCGTTTAGGGCATAACGAGCATTCATCACCGGCACAACCAACTGTGGACCGGCTAGGTTGGCGATCTCCTCGTCAACATTCTCGGTAGTAGCGGTGAAATCATCAGGCTCATCAACCAAATAGCCAATTTCACGCAGGTATTCACGATAACCCTCCAAATCGCGAAAACCTTCTGGATTTTCAATATGCCAACGGTCCAGAGTTTCCTGAAGTTCGTCGCGCTTTTGCAAAAGTTGGCGGTTGACCGGTGCCAGATCGCGGACGATGGCATCAAGCCCAGTCCAGAACTTATCGGCATCGACCCCCGTTCCTGGGATCACTTCTTCGCAGACCAGATTGTAAAGCTCTGGCGCGATTTGCAAATTACCGATTTGGACTCGTTCCGTCATACCCTGGGCCTCTCGCTAATTGTTGGAATTACGGCATTCTAAACAGCCATTTCGACATACCGCTAATTTATAGGCGCAATTTCCACTATTCATAGATCGAATTTTTATGAGCGTGGTTGGCGGATGAAACTTTACTGTTAAAACCGCCCGTCCACCGCTAAGGCGCATGGTTCCTTACTGGCTGGTCAGTTACAGAGCCCGACCAATATCTAGGATCAGGCGGCGCAGCCAACGGTGAGGTGCGCTTTGCTGTAACAGAGGGCTCCATGCCATTTTGAGCTCCAGTGGGGGAATATCCAGTGGTGGGTCCCTGCGCACCACTCTGGGGTTATCCCTGGCCAGCTGTGCCAAGCGAGTGGGAACAGTCACAATCAGGTCACTCTGTTCTGCCAGCAGCATGGCCACTTGGTAGTGACGGGTAAACACGGAAATATCACGCTTCTCCCCCAACCGGCCAATCGCCTCATCCACCCAGCCGAGCCGTTGAACATCTTCCGGGTTGACCCCAACCCCTACACCCATACCGGTTTTACTCACCCAGATGTGCTGAGCCTTCAAATAACTTTGCAGATTGTAATCTTCGAGCATGGGGTTATCCGCCCGCATTACACAGGAGAAACTATCGCGCCAGACCGTGGCCTGATGAAAACTCTGCGGCATGCTGTCAAAGCGGTTAATCACCATATCCACCTTACCCTGTTCCACATCCACAAAGCTCACATCACTCGGTGTCATGATATCCAGGCTGATACCGGGAGCCTCTTCGCGCAACTGCTTAAGCAGCGGCGGTATCAAAGTGGACTCAGCATAATCACTGGCCATGATACGAAAAGTGCGGCGGGTGCTAGCGGGGTCAAAGTCCCGGTTTGGCTGAATCACCCGGTCAATGCTGGATAGTGCTTCGCGCACCATAGGTTGTAATTCCAGGGCGCGCTCAGTGGGCATCATACCCTCGCGGGTACGCACTAAAAGGGGGTCATCGAACAGTTCCCGCAGGCGTTTCAGGCCATTACTCATAGCTGGCTGTGAGAGTCCCAAGTAATTGGCCGCGCGGGTGACATTACGTTCACGCAGCAGTACATCAAGGTATACCAGCAGGTTCAGGTCAGCTCTTTCCAGTTGCATACATCATTCGCCAGATCGATAGTGAAAATAAAATCAATAAATTAGGCAAATTATGCCACTCCTCCTAAGATACTCAACACCTAATCGCAGTCACCGTTTTAAGGAAACACTGTCATGTCCACTTACACTCAAGACATCGATGCGGTAGCTAAGCTCCGTGACAGCAAAAGCGGCACTTGGGACGCTATTAATCCCGAATCTGTTGCCCGCATGCGCGCCCAGAACAAATTCAAGAACGGCCTGGATATTGCAAAATACACTGCCAATATCATGCGTGCAGATATGGAGAACTACGACAAGGATACCTCCAAGTACACCCAGTCTCTGGGCTGCTGGCACGGTTTTATTGGTCAACAGAAGATGATTTCTATTAAGAAGCACTTCGAAGGCAATACTGATCGCCGTTACCTGTACCTGTCCGGCTGGATGGTCGCCGCGCTGCGCAGCGAATTTGGTCCTCTGCCTGACCAGTCTATGCACGAGAAGACTTCTGTTGCACACCTGATCAACGAGCTGTACACCTTCCTTCGCCAAGCCGATGCCCGTGAACTGAACGACCTGTTCCGTGAGCTGGATGCTGCCCGCGAAGCCGGTGACAAAGCTGCCGAGAAAACAGCCCAGGACAAGATCGACAACCACAAGACTCACGTTGTACCCATCATTGCCGACATCGACGCCGGTTTTGGTAATGCTGAAGCCACTTACCTGATGGCTAAGCAAATGATCGAGGCGGGTGCCTGCTGTATCCAGATCGAGAATCAGGTTTCCGATGAAAAGCAGTGCGGCCACCAGGACGGTAAAGTGACCGTTCCCCACGAAGACTTCCTCGCCAAGATCCGTGCTGTTCGCTACGCATTCCTGGAGCTGGGTGTAGATAATGGTGTTATCGTTGCCCGTACCGACTCTCTGGGTGCCGGCCTGACCAAGCAAATCGCCGTGACCAAGCAACCGGGCGACCTGGGCGATCAGTACAACGCTTTCCTGGATTGCGAAGAGATCGCACCTTCCGACCTGGCCAATGGCGACGTTGTCCTCAATCGCGAAGGTAAACTGCTACGTCCTAAGCGCCTGCCTTCCAACCTGTTCCAGTTCCGCAAAGGCACCGGTGAAGCTCGCTGTATCCTGGACAGCATCACTTCCTTGCAGAACGGCGCTGACCTGATTTGGATCGAAACCGAGAAGCCCCATGTTCGCCAGATCGGCGGCATGATGGACGAAATCCGCAAAGTGGTTCCAGACGCGAAGCTGGTTTACAACAACAGCCCATCCTTCAACTGGACCTTGAACTTCCGTCAACAGGTATTCGATGCCTGGGCTGAAGAAGGCAAGGACGTTTCCGCCTATAACCGCGACAATTTGATGAGCGCAGAGTACGACGACTCCGAGCTTTCTGCCGCCGCTGACGAGAAGATCCGTACCTTCCAGGCAGATGCTGCCCGTGAAGCGGGTATCTTCCACCACCTGATCACTCTGCCGACTTACCACACCGCGGCTCTGTCCACCGACAACTTGGCCAAAGAGTACTTCGGTGAACAAGGCATGCTGGGTTACGTGAAGGGTGTACAGCGCAAGGAAATCCGCCAGAGTATCGCCTGTGTTAAACACCAGAACATGGCTGGTTCCGATATCGGTGACGACCACAAAGAGTATTTCGCCGGCGAAGCTGCCCTGAAAGCCTCTGGTAAAGACAACACCATGAACCAGTTCAGCTAAGTAAGCTTTTATACTTTTTCGTTACATTGAGGGCGGCTTGAGCCGCCTTCATCAGGTATTAACCCGATGCGCTTATCAATTAGCGGGTGATGCTTCTGCCGAAGAAGAACAGTTGGAGTAAACTGCGCTTTAGTCTCTGCACTTTTAATTTGGGCCGCAATCGCGGCCCTTTTTTATTCTTAGCCACATATACGCTTTCAGAGGACTTTTACGCCATTTTAGCTAGCCTTAGGGTATATCCGTCGGAACAACCGAATTATGCCCAACCCAGGCCTAGTACTTATATTTAACTGCGGCAGCTCTACACTAAAGTTTGCCGTACTTAACCCCTTCAGTGGAGAAGAGCATCTATCTGGCCAGGCCGACGCCCTGGGTAGTTCTGGCGCTGTACTGAAGTGGCGCCATGATGGCGAAGATCATGTCCGGCAGCTCTCCCCCAGTGACGACTTCGAAAGTGTAATGGGAGGACTGGTAGATAAACTGGACGGACCCTGGTCAGATCTCAAGACCCGTCTGGTCGCTATCGGACACCGGGTGGTGCACGGCGGTGAGCAGTTTGCCGATTCAGTACTGATAGACCAAGAAGTTCTCGTTGCAATCCGATCTTGCTGTGAATTGGCACCACTTCACAATCCAGCCGCCCTACAGGGAATCCAGGTCGCCCTGATTGCCTTTCCGCAGCTACCGCAAATCGCTGTATTCGATACAGCTTTTCACCAGGGAATGCCGGACTACGCCTACCTCTATGCCCTGCCTTACCGTTTATATCGGGAGCATCATATTCGCCGTTACGGCATGCACGGCAGCAGCCACCGCTATATTGCCGAGCGCGCTGCTGAACTACAGGGAAAACCAATCACGGAGACCAATGTGATTTCCGCGCACCTTGGCAATGGAGCTTCCGTCGCTGCGATCAAAGGCGGGCAAAGTGTAGACACCAGCATGGGACTGACTCCCCTCGAGGGACTGGTTATGGGTAGTCGCTGCGGTGACCTGGACCCAGGACTGCTGCTGCACCTTGGCGAGGCATTGGACTATTCCCTGGCCGAACTGGAACAGCTGCTTAACCGGGAGAGTGGCCTGTTTGGCCTTTCAGAATTAAGCAACGACTGTCGCGAGCTGGAAGAAGCGATGGAAAATGGCCACAAAGGTGCGCGTCTGGCCCTGGAGGTTTTCTGCTACCGACTGGCAAAATACATTGCAGCCTATTCCATCCCACTGCGCCGGGTAAGCGCACTGGCCTTTACCGGCGGTATAGGCGAGAACTCTGCATGGGTGCGGCACAGGACAATCCACTGGCTCAGCGCTCTGGGTTACCAGATTAATCGTGAACGCAATGAGGCCACCCGCTTTGGTGCTGAGGGACTGATCTCCAAAGCCGGCACAGTGGATATATTTGTGATCCCCACTCGGGAAGACTGGGTGATCGCCAGGGATGCCGCCAGGCTGGCATCCGGAGAGCGCTAAGAATGCCCCACAGTAGCCGCACCGTTATGCTGGTTCCTCTCGGCGCGGGTGTGGGTATCACCTCTGTCAGCCTGGGTTTGATCCGCGCACTGGAGCGCAACCGTGTAGAGGTGGAGTTTTACAAGCCCGTGGCAGAGCCACCTCCCCCGGATGGCACCATTGAGCGCACTACCGAAATTCTGCGGCAAACTTCCAGCCTGGAAATTCCACGCTCCTTTAGCGCACAACACGTCGAATCCATGGTATCCACCGGCAAAATGCCGGATTTACTCGAAGACATACTGGCACGATACCGGAGCGGCGGCCGACATGCGGATGTCGCAGTGATCGAGGGCATATTGCCCAGCAGTGACAGCCAATTCGCCAACCAACTCAATTACCAAATCGCCAAAACCCTGGATGCGGAGGTGGTACTGGTAACCTGCCCCCACGGTGGAGATGCCCGGCAACTACGAGAGCGGTTGCAGTTCGCAGTTCGATCCTTTGGCGGCGATGAATCCAACCGGGTAGTGGGCTGCATTATCAACAAACTGGGCGCCCCCATTGAACAAACCGATACTCCCGGCGCCCAACCCGCGGGCATGCGAGCCGGACGGGAAACCCCGACAGAAAACACAGCGACTATCACCAGGGAATCCCTTTACCGGCAGACGCCATTGCGTATTGTCGGCTGCATCCCCTGGAATGCAGACTTGCTAGCCCCCCGCGCGCTGGATCTGGTACGGCATTTCAACGCACAGGTGATTAACCGGGGCGAATTGGAAACCCGACGGTTGCACAATGTCACCTTCTGCTCGCGCTCCCTCGCCAATATGCTCAGACGCTTTAAGCCGGGCGCCCTTCTAGTCACTTCCGCAGACAGGCCCGATGTGGTCACTGCAGCCTGCCTGGCGGCGATGAATGGAGTAAAAATCGGCTGCCTTTTGTTAACCGGGGGTTACCGGCTTGACCGCGAAGTGCACAAACTCTGCACACCGGCAATGGAAACCGGGTTACCGGTAATGCTGGTCAGTGGCAATACCTGGCGCACTGTAGTGGACTTACAGACCTTCAACCTGCGCACGCCGGCAGACGACCGCGAACGGGTGGACCGGGTGCAGGACTTTTTCGCCAGTCACCTGGATGAAAACTGGGTTAACTCACTAAGCCAGGTCTCCAACCGTCCCCGGCGACTGTCACCCCCAGCCTTCCGTTACCACCTGACCGAGCTGGCACGTCGAGAACAGAAACGTATTGTATTGCCAGAAGGTGAAGAGCCACGCACCATCCGTGCGGCATTGATATGCGCTGAACGCGGCATTGCCCAACCAATCCTGCTTGGCAATAGCAAAACTATTTCCAGGGTGGCGGAGCAACAGGGCTTAACACTCTCCGATAAAGTACACATTACTGACCCCGAGCATGTGCGTGATAATTATGTGGAACCCATGGTGGAATTACGCAAAAACAAGGGCCTGACCGAAGTGGTGGCAATGGAGCACCTGCATGACAATGTGGTACTCGGCACCATGATGCTGGCACTGGATGAAGTGGACGGATTGGTATCCGGCGCAATTCACACAACGGCAAACACCATCCGCCCAGCCCTGCAGCTGATTAAAGCTGCACCGGGCGAAGAACTGGTATCCTCCATATTTTTTATGTTGCTTCCGGAACAGGTATTAGTCTATGGGGATTGCGCCATCAACCCGGACCCCAACGCGGAGCAGCTGGCCGCAATTGCCATACAATCTGCAGATTCCGCACTGGCCTTCGGCATAGAGCCCCGTGTTGCCATGATCAGCTACTCCACCGGCACTTCTGGCAGTGGCTCCGATGTAGACAAAGTGCGTGAGGCTACTGAAATTGCCAAACGCAAAAGGCCGAAGCTGATAATTGATGGGCCCCTGCAATACGATGCTGCGGTAACAGAAAATGTAGCCGCACAGAAAGCACCACACAGCCCGGTGGCCGGACGTGCAACTGTATTTATCTTCCCTGACCTTAATACCGGCAACACTACTTATAAAGCGGTACAGCGCAGTGCTGGCTTGGTGAGCATTGGGCCTATGTTGCAGGGATTGCGCAAGCCTGTAAATGACTTATCCCGCGGGGCTCTGGTAGACGATATTGTCTACACAATCGCCCTCACGGCAATCCAGGCCCAACAAAGGGATAACCAGCACAGAGCCAATCACTGACTATTCCCAGCGCAGGGGACGGCGCTTATCGATATATTCCCACAGTGCCGCTGCAACGATATAGGCTTCAAGGCGATGCTCATAAGTTTCGGTGTGGTCGTATCCCATGCGCTCCAGGCAGCGCTGGATCGCTTCAGTCCCTGCAGACTTGTCATGCCACACCTTGCGCCCCTTGATCACTGCCATCAGCATTTTCCACCAGCTGCGATCCGCAGCTCTCAGCTGCTGTAGTGCAACAGCGAGCAGCGCCTCTTCATCAGTGAAATCGGTTCCCAAAGGATAATAAGGCAGCATTGCCAGGGATGTTTCCTCAGAGAACACCTCTGCAATATGCTCAGGCGTGTTGTTATTAAATTCCTGTGGAATGGCAAAACTCTTCTCGATTTTGCCGGCAAACTTAGCCTGTTCCAGCAATACAGCCTGGAAACGAGCATCGCAAATACTCAACATGGACACCATAACATCCCGGTCAGTTTTACCGCGCAGATTCACAGCGCCATATTCCGTGACCACTACATCGCGCAAGTGCCTGGGAATTGTAGCGTGAGGGTATTCCCATACGATATTGCTCTCACATATACCACCGCGTACGCGTGTGCTGGGAAGAGCAATAATGGAGCGCGCATCCGGTAAGGCGAAGGCCTGGGCAACAAAGTTGTACTGTCCACCCACCCCACTGACGACCTGATTATCCATCAGCGCATCGGAAATCACCGCACCGCCCAAGGTGACCATCATGGCAGAATTAACAAAGCGGGCATGCTTGCGTTGTACCTGCTTCAGCGCTCCTTCGGACCGCAGATCGTTGGTAAAATCAATCGCGGTCATATCAATTCCCGCACGTTCCCCTGGAGGCAGGTCGCGCAGTTCCCGATACATCAGCTCGGGGCCGAGATAAAACCCTCCATGCAACCAGGTCCCACCGCACAGCTTTTTATTCAGGCAGTTGCCTATCAAGCGCCTGCGACCATGCTCGCTGTGCAGGTCGCATTCCTCCTCCTCTCCATCAGGGGTCAACAATTTGTGCCCGCGCCAACTGTAGCTGGGATCCACTATGCCGAAACTCTGCAGGAATCTGGTATCTTCGGGGGTCAGTGGACAACTTATCCGGCCGGATTTTTTTAATGCGAGCAGGGTTTCCTCATTCACCGTCTCGGTAATTTCATCTCCATCCAGCAACTGTTGCAAAACAGCATCTGCGTAGACTTCACGGGACAGAACACCTGCCCGCCGCAAGTGTAGAAAACCATGAGGCACCATTTCACTGGCACCATACAAACCATGCTGGAAAGTTTCAGACAGCAGGGGCAGATCTTTCCGGTAAGCAAGGGGGTCGCTACGAATCAGTTTTTCAATGATCTGGCGAAATTTGGCATTTTCCGTCTGGCGCAAGCGTAGCGCGTGACAGACTGCATCCCCTAGCGCTCCTATCCCAACTTGCAAAGTGCCACCATCGGCAATCAGGCTGGCGGTATGAAATGCAATACTGTACTCGGTAAAGCTGACCGGGATAGCTGGAGCAGCAAAGAGAGGAGTGTCAAAAGCCATCCCTTCCAACAAGAAATCAAACGCATTCTCATCCAACTCACTGCTACCGGTCATATAGGGTAATTGAGGGTTGACCTCACCCACCAATATCAACGGATTCAGTCCACGGTTCGCAGTCATTTTCAGCAGCGGCAGGGTCAGGTCTGGATTACAACTCAGGCTGTAGCGACCTCCCCCCTCAGCCGGCGCCACCATCTGGGCAATGACATTCACACCAAAACGCAGTAGATCATCTGGCACCAGAGTGTAATTTGCACTCACATAATGCTGCTGGGCATAGTGGTTACCCAGCAGCGCACCAGGCTCCATAAAGAACTCAACCACATTGATATTATCCGGCAGCCGCCCTTTGCGGCGGGCCGAGACATAGCCGAGATCCTGGTAACTGCTATAGAGACGATCCAGCAATGGCTGAATAAAACGACGGCTGATATCACTGTCGCCCCGTGGGCGCTCCAGTGTCAAAGCGGTAAATATAGTCAGGGTAATTGAAGAATCGGCAACGGCGCGAGCATAAAGTGCATTGGCAAAATGATTGGCTTTACCAAGGCCAAGGGGCAACCCCAGCACGATTTTATTGCCAGTTTTTTCCAGCAGCGCATCAATGCATTTTTCAACACTGGCAAAGCGCTGGGGGGCTTCTTTGGAAAAGGCTTCCATGGAAAATTGTTTTTCCACGCAGCGTTATTCTATCTTCCCAGCTTCGTCCCCCAGGTGATCAAAATGGTCTACCTGGATCGCCTTATCCACTGCATCTGCGGCATCTCGCAACGCACTGGCCTCTTCATCGCTTATCAGGTTGCGTTGCAGTCCCTCATCCACCGATTCACGACTGAGGCTTCGTATCCCACCTTTCTTAAGTTTTTCCCTTGCCCGCTCTGTGGCACAGACTTTTATAAAAGCCTGTTCGACGATATCTACCCCATCACCGGGGTTGCCAAGGAAGACTCCGCTGGTGAGGCGATCGCGGGTTTTAGAGGGACTCAGCAGTAATTCGGCACAGGCATGAGCCTGGCGATCTGATGCGGTGTGTATGCTGTGCCCCCAGGGCATAGTCAGGAAATGCATCACCTGGCCGAAGAAAGGACGCGGGAAATTCTGGAACACCTCAAGAAGATTGACCTCTATCTTATGTAGGCCATCGCGCATGGCAAATTCCAGCAAGGGTAAATCATCCTTCGGATTACCATCATCATAAAAACGCTTGAGAGTACAGCTCAACAAATAGAGCTGACTCAACACATCCCCCAGGCGGGAAGAGATCAATTCTTTTCTCTTCAGTTCACCCCCCAAACTCATCAATGAGATTTCAGTCACCAAAGTGAGTACCGCCGAGTAACGATTCAATTGGCGGTAGTATTTTGCCGCTCCTCCAACATTGCGTGGGCTGCTGGCAAATAGCCCGACTGTCCAGCCATGAAAAATGCCACGCAGCAGGGTTTTTACCTGGAACCACATATGTTTGGGCAACAGCTTATCCAGCTGATCCAGGCCCTCTTCAGTATCCGGGTTCTCTGCCGCGAGCATTTCATCCAATAAATAGGGATGACAACGAATCGCGCCCTGGCCAAAAATCATCAGGCTGCGGGTGAGCAGATTGGCACCCTCTACCGTAATAGCCACCGGTATTGCTCGATAGGCATTCCCCAGGTAATTCATTGGGCCATCCATAATCGCCTTGCCGGCGTGGATATCCATCGCGTCATTAATGGCATGGCGCAAACCAGAGGTCGCATTAGCCTTCATAATGGCGGTGATTACTGCTGGTTTACGCCCATGATCAAGGGCACAGGTTGTCGTTTTGTGGGCGCTGTCGAGCACAAAGGCAATTGCGGCAATCTCAGCCAGGCGTCTCTGCACGCCTTCGAAGCGCCCTACCGGTACATTGAACTGTTCACGGATACGCGCATAGGCACCTGTGGTGCGAGCCGCCATTTTGGCCCCACCCGTCGACAGTGAAGGCAGGGATATACCGCGCCCGGCAGCGAGAGCACTCATCAGCATCTCCCAGCCCTTACCCACGTTTTCCTCACCGCCGATGATCCAGTCCATTGGGATAAAGACGTCCTTCCCCCAATTGGGACCATTTTGGAAAGACTGCATCGCCGGTAAGTGACGCTGGCCAATCGTCACTCCCGGTGTATCGGTAGGCACCAGTGCCACGGTAATACCCAGCGCTTCCTTATCCCCCAGAATCTGCTCCGGGTCATAGAGCTTGAATGCGAGCCCCAGTACCGTGGCTACAGGCCCCAGAGTGATGTAGCGCTTGTGCCAGTTCACGCGCATTCCGAGGACTTTCTCGCCCTTATATTCACCGTAACAAACTTCACCCCGGTCAATCATGGCCGCAGCATCCGAGCCTGCCTGGGGGCTGGTCAGGGCAAAACAGGGGATATCAGTGCCATCAGCAAGGCGGGGCAAATAGTAATCTTTCTGCTCCTGGGTGCCGTGAGATAACAATAACTCTCCAGGGCCCAGAGAGTTTGGCACCATCACCGTCACACCCACACAGTTACTGCGGGTGGAGATCTTGGTAACTATCTCGGCGTGCGCCGTGGGGGAAAAGCCGAGCCCGCCATATTTTTTGGGGATGATAATTCCAAAGAAGCGGTTCTTTCTCAGAAAGTCCCACACATGCTCAGGAATATTGTGATCGACAAAGCTGATTTGCCAGTCGTTTACCATTTGGCAGAGCTCTTCGGTAGGACCATCCAAAAAGGCCTGCTCCTCCTCACTCAATTCCGGTGGCCCCATTTCCAACAGCTGGCTCCAGTCCGGTTTTCCCGACAACAACTGGGCATCCCACCAGACCTCACCGGCTTCCATCGCCTCGCGTTCAGTCTCGGAAATTGGCGGTAGAACCCGCTTGATAATTTTCAAGAGAGGTCCGGTAAAGAACTTCTTGCGCCATTCGCTCATTTTTTACCTTCCATAGTGGCAGTAACGGCGAAATACCCTGCCATTTCCCACGGGTCATTGAGGGTTATCAAAGCACAATGATAGGTGACGATTTCTGCTGGTGAGCTTATCCCTGAAGAAATGGATGACCCGCCTGGAGTTATTGTTATCAAGGTAGCGAAGGCTGGCGCTTTGGGGCACGGCAGTTATCGTGAATAGACCTATCCTTCACTCGGTTCCAATAGGGCCCCCGGCTCATAACTCAGCACAAATCACCGGAAATCCCTCTCAAATACTTGTTTTACAGGCCCAATAAGAAAGCTGGCCCTGCGAAGAATTGGGGGTAAAAATAAAATAAGGGTATTCTCATGAAGTTTATTTCAACAATATCGTTTATCGGTCTCGGGCTGGCAGTATCCCCAATACTCCATGCTGACCTTGTAGGAGAAGGCCCCCGACTCGATCCAGGAGACAGGATTACTCAGGAACAAATTGCCGGTGGCGAACTGTCGCTGGATAAGATTCGTGAAGCGGGCCTGTTGATATTCTCCACCCCCTTCAACCGCTTTGACGGCTATGGAGATGGTGAGCACGATCTATCTGAACCAGACAACCACTCTCCAGATACGGGAAATCGACCCACTCTCCAGGGTAACGGGGTATTCCTGCGCACCAATGGCCTCGATTCTCAAAACTGCCTGGAATGCCACACTATTGTCAGCAACCGGACCGTTCCGGCGACTCTGGGTATTGGCGGCGGTGGTGGATTCAGCACCAGCGCCATGTTCCGTCCGATCAACTTTGACATGATTGACGAAAACTTTGATGGGCACGCTGAATATGATGGCCGCTTAATCAACCCCCTCTTTTTATTTGGTGCTGGCGGTATTGAGCTTGTTGGTAGGGAGATGACCCTCGAACTACAGGCCCTCAAACAGTATGCCCTTGATAACCCGGGAACCATTGTCAGTCTGGATACCAAATCGGTGAACTTCGGCACAATCATCGCCGATGAGCATGGCAATCTGAACACCAGCAACGTTGAAGGGATCGATGAGGATCTGATTGTACGGCCTTTCGGTAGGAAGGGAGACAATGCCTCCGTCAGGGAATTCGATGTAACCGCCCTCGCATTTCACCTCGGTATGCAGGCAGCAGAAGCATTTGGCGGTGAGTATGCAGACGCCGATAAAGATGGGATTACCAACGAGATTTCCGTCGGCGACCTGTCTGCCCTCAGTATATTTATCACCACACTGGAGCACCCCATTGAAGTTGAGTCCAGAAAACACCGGCAGGGCAGAAAATTATTCTCTGATATCGGCTGCGCTGAATGCCATCGCTCCGATATGGTCACAGAGCGTAAAACCCTGCCCTATAAATTGACTGGCTCCCCGGAAGCACCTTTTACAGATACGTTTTACGAGGTTGACCTCAGCAAAGGTCCCATGTTTTTTAAGCCAACTAACAATGGAGGAATTGCAGTTCCCATGTTTTCCGACCTAAAACGTCACGACATGGGCGAGGAGCTTGCAGAAAGTGCTTTCTTTCTCAATGAGCAACAAAACCGGGAGTTTATTACCGCACGTCTATGGGGGGTTGCGGATACCGCGCCCTACTTGCACGACGGCCGGGCACTCACGCTGGTGGAGGCCATATTGCTACACGATAATCCCGGCAGTGAAGCCAGCGCTGCCGCACAGAATTTCAAGGTTCTCAGTGAAGGACAACAAAATAAAATTCTCAACTTTCTGATGTCACTGCGAATGCCGGAGGATCCGGTGGTTGACCTTATTGGCGCCCGTTAGGTGCCAAGTACAGATAAATTATCGCTAAGGAAACCGGCAGCAGTTCAATTTAATTTCCTGCTGCCGTTTCCAAAAAATCTGTGCACAGTCTCTGTATTAGCTTTTTATCGGCAAACTTGTAAGCCCCCAGATTAAAAGGACAGCTTCAGCTCAGACAAGGGCTTTGCCTGCAATGATAATACCGTTGTTGTCTGCATAGAGATATTCTCCCGGACGAAAAGCTACACCACCAAAAGTAACTGTCAGGTCCCTCTCACCAATACCTTTCTTATCGGTTTTCATCGGATGTGCCCCCAGGGCCTGCACCCCCAAATCCAGTGCAGATATTTCATCCACATCACGTATACAGCCGTACATCACGATCCCCTCCCAGCCATTCACTACCGCTTTCTCGGCCAGCATATCTCCCAGGCAGGCGCGACGCATTGAACCACCGGCATCCACTACCAGCACTTTGCCCTGCCCCGGTTCCGCCACCAATTCACGCACCAGAGAATTATCTTCAAAACACTTGATGGTTACTATTTGCCCGCCAAAGCGCTCTCGACCTCCGTAATTGACAAACATCGGCTCAACGACCTGAACCTTATCGCCATGGGCATCACACAGATCGGGGGTTGAAATTGGCATAAGCTATCTCGCAATCGTTGGCAAAAGAAGGATGATAGCGATACTGCAACAATGCCGGCAGGGATGAAAAAAAATACCGGGTATCACCGCTGTGGATAATACCCGGTAAAGCCTTCGCTGTTACAAATCAATCTAATGTGTCACACGAACTGGGGTACCAATACGCACGTGTCGATAAAATTTTCTCGCCATATGCGGAGGCATACGCACACAACCGTGCGAAGCGGGATAGCCGGGCACATGCCCCGATGCGTGCAGACCAATACCACCGTTAAAACGAATGTAGTTGTTCATCCTGGCCCCGCGGTACACAGCACCGGCGGGGCGGCGGTGCTTGCGGGTATTTACGTTGGATCTCACTACACGACCTGAACGTCTATCTACATAACTTCCGTAAATCGAAGATCGATGATATGGATGCTTGGAAAGCACACGGAAGTGCCCAGCGCGTGTACTGTATCCTCGTTTGCCAGAGGATACTCTGGATACTCCCACTAATTTGCCGCCCTTATACAAGTAAGCACGCTGTTCACTTAAATCAATCCTAATAGAGGGACTCCCTCCCCTAGCGGCAGCCCGGTCGTCAAACCAGTTACCGCCACGCGGCTTCGCCATTGCGGAAGGCACTGCCAAAAACGCTAAAAGGCTTAACATTAGGAAAATGTGCAGAATGGGGATCTGTAACTGTCTGCTCATATGCATAGCTCACCTCAACAACTTTTTCTGCTTTGCCAAAGCGGGCGGAAAGGAAAACAGCCAAACCGGTACCACTTAAAGCTCAACACCGGGAAACTCCCTCTGCTGGTGAATCAGCACCAAAGCAAATTGCGCGAAGTTTTATTCCGGTTAACGCGCAGCCTCAGGACCCTTCCGATTCTATAGAGATGCATGAGGACACTTAGATTGAATTATTCTCTTGGCAGACGCTGATAGAGGTTTGAACTTTTTGGGTAGGGTGTGATGGTGAGGTCTCACACATAAAATACTGGGAAAAAATCCGGCATTTTTATCAGAATTGGCAACAGCCGCCTAAATTTTCGACACTGTTACGGCCGGCCTGGAAAAATAAATTGAGGCAATTCTGCTGGATCTGGGGGCAGTCAAAATGAAAAAGCGGCCCAAAAGGGCCGCTTAAGAGAGGAAATCAGGCTTCCTCATTGGCCAAAAATAGCCAGGTATCCACAGCGGTATCAGGGTTCAGGGAAACACTGTCTATTCCCTCATCCATCAACCAGCGGGCGAAGTCTTTGTGGTCAGAGGGGCCCTGCCCGCAAATACCGACATATTTGCCGGCTTTCTTACAGGCCTGGATGGCACGTGACAGCAGTGCTTTCACTGCAGGATTGCGCTCATCGAACAGGTCTGCCACCAGGCCGGAATCGCGGTCCAGGCCCAGGGTAAGCTGGGTCAGATCGTTGGAGCCGATGGAGAAGCCATCGAAGTGCTGCAGGAACTCCTCGGCCAGCAAAGCATTGGAGGGCAGTTCACACATCATGATGACCTTGAGGCCACCCTCACCACGGCGCAGGCCGTTGTCCGCGAGTAGACCAACAACTTCCGCAGCCTCTTCCGGAGTGCGCACGAAGGGCACCATGATTTCCACATTGGTCAGGCCCATCTCGTCACGTACCTTCTTCAAGGCGCGACACTCAAGAGCAAAGCACTGACGGAAATCCTCTGAGCGGTAACGGGCAGCGCCGCGGAAACCGAGCATCGGGTTCTCTTCACTGGGCTCATACAGTTGGCCGCCGACCAAGTGCGCGTATTCATTCGACTTGAAGTCCGACAGGCGCACGATCACGCGGTTAGGCGCAAACGCAGCAGCCAGGGTAGCGATACCCTCAACCAGTTTTTCAACAATAAAGTCTTCCGGAGAGGCATAACCGCCAATGCGCTCACGGATATTCTGCTGCAGGTCTTCCGGCAAGCTGTCCAGCTCCAACAGGGCCTTTGGATGAATACCGATCATACGGTTGAGGATAAACTCCAAGCGCGCCAGGCCAACACCTTGGTTGGGCAAGTGGCTGAAGGCAAAGGCGCGATCCGGATTACCCACGTTGAGCATAATTTTGAAAGGCAGATCCGGCATTTCGGAAACTTCAGTTTCCTCACGCTGGAAATCCAGCTCACCAGACATCACGAAACCGGTATCACCTTCAGCACAGGACACAGTCACCGGAGTACCGCTTTCCAGTAGCTCAGTGGCATTGCCACAACCGACTACGGCAGGAATACCCAGCTCGCGGGCTATGATAGCGGCGTGACAGGTACGACCACCACGGTTGGTAACGATCGCACTGGCCTTTTTCAGAACAGGCTCCCAGTCTGGGTCGGTCATATCGGTCACCAGGACTTCACCGTCCTGCATCGCAGCCATATCTTCAACAGACTTCAGCTTGCGCACGCGACCGGCACCGATACGCTGGCCAATCGCACGCCCTTCGCATAGTACTTCGCCACGCTCTTGCAAACTGTAGCGCTCAATGCTGGTGCCTTGGTCACGGGAGCGCACTGTCTCCGGACGCGCCTGCACAATAAACAGCTCGCCGGTATCCCCATCTTTGGCCCACTCGATATCCATCGGGCGACCGTAGTGCTCTTCAATCTTGCGCGCCTGTACCGCCAGGCTGGTCAGCTCATCATCATTAAGAGCAAACCGCTGGCGGTCTTCTTCTGCGACCTCGACAGTTTTCACTGAGCGACCACACTCACCGCTCTGATCGTATACCATCTTAATCGCCTTACTACCGCGATTGCGGCGCAGTATTGCCGGGCGACCGGCATCCACAGCAGGCTTGTATAGGTAGAATTCATCAGGGTTTACCGCACCTTGCACAACAGTCTCACCCAGGCCGAAGGCCGCGGTAATAAAGATCACATCGCGGAAACCACTCTCGGTATCGAGGGTGAACATCACACCGGCAGCACCGGTTTCGCTGCGCACCATATGCTGGATACCGGCAGACAGGGCCACGCCCACATCTGCGTAACCGGTATGTACGCGGTAGGCAATAGCGCGATCGTTATAGAGGGAAGCGAATACTTCCTTCACCGCTTGTAGCACCGCATCGACACCACGAATGTTCAGGAAAGTCTCCTGCTGGCCCGCAAAAGAAGCATCCGGCAAATCTTCTGCAGTTGCGGAAGAGCGTACTGCCACAGCGGTCTCTCCACCACCCAGAGCATCGTAGCCATCGCGAATTTCTTTCTCGAGCTGTGCAGGGAAAGGTGTTTGCAAGATCCAATTACGAATTTCGTCTCCAGCCTTTGCCAGCTCCACAACATCAGCAACATCCAGCCCTTTCAGGCGCTCGGCGATTCGCTGCTCCAACTGCTCGTGGGCGAGGAAGGCCAGAAAGGCCTCCGCGGTGGTTGCGAAGCCGCCCGGCACACTCACACCAGCGCCGGCAAGAGAAGAGATCATCTCGCCGAGCGATGCGTTTTTACCGCCGACCTTGTCGACATCGTCCATACCCAGTTTTGCGAAGTCGATGGTGAAGTTCGTCAAGTGAAGCCCCTATGAAATCAGGTATTAGTGGGCGCTGATTATAAGGATGAGTCTTGTAAAAAATAGCCCGTAAAAAACACTGAAAATGTTGTAAATTTTCTACAAAAGATAGAACCCCAGAATAAAAGACCTTTCGCCCCACCCCTTTTATACTGAACGCCTCTTCGCCACCCGGCCCATGCCAACAGACAGAGAAGAAACATGGCAAAAGACAAGCGCACCGCCTTTTTTATTTCCGACGGAACCGGCCTTACCGTAGAGGCTATTGGTCACAGCCTCTTGGCCCAATTCCAGGACCAGCAAGTGGAACAGGTGACCCTGCCCTATATCGATTCCACCGAGAAGGTACAGCAAGCGCTCCAGCGTATAGGGAAAGTCGCCAAAGAATCCGGCCTGCAACCGATCATTATCACCAGTATTGTTTCAGATCAGATCCGCGATCAACTTCATCAGAGCCCCGCCCTGATGCTGGATGTTTTTGAAAATTATCTGACCCCACTGGCCAACCTGTTCGGTTGCGACCCGGCGCAAACCGTCAATGTTTCCCACGGTATCGCCGATAATCGCCGCTACAGTGAGCGCATTGAAGCTGTTCACTTCGCCATCGACAACGATGATGGGCGCAGAATCAGTGAGTTTGAGCAAGCGGATGTAATTCTTCTCGGCGTCTCCCGATCCGGCAAAACACCCACCTGCCTGTACCTGGCCCTGCAGTTCGGCCTGCGCGCCGCCAACTACCCCATTACCGAAGAAGATATGGATTCCACTACCCTTCCAAAAATATTGCGCCCTTATCGTCGCAAACTGTTTGGACTGACCATAGATCCAAAGCGTCTGATGCAAATCCGCCAGGAAAGACGCGCCAATAGCCGCTACGCTTCAAAGGAGCAGTGTGAATTTGAGGTGCGCCAGGTCGAGCAGATGTTGCGCCGGGCACAAGTGCCCTTCCTTAATGCCACACAGCTTTCGGTTGAAGAGCTCGCTACCCGCCTGATGTCCCAGGCAGGTATCGAGCGCAGAATTGACTAAAGAGCCACACGGCCTTTTCACATCGCCGTAAAATGTGTAGTGTGCGCCGTCTTCCGGACTGCCATGTTTTGATATATGCAAATTGTCTCCCTGCCCTACTCGCTGAACTCCGCAGCAGCCTTTGCCACCGTGTCGGACCTGCCCGCACCGGTGTGGCTCGATAGTGGCCGGCCGCTGAGTAGCGGGCGCTTTGACATTATCAGCGCAGATCCACTTAACAGTCTGGAGTTACATGCCGACAGTCATGAGCCTTTTTCGCAGCTTGACGATTTGATTTGCGAGCTGTGCCCCCAGGAACGGGACTCGCAACTGCCCTTTTGTGGTGGCGTAATTGGCTACGCGGGGTATGAACTTGGAGTGGAAGGTAACTACCTGCCGTCCGACAACCGCTCCACCGACTTGCCGGCAGGCTTTTTTGGCCTTTACGGCTGGGCCTATATCGCCGATCACCAACTGGGTAGTAGCCATTTGATATTTCACCCTGCCTGCCCTCCCAGGCAAGTGCGGGAAGTGAGCAAACGCTTTGCATCGGTGGAATGGGAAAAACCCCTGATCTCGGGCGAGTTCCGCCTGCTGGCACCTTTTGAGCACGAGCTCAGTGCCGAGGATTATCGCGCACGTATCGAGCGCATCCTCGAATATATCGCCGCCGGTGATGTCTACCAGGCAAACTTCACCCAACGGTTTTGCGCTCCCTACGAGGGTGACCTGTTGAGCGCCTACCTGGCCCTGCGCAGCCGGGCTGCAGGGCCCTTTTCCGCCTACATGGAACTGCCCCAGGGAAGCCTGCTGAGCATGTCACCAGAGCGCTTTATTCGCGCTGATGGTGGCAGCCTGCGCACAGAGCCCATCAAGGGCACCGCTGCCAGGGTTGCCGATCCAGCAGCTGACCAGAGAGCAGCTTTCACCCTGCAGAAAAGCCCCAAGGATCGCGCCGAGAACCTGATGATCGTGGACCTGCTGCGCAACGATTTCAGCAAACTGTGCCGCAGTGGCAGTGTGCGTGTGCCTGACTTGTTCCAGTTGGCAAGCTTTGCCAATGTCCACCACCTGGTCAGTGTTGTTACCGGAGAGATGCCGGAGGATTCCGCTTACAGCGACCTTCTTGCCGCCTGTTTTCCCGGCGGCTCTATTACCGGCGCCCCTAAACGGCGCTCGATGGAAGTTATCCGCGAACTTGAATCCAGCCCCCGTGGAATCTACTGCGGCAGTATCGGCTACATCAGTAGCTGTGGCCGTGCCGACACCAATATTGCGATCCGCACATTCAGTGCCAGCAATGGCCGTATGACCTGTGCAGCGGGCGGCGGTATTGTCGCAGACTCTGATCCGGCTGCCGAACATCGTGAATGCTTGGCCAAGGTACGCTTGCTACTGGATACTACCGAGCAATTTCTGTGCTAATCCACATCTGAGACTGGAATAAAATTGCCCATGGTGTCCAATTTTGTAGTCTCACTACAATTTTTGGTTATAAATTTATCCAGGATCGATATTTCAAAGTTATTAGACCTTCTGATAGATTCTTGGCCAGTAGCACCGATGTCGATGCTACAACCGGATCAAGGAATTTATTGTGAAGATCACAATGGTCAAAAAAGTACTCGCCGATGGCTCTCCCTGTGCCAAATGCCGCGACGTGCAGGAGAAGCTGGAGGGAAATGATCAGCTCAGATTTATCGACCAGACGCTGATAGCCGATGTCCGCGACTCGCAGAGTGCAGGCATGAAAATCGCTCAACAGCACCAGGTGGAACGCGCACCTTTTTTTGTAGTTGAGCAGGAAGGCCAGGAAGCGGAAATTTACACCGTTTACTTTAAGTTCGCCAAAGAAGTGTTACAGCCGATGATTCAGGTAGAGGCCTCCTAGCCTCTACCTTTCCCCACTTTAGCCCGTTGAATTAATACACTGGTAATTCCAGATCAGAAAAAAGTGCATCAACCTCTGCACGGGATGTAGCGTGGGCAGCCTGGTCAACCAGCTCGCGAGTTAGATGCGGGGCAAACTGCTGGATGAATTCGTACATGAAGCCACGCAGGAAAATGCCCTTACGGAAACCGATTTTCGTTACGCTGGATTCAAACAAGTCGCTGGCGTCCAGGGCAACCAGGTCCTCATCCTCACCATCCACCGCCATATCCGCTACGATACCAATCCCCAACCCCAGGCGCACATAGGTCTTGATCACATCCGCATCCGCGGCGGTAAACACAACCTTTGGTGACAGCCCCCTCTCTAGGAAGGCCTCATCCAGTTTTGAGCGGCCAGTAAAACCAAATACATAAGTCACAATCGGGTATTTCGCGACCTCTTCAAGATTCAGCTTACTGACTTGGCACAAGGGGTGATCTTTTGGCACCAGTACGCAACGGTTCCAGCGGTAAACTGGCATCATCACCAGGTCACTGAACAATTCCAGGGCTTCAGTGGCAATGGCAAAATCTGCGGTGCCATCCGCCGCCATTTCCGAAATCTGCATCGGAGTACCCTGGTGCATATGCAGAGACACATCGGGATAGCGGGAAATAAACAACTTTATGACCGGAGGCAATGCATAGCGAGCCTGGGTGTGAGTAGTGGCAACAGCAAGGCTACCTTTTTTATCGTTGCTGAATTCTTGTGCAACCTGCTTGATATTCTCGACTTTGCGCATAATTTCGCCAGCGGTCTTGAGAATCGCCTCACCTGCGGGGGTTACCCGCGTAAGATGTTTACCACTGCGAGCAAAGATTTCCACACCAAGCTCATCTTCAAGCAGACGGATCTGTTTGCTGATGCCCGGCTGAGAGGTGTAAAGGCTCTGCGCAGTAGCAGAAACGTTGAGATCGTGATGTGCCACTTCCCAGATATATCGCAACTGCTGCAGCTTCATAGGTCCTCCCTTGCTATCAATCACCCCGTCCCAGGACGAGCGCAACCCTGACAGATTAGTTGTTTGTTATAAAAAACATATTGAGTTATGCGCGAAAAGAATAGCAGCGAATCAAAGTCCGGGCCAACAGGCAGATGAATATCCGGTGAAGAGTGGCAAGTGTCAATCGACTTTGGGAATTCTGTCCCATTCTGGCGGAATTATTTGATCAGGCCTCTGCATTGGCGATACCGTGAGGCACGTGGCCTGTTGCCACATGTTCAGCGGCTGAGGCGCAATGTGTAGGTTGATCATCAAAAAAGACATCTGCTCCAAAAGCACGCAGAAACTCCCCCTTTGGCAAACCTCCCAGGAACACCGATTCATCCACGCGGATATTCCAGGCTCTCAGTGTACGAATCACCCTCTCATGAGCCGGTGCAGATCGAGCCGTTACCAAGGCCGTACGAATAGGGCAGGTATCCAGACCGAATTCTGCCTGGAGCTTTTGCAGAGCCTCAAGAAAACCCTTGAATGGCCCGCCTTCCAGGGGCTCTTGTGCTGAAGCGCGCTCCGCCTCGGTGAAAGCGGCGAGCCCGTCGCGTTTATAAATTTTCTCCGCCTCGTCAGAAAAAATAACGGCATCACCATCAAAAGCAAAGCGCAACACATTATCCCGATGCGCTCGGCTACCACCCGCCACCAGGGTTGCAGCAGCCACGCCCTGCTCAAGTGCACGGCGCACATCCAGCCCATCTGTGGACAAAAACAGATTGCAGCCAAAGGGGCCGATATACCGGTAGGGGCTCTCACCATTACAGAATGCCGCGCGGGTAATATCCAGACCGTAGTGTTCGATGGAATTAAACACCCGCAGTCCGGTATCGGCACTATTGCGGGATAGCAGAATAACTTCGACCCGGGGCTCCCCTCCAAGCAGCTCATTGATTTTTAAAAACTTCTCCACCAGAGGAAAGGCATCACCCTTTTCCAGCACATCGTTCTCCCGCTCAACCTGATAACGGGAAAAGGCCTGCAATCCCTGTTCCTCAAATACCCGATGACTTTCGCCCAGGTTAAACAGCGCCCGTGAAGAAATAGCAATTACCAACTTATCCGGTCGAGCAGCCATCAGGGCGCCTCCACATCATTCAGCCCCGCCGGCCTGTTATCGTTACGCCGCTCATTGAGTATGACCAACAGCATCTGCCGTAGATCTTCCAGGGTACGTTGAGCGCGCTTTTCCGCCTGATTAATCACTACCAACAGCAAGGCATGACAAGTCTCCAGCGCAAGCCTCCCAAGGCGGTTTAATTCATTCGGTGGACACTTAAAGCCAAGGCGCCGGTAGATTTCCACCAGATGGCTGATAACCAGCGCGTTATGACGCTTGTCCAGTTCATGCAATTCAGGAATCCCCCACATAGCCTGCACCAACGGCAATAACCCGCGCTGCTCGCGATATACGCCCAGTAAGCAACCACTAAAGTCATCAATGAACCTCTCGAGAGATATAGTTTCCAGGTCCCGCTGTGCCAGCTCATGCATAGCTGTACTGATACTGGCAAGCCACTGCTCACCCATGGCATAGAGTATCGCGTGTTTATTGGGGAAATAGTGATATAGGGAGCCCACAGAAATATCCAGCTCGCGAGCGATCAAAATTGTGGTTAAATCATTGAGTCCAACCTCTTCGAGCAAGCGCGCTGTGACATCGAGGATCTGGCGGGTCCTCTCGCGAGCACGGGCCTGCACAGGCTCACGTCTGGCAGTAAGCTGACTTTTACGTTTTCGCTGCTCGGCATTGGACAAACTTGGATTCCTGCATTTCAGTAGCTGGCATTTTACCGCCAAAGGCTATGCCTGTTTTCGTTTAATTTAGGACTTATGCCTCTCATCTACTGACAATTTCGAGTGGGACAAAACTCCTCGGGGTCATCGCCCAAACTTATCCAGCAAACTGTGGTAGAGCATTCCCAACACAAGCCCCGGCCAGCGCATCAAAGTACCACCGGGAAAGGTGTCTGTTGGTATCCTGGCCATAATATCGAAGCGCTCTTCAGTCCCGGCAATCACTTCCGCGAGGAGCTTTCCTGCAAAAGTAGCTGTGGGAACACCATGTCCTGAGTACCCCTGGCTGTAGTAGACGCCAGGTTCCAACCTGCCCATATGCGGCATGCGGTTCAAGGTGATCGCCAGGGTACCTCCCCAGCCATAGTCGATACGAGTTTTCTTCAACTGCGGATAGACTTTCAACATGTTTTTACGCACGAACCCCCGAATATCAGTGGGAAATCGGGAAGTGTAATTTTCCCCGCCGCCAAAAATAAGACGGTTATCTCCAGAGAGCTTCCAGTAATTGATAACAAAGTAGGTATCCTGCACAGCGTGATCATTGGCAATCAATTCACGCGCCAAAGGCTCAGGCAACGGTTCGGTGGCGAGTACAAAATTATTAATTGGCATAATTTTGCCAGCCATGCGCGGCTCGAGATTTCCCAGGTACCCATTGCAGGCCAATACAATATTTTGCGCCCTGACCCGCCCCTTTGCAGTCACGGCCTCACAGGGGCTCCCGCCCCGGTAGCGCAAAACTCGACTGCGCTCATAAATTTTAACCCCCATCCCGGCACAAGCCCCGGCCACCCCCAGAGCGTAATTCAAAGGGTGCAAGTGCAGGGAATCGCTATCTATCTGCGCTCCCAGATAACGTTCAGAGCCGACAATTTCCTGTACTCCCTGTTCATCAACATAGCGGACGCCGCTATAGCCATACCGATCCTGTAATAACTCCGCCTCCTCACGTAGGTAATTGTCATGGCTGGGCTTAGCCGCAAGGTGCATAATTCCGCGCTTGAGGTCGCACTGGATTCCGTGTTCCATGATCAGCCGCTCGACCAGCTGCACCGCTTCAATACTGAATTGCCAGAGGCGCACCGCAATATCATTACCAAACATATCCTCCAGATCGCTCTGGCACCGACGCTGCCCCACACCCACGTGACCACCATTTCGCCCTGACGCCCCCCAGGCTACTCGCTCCGCTTCAAGGACAGCCACTTTGTAGCCTCGCTGGGCTAGGTGCAATGCACTCGAGAGGCCGGTATATCCCGCGCCAATCACACAAACATCTACTTCGACATCCTCATCCAATTGCGGGTAATCCAGAGCCATATTGGTGGTCGCCGCGTAATAGGATTCCGTATGTCCATCCAATGCTTTCATTGGCGCAGCTCCTTGAGCTTACAAGACCAGTTAAAGGTCTTTGATTTAGCGGGTTATTAACGGCGCACGACTGAATAATAATTCGGCTTTTTGCCATAATCAAAGTTTGCCCGCCACACTATTCAGTAATGCCCACCCAGCAAAGGATGTACCTTACAACAGCGCTTACAGGCGCCAAAGCATATACTGAAGCAACTCCCAGGCAGGGTCATATTAGCTAAAGGATTACGATGGAAAAGATTACCAGGTGGCTTGCCGAGCACAACATCGCCGAAGTGGAGTGCCTGGTACCCGACATGTCGGGAAATGCCAGGGGGAAGTTTACCCCGACAGATAAGTTCCTCACCCAGGACAGCCGCCTCCCCGAAAGCATCCTGGTCCAGACTGTTACTGGCGACTATGTCGATGAGCACAATGAACTTGTTGACCCAGCTGATACTGACATGCTGCTGGTCCCGGATCCCGATTCTGTTCGTCTAAACCCATGGGCCAACGACCCCACTGCTCAAATTATTCATGATTGCTATACACGAGATGGTCGACCACATCCGATTAGCACACGGAATATCCTCAAATTTGTTCTAGAAAAATATTCAGCAAAAGGGTGGAGGCCAATTGTTGCACCGGAAGTAGAATTTTACTTGATAAAGCGCAACCTGGACCCGGATGAAAAACTATCCGCTCCTGTAGGACGCTCCGGCCGTACAGAGAAAACGCGACAGTCATACAGCATTGACGCGGCCAACGAGTATGAACCCATTATTGAGGACATGTATGATTTTTGCGAAGCGCAAGGTTTGGATGTGGATACTTTAATTCACGAATCCGGAACCGCCCAGATGGAAATTAATTTTTTGCATGGAGATCCGTTACTACTCGCCGACCAGGTCTTCACTTTTAAACGCACAGTGCGCGAAACCGCCTTGCGCCACGGAATTTATGCGACCTTTATGGCCAAACCGATGGAGGATGAACCCGGCAGCGCACTGCACCTGCACCAAAGTGTTGTTCATAAAAAAAACGGGAAAAATATTTTTGCGGATGATAGCGGAAAAGAAAACAATAATTTCATGCATTTTATTGGCGGCATGCAAAAATACACCCCTGGATTCATCAGCTTTTTTGCCCCAAATGTAAATTCTTACCGGCGCTTCACCCCCGAGATGGCAGCGCCAACCAGCCTGCACTGGGGTTACGACAATCGCACCACAGGATTACGGGTTCCAGATAGCTCTCCCCAGGGAAAAAGACTTGAAAATCGCTTTCCCGGTGCAGACTGCAATCCTTACCTTGCCATCGCTGCCTCTCTCGCTTGCGGCTACCTGGGAATGATCAATAAGGTGGCGCCCAGCGCACCCTATCAGGGCGACTGTTCCAAAGAAACCATCACTTTACCTCGCACACAGGAACACGCGCTAAATCTTTTATTGGAGTGTGAAGAAGCGGCTGAAATGTTTGGCAGGAAATTCGTAAAAGCATGGAGTGCAATAAAACGTGATGAATATGAAAAATTCAACAGAGTAATAAGTTCATGGGAAAGAGAATATCTTCTCCTTAATGTGTAAACCTCCACCAGAAAAATGATCACAAATCTCTCTTAAAAATAATAATTAACTGGCGCTCTACTCGTTCAGCAGGATTAATTACACGCATCTTTTGGATTTCCCCGGCAGGATATTAATTGCTGATTTGTGACTACCTGAGCAAAAATATCGAAAACAATTCAAATATATAGGTTTGTCATCACCTTTTTGTTGCCACTATGCGTACGCAAGGTAATCTCAGGTTGCCCGCTAATATCGGGTAACAGGTTTGAGAAAGCGTGCGTCATTACCGTAACTGCGGCCCTACCCTTGACGCCCGGCCATCTTCTGCTGTCTTACCGTACTAAAAGACCGGCCGTACCGAACAGCCAGATTTATTGTGAAAACCCTCAAGGATTTCCTCGGCTCCGGGCATCCGGTTTCATATAAAAAGTAATATAGGGAAAGCTAGCAATGAAGCATCTAATAGGAGTTACCTGCACTTTAGCCCTGGCTATAAGTGCCCAGGCAGCCGATCGCGTCCCCGCGACCCCGGATATGCTCTCGTCCCAGACACTGACCGCCACGGCGGGGTCTGATATGGCCTTGGTAAAAGTCCGTGAACGTACTCTCGGAAATGGTAAAACGGTTGCCCGCTACCAACAGACCCACAAGGGTATTCCTGTTTGGGGCCAAACCGTCACCAGCTCCGGCCAGGGCCTGATTACAGAAATGCATGGCAACGTCCTCACCGGACTGGAGCTTGAGGTCCCCACTGTGCGGGCGACAATCAATGCCGATAATGCTTTAGATCGCGCCATGAGCCACCAGATCACTCAGCGAGCCCAGCAGGGTATTGTGCAGGGAGCTCTCTCTGTCCCTGTTCTGAAACTGGAAGCCAAGAACCAGAAAAAAGAACTCTACGTCTACATCAATGAACAGGATGAGGCTCGCCTAGCCTACCTGATAAATTGGGTTGAATATGGAGAGGAGCCCAAACGTCCGTTCTACTTTATTGATGCAATGACTGGGGAAGTCATCAAGCACTGGGACGGCCTGACCTTCCAGGATGCCCAGGGCCCCGGTGGCAACCAAAAGACAGGTCGCTATGAGTACGGCACGGACTTCCCTTCCATGGAAGTTGATAACAATTGCCGCATGGATACCGCAAATGTAGAAACAGTGGACCTTAACCACGGCACTAGTGGCGGCAGCGTTCACCAGTTCACCTGCCCCTACAATGATCACAAGGAAATCAATGGTGCCTACTCACCGCTAAATGATGCCCACTTCTTCGGTAATGTAGTCTTCAATATGTTTAGCGACTGGTACAACACCTCGCCACTAACTCAGAAGTTGCGCCTTCGCGTACATTATGGCAACAGTTATGAAAACGCCTTCTGGGATGGCAGCCAGATGACCTTCGGTGATGGTCTCAACACCTTCTATCCACTGGTCAGCCTGGACGTTACCGCACATGAGGTCAGCCACGGCTTTACCGAGCAAAACTCAAATCTTGAGTACAGTCGTCAGCCTGGAGGCATCAATGAAGCCTTCTCCGATATCGCAGGTGAGGCTGCTGAGTACTTTATGACCGGTAGTAACGACTGGCTAGTTGGAGGACAAATATTTAAAGGCAATGGTGCCCTTCGTTATTTTGAAGACCCCACTCAGGATGGTAGATCTATCGGGCATGCCAGCGACTATTACGATGGCCTGGACGTTCACTATAGCTCCGGTGTGTACAACCGCGCTTTTTACCTGCTCGCCAATACCAGTGGCTGGAATACCCGCACAGCTTTTGACGTCTTTGTGCTCGCCAACCAAATGTACTGGGGCCAGTACTCTGACTATGATGAAGCCGCTTGTGGTGTGGTCTCCGCAGCAGAGGATTTAGGCTACAACTCTTCAGATGTTACTGCTGCATTTAATACTGTCGGCGTTACCTGTGACGATACCCCTCCTCCCCCTCCCGGCGAATTGGAAAACGGTCAGTCCGTGGATGGCCTATCTGGCGGCTCTGGTGATGAACTTCACTACACCATGGAAGTCCCAGCAGGTGCTACCGGCCTGAGCTTCGCCATGTCTGGCGGTAGTGGTGATGCAGACCTCTACGTGCGTTTCGGCGCGGCTCCAACTACCTCCACCTACGACTGTCGCCCATTCAGTGGTGGCAATAACGAGACCTGTGATATCGACGATGGTGATGTGCAAGCCGGCACCTACTATGTGATGGTTCGCGGTTACAGCTCCTTCTCAGGCGTAAGCTTGGTAGGTAGCTTCACCGGTGGCGGCGGCAACTCCGGTGGCTGGGAAGAAACCAATCTATCCGGTTCCTCCAATGCTTGGCAACACTTCACCTTGGAAGTGGATAGCGGTATGTCAACCCTGAATGCAGTTATGACCGGTGGCAGTGGCGACGGCGACCTCTATGTACGCTACGGTTCAGCCCCTACCCGCAGCGACTGGGATTGCCGCCCATACAAGTGGGGTAATGATGAAAGCTGCAGCATCAGCAACCCGCAGGCTGGCACTTGGCACATCAGTATTCGTGGCTACGAAGCTTACTCAGGTGTGGCGCTCAGCGCTCAGGCAGAATAAGCTTTTCTTCTGAGCAATTCCCGGTTTGGCTGCCATACCAGTCAGGCCGGGTATAAAAAAGGCAGCCCCTTGGCTGCCTTTTTTAATTCAGGATTTTCCCCGAGCCATCACACTACTTATGGCTGGGGTCCTTCCAGTAATCCTTTACTGAGTCCTTCATCTCCTTCGCCAGCACCGTAATACCAAACAGGTTAGGCAAAGTCATAATCACAATGGCTACTGCAGAGAGATTCCAGATTACGGTCGTATCCTCAATTGCAGCCCAAAAGAAGGCGATCACATATACAATCCGGTATGGCATAACCGCCCTGGGACCAAACAGGTAAATCATGGAGCGGTCGCCATAATAGGACCAAGCAATCGCAGTGGAAAAGGCAAACATCAGAATGCCCAAAGTCACAATCAGGCCACCATACTCCCCAAAGAAGCCGCGCTGGAAGGCCTTACTGGTAAGTGCGACTGAGTGAACCAGGGATTTACCCCAAATATCCACATCTTCATTGGTAAACTTGCCATCCACCACATTGAGGACACCGCTGAATTGGTCATCACCCACACGGAAGTCTAGATCTTCAGCAATGGAGCGTGCATGAATCAGAGTAAATTCCTGTGCATTCAGCGGATGGCCATCGGTCACAACCACCGAGCCATTATAGGGTTTCACGTCGCTCGGCTGGCTGCTGAGGTAATTGAACAGCTGTTTGACCTGTTCCGGATTTTCTTCGATATAGCTGCCAGCAACCACATAAGTATCCGCACCCTCAAAAAGGTTCTCATGCTTTTCAGTCCAAACACCGGATGAAAGGATCACCAAACCAGTCAGCGTACAAATAATGATCGTATCGATAAAGGGCTCAAGCAGGGAAACCATACCTTCAGAAACAGGCTCATCTGCACGTGCCGCGGCGTGGGCAATTGGTGCCGAACCCTGCCCCGCTTCGTTGGAGAAGAGACCCCGGTTTACACCACGATTGAAAGCGTAAGCAAAGCTGGCGCCGAGGAAGCCTCCAGCTGCAGCACTGCCATTGAAGGCATCTCGGAAAACAGTAGCAAAGGAAGGGATAATATTTTCGATGTTATAGAAAATCACCCCCAGAGCACCGATCACATAGATCAGGGCCATCGCGGGAACAATGGTGGAAGTCACCTTGGCAATCCGCGTAATACCGCCAATGATCACCATACCCAGCAAGATGGCCAGCACACCACCGGTCAAAGCTTTCTCGATTCCGAATGAATCGTGCATCGCCTGGGCGATATTGTTCACCTGCGGAAGGCTTCCGGTACCAAACGAGCAGATCACCGTAGCAATGGCAAACAGAATTGCCAACCACTTCATATTGAGACGGCGCTCCATATAGAACATGGGGCCACCAGCATAGTAACCATCCGCCGCTTTAATACGATACTTGTGTGAAAGGGTGACTTCGACAAACTTGGTTGTCATACCGAGGAAGGCAGTCATCCACATCCAAAATAATGCTGCCGGCCCTCCCAGGAAAATAGCGAGGCCTACACCACCGATATTACCGGTACCAACGGTACCGGAAAGCGCTGTGGCCAGAGCCTGGAAGTGAGAGGTATCGCCAGGGTCTCCGGGCTTGTCGTACTTGCCTTGTACAATTTTGATCGCGTGCCCGAAGTAGCGAATTTGCGGGAACCCGAGATAAATGGTGAAAAAGAAACCTACTCCGAGCAACACCCAGGGAAACCAAGGTGCCGAACCGAGCATACCATCCAATGACAGCAACAGTTGATTAAAGAAATCCAAACTAACCCCCCACTCCTCTGACTTAATTCTGATTGTTTTATATACAGCTGTAGCCGTAATTTTGTTGCGCAGGTTAGCAGCTTACGCAGCAGTAGAACAGTAATGGGGGACTAAACCCGCTGAAATGGAAAATTTTGCCGATGGGGAAATAAGGCGAACTGCCCGCCAGTATGGACAAAGATCAAGTTATGACAGCCAACGTACTTACCATTACTCAGATCCTGTAAAAGTCCATGAAAGGCTTTTCCGGTATAGACCGGATCTAGTAAGAGTCCTTCAAGCTTCGCCACTTCGGAAATTGTTTGATAGATCGCAGGGTCCGCCTCACCATATCCGGGCCCTATATGTTTCGCGTTCACATGAACCTTCAGGGACTTCAGGTCGATATCATTCCCAGTCAAGCCTTTCCAGTGACGAATATCTTCGCGAACCTTATCCTGAAAGTAACCTGCGTCATCACACACCGCGTATCCAGTAACCCCGGCTTTAACCTGGAGCAACCTGCAACCGAGGGTCAGTCCTGCCTGGGTTCCCCCACTGCCAGTAGCGCAAACTATATGCTCGGGCTCAAACCCCAGAGTATTGCAATCCTCTATTAACTCCCGTGCAGCTGCCAGATAACCCCAGATGCCCAGGCCATCGCTGGCTCCAGTGGGGATACCAAATGGGCGGCGACCCCGCGCAAGGTACTCCTCGCGCCACTGAGTAAAAATCCGGCTTAAATTTCCAGCGTATTCTGAACGCGGGTAGATTGTAATTTCCGCACCAGCGAGATGATCCAGCAACAGATTCCCATCCACTGCCACATCACTCTCGCCGCGCAGCAACAAATGAACCTTAAGCCCAAGGCGGGCGCCAACAAGGGCAGTGGTGCGGCAGTGATTGGATTGAATACCCCCGCAGGTGATCAGGGTGTCGCAATCCCTTCTGAGAGCCTCAGCAGTAACAAACTCAAGTTTGCGCAGCTTGTTGCCGGACATTCCGGATTCTGTCAGGTCATCCCTTTTTACCCATATCTTCGGCCCATTAAAAGGAAAAGAGTAGAGTTCACTAACTCGGTCGAGGGACTGTAAAGGAGTTGGCAAGTTGGCTAAGTGCAGGCGCTCAGGTAGTTTGACTGGCAGGCTCTTGGGCAAAACAAACTCCACTTCAATTGATAGAATCGAAATTAATAGGGGTCCGCCAGCTCTTTCCTACCTTTATATTTGCGAAGTCAGCAGGAGTTCCAAGTCCCTTTATAAACCAACACCATTTCGACGGTAACAGGGCTAATCACAGTTTGCGGCCTCAATTCTCAGATAATTCTGGCTCCCAAAAAACATGGAGACATAGCTGGGTAAAAAGGTCGCGATTTACGTAGAAAGATCTACCTTTGTGAAAACACTGGGTTCCCTGCTATTCCCAACCAATATTCCATGTAGCCATTTACCTGCATTTTTTCCATTGATTAAAGATTAATCACCCGCTGGCGGCATCAATAAAAAAGCCCGGCAATTACCGGGCTTTCCTGCGAAGCAGCTGAAAGATCGAACCCTGGGGGCAATCAGATCTTTTTAATCGTGCCTTTCGGCAAAACTGCGTGAACTGCCACTTTCTGGAACTTCAGGGACATATTGTCTGCAACTTCCAGCACGATGTAGTCTTCATCCACTTTGTCCACGCGACCCAGCATGCCGCTGCTCATTACAACTTCATCACCTTTTTTCAGGGCACCAACCAACTCCTGGTGCTCCTTCTGGCGCTTGCGCTGAGGGCGGATAATAAAAAACCACATGAACGCGAACAGGCCTGCAAACATTAACAGGGTTATCATCGGATTACCCTGCGCTGCTGGCGCCGCTTCCTGTGCCATCGCAGAGGGAATAAAAAAGCTCATGCAAAACCTCAAAGAGTCAGCCTATAAAATTGCCGCCAACTCTAACGGGTTTGCCCCGCTGAGGCAACGGATCGGGCCGATCCAAAAAGGATCGACCAAACCAATTTCCACTTAAAAGCGCTGGCGAACCTGGCGGCGATAGCCAGTAGGTGACATACCGGTCCAGCGTTTAAAGGCGCTGGTGAAGCTGGTTCTGTCTGAAAAGTCCAGAATTCTTGAGATTCCATCGACACTGAGCGCGGTATCCTTGAGGAAGTGCACCGCATGGCGAAAACGTACGTGATCGCGCAGCGAGGCAAAGCTCAGGTTGTGCTCCTGCAAACGACGCTGCAGGGTCCGGGTGGACATGCTTAAGTCGGAAGCAACGGGGCGAATTGCGAGGGAGGCCTTGCCGATGCGCTGCTCAAGCACATCGATCACCCTGGCAGCAATGCCAAAGCTGGTAGCCTCCGGGGGAGCCAGCAGCTGGTCGAGAATATTCGGGTCACCGGATATCCTGGCCTGCTGAAGGGATTTATCTTCAGAGAGCGAAGTCTGGTCGGGCTGAGTATGGTTCATCGAGCTGCTCCTTTTGAGTTCCGTGAGCCGCAGTTATTTTTCTATGTCCGCATCCAGCGAATCCCGGTTGCCCCTGCCCACACCAACACACCAACTTCTTCGGTGGACTACTACTCGATGCGGGATGCACCAAAAACAGACATCGAATCCTTCACAGAGATGTACAATTTTTAAACTAACCGCTCCGGCAATACCCCTCAGAGAATAACTCTTTCGCCGGCGCACCTTTCCTTTACAACGACCAGTATAGACCAAGAATTGAGAATGCAAGGGGCGACAGCGGTTTTTTTCATCTTATTGTGCTGTATAGGGCAGAAACGCATGGTTATAGCTCTCGTTTTTTCCGCCCCGGCCTGACCTTGGGGAGCGGGGACAGCTCACAAACGAGCTCCCCATCCTAGCGCCCATTGAGTTCCAAAATCAGTCCAGGTTTTCTTTAATCCAGTTGAGCACATCTTCACTGTGGGTCTTGGTTTTGACCTTATCGATGATATGACATAGGCGGCCACCCTTATCGATGACAAAAGTGGTTCTGATCAGCCCCACATATTCTTTGCCCATAAATTTTTTCAGGCCCCAGCAGCCATACTTATCAGCAATTTTGTGATCTTCATCAGACAGGAGATCAAAATTCAGTTCATGTTTGTCGATAAAACGCTGCAATTTGGCTTCCGGGTCCGGGCTGACTCCAAGCACTACAGTATCGAGTCTCTTAAACTCACTCTCGCTATCGCGAATGCCGCAGGCTTGGGTAGTGCAACCTGGCGTCAGCGCTTTCGGGTAGAAATACAGCACTACATTAGCCTTGTCTCGAAAATCCTTGAGCGAAACCTTCTCACCACTTTGGTTTGTTAGAGTAAAAGCCGGTGCCAGATTGCCAATTTTGGGAAAAGCCATTAGAGATCCCCTGGGGAGTTGTTGTAAATAATGCGGGGATTATATCGAAAAGTGCTTAACGGGACGCCATATCAAAACTGGCGCAGGTGAAACTCCTGCTCTTTACGCGCAGCGATGCCTATCCGCCCTAGCTTCTGCACCAGGTCGGCCTTCTCCGCATCTGTGAGGAACTCCCCCACTTCCAAGCAACCCTCAGGCCCACTAAAGCTCACTTTGGCTGGCTCGGCCGAACTGGCTCCCATGCGCACCAAAAGTGCCAGCTTCTCACGGGAAAACTCTCGATGGTAAACACTTTGCTGCCTAAAGCCTTTACAACAGTCAAGTACCACCCGCTCGTCATTGATACGTATTACTTCACGACGGGTACCCTCAATACACACATAGGCGAACAACACTGCAAGCAACAGTATCTCAAGGCCGGCGAACGGCAGAATCATCCAGGCTCCAGCAAAGGCGAAGGCTAGGCTGATACCCAGAGAAACTGCCACGAGAGAGAAAAATACCCATAAGTTGCCAGAAACCGACAGGGATTGGTTTGGCTGCAAGAGAATACAGGCGCATCGAGAGGAGTGGCGGCCGACTTCTGTGACCATGGCAAACGCTTCCGGCAAATACTTACAATCAGTGTAGTGCCAGCGCCACCAGCCCACATGTGCATGGCGACCCATCGGTTCAGCTCTTTGTAACATAGAGGAAACACCATAAAAAAACCCGCACAATTGTGCGGGTTTTTCAGGTTGGCCAGCCTGCCACCAGGCTGGCCTATCAATGCGCTTATGGCAGCAGATGCGCCACTGCGTCGCGCTCTTCCGCCAGCTCCTGCTCAGTGGCAGACATTTTCTCGCGGGAGAATTCACTGATATCAACACCTTGTACAATTTCCCAGTCGCCGTCTTTACAGGTGCAGGGGAAAGAGTAAATCAGGCCTTCCTGAATGCCGTAGGAACCATCGCTGTATACAGCCATGCTGGTCCAATCGCCTTCAGCAGTACCCAGCGCCCAATCGTGCATATGGTCAATAGCAGCGTTAGCCGCAGATGCGGCAGAAGAAGCGCCACGTGCCTTGATGATTGCTGCACCACGTTGCTGGACCGTCGGAATAAAATCGTTCTCGTACCAGTCCTGCTCCACTTTATCCATAGCCGGAGTACCAGAAACTTTTACCTGGTACAGATCAGGGTACTGAGTGGAGGAGTGGTTACCCCAGATAGTCATGTGGGTAATGTCATTAACGCTGGACTCAGTCTTGTTGGCCAGTTGCGACAGGGCGCGATTGTGGTCCAGGCGAGTCATAGCGGTAAAGTTGCGCGGATCCAGGTCCGGTGCATTGCGCTGGGCAATCAAAGCGTTGGTGTTAGCAGGGTTGCCAACAACCAGTACTTTTACATTGCGCGAGGCAACATCGTTCAGGGCCTTACCCTGTGCGGAGAAGATGGCTGCGTTGGCTTCCAACAGATCCTTGCGCTCCATGCCCGGTCCACGGGGGCGTGCGCCCACGAGCAGGGCATAGTCGGCATCTTTGAATGCAACAGTAGCGTCATCGCTCTGAACAATACCCGAGAGCAGCGGGAAAGCGCAGTCTTCGAGCTCCATGGCTACGCCTTTCAGCGCCTCCAGCGCTGGAGTAATTTCCAACAACTGCAGAATAACCGGTTGATCTTTACCCAGCATTTCACCGGAAGCGATACGGAACAGCAGCGAATAGCTGATCTGACCGGCGGCGCCGGTAACAGCAACACGAACAGGTGCTTTCACGATAGTTCTCCTCGTTTGTAAGCGGCCGCATTATAGGGCTTCGCGAGCAAATTTCACCTCAAGCAGAGAAATTACCGGCTCAATTTGTTTAACAGAAGCCTCTGACATTCGGCCGGTACGCACAAAGGCAGATTATGCCAGTGCAATTTCCCGATAACGTTCTTGCAGTGAGCGGTAAACCTGATCACTGTAATCTTCAGCTGAGGGATCGAGCTGCCCGGCGATTTCAGCAAGATGCTCATTGTCTTCACGGCCTGCCCAGTTTTTCACATAAGTGCCGTCTTTGTAGCCGTTATCCTGACGGAATCGGTTGAGTACATTTTTACCGACATAGCGCTGATAAAGCTCAGCAAAGGACATCTCCACATCAGCGAGTAATTGCGCAAATCCCACCAGATCAAACTGCTTACTAGCCAGGGTGTTGAGAGTGAAGGATTCCAGGTTCTCACGAAATTCTCCCGGCATACGCTGCCCTACTTCCAGTTCACCCAGCATGGTCGCAGCCACTTGCTCAGGAGACCCCTGCTGCAACTCCAGACTGAGACCAAAATGCCAAATATCCACCAGCTCCAGTTTTACCTGATCTATTTCCGGCTGCTGTTTTTTCCACCACTTCCAACCGTAGTGATCCAGTAGCTCGGCACTTTCCACCCAGATAGCGCGATACCAGGCAAAATTCTGGGCCCGCCAGTTTTCATTAACTACTGTATTAATTTTATCCTGCAGGGTCAGCATGACCTGCAACTGCTGCTTCATCATTGGGGTGCTTCCTATAGTCGGGATCAGGTTAAGCTGCCCGAGGGAATAATCTGAAAAAGTTTTCTGTGGTAATTTCGGCCAGCTGTTCGTATGGGATGCCCCTCAGCTCGGCGATAAATTCCGCCACTTCGCGCACATAGGCTGGAATATTGGCCTTTCCCCGGTAAGGGACCGGTGCCAGGTAGGGTGAATCAGTTTCCACAAGCAAGCGATCGAGTGGCAGCTTGCGCGCTACATCACGCAGCTCCTCGGCATTCTTAAAAGTGACAATACCAGACAGGGAAATATAGTAGTTGAGATCCAAGGCAGACTTTGCCATTTCCCAACTCTCAGTAAAACAGTGCAGGACCCCGGCAGTCTCCAGATTACCATGTGCGTGAATCAGCTTAATTGTATCTTCACGTGCGTCACGGGTATGTACGATCACTGGCAATTCCGCACGCCCGGCTGCCTGCAGGTGGGCAATAAAACTCTGCTGCTGAACTTCTTTGGTTTCCGTACTGTAGTAGTAGTCGAGACCAGTTTCCCCCAGTGCAACCACATTGGGACGCTCACCCATTAAAATTAATTCATCCACTCCGGCCAAGCCGGACTCTACATCTAGCGGATGAATACCTACTGAGCAGACAACATCCTTATAGCGGGAAGCAATTTCAACAACGGCATCAGCATTATCAAGACTAATGCCAACACAAAGGAATTTACCGACACCGCGACTACGAGCCAGGTCGAGCACCGCGTCGAGATCGCCATCAAATTTATCGAGCTTTAATCTGTCCAGGTGACAGTGGGAATCTACGAGCATGTGAGAGTTACAACGTGTGAGTGGGTCGGCTGGACTCCAGTGTGCCAGCCAAATAAGTTTCTATCTTGTTTTGGGCAATATTGTCTTTATCGCCAAATTGAACGCCGATTCCCGGTGTGCGATTTCCTTGGGCTCCATTCGGCGTAATCCAGATCACCTTGCCAGCGACTGGAATTTTTTCCGGTTCATCCATCAGACTTAATAGCAAGAACACTTCATCGCCAAGACTGTAGGATTTGTCTGTACTGATAAACAAGCCCCCATTCTTCACAAAAGGCATATAAGCTGCGTAGAGAACAGATTTGTCCTGGATCTTCAGCGATAGGATGCCATTGCGGGCACCGCCTCCCATGGCTTTCATGCTCAACCTCAATGTTTTTAATGTTGCGCTAACTTATCTGAGCGCACTGATTCTGTCCAGAAACAGCGCTTTTCTGTATTTTTGCGAGAAATCAACAGTAATTTCGCGCCCCTTTGTAGGTGATTGCTAAACAGCAAAAAGCCTCGCCCAGCGAATCATCAACTCCTCGAGCAGCAGACGGCGATTAGGATTGGCCCCGCTCGTCAAGCCCTTACGCGCTTGTAACAGATGGTCGTAAAAACCAAATAGCGGGCGCAGGCTTTCCTCGCCAACACCGGGCAACCGCTGTAACAACAACATCAATTGACTGTCACCGCTTAAATCGCAACTGCGCACCTGGGCCATTTGCGTGATCCACTGCTGCCAAAAATGCAGAAGCTGCCCCAAGCTCGTGTGTTCAGGGGGCATTTCCCAGCGCCCAGCTGCTGTAACCGCACTGGCGCCTCCTTCAGCTACGCGGGTAAGTTCGTTCAAAAACTGCTCGCGCACCTCGCTGGCATCAGGCTTTGCCAACCTGGCGGCCAACAATGGAGCACCTCCAGAAAGGGCCAGGGCTCTCCGCGCCTGCTGCTCCTCCAAACCGTGATCATGCAGCCACTGCAGAGCCATCCCCTCCGCTGGAGAAGGAAAGGCAACTGACTGACAGCGGCTACGAATCGTGGGTAACAGTCCCGCTGGAGCATCGCTGATCAGCAGGAAAATAACCGATGCTGCCGGCTCTTCAAGATTCTTTAGCAAGGCGTTAGCCGCATTAATATTCATCGCCTCTGCCGGCGCTAACCAAACCAGCCTGGCCCCGCCGCGGCCACTGGTGCGCGAGACAAAATCACCCAGTTGGCGAATTTGCTCCACTTTCAGCGGAGAGCCGACTTTCTCTGGCTCCACGCGCAGGAAATCAGGGTGGGAACCCGCCTGCCACAAACGGCAATCTTTACAGCTTCCACAAGCTTGCCCATCTCTAGGTTGCCCGCATAGTGCCAAAGCAGAAAATGCCTCGGCAAAAGCGCGCTTACCCAGGCCCGCCTGGCCCGTCAACAATAAAGCATGCGGGCAGCGTCCCGCCAGCCACTGCGCACCGAGGCGCTGCCATTGCGGGGCCTGCCAGGGCATCAATGCAGGGATTGGAGTATGTTCAAAAGTTTCAGACACTGACTATCGCCAAGTTTGTAATCCGGAAAATGATCTTGGAATCGTCGAGCCCGGCACAGCAAATGCAGAGCGGATACCCGATTAGTTACAGTAGGTGTTCCAGCTCCCGACCAAGATCCTGCTGGACGCGGCCCAGCGATTGGCTGGCGTCGACAATAGCATAGTGGGATGGCGAAGCCTCCGCTCGCTCGCGATAGGCGTCGCGCACTCGATGAAAGAAGGCAAGATGCTCACTTTCGAAACGGTCCGCGGCGCCCGTGCGGGCCGCACGCTGTAGACCAATTTCGGGATCGAGATCTAAAAGTAATACCTTGTCGGGGCGAAGCTCCCCCTGTACTGTTTTTTCAAGCTGCTCAATCAATGACCTATCAAGCTGGCGCCCACCACCCTGATAGGCGTAAGTGGCATCGGTAAATCGGTCACAAATCACCCACTCACCACGATCCAGTGCCGGCACAATAACCTGGGCTAAGTGCTGGGCACGGGCAGCGAATACCATCAGTAGCTCAGCGGTTGGGTCCACAGCCTCTTCACGTTTAGCCAGGAGTAATTCACGCAACTGCTCAGCCAGTGGCGTACCGCCAGGCTCGCGAGTTTGAATGAACGGGATATTACGATCTGTTAACCACTGGGTAATAAATTGCAGGTTGGTGGATTTACCAACCCCCTCACCCCCTCCAGGGTTATAAATTTTCCGCGCGACACTATCTCTAATTTCCTTTTGCCGGACTTGAACGGTAATCCGCTCGCCTTTTCAGCTGATACTCCCGTACCGCACGGTTGTGCTCTGTCAGAGTGCTTGAAAAATGGTGGGAACCATCCCCCTTTCCTACAAAATAAAGGCTTTTACCCGGTTTCGGATTCAGCGCCGCCCTAATCGCCGCACGTCCCGGCAAAGCAATCGGCGTAGGGGGAAGACCATCGATCACATAGGTGTTGTAGGGGGTTGATTGGCGCAGGTGTGCGCGAGTGAGGTTACCATTGTAATCCTCTCCCAACCCATAGATTACAGTAGGGTCGGTTTGCAGCCTCATACCCTTGTGTAAACGACGGACAAAAACACCAGCAATTTCGCTGCGCTCAGAGGGCTGTCCGGTTTCCTTTTCGATCAGCGAGGCCATAATCAGCGCCTCATAGGGAGACTTATAGGGAAGGTCATCCCCCTTGGCCTGCCACTCCTCTTCCAAAACCTGCTGCATGCGCTCATAAGCTTCACGCAGGAGTTCAATATCAGTAGTGCCGGAGCGGTAGACATAGGTATCGGGGAAAATCCACCCCTCCACAGCGCCCTCTTTCAGACCCAGAGCTTTGGCCGCAGCTCTGACAGTTCTGCCCGCCTCAGACTTTACTATGTTCTGCCCGGCCCTGATTCTTTGCAGTGCCTGGCGGAAAGTCCAACCTTCTACCAGCGTTACCCGGTAACTGGTGACCTCACCCCGATGTAGGCGGGCGATCAGGTCCATAGCGGTACTGCCATGGGGCACCAGATATTCTCCAGAATGGATATTGGTCTTGCCTTCCCAGTAGGCATAAGCGAGCAGCAAGCGCGGCCAGCTGATTATCCCATCACGCTTCAACTGCTTAAGCGTCCTAGAGAGGCTACTGCCTTTCTCTACCTGCAACTGCAAGCCGTCTTCCTGCAGCTGAAGAGGAGTCGCCAGAGCTGCTTGCAACATCCATACGGATGCCGCCGTCAGCAGGCACGCCAGCAATATTCCTCCAAAAAGGATCTTCCCCAGCGTTCCAAGGAAACCGGACCGTTTTTTCTTCACCACAATGCTTCCACGATCAACTGCTGCAACCTCCGTGCACCGGCCCCAATCGGCCAACTTTTATAGCCAATAATCTCGACAACGGGTAATACCCCACGAACGCTATTGCACAGGATAACTTCATCGGCCTTACAGAGCGCCTGGAGATCCATGTCCCGCGTCTGCCACCGGGTATGACCAGAAAGCCAGTTCAACATAACACCTTGAACACCACATCTGCTCAGATCTGGAGTCACCCAGGTATCGCCAAAGCGCGCCAGCAAATTGCAACGCAGGCTTTCAATCACCCTGCCCGAACTATCAAACATCAAGCCATCGAGACGCTTACCCTCAGGAAGCTCAGCTCGCGCTGCATTATATCGGCTGCGGGCCAAAAATTTGCAGCCCAAGTTCTTAGTTTTCAAAACCGGCAAATTAGTCCTGCACGGATACAAATGAACACCCAGCTCCACCTCAGGAGCCTGTAGCAGGGGCAGAAAGGACAGATCCCAACACTCATCCCCATCAAGAAAACCTACCCGAAGCCGTGCAATAGCTGCACTTTGGCTACATTTAGGGGCCAGTTGTGCGATACAACTATCAATTTCAGAAAGAATTACCCCACTTACTACGCAGCTGCGTATCAGTCGGGATCTGTGCAATGGCCACAACGGCAGACTTCCGTTGTGACAACGCATGGTTTCGAGGATTCCATTTATATAGTCACCATCAGGCACCAGCTGGGTTGCCGGTTTCCCACAAAAATAGAATTGCGGTAACTTGGACATGCTCTCCTCGAGGCGGGAGTTGCCCGCCGAAATGGCGGGCAGGACTGGATCAGATTCGCTTGAAGATTAGTGACCCGTTAGTGCCACCAAATCCGAATGAGTTGGAGAGTACTGAATCAATCGCCATTGGCTGCGCCTCCTGGGGCACCAGATTAATACCAGCACATGCTGCATCTGGATCAACAAGATTCATCGTGGGTGGAGCCACCTGATCACGAAGCGCCATCACTGAGAAAACAGCCTCGATTGCACCGGCAGCACCCAACAGGTGGCCCGTCATGGATTTGGTTGAACTTACAGCCAGCTTTTCAGTGGCACCTGCAAAAATCTTTTGTACCGCCTGGATTTCCGCTTTATCCCCCAAGGGTGTGGAGGTACCGTGGGCATTAATGTACTGGATCGTATCGATGCTCACGCCAGCATCCTTGAGCGCATTCCGCATAGAAAGCGCTGCACCCGCACCATCTTCTGGTGGGGATGTCATATGGTAGGCATCACCACTCATACCAAAACCAGTCAGCTCAGCATAAATAGTCGCTCCGCGCGCCTTCGCATGCTCGTACTCTTCCAACACAAGTACTGCCGCGCCCTCGCCCAAAACAAAGCCATCCCGGTCTTTATCCCAGGGACGGCTGGCCGCCTTGGGGTCATCGTTGCGTGTGGAAAGCGCCCTGGCTGCACAGAAGCCGCCAAGCCCGACCGGCGTGGTGACCATTTCCGCACCGCCGCACACCATGACATCGGCATCACCGTACTGAATCGTACGCATACCGAGCCCCAGTGCGTGGGTACCAGTTGTGCAGGCAGTAGTCACTGCAAGGTTGGGACCACGCAGACCGTATTTAATCGACAGGTTACCAGCCACCATATTGATAATGGCGCCCGGTACAAAGAAAGGCGACACGCGGCGCGGCCCCTTCTCGGCAATCAACATTGCGTTGTCTTCGATGGCCATAATGCCACCCATGCCGGAACCGATACAGGTTCCCATACGCTGGGCACCCTCTTCACTCACCTCAAGGCCACAATCCTGCATTGCCTGGATACCCGCAATCAGACCGTATTGCAGAAACGTATCCATCTTGCGCGCATCTTTTGCAGGCATATAGGGAGTGGGATCGAAATCTTTTACCGTAGCGGCAAAGCGGGTTGAAAAAGCTGAAACATCAAAGGTTTCTATCGGGGCTGCGCCATTGGCCCCCTTCAGAATGCCAGACCAAGTCTCTCCTACGGTGTTACCCAAAGGGCTGACTACACCCATTCCGGTTACAACAACTCTTCTGTGCGACACTGCGGTCCCCCCGAAACTCTTGCTGCCGCTGTACTCCCCCAACACAGTGAGGGAGACCACATTCGGTCAGCGGTCACAATTCCATAATGCTCATAAAAAGAGAGCCGCGCTATGTGACATAGAACGGCTCTCAAAATCGCTTGGCCACGCTCAGAAACTAAACTGCTCGCGCCTAAACTACCCAGCAGGAATTAACCAAGGTTGTCCTTGATGTAATCCATTGCCAGCTGAACGGTAGTGATTTTCTCAGCTTCTTCGTCGGGAATTTCAGTTTCGAATTCCTCTTCCAAAGCCATAACCAGCTCAACTGTGTCAAGTGAGTCCGCGCCCAGATCTTCAACAAAAGAGGCTTCAGCCTTAACGTCTTCTTCCTTCACGCCCAGTTGTTCAGCAACGATCTTTTTAACGCGCTCTTCAATGCTGCTCATGATTCAATTTAACTCCTAGTGGGTAAAAATCTGTTTTAGTCGCTATTGTGTATTTCACCAATTCAGTTAGCGGTGATAACGACCGGCTCACACAGCTTTTGGATAATTCAGAGGCCATTGTACCCCAAGTTTTTGGGGATGTAATGCACGGCCCTGCACCACCATCAGCAAATAACAAAATACTCTAAAAATCAATGACTTAAAGAGATATTTTCAAATATATATCAGGTCATGTACATGCCGCCATTGACATGAATTGTCTCGCCAGTGACATAGCCACCGGCATCACTCGCCAGGAAGGCTACCACAGATGCGATCTCCTCAGGCTGCCCAAGTCGGCCCAGGGGAATTTTTCCAAGTAGCGCTTCGCGCTGAGCTTCGGGTAACACCTTGGTCATGTCAGTATCAATAAAGCCCGGAGCTACAGTATTCACGGTAATTCCACGGGAGCCGATTTCGGCGGCCAGAGAGCGAGCAAATCCAGCAACCCCAGCTTTGGTGGCCGCATAATTACTCTGCCCCGCATTCCCCATACTGCCGACCACAGAGCTAATATTTATAATTCGCCCCCAGCGCGCCTTAGCCATGTCCCGCAGACATGTTTTAGTCATGCGAAAGACTGCGGACAAATTCGTCTCCACAACAGAGTCCCATTCGTCGTCTTTCATACGCATTAACAAATTGTCTTTGGTGATACCAGCATTGTTTACCAAAATGGTCGGCACACCAAAGTCATTCTTCGCTGCAGCATGCACCCCGGCAACACTCTCGGCGCTGGTGACATCCAGCACCATTCCGGCCCCCTTGATACCTTTCTCAGCAAAGCGCGCGCTGATTTTTTCAGCGCCGCCTTCACTAGTGGCAGTACCAATCACTGTCGCACCTTGACCACCCAGCATATCTGCAATTGCCGCACCAATACCACGACTGGCGCCGGTAACCAGGGCCACTTTACCCTCGAGGGAAATCATTAAGCTCATACTTGCTTTATCCTTATTCAGCTAATGGCAGCCGCCATTGCACGACTTAAACCGCTGTAGTTCTCAGTGCTTCATTAAAGCTGGAAGGGCTATCGATGCTATGACAAGCAACACTGCGATCAATGCGCCTGGTCAACCCAGACAACACTTTACCAGGCCCACACTCAACCAGCTGCTCAGCACCATCATCGATAATCTTGCGGGTGCAGGCGGTCCAGCGCACCGGTCGATAGATTTGCTCGATCATCAGGGCCTTGATTGCCACTGGGTCTGACTCAACTTTCGCATGGACATTGTGCACAACAGGAATTTCAGGCGCATTAAATTTTGCCGCCTCTATCTGCGGGGCAAGTTTATCCGCCGCCGGGCGCATCAACTCAGTATGAAATGGCGCACTCACAGGCAGAGGCATGGCTTTTTTCGCGCCAGCCGCTTTACAGGCTTCAATCGCTCGCTCAACTGCGGCAGCGCTGCCGGCAATAACAATTTGCCCAGGGGAATTGTAATTTACAGCTGAAACCACTTCTCCCTCTGCGGCCCCAGCACAAGCAGACTCTACCACCTCATCCTCAAGGCCAATGATCGCAGCCATGGCACCGGCCCCCACAGGAACCGCTTCCTGCATCAAGCGGCCGCGCTCCCGCACAAGATGTACAGCATCCTTGAAATTCAGAACACCAGAACAAACCAAAGCAGACCATTCGCCCAGACTGTGTCCTGCCATGCGTGCAGGCACAGCACCTCCGCGAGCACGCCAAAGGCGATACAGAGCAACACTGGAAGTTAAAAGGAGAGGCTGGGTGCGCTGAGTGAGGTTGATCGCCTCCTGCTCACCGTTCTGACAGAGATCCCAAAGGTCATAACCCAGGACCTCTGAAGCTTCGGCAAAAGTGGCTTGGATTTCGGGGGCCTCCTGAGCAACCTCAGAGAGCATACCGATCTTCTGAGATCCCTGCCCCGGAAAGACAAATGCAAGCGCAGCATTAGTCATAAAATATCCTTAAACCTATTTGGCAAATTTCTGTAGGAGGGGAACGTACTTCTTACCCCACTTCCTTTGAGTTTCGCTCACCGGCCTGCGCCATGGCGGCACCGACTTTGGCGGCCAGGTTGGCATCAGCACACTCCTTCGCCGTCACCATTGCCCGGTAAAAAGCCTCGCTACTGGCTCCTCCGTGACTTTTGATCACGTTACCCTTCACCCCTACAAAGCTGGCGCCATTATAGCGGGCAGGTTCTACCTGTGTACGCCATTTTCGCAACAGCTTTATGGCTAATTGGCCAAAAAAACGCTTGAAACACCCCTTTTTTTCAATAGTGAATGCTTTTTGACCCATTAGTCGGATTACGCCTTCGGCGGACTTCATTGCCACATTGCCCATCAGGCCATCGCAAACCACCACATCCACAGAACCGGTAAATATGTCGTGCCCTTCAACAAAACCCACATAATTCACCTTCGGATCTGCCTCAAGCATCTCTGCAGCACGGCGAATTTCAGCAGTCCCTTTGTGCGCCTCGGCACCAATATTCAGCAAGGCAACCTCAATATTCTCACGGGGGAACCCTGTATGGATGTGTTGGGCCTCTATCCCCATGCGCGCAAACTGCAGCAGGTCTTCCGCACTACAACCGACATTCGCACCGAGGTCCAAAAGATAGCAGGAGCCATGACCCGATGGGACCGACTTACCCAATGCAGGCTTCCGGACACCGTCAATGTTACCCAGAATACTGCGACTCAAAGCCAAAAGCGCGCCGGTATTTCCAGAGGTGACCACCGCTTGGGCATCGCCACAGGCAACTGCTTTTAACGCCTCAGCCATAGTGGATTCACGCTTATGGCGCACGGCCTGCAGGGGATTGCACTCCTGCGTAACCACTTGTTCGCAGTCGACAATTTCGAGGCGGTCTAAAAATGGGGGCTTGTGTAGCTCCAGGACAAGAGCCTCGAGCTGGGCGCGGGGACCAAATAACTTCAGCTGCGCCTTGGGGAAGTTTCGCAGGAATCTAACACAGGCCGGAACGACAGAGCGGGGACCTAAGTCCCCGCCCATAGCATCCACGGCCAATCGCAATTGGCTGGACAAAGCTTACTCTTCTTCGGAGCCGCCGCCGATTTCGATCACTTTGCGACCGCGATAGAAACCATCTTTGGTCACGTGATGACGACGGTGCTTCTCACCGGTAGTCGGATCTACGGAGAGAGTTGCACCTGCACCCAGGGCGTCGTGAGAGCGACGCATACCGCGACGGGAACGAGTCTTCTTGTTTTGTTGAACAGCCATTGCTAGCTCCTAAAATAAACAAATTTCGCTGGAACCGGGGCGCCTACCGGCGAGCCCAAACTCCCCAAATAAATCTAGGATTTACCCGAGGAACCCTTCAACTGCTCCAGCACTTTAAAGGGGTTTTCCCGTTGCTCACCTGCTTCCGCCTTCTCCTCACCAACGTGAAAGCTCTCCTTGGAGACACATTCCTCATTGTGATAAGCAACCATCGGCAGATTGAGCAAAATTTCATCTTCAAGAACCAGGTGCAGATCCAGCTCATCGCCATCCTGAATCACCTGGTCCAGATCCTTGGGCAGGGCTTTACCCTGCTCCTCGGTCCAAACGATACCCCAGCAAAACTGCGCCTCAACCTGTTCGCGCACAGGGCGCAAGCAGCGTTGGCACAGCAACTCAACAATGCACAGCACTTTGCCGCTTACCGTGAGATGACCTTGCAGGTCGCGCCCAAACTGCAGTTCAGACACAATCTCCCCATCCACAGACTCCACAGCTGCACGCAGCCGATCCAGTGACTCCAATGGCAAAATACCATCCAGATACTGTTCGCGCTGCACCAATTTTCGAGCATCAATGCTCTTCGGCAATACTGATTTTGAGGGGGCTATCGACATAAGCGCGCAATTCTATGGACTCCCCCTACCCTTGTCAAAACAATTAAGGCACTGCAGTATCCCCCAGTCACAAACTTCGACCAGTCAACCACGGAAACGCCCCAAGAATGGCCTTCTCACTGATACTAGCCTCAAGCTCCCCCTACCGCAGAGCACTGCTGCAGCAATTGCGCCTCCCCTTTGGGCACGCCGCACCCCATATAGATGAAGAGGCAAAGCCTGGAGAGAGCGCCAACTCATTGGCATTGAGGCTCGCGGAGGAAAAAGCTCTTGCACTGGCACCAATCAATCCACAGTCTCTGATTATCGGCTCTGACCAGGTAGCTGAGTGCGATGGCCGTATTTTGGGCAAACCCGGTGGCCGGGAGCAGGCTATAGCGCAACTGAGCGCCTGCTCAGGCAGCCGGGTTACTTTCTATACCGGCCTATCTGTCTTTAACAGCGCAACTAGAAGACAAATTAGCTCGGTAGAGACCTATACCGTCCACTTCCGCCAACTCAATGCAGGGCAAATAGAGCGATACGTAGAACTGGAGAAGCCTTACGACTGCGCGGGATCATTTAAGGTGGAAGGGCTGGGGATTACCCTCTTTGAAAAACTGGAAGGTTCAGACATAAATACACTGGTGGGCCTCCCACTAATTCGCCTGGTAGACTTTCTTGGAGAATTCGGCGTCAGCCCATTGGCGCCAGTAGCTAAGGGGTCAGGGGCGGCCAGCTGAGCAGGCCGGAGAACTCATCAATTATCGCTTTCGGGCGACTCCCTTGTAAGCGCGAAGGGCAGTGCGCGCCGTAACTAACCCCAATGGAAGGCATCTCAATTGCTGCCGCCATGTCCAGATCGTACACTGTGTCGCCAACCATTACCGCCTGCTCAACGGTACGACCAGTTTCCGAAAGTAACTCGTTAAGCATCAATGGATCAGGCTTGGAAGCCGTCTCATCAGCACAGCGGCTAGCGACAAATAAGTGCCCCATTCCATGCTCCTGAAACTCGCGATTGAGACCCCTTCGACTTTTCCCGGTTGCAACTGCCAGCTGATGCCCAGCACAAAGCAACCTATCAAGGGTGTCCAGCACCCCATCAAATAATGGCAACGGCTCAATCCGGGCGGCCATCCACTCCTCTGAATAGAATTGACGCAAAGCCTGCTTATCATCGCTTGCCGCTTCCGGAAATAGTGTTGCAACCGCCTCTGGCAGGCCGAGCCCAATAATATTGCTTACCGCCTCAGGCTCAAGTACCGGCAAGCCCGCTCTCTTAGCGGCGCCCAGCATACAAGCCACAATTCGGGACTCGGAATTACAAACCGTGCCATCCCAATCGAGAATCACCAACATACAACTTGCAATCCTATTCTTGCCTCAATTTCTTCAGCAACACCTCCAACTCCCCCGGCAGAGGCGCCTCAACATGAACCTCTTCCCCACCAGGGAGCGTGCAACGCACCGAGGCAGAATGGAGAAACAGGCGTTTCAGCCCGCGACCGCGGAACTCTCGATTCACCTCATCCGGGGTGTACTTGCTATCACCCGCAAGGGGGCAACCCACAAACTGGGCGTGAACCCGTATCTGGTGGGTGCGCCCTGTCACAGGAACAGCAGAGAGTAAAGTGGCCGCCTTAAAGCGCTCCAGCAGCTGGAAGCGCGTTTCAGAGGACTTGCCCTCCGGGTGAACCGACACCATCCGCTCACCACTTTTCAGAGTGTTTTTGCGTAGGGGAGCCTCTACCAGCCGCCGACCACGGGGCCATTTGCCCACAGCGAGAGCCAGGTATGATTTGCCGATTTTGCCATTGCGCAGCTCAGACTGTACATGCTGTAACACTGCGCGCTTACGCGCCACCATAATGGCTCCACTGGTATCCCGGTCTAGGCGATGCACCAGCTCGATGAAGCGGCTCTGCGGATACATCTGCCGCAGTACCTCAATCAAGCCAAGCCTCACACCACTGCCGCCGTGCACGGCAAGCCCCGCAGGCTTGTTAATCACTAACAGCCCATTGTCATCGTACAGTATGGATTCTTTCACCAGCTGGCGCAGCTGCTCTCCCGCAACCGGTGCCGGCGCCTGCTCTGCCGCACGTATTGGCGGTACACGCACCACATCACCCGCCACCAGCTTGTATTCCGCCTTCACCCGTCCTTTATTTACTCTTACCTCACCCTTACGCAGGATTCGGTAGACTCTTGAACGGGGCACACCTTTAAGGCGCGCCTGCAAAAAGTTGTCGATCCTCTGCCCGGCCAACTCATCCGGCACAGTCAGAAACTGTACGCCGCCAGAGGGATTCCAGGTGTCAGAGGGGGTATCGGCCTCAGCCGTTTTAAGGGGGGGTATACTTCGCATGACGCGCATCATAGCGCCGCAGCAAGGACAATTGAAGCACCCTTCTGCCCGTGCTATATTCGGCCGGCCTGAATTCGGCTGGTTTTCGGCCACTGGCAGCTTCCCACATGAAGAGATAGCCATGGCTTCAGAGAAAATACCGCTGTTCGGCCGGTGCGCGGGAATGCCGCGTCATTGATAAAAACTCAGCTGATGAGCGCCTCCCGACAACGAGAACCTTATGGGGGCCTCAGCGGCAAAAACATCCCACAGTTAAGTGGGTAAATATCGCGAAGGTAAGACGGGCCGTGACCCGCAGCGCTTGAAAGGACGACTCATAAACTTGCGTCCCGCTCTGTAGAAAATAATGCCAGCGACCGCACTGGCAACCTGGATATTCCAGCTTCCGCATATCCAGCGAACAAAATACAGAAGATAGATATCGGCCAAAAGCCGAGCTACAGAGCCAGCTATATTGACGCAGACCTTGTCACCCAGCTAGAAACTGACCGAAGGGTGGCGCCCAACCCTGCCATGGGAGCCTATGGCACAGGTACAGGGCAGTACTAACAAAAGGTACTTAAGGAAGAAAGGTACTAACGGTACCAGCGGATAACAGCACAGCAATGCTTATCCGGAGTTTTTGCAGTGAGAACAATGGGCGAACACTCGTCTCGAAAAGCCGCGTAGATCGAATTTGCGGCAGAGAAAGTGCCACCCTTTTCCCTGCCCCGCCATCTGGTCCTCTCCGGATGGCGGCCAACAAGCAAGCCTGCAAACAGCGGTGTCATACCTTTGCGCAACGCAAGGAAAACGACACGCATGAAAAGAATGCTAATCAACGCAACCCAGCCTGAGGAGTTGCGTGTAGCCCTGGTAGACGGCCAGTGGCTATATGATCTGGATATTGAAAATCGCACACGTCAACAAAAAAAAGCCAACATCTACAAAGGTAAGATCACCCGCGTAGAACCCTCTCTCGAAGCCGCATTCGTTGACTATGGCGAAGAGCGCCACGGCTTCCTCCCCCTGAAAGAAATTTCTCGTGAGTACTTCCTCAAACAGCCCAGAGACATTGAAGGACGCATCAAAATCAAAGATGTCGTCAAAGAGGGTATGGAAGTTATTGTGCAAGTGGACAAGGAAGAGCGCGGCAACAAAGGCGCAGCCCTGACTACTTTCGTCAGCCTCGCTGGGCGCTACCTGGTACTGATGCCAAATAACCCTCGCGCAGGCGGCATCTCTCGCCGTATTGAAGGTGATGAGCGTTCAGAGCTGCGGGATGCACTGTCCAGCGTCGAAGTTCCCTCCGGCATGGGCATAATTGTGCGCACCGCCGGCGTCGGCCGCAGCGGCGAAGAACTGCAGTGGGACCTCAACTACCTGCTGAAGCTGTGGGTCGCCATAAAGGAAGAGGCCGACACCTCCAAGGCACCGCACTTCCTCTTCCAGGAAAGTAACGTCATTATCCGCGCTATCCGCGATTACATGCGCGATGACATTGGCGAAGTGATAGTCGATGACAAAGGCGCCTTCGAGCTGGCTGCGGAATTTGCCCGCCAGGTAATGCCGCACTACACCAACAAGGTCAAGTATTACGAAGATGCCATTCCGCTCTTCAATCGCTACCAGATCGAAAGCCAGATCGAAACCGCTTTTGAACGCGAGGTGAAACTACCTTCTGGCGGCTCAATCGTGATTGATGTCACAGAGGCACTGGTATCCATTGATATCAACTCCTCCCGCGCGACCAAGGGCGGCGATATCGAAGAAACTGCACGCAATATCAACCTGGAAGCGGCCGACGAAATCGCTCGCCAGCTACGCCTGCGCGATATGGGCGGCCTGGTTGTAATCGACTTTATTGACATGCAGAGCAAATCCAACCAGCGCGAAGTTGAAAAGCGCATGGAGAAAGCTCTCAGCATGGACCGCGCCCGCGTTCAGGTTGGCCGTATCTCCCGCTTCGGCCTTTTGGAAATGTCACGCCAGCGCCTGCGCCCATCTCTTGGCGAAACCACCTTCCGTGTATGCCCGCGCTGTAGCGGCCAAGGCACTATTCGCGGCACCAAATCCCTGGCTTTATCCATTCTTCGCCTGGTGGAAGAGGAAGCCAAGAAAGAACGCAGCGCAGAGATCCGCGCCATCACTCCAGTGAATGTCGCTACTTACCTACTCAACGAAAAGCGTAAGACGATCTCCCAGATTGAATCCCGCAACAATACCCGTGTTGTTGTTGTACCCAATGCAGATATCGAAACCCCGCACTTCGAAGTACAGCGCCTGCGTGATGACGATACCGCCACCCTGGAAACCTCTTACAAGATTTCCGGAACAGTGGAAGAATCCATCACCAAGAAGGATGAAAAACCCCAGCGCGCCCCGGCCCAACCTGCCGTTCAGCAGATTACCCACACCGCGCCGGCCCCCACCCCGGAAAAGAAACCGGAACCCAGTCTTTTCAGCCGGCTGATGACTGCGATTGCCTCCCTCTTTGAGAGCAAAGAGGAAGAGCCCAAGAAGCACCAGAAGTCAAAAAATCGAGGGAAGGACTACCAGCGCGATCGTGATCGCAATCGCAACCGCAATCAACGCGGTGGTCGCGGTAACCGCAGTGGGCGCCCCTCTCGCCGCAAGGACGATCGTCGCGAGGACTCCAAACGTGATGATCAGCGAGAAGAAAAACAACAGGCCAAGCAATTCGAAGAACGCGAATCTGGAGCTGAGCGCGGCGAAGGCCAGCGCCGTCGCCGTCGACGTCGCACCAACGACAACCGCCGCAGAGACGACAATCGAAATGTAGTGACTGAGAACGAAAGCACCAGCGAATCCATCGAGCAAGCTGACGAAAGCACCGAGCAACGCCCAGCGCGCCGCCCGAGCAATGTTCGTGGTCGCCCGCAAGCTCGCCGTCGCGGCCGTCGTTCAGAAAATCCCGCTGCGTCCTCCGTCGCTCAAAATCAGGAAGAGCTGAACCGTGAAGTGAACGAAGCTATCGATGAAGCGGAAGGTGAAGCCAGAAAATCTCGCGAAACCGCTACCGGGGGCCACAATGAAGCGCCCCAGCGCAAAAGCGAGCGAAGAGAGCAAAGACCTGCAAAGTCCGCCAACCCGGCGACGCAATCCAAACCGGCTGTAGTAGCTCCCACGCGCACACCAATGGCTGCAAAGACTGAGTCCACAGCAGAGCCATCTGCTGAGACAAAACAGGCTGAGCCCTATGCTGCATTTACTGCAAAAGTAGAAAAAGCAGCGGAGGAGACTCCAGCACCAGCACAGGCCAAAGAGCAAACTGCACCTATAACAGCAAAAAAACCTCCGGCTAAAACTGAAGCAAAAGAGCCTGCCGCTCCTACCGTTAGAGAAACGAAAGCAGAAAGCGCTCCTAAAACTCCAGTTAGCGAAAAGCCAGCCGTTCCAGCGGCGCAGGTTGTGGAATCCACGGTCGCAGCAGAAGCTACAAAGACTGTGCCGGAGGACGCCGAGGAAATTGCCTTGACCGAAGCCAGTGCAGCTGCAGAAGCTTTGGAGCAGCGCAGTGAATCAGTCAATGCTGCTGCCCAGGTGGAGGTTGTAGTCGAGGAAGCTGAGGCCTCCGAACTGGCCGCCTCCCCTGCAACCCAGGGACGCGCCAGTAACGACCCGCGCAACAACCCCAAACCATTACTCGAACTGTCCATCGTGACCGAGCACCGCCAGGTAGGCTCCCAGCAACCGCTGGATACCGCCCAACCAGCAGCAATCTCGCACAGCCCTCGTTCACTGTCTCGCCCCGCCAACGACCCCCGTATGGCGCGCCAGACAACCCAGGAAAACACTGACGCGAATAACGACCGCGACTCAGCAGAAGCCGGCTAAGCGAAACCTCTAAAGCCGCCAACCCTACAGGGTTGGCGGCTTTTTTATGCCCGAAGCATTTGTCCGGACTGGTCAATAAATCACCTAACCCATTGAACTACTTAAAAAAAATCATAATGACGCTTGTATGTAGCACGAAGCTATGTATAATGCGCAGCACAATTTGGTGGGGTGGCTGAGTGGTCGAAAGCGGCGGTCTTGAAAACCGTTGACTGTAACAGGTCCCAGGGTTCGAATCCCTGCCCCACCGCCATTTTTAAACATAAAGCCCTGATTTATCAGGGCTTTTTTGTTTCTACCCTCTGCGGTCCCCCACTTGGTCCCCCACTCGGCAAAAGCTAAAGAACGCTCCCCCTATACCCCCGTAGGTGCTTTTCTGACCTCAAGGCCCCCAGGCTAACCGCCACGGTGGTAGCGAATTGAAGCCTTCACCACCCCTTCCACTATTAGCTCCTGCCCTTCCCAAATGGGAATGGGTTTGTACTTGTCATTTGCCGGTATTAGTTGCCCTAACCTTCTATCCAAAATTTTACAGGTCAGCTGGCCATCCAGGGCGACCACCACTACATCGCCATGACCAGGCGTAAGAGAGCGATCAACGATGAGAACATCACGATCAAAGATACCAACGCCTTGCATAGAGTCGCCATTGGCACGAGCCATGAAGGTCGCAGGTGGATTAGTTATTAAATGTTCATCAAGGCTGAGAGCAGCCTCTTTATGATCATCTGCTGGAGAGGGGAAGCCGCAGGCGACACCACTGCTGAAAAGCGGAGATAACTTCATAACAAGCACCAAATACTGTTTATATATACAGCATATGAATATGAAAAGCTGTCGGGCAAGCTTAATACCTGACCAAACAGCCTTCATTGCTCATGCTATCAAGTAATGGTTGTAGGCTACCGACTCACGGTGGCCCTTTAAGAACTCCTGCCAATTATCAGCTGACTGAGATTCTGCTTCTAACCAGGTCTTCATATGGTCTGCCCCTAGAAAGATGGGGCTTCGGTCATGCCCAGCCGCCTTAACCTCTGGAGCTGGATCATCTGTTATCAAGGTGCAGGAGAAGTACCCAACCTCACCTCCCAGAGATTCCCAGTAGTCCCAAAGAATAGGTGCCCACATCAAATCTTTACCCTTTGGGATAAACTGGACTTGAGCCTTCTTACCCTTACGCTCTACCCACTCAAAAAAGCTCGTGAAAGGCAATATACCGTGTTGGCGGCCTATCAGAGGCCTCCAAGTTTTGGCTTCAAGTAATCTATCTAATCGGGCGTTATAAAGACTGTACTTTGTTGCTAGATCCCAAACTGAATTGGACGGGCGTATCGAGTAACGGAGTGGGCGTAGCCAATTCTTACCCCCATCACTTGCGATACCAGGAGCAAAATACCGTGGATATACACGCTCACCAGGCGCTGCAAGCCGGAATTGGCTCACTCGGGGCTGCCCCTTCAGGCCCAATACATGTTTAATCTCCTCCTTGCCTGATGAGTTTTCCCATTCCTGGTCGAAGTTTAATTGCCCCCAAGCCTTCTCATCACGCAAAAAATCAACTGGAAGTTCTGCCAACAAGTTGTCATTAGGAACAGCAAAGGAGTAACACATAAAGGCCCTCCGCACTGTAGAAATCTAGCTAGGTAGGTAAATCTAATAACAATGATAGCAAGCACTTAAATCAGCCAGTGAAGATAGTGCCGCCAGGCGGCACTGTTCTTGACCCATTTATGGGCTCGGTTACTAGGAATACGTATTGGGAGAAAATTTATCAGGGAAAACTGCCCCTGGATACTATGGTTTAGCCCTGGCTCCACTGGCCGTCGAAAAATAAAGCTATCGCAACACACTCTAAGTGCTGCGACACCTTCATAAGTCCAAAAAAAAAGGAAGCCGACAATACACTACTTTTCTAGGGTCGAAAGATCCTAGAAAATGACCCTGTGTTACTTGATCCGCAAAACATCATCCTTTGCATCACCAATAAAATCCCGAACAACAAGCCCACTTATATCATAAGTTGAACTCCCTATCGGCTGCCAAGACCCCACTCCACTTTCAGACACCAGCCACTTTCCGTTCTCTGAAATTAAAATATCCCCCTTTTCATCGCCTACCACATCCCCAACATTCAACTGACCAACTAAAGATTGAGAAGTCGTCAATGACTGCCAGTTTGGAGTACCCTCTGATGCGAACCATTCATATCCAGTGGCTATAAAAAAATCATCATTACTAGCACCTATGATATCTGTTACCAAAATATCATTAGGCCTTACAGTTGATTTCCCCAAAAAAATCCACGCTGACTGTCCTCCATCAGAAGCAAACCATTCCGATCCCGACATATAAATCACATCATCTTTAGCGTCACCTATCACATTGGCAAATACAAGGTCATCTAATGAGTAGTTAGAGCTCGCTATACTAACCCAAGTTTTTACTCCACTTTCAGATACAAACCACTGGCCGTTTTTCACGAGAAATACATCTGTTTTTTCATCACCAATAAGGTCCGCAAACCTCAAGTCAGTGATAGCATACTCAGATTGCGCAAGCGGTTGCCAAGGTTTAATGCCAGCATCCGATACGTACCACTGCCCTTGAAAGCTAGTAAATACGTCAATTTTTTCATCTCCAACAAAATCCCCATAGCGAAGGTTTTCTTTCCCAATCCGGCTAGTATTTATCATCCGCCAGTCTTTCGAAGCAGACTCCGAAATCATCCATTCACGTGTATTTTCCAAATTATTGGAGACATCAAATCGACCACTTCCATAATATTGAACTGCCGATTCAGAGCTGATTTTTGGAAAACTATTATAAGAAATAGATGCGCCTGTATCAGGAACCCCACGAATAACTACATTTGGATACGAAGTCAAACTAAATGAATTATGATGAATACGAATTAGATCACCACCATTTGTGTATCCATCTCCACCATTCTGTCTGTGCATGTCAAAATTGTGGCTACTCCCCCCTGAACCTACCAAATTATAGCGAGCTTCGTAAGTTTGTCCGGGATCACCAGTCCCAGCAATATCATGGCGATTAAAGTCAAAATAGTTTGCCTCGACTAAAACACTACTATCACCATCCACCATTACACCGTACCCAAGTCCTTTTCTACGATTGTGGTGAATATAATTATTCTTAATTATTACTGACAGCTCACCCAAACCGTTATTGTACCCTCTCTCTGTGGCCACACCATAGTAACTAAACCCAGTTATTTCATTATTAGATACTACAACCGGGTTTTGAGCAGTAATCTGATTGTCGCAAATATATATTCCCGATATGAGTGGCTCATCATATGTACTTTCAAGATCACCTCGAATCTCAGGATCTTGGCCATCTAACCGCAATCCTGTAATCGTAATTCCTTCACCCACTGCATTAAACATAACATCATGACTTCCACTATGGGCTTTAGTAATCTTTCCTCCAAGTGATCCCTCACGCCCTCTTCCACTACAAATCGTGATATTTTTAGGAATATTAATAGTGGCACGCCCAGTCAAGTCTATTATGGCATCGTCGTCGATGTAGATAACATCTCCAGCAACAGCACTACTAATAGTATTGATAAACTCCTCCAGATTATTGACGACAGGTTTATTGCTAATGCAATAATCGCTATAACCTTCCCCTCCACCGATAATAGAAGCTCCTTCCGTCAAATAATATTGAGAGGCCCCAAAATCCTCAAGCGCAAAAGCTGAAGGAATGAAAAAAGCAAGGAGCATAGAAATTGAATTATTACGAAAGCGCTTCATTTTAAAAATTCTCAAAAAGTTATACGTTTTCAGCGATACTAGCTCGGGCATTATAGCAAAGCTAGGAATTAATTTAATCGACTCCGGGTGATTTGTTGCACAAAGCGGATACGGCCATACACAATGGTTTTCACTTCCTGTTCACCACCGGGAATTGGCGTAGCCATCTGCACGTCATAGTTATAGCTGGTAGCATTCAGGTTCTCTGTCTGTTCAGCGGTGTAACCGATAAACACCTCACCGTTTTGGCTGTTGGCATCGACCGGAGCAATCACCACTGCCTGCGCGTCAGCCTGATCGTCAGGTACTTGCGGGTTAAGCTTTAAGGTGAACCAAAATGTGCGACCTGAAATATCAATAGGCTCACCACTCTCATCCTTAAACACGAGAGGCAGGCTCAGGCTATCCCCGATCACGGTATCGGTAAGGTTCAGTTTGCTAGCCATCGAAGGACCTATTTAATAGAAATTGCGAGGCTTGGGCTGGCTTCGACGTGGTTGGGTAGAAAACCCACGACCGGCTTTGCGCGCGGCTTGGTCGCGCTGTGAGATATATTGGCCCTGGGCCAACTGGTAAAGGTGCGGTTCGGACCAGGGCTTTTTTGGCATGTTGTATAAGCGGGCCAATGTGCCCTGCTCTATCGCAGTACGATAGTCTATGATAATCCTGCGGGAAACTTTCGTTGCACCAACAGCAGGCTTTACCGCCGCAGACACCTTTAAAAATTGTCCACCAATATTTGTGGAGACCTCTAAAACTCCAGGTTGGGATTGCCACCACCACTGTTCACCAGAGAGTGGACCTGAGCGTAGAGTGAGATCTGTACCTTGAGCATCTTTCACCTCCAACACCTTAACAATATCAGTATTGCCAGGGCCTTCCAGGAAATAGCTGGTAATGCCATCGATGGTAAACACATCGGCCAACGGTTCACGCCAATAACAACTGTGCTCGCAGAAGTCCTGCAACACCAACAATAACTGGTGTCGTATCAGGGGCTCAGGGACATCGGGTACATTGACTAAGATCCCCGGAAAAAATGTATCGATACTGGCAAGTTCATGCTCGAGCATCAGGTTTTATGCTCCGGCTGCCGAGGGGAAACCCGAGCTTCGTTCTGCACTTTTATCCCAAGGAAGTTAAAGAAGTTGGTGTAATGCTTCCGACTACGAGACTCGTTGGGCGTGCCTTCAGTGTCTTCGCTGAACAAGCGATAGAGTGCATATTCAATCAGGGCCGGGCGATATTCATCGCCGACCGTCGTTGTAGCACTGGTCAGATCGCCGTACTTAAGCGGGCGCAGCACTAATGTTGCCACTATCGAACCGGCGACAACCGGCGGAAACAATTCGAAGACCCTGGGATTGCGTTCATCATAAGCGTACTGGCGGGCCTCCTCGACCAGGTTAGCACTGCGCCAACTCGGCGAGATCAGATCCAGATGCTCTCGAGCAACCATGCTGATTCCACGCCCTGGAGCGGCGAGAGATCCGTTGTACTTAATATCCATCACTCGCAGATACTCGGAAGGAACCTCCTGGCGGGCACCATCAGCCGTGGCTATCTCTACATCCTTTGCCGTCGCTTCAGGCTTATAGGCAACAGTAACAAGCTCAGCATCGTAGAGCGCGTTACTTATTGCAGTATCACTGTACAAGTCAAAGCCAGCATCACGAAGCATTCCACGAAGTTCTGCGATCAGATCGCTAACGGCCGCCACTGACCTGTCTCCAAGCCTTCTTTACATGCACTGCAGCAATGGATTCATCTCCGGCCAACTCCCGCACCTTGGCGACAATCGGTTTACCGGTGGTCGGCGAAAAGTGCTCAGCATCCTTGGGCATTGAGCGAATGAGAGTTACCAAATCAGCCTTGCGATTTTGAGGCTTAGCTTCGGGAACAACTGGCTTTTCCTCGGGGGCCTCTGCCAACACTTCATGCTCTGTTTGAGGAAAATTCATCAGCTCCGGATCATTTTCCTCATGACCGATTTCTTTTACCGGCTCACTCGTCAGGGTTGGCTGCCCAACTGCACGACGCTCATTGGGTGGAGCATCATTCTCTTCATCATGTACAGAAGCCTCCGCTTGTAGCGGTGGTTTATCTACCGAAGCAATACCGATCGCTGGGCCATAACCATTACCAGCGGCCTCCTGTTCGCTGGCAGCACACCAAACAAACTTGTGCCTCAGGAGTAATGCAGATTTATTGCGCGGAAAAGGCTGCACATCACCATTGCCCGCCCAAAGCGTACTGGTTCCGCAAACGGTATCCTTCTTTATTGGCTTATCGCCAATATATTTAATCAGGACTGTGGGTTCAGTCATAGGAAATCTCCTAAATATAACCCGCCATGACAGGCTTGTGGGAATTGATGCTACGACATATAAACTTACAATTTATTTTCAAAACAACAGGGTCATCAATATTAGATTATTTAACTTCTACTTTATTTAAAGTAGCCATCTGCATTCCACACACACTTACAATTCAAATGTGTATAACAGTTATAGAAAACGCCAAACTCGAACAAAATACGGCATTTGGTCACCGCACTATTAGTTTTAAAAAACGGTATGAAACTCACTTTAAAAACCATAAATCCAGTGATTTAGCCCGAAGAATAATGAAGCACACGAGGTAGCAAACAGACTCTAACAGCCCTGTATAAAAGACCATTTTGCTAACAGGGTCAGCAACAGTCATAAACATCACAACAATAGCAAGCATTAAAAAAGTATACTGAGGGTTACTTCTTGCTTTGAGCAAGTCATGTGAAATCCAAATGACGATAGCTAGCCACACTAGATTAAAGCCAATAAAAATAGGATCATTAAGCTCTAAATGCCCTTCACTCATAGCGACGAGTAACGAACTGAATATCGTCAAAATGAATAAAAAAATCAACATCGATAAAACTATTTTTACAAGAGCCGGAACTGGGCCTGCCGGCTCTGCAACTTGTGATTCTGGTGGAGAGTAAAGACTCATAAGTATCCTCTAACGTCACTAGCAATTGTGCGATAGCCTGTACGACGCTCGCAAAGCATTGTCAGTTTCTTAATCAGGCTGCAGAAACTTGCACAGCTAATCTTACTTGATTTTTTTATTGCATTTAGACCAAATAAACTGTGCGAAACTACGGAGCGCTATAACCACAACAAAAACAATAACACCAACAAAAATAAATACGCTATCGCTAATAATACCCGAATTATAAGTTGGCACTTTTTCACTATCAAGCTGAAGAAACAACAAAAACCATAGTGAGAACCAAACAGCCAAGCAATAAGTGAGCAACCTTTTCCCCCAAGGAATTACTAACGGAGAAAAAATACTAACTATAAGTATTGTGAGAATCAGGCATGTCATAACTTACATTTACACATAACGACGCAAGCAGCTGTAAGGGTCGGATGATAGCGATACCGCCATCACAAAATCGATCAGTGGAATAGATGGCAGATGCCTTATCTGTTATGAAACACTTAGCACCTGCAATCTCTTTATCACAGGATCTAACATCTTCTCTTCGAGAATTTTTACCCATGAGCCATCACCAAACCTCTCAGATCTGGCAGCCGCGGTTAGCACCCATCTAACCTCTTTGATAGAGGCACTTTCGATAGTATCTAATATCTCACGTGTTCTGACAGGTTTGTAATCGTTTGCGATCCACGGATCTAATTGCAAAATCCGCATGAACTCGGATATTTCATCAGGATAGACTGGGTAGTGATCACTCTTATCAATATTTGGAACTTCTGACATTGCTGAATTATAAGCTGAGACCAAATCCTTAACATCTTTGACATTCATTCCTATATTATCCTTTTGTATAATTTTCTAAGCTCAAGCGAACGAAACGCAGTCTAGCGAGTCCAGTCAAATGCGTTTTTTGCATTTGGCGATTGTGCAGGCCTTTGTTAGCTTCGTTTTCCAAATACAAAGTGCTTTCCCTCCACTGTACCTAATGTTGGGAGCATATTATCCATGCCTCCTTTTATGGTTTTTCCACTTAGGTCCCATTCAACCTGGGGAAGCCAATAGTCAAGCTCCTCTCTGTTGTCGTGGCACTTAATGGGCATGCTTTCATCAACCTTGCTTCCTGAAAAGGTTGGCCCAAAATTAAAGCATGGCCAAGCAGGCCTCCACCAGTACATATCGGGAAGCCCTGTTGCTTTACCTTTGCGGGGAATATCAAAAGCAGTAATGGAGCCACTATGGCTTTTGTAGATCATTACGCTCCATTTATAGCCTCTGATTGAATCACCGTAGTTTGGGTGATCAAAAATTATAAATTCGCCATTATTAATCTTTGATATATCTAGCCTAAACAGGGTTGCTTCAGCTTTAGCATTAGGCTGAAGCGATGAAAAAAAGGCACCATAGAGAAAACAACCCCTATTAATAGAGTTGTTAAAACTAGAATCGATAACGATTTCTTTCGATTCATATTTAAGCTAACGCCGCCATAAACGGATGCCGAAGCAACGCGTAGGCAGCCCGGTGAAGGCCGTTTTTTGGCCGAAACGTATTTAATGACTTTGTTATATGCTTTCGGTTAAAATTTTCTACTCTTCAAGACAGTCATTGATATATTCTTCAATGTTTGAAGCTAGTTCCATACTTGAAATTTCTTTGTGATTAAAATCCTCTTCATGATCTGCGATATATATAGAAGTATCTTGTTGGCGTAAATTGATAAAATAATAATTTCCGAAGCCGTCGAAGCCTATTGCAAAAAAATGATTTGGCCAATAATCTTGATAACAGAAACCATTTTCACGAAGCTTCCGGTTAGTTTTTATAAGCCAGTCTAGGTCTTTTACAAGTTGTCCTTCAATACGATCTGGATCATCAGATGGTGGGAATGGATAATTTATAAGAGCATCGGTATAGAAAGATGGCAACTCAATGTCAAAGGTATTATTAATTGTATTAATTATATTTCTCATGTGTTTGTGCATTACTCACGTATAACGCCGTCAGCATGGGCCGGAGCACACAGTGCGGAGGTCCAGCCTCAAAGGGGCGCCTTTAATTGTCTTGTTATGCATTTTTGCTCTCAATCGTTGGGATTGCATCAGAAAGTATAGAAATGCAACCATTTGTGGTACCTACAAACCACTCTTTAATGTCTATAGCTTTACTTACATTTAGCACGCCAGGCTCGCAAGCTTCTCCATTGCTCCAACCGCCTGCCAAAACTTGAAAGACGTGAACAGGTGAAGCAAAAGCGCCACTTTTCCAGTAGCACATTAGATCGCCTTCATCTAGATAGCGATAGCCGCGAATGAATTCAAAATTTACAATGAGGCACATACGGTTTCCCTTAACATCAACCGTATCCACAGAAATTGTTAAACCATTTTCATCGTCACTAACTATGAAAATATCACTTTCATGTTTGTCTTTTGTGTGTTCTGGGCCAAATGCTACAACTTTCATGAAATCAATCTATCCGATCCATATTCGAGCAACTTGTTGCGAGTCCAGCACACGAAGTGCGCGATTGTGCCGGCAGTTGTTAGGCTTTTTCAGTTTTCATGAATCGAAATACGGCCATTAGATACAGAGAACGTAACTTTTGGGTCATATTCGCCGTCTCTCCATCTCCCCATGCTTCCATCGGCTTGATTCATTCGCCAAGAAATTCTGTTACCGCTTATTTTGCAGTCGTAATAAAAACGTTTACCGTCACTTGCTCTTGTTTGGTTGATTCTTACCATGCCGCCTTGGTCTACGGCCTCGTTACGATCACCATTCATCGAGGAAAGATATTGGATAGCAGCTTTGCAAACATCCGTTTTCGCCACGCCATTTAAGGATGATGAAGAATTATCGCAAGCAAATAGCACTGAAGCAGCAGCAAAAACAATAATAGATTTACTGAATTTAGACTTTAACAACATAGTCAAAATTTCCTTTTAATGGTGCAGGCCTTGAGAAGCCTATCGTTCGCATTTGCGGAGGGTTAAGCGTAGCGTAAGCCGTCCGGCCGCAATAGCGGCGAACAACATGCGCTTGTTAAGTGATTTAACACCCACCATCACCACCCCCTCCATCTCCACCACCAAAACCTCCCGAATCACCACTGCCAAAGTAACCACCAGCGCTAGATCCCTGAGTTACTCCAAACTTCACAACAAACCACAGTACACTGTAAATTAGGAAACCCGTAAATACCAACGGAGCGAAAACAGAATTAAGCAATTTTTCGGAAGTAAGATCGATCATGTACCAAGACCCAACTAGGCCGGCAAGATTAATTATGGATGATTTCATTTGCTCTCCTTGTATCACTTAACTAGGGTGTAGAAAAACTCCACGCCACTTTTCCTATTGTTATTCTATGTGAAAATTAGAGTGTTCAGCTAAGAAAACTTACTCAGAATTCACATAGAGCTGTCTTTTTTGCCCATAATTTGATCAATTTTGATAGATCAGACAAGCAAATTAGTTTTTCTACATCCTGAACGCATCGTTAAGAGGCAATAAAATAGCTGGCTAAAATTAGCGACGAAGGAGCAAAAGCCAACTGTTTTTTTGTCCTTTTAAACGATTTGTTAGAGCTTTACTCTACAAACACCTTAGGTATCTGAGGCGCACCACACCACTCTGCAATAGAATTATATTTACAAGCTAGAGATTTTAACTTATCTGCACCACAAGAAATATTTTCAAAGAATTTGCTTGCATCACTGCCAACAGTTGTTGCCTCTTCTATAAAGCGCTTTAATTTTGTAAATCCAATCGAAGATTTGACTTCATCTGGAGAGGCAGTTGAATTTATGTGATCTACAGATTCATTTAAATCTAAAAGTCTTAACTCCGTACCTGCATCATTGCCACTCTTTGATATTAAAGATTTAATCTCATCAGCAACATCTAAAATATCATTATTTATAACTGTATTATTAGTTTGGCTTGTAGTTACGTTTATTACTGGAGACACTGTAAGTGCAGGCGATTGCGAATTACCACTAAGTACATTTTCAAAAAGAGCTTTTAAATTGGACAGCTCTTCGCCTTTATGAGCTAACAAGTCTCTCTGACCTTCAATTTTTGTATATGCAACTCTTAGTTCCGTTTTAAGTTCTATAACTTTAAGAGCATCGTCATATAAGCTTTCAGGTGGTTTTTCACCAATCACAACTAATTCGTATTCTTGAAGTGCTTTTTCAATTATTTCCCTATTACCGTCCTTAGTTTCTATTATCATTCGAACATTGAGATCATCTTGTTCTATTTTTACTTTAGCTTCCTGCTCTGGGTATTTTTCTCTGAGAACTGTACCGAAATAGCTAAGTATTCCTAGGCCAGCGCTGTGGTACTCTGGAGGAAACTCTATTGCCCTATTTATTACTATCTGCTTTTCTGCGATCCCTAACTCGGATTCAATATTTACAACGTCAATATCCCCTTCTTCAAAAGAAATACCTATAACTACAAACGGATGAGAATGAGATAATGGAGATAAAGCTTTTAATTCAGCAACTGTCTTTTCAACATTAGCTGTCATCATACCTGGTCTTCGTTCGCCCCAAAGGGTGCTTTCCGCATCCGGAGTTAACATGATAGCCACTGGAATATCAATAATAGAGTTCTTGTAGGCTATTGGTGTAGAACTAAATAGCCAGCGATTTACCAAATCACGATGAATAATGAAATTTAAAGAAACATCTTTAGAGCAATAACCTAAAGAGCCATAATAACTACGGTTTTCAACATCATCTGATAGGTAACTTCTTGCTTGAATCCAGCTCGATGCTTTTAGAACCTCCCTCCAGCATTTGTTGAATTTATGAGGGCTTAGCTCGTTATTTTTAATATCTCTAGCAAATGGCACTTCCGTTTCTCGTATTTTTTCAACGGTAATACTTTCTATAAAACCATGGATATCGTTGATTTGTTCAATCTTGTTATCCAGTTTTGTCCAAGAATCTTCAAAACTAATAATTTTTCTAATGTACATAATGCCCCTATCGGCAGATGGCAAATGAAAACTCTAACGCCTGTAGTTGGGGCGCGCGTTTACGCGCGTCCCTAACCTGCACTTGTTAAACGTTGGCTGGCACATTACTTAAACCGTTCTCATCAAGTGCGTTGAATATAGTAAGGAAGCCATTTTCCAGCTCAAAGTCTAAGCTATTTATCATGGGTATTATTTTTTCTTCTAATGTCATTGATGACATACCAAGCTTTACATTTAGTATTTTCTTACCGATAGCTTCATTTAATGCTTGGTGAGCATTTTCTTTGTACGGAATTTTTTTTTCGTACGACATGCAATTGTTAATATCAATTTGGTTCTTGGTGATAGATAGACTATCAAATTTTTGCCAACATATTTCTATACGATCACCACCGATGATTAGAATAATGGGCAAGTCTTCGTACCAGGAGTCATCAGGCTCGTACCAACCTACAAAAGTCTTATCAATGCTTTTCCCGATCCAATTCTTGGACCAGCGTTTGACAAGCTCTTCTGCCTTATCTTTCTCAAGCACCCACTCGGGTTTGTATCCCTCAATCCACGACATAATTATCTGAGACGTTTAACGCCGCGTTCACCGGCTTGTCCGGTGCAACGCTTTGTTATCTTTTAAGCATAATTATTGGTTTTTAACGACTTCAATTATCTGCTTCATGGCAGGATCTTCACCCGAAAAGTAGCTCGCGGATGACAGAGATACAGGTAAATGCGGAGCAATCCATATACGATGATCTTCAGCCTTCGAAGCTTGATGATACTGAGAAGAAATTATTCCCCAAACACCACTGTATGGAAGCTTAAACCAACCGGCTTCACCAAGATGGTTCGGCCTGCTCCCACTGGGTTCGCCGACTATGATCGCATCTGTCAGCCGGTTGATATCTGCCAGTAATAAATGTGCGGCTGAAAATGTATTGCGACCAACTATAACGAACAACTTGTTATCTGTATCTTGCTCTACAAAGTGAATTAAAGCTCTTGTGAGAGGAGGAGTAATAGATCCATTTCCTCCACTATTATGTCGCAAATCCAGAATTACATTTTTTATATTGCTTTTCTTAATATTTTGGCGAACTTCGCCACTAAACTCGAAAAGAGATTGTGATTTGCTCTGGGCAACGGCATTTAGCTGTATGTAAAAATAATTATCTTCTCTGTTTTCAAAATACCAGTAATTTTCACTAATCCTTGTCAGATATTCTGGATTATCAGCATTTTCAAGCTCCGGCAATCTCGGAAAACCGCCAAAGCTAAATGGCTCTCCCGAAAACATTACTTTTTCCTCTTCGCCGTTCTCATCAACTAAAGAAAAAGCAATACCTTTGGTGTCCTTCACTACATCTAACCCCTTGAGGACTTCGGGGATAGCTAGATAGTAAGGTCCTAGCCAATATTGTTGCATTTCATTATCTCTGGCATTAATCCTCTCAATCCGCTCCATTACTTGTTCAACAGGAATATTTGCCACTGAAATGACTTTTCGGCCAATTAAATGCCTATAGCGATCGCTAGCTCTAACAATGTAAATACCATCGTTAAACCAGTAGAACTGTACCGGTAGGCGAGTAAAAGCGCCTTTCAGGGAGTTGGTCGGCACAATAAAGTTATGCCCATTACCCACGCTAGCTAGCAGATCCATAAATTGAAATACGATTTGCTCATCGCTTAATTTCGGGATTTTTTCGACGATTAATTTTGCTTTTAATTCGAGCTCCTCGACAAAAACACTATGGTATGGGTCAACGTGAAGACGTTTTATTTCACTTAATAAGAATTGTAAATCATTAGCCCAGGCATCGTTTCTTGATAAATCCGGAGCGAGGAATTCACCTGAAAGCTTCTGAAAGTGTACATCACCAGAAATATTCTCAAATTTGGCGTTGTTAATAAGAGACTTTCTGTCGTCCCACCTAAATTCAAGTGATTTTTGAATCCATGCTAGTGCTTCAGCCTTATTTCCGATAGCGGAATAGGATTGAGCAATTTTGATCATTATATCGTTTGATGGAGATGATGCTGACTTTATCCCTGACATTATTGTGCCAATCTTAAGCGTTTTCTCCAATGCCGGTATCGCCTTTTGATATTGTTCAGCTTGCAAGTACCCATGACCTAATAAAAACCAAGTATCTCCATCGTCCTGATACTGCATCGTCAGTTGCTCTAGCAATGGGATGGCTTTGTCCCACTCACTATTTTTTGCGTAGTCTACGGCTTTGGTTCTCACTGCCCAATACTCAGCACCATTATTCGGAAAATCGATTGAAGCCTTATGGCCAATCGCTTCATTGGTCATGAGATTTGAGTTAGATGCGGACAATACTGGTGCTATTATGCAGGCAAAGCTTAGAACAGTCGTTAATAATATTTTTTTCATCAAGCTAAAACCTAAGTCAGTATTCTGTAGAGAAAGATAACAGTTTAATAAAGAGCCAGTGGCTCTTTATCACCTTGGCTACTATTTCTGGCGTCGCCCGTGCAAGCTCTGAAGAAAATCCACTATTTACAATAGGTTATAGATCTCCAATCATATAGCAACCAGAGATAGTGAGCCACTGCTCAAGTTGCCCAGTTCATCCGTTGGCTCTTTAACAGATTTTGCCCCTCACTAAATCAACAACTTAGAGAGGCTTTTCTGTGGATGTCAGCCATGGCTCTTTAATTCTGGGCTTGGAATGCAGAGCTCTCAGCTGAATGCACGATTGTTTTCCCTACTGGACAAATGAAGCTGCTCTTGACGCCTGACATTTGCCACAGAACTTAACTATCAAAATAATATTTCAACCGTCAATCCAGCCTAAAATAGGAGCCGCTCATGCCCCGACATAGACATACTCGACAATACACTCCACATCCCCGGTAGCACTGCCTCCCGCCAGGGTAAGCTGTAACGCTGTGGGTTCAGGTAGGAGTATTGATTTACCGCTGTAGGACTCGGCACCGGCGGAGGCCGTGGAGGTTGCCGGCAGTACTTGCGTACCATCTGAATCACTAACCGCACTCACTTCAACAGTTGTCGATGAGCCAAGGGCGTCATTCACCATACGCAGCCCAATGATTTTGGTCATCGCCGGCAGCTTGATAATAGAGCCAATGGTGCCTGCAGGATCACCTTCGTAAATAGCTTTCCCTGTAGCCACGCAAAGATTCCCATACTCACCATTTTGCTGAATCGTATTGATATTTGGGGTTTTCATCTGGATTTCTCCGAGAATTTAACTGGAAGGTAGGCCTTTTAGTTACCACTCACGGCCGTATCGTGCACCATCACACCATGGTCATTTACTCGGCCATTAGTGCCCTTGAAGCGGATCTTGGCTTTACCATTCATCCAGGCAATAGAGTGTTCCACCACATTTTCATGATCGGTCTTCTCTTCGTGCATGGAGAAGTGCATACCGCCTTTGGCTTTCTTGCCACTACGGCCGTAGGCATTAGCTAAAGCCTGACCACCTAGCAAGATTGAGCGGTCAATAGTGGTATTAGCCGTTTGGATAGCTGTGGCTGCACCAGCGCTGTTGGTGCAAACCTTCACACTGGTACCGGCAATAAAGCGCACTGGCCTCTTCATCTTGCGGATCAGAATGCCATTCCACATCGCACACTCCCCCAGGAATACGGGGTGCCGATAACCTGCCGCACGGTTGTGCGCGTTTGCCAATAGAGCACGCCAATCATTGCCACTGGTAGAAGTCCAGAAGTCATGCCATTGGCGCGGCGACACAAACAGAACATAGAAAGGCGCATCCTCTGCTTGAGGATCACCCTCAAACTTCACCGGCTGAAGTGGGAATGGCATTTCATCAAGGATCAACCGCATATTGTCCACGCTCGAAAGAGTGAACGTATCAGCGCTATCGATATTCTCGAGCGCAGTAGCATCACCCCCATAGGTGTGGCGGTCATAAGTTGGCGGCGTCAGCCAGTTAATGCAGATCTCATTAAACTCTTCATCATTTTCCAGCGGCACAATCCAGTCAGAATCGTTGTGTACTCCACGAGCACCAGCCAGGTGAATCAACACCAGCTGATCTTCAAGAGTGTTGTAGTAAGGCCCGAGCAGAGTACGCGCCAGCTGCTTAAGGTCATGCGCAGTGCGCTGCTGGCTCATTTTACCGCCGGAGTCCACCATGGTCCGGCCTTGATCGATCAGCAGATTAAACTGGCTGGATGTCAAGCTTGCGCCCTTACCAGCCAACTTCTTATCACCCATTACGGGTTTCTGACGCAGCTGGTGGTAAAGATCCACGGTAACTTCATCACCGGCCTCCTTGGAAAGGTCAGTAATGCGAACAATAGGCGCACCAGGATTGGTTTGCTTCTTGCCATCGATCTTTTTCTTATCGGCTTTCTTCGGTGCGGGCCCAGTCAGAACATTGGTAAAGGAATTGCGGCGTGTAGCCTCCATAAAGAGTGCCGCGTTGAAGATACGGTTGCGCGCAGCGCTACCCGCCGGAATAGACGTAGACATAATTGTTTACCGGTTATTCCCCGAGTTCAGCCATCAGCTCCTCTATCTGGTCCTGGGACATATTGGCCAGGGCCGATTCCAACTGGGATTCGGACATCTCGGCAAATGTATCGGCACGGGACTTTTGAGCGGTAGGGGCTTGGCCTAAATCGGAGAGTGATTGAGGGTGTTGTTGTTTACTGGCTTCCTCGACTTTTTCCTTGGCCTTATCAGCAAGCTCTTTATCTTCTGCTTCAGAGCCCAATGCAGGAATGTCGGGGATACCAAATGCAGCCTGAGTGCGCTTCACAACCTCATTGAAACGATCTTCGAAGGATGCATTTTTAAACGTGGGATCTTGTCTGAGTTGGTTGTCGACGATAGTGGCCATATCCCATTTGTCGGGATCATTTTCCCTCCAGTCGGATAGGCTCGGGTTATTGGCAATGGCAGTTTCAACCTGCTGCTGGAGCACATCAGGCTCTGACTCGGACTCTTTTGTCTGAGAACCCGGCTCTTCCTGCCCCTTACTAATGGCATCTTGCAACTGTTTATTCTGCAACGCCAGGGCACGCACCACTTCACCGATATCGCCGTATTCGCCCAGCGCTTCGAGCGTGGCATCGTCAATATCAGCCTGCTTCAGTACCTCTCCAGGTGTAAGGTTATTGTCCTGCAGCTGCTGTTTCAGTTGGTCATTCAACGTCTGCAGCTGGTCCAACTCTGCCTTGGTACCGGTGAGATCCTGCTCCAATTCTGTGGTGCAATTTTGCAGAGAGTTCGCTCGGTCCCGCGCTGCCTGCAGCACTTCATAAGGGATCTTGTGCTTGCCATCCCGACTCTCTACAAACTGCATACCCTCATCAGATTTGTCAGGTTCATTCTGCTGGTCGGCATCGGGCGGGGTGCCGTCGTTATCGCCCTGTTTTCCAGCATCATGCTCTCCAGGTTTTTTATCGCCATCAACTTCGAGCGGAGTAATTTCCTCCTTCTTAACCTCTTCCTCCTTTGACTCCTCTTTGGGCTCATCATCAAAACCTAGCAGCTCCTCGATAGCGTCTTCATCACCACCTTCAAGAATCTCCTCGATTTCCTCTGAAGACTTACCCAAATCATCGAGATCGACATCATTCAACTCAAACTTACTCATCTTCCACCTTTACCAGTTGTCGCATGGTTGCGAGGTTTGCTGCCGTCTATCGCTCAGGCGTGCGAATGCATAAAAAAACCCGCACAAGGCGGGTTCTTCATATCCAGTTGGCCACTGCCGGCCAATACGTTATCCAGTCTCTCCATACTTCTGCTGGAATCGAAATTGCGAGCGCTTCAGAGCGACATCGGCGATGATGCTCTTCATCTCGGCAATCAATTTTTCAGTTTGCATATCCAGGTGGCGCAATTCGGATTCGGACATATTGGCCTTGCCCTCTTCCCCAACGGCCTGGGCTTCCAACTTGCGCGCTTCTGCAGAGAGTTTGGCCACCTTTTGCTGGGCCTCAGCCAAGCCCAACTGTTTCATTGCCTGTTCAAACTGCTGTTCCTGCTCCATCCTCGCGCGCTGCTCGGGTGTCATATCATCGGGATCGAGACCGCGCCCAGTGGCTTCACGAATACGCTTCACGATTTCATCGCGCTTGGGTAAATCCGTACTCTCGACAATTAAGTCGAGCATCACCATCTGCAGCTCTGGTGGCAGACTACTGGCAAGCTCCATCATCCGCTGGGAAACCTGAGCGCGATAACTCGGCGTGCTGGTGATATCGCCCAAAACAACTTGCAGCTTGGCTTTAGTAACCAGGTTGGAGTGCGGCTGACCAGAACCTTCACTGCCATTCAGCACAATGATTTTGGTTTTGTCTGGAGTGCCCACATTGCGCGCTACCTCATAGTCCTGGCGGTGACTGAGATCATTAATTACATGGGCCATCAGCATCTCACCCACCTGCTGCCGAGCGAAGCGATAGTTATCAGTGAGCTCCGCCAGTGTTGTACTGCCCTGCTGCTCTACCAGTGAATCTATGGCAACGCCTGACTTGGCTCCGCTCTCCTGGCCCAGAAAAGCCGAATAGACTCCAGCAGTCTCCTGAATAATCTGCTGTGCCTCCTGCATAATGGAAAACTGCTGGGCGGCAACATGGGTCTCCTGTTCAATACGGAATGCATTCTTGTCTTTGTTGCGGCGGTTAGGATTTAGGTTAACCACACCATCGGCGCGGTAAAACTCATCGAGCATATCTTCATCGGACAGATCCCCGGCGAGTGCATCCTCATCCTTGATGACCATCACTTTGTTTAAAAGAAAGGTCAGCTTTTGTCGACGCACATTCACCTCATTCTGTGCCGGCATCATGCGACGCCCTAATCCATAGGGCACACTGGTATTGTCCTCACGAAAACCCCAGAAAGGCACATAGGGAAAGTTGTTATGTGGATGCGGACTGGGTACATCCACCAGTCGATGAGGGCCGATAAAATAAGCCAAGCGCATCTTGGGAAATGCCATATTGCGCACCTGCACCTTACCGCTGGTGAGTAATGCCTGATGCATTCGGTTACGCGGTTGCACTTCCATTACATGGCCGTCCCGGGTAAATATCACCGGTCGCTGAACATAGTGGCGGTAATAAACCTCATAGATCAGTGCACGCTCCCGATCACTGTCCCACCAATCCTGTAAAAACATATCGGTAGAAGTGTAATCCGAGTAAGCACCCAGTAAATCATCCCTCTGCATCAGCTGGTATTCAGTATCAAATCCATCCCAGCCCTGGCAGGCAAACTCAATCAGGTTTTTGTAACCGGGGAATGCAAAAACCACCTGATCTTTATCCGCCCAACGCCTGCGCAACAACCATCGCGCATTGGAGAGATCCGGTTCCGCATGCCAGTCCCAAAAGATCTCATTGCGATGCACACGCTTGCAGCGATAGGGATAGGCGAAGGGGTCGCTATTGCGGGATATCTCCACCCAGTCGAGGCCGCACTTCACCTGCCCGGCAAAGGCATCGGCACAGGCCTTATCTGCCCGTGTCATCCTTGCCGCTTCATTGAGCTTTTCGTTAATAGCTGCAGCCACTTCAACACTGTCGTCATCGTCAGGGCGTACTACCCAATCCGCACGGGTACGCGCCTCTAGACCAAGAACTCCATCAATCGCCGGCGCCATCAAGTTGTGAATCAGAATCGGCTGGCCGCGGGATTCCAGCACCTTGCGCATTTCAGGAGTAATCTGATTGCTATCGTAGTAAGCGCAGGCGCGGTCCGCTTCACTGCGCCATTCCGGCTGAACCCGCACATCATCAAGGAATCGCTCCAGTTTTTTCAACGCGAGGCCATCGTGGCTTTCCGCATAGTCAATTCCAAAGGACATTACATAGCCCTCCAGTTGCGCGGTGGCCGACGCCTTCCACGCTTGCCTCTCGGTTTTTCAGGCGCAGCCACAGGGATAGCCAGTGTTAAAGCCAGCGCTTCCGCTTCATCCGGAGAGCGCACTTCACGTTTTCTCATCTGCTCTTTGGTTTCCAGCACCAGCTGTTGCTTTACGTTGTAGGTGTACTGCGGGGCGATCAGGTCTGCATGCAAACTGTTTACATCGGGAATAGAAACGGGTCCATTCAACCAATCTGCTGTGTTGTCCCACATCTCAGCGCGCAGATTAAAATACTTCTCCGGATCACTGGCCGCAGTACCCGCATTAATACCAATTACCGGGTAACCCATATCTTCCAGGGCATCAACAGTGCCTGCGCCCAGGCCTACTTCATCAACAAAGATGGCTTCCACAGGACTACCCTCTCCCGCACAGACATCGCACTCATTAGCAATCTTCGCGGCAAGTTGCGTGGTGCTGGTTTTTTGCAAACTTTTCAGGCCCCAGGCTTTGTTGCCTTTCCGATGAATCCAGCTGGCTCGATCACCGCCGTAGCGTGCTGGATCAACCCCAACGATATGAGCGCCGTAATGACTGACAGAGTTTTCAACTCTCCTGCGTGCAGAAGCAACATGCGCCGTATTGATTAGCGTGTCTTGTCCCGACTGCTGGAAAGCATCCGCTGCGCAAAACGGATATTCCTGCAGGAAAAGCCATCCCCACTCGCCAACATCTCCACCGAGCTGAATATTTTTCTGATGCGCCCAGTAGATCTGGTCTCTGTCCAGATTGTAGGTCTTAGCCGTTTCCAGCTCTGTATCACTGGACTTCCAATTAATAGGCGCTGTCTTGCGGTATTCCGGTTGCCAATACCAGGGTAGAAAGATCGCAATAAATTCCGATTCGCCGGACTCGGCTTTTTGCCACAGCTCATGAAAGTAGCCACCAATACCATTGGCAGTACTTTCAAATACGATCTCACTGTTCTCACCTTCCGGTACCGCCTGTAGTACACCAGCTGCATGGGTTTCAGCATGAGGCCAGAAAGCGACTTCAGAACCATGAAAGTAATGAATTGTGCTGGAGCGACAAGCACCTTTGCTGCCGGCGGTAGCCACCTTGTAGCCGCTGTCGTTCTGTGCGAAGTGCAGTTCCTTGGTGCTTGCGCTGGTCGTTATTGGCTTTAGCAGAGGGTGCAGGTTGTCGTGGTACCTGAACACCATATCGAACAGGTTATCTGTTGCCTGTTGTAAGTGAGTCAGGATGAAAGCCTTTACCGCCTTACGAAACCGGGTCTTCCAGTAGTAGCGGCCTTCGACATAAGTGCTGATCCCCTGCTGGCGCCCTTTCAGGATCAGGGCTCGGACCATGCCCAATTCAAACAGCTGATCTTCGAGACGGCTATGCACATAGCGTTGTGCGCGGTTGAGCTTTAGCGGTTCTAATGCACCGCGCTTGGTGGCGATCTTGAGTTGTTTTAAAGCAAAGAAGGCAAAGTCTTGAACACAGTTCTGCAGTAACCCCCGAACCGACTCCACTTCATCCGGGGAAATTTCAGCCTCAAGATCCACTACTCAACCAGCTCGTCAATCAGCGATTGCAGAGTAACTTTTACTTCTCTGTGTTCGCTAAAGGCCTGGACGTTCACATGCTTACCCAGAAGCTCCAGGTTCTTCGTTTTATCCGGCCACTTGATCTTCTTGAGTACGCCAATCATCTGCCTATCATCGCCGCGTCCTTCCCAGAATTCGGCAAGATCCATTCCTCCCAAGTATTGCCGCCAGACTTTTGGCCACTCACTGATAGCTTTAAGCGAGCCGTCATCCTCGATAATGTCCAGCACATCCATCTGGTCGATTTCAACCAGGCGATTCAATACATAATCCGCATTAATCTGAGTGCGTTTTGAGCGGGCTTTCTGCGCTTTATCGATATATACAGCTACCTCAGGTTTTCTCAGGAGTTTTGCCGCCTCTACTTCTGCACTGCGCTGAGCTGCTTTGGGGTAGGCTAACTTATAAGCCTTAGTTGCATTTAGATCTTTATCAACCAGATAGGCATCTGCGAAGACCTGCCACTTATCAGTAAGATTATTGTGATTGCGTCTGGTCATTCTGTTGCTCTTTCATAAGCTTGTGCCGTTGGTGTGAGTAATACCAATTCACCGCCAAACCCAGTGCAGCTATCACTACGCCTATAAGACCAAGCCAGTTATCAGAGAGCCAGCCGGCAAATGTGCCAGCACCTACCACTATGATGTAACTAGCCTTATCCGGTAGTTCCCTCATCGCATCGTTCAGTGCCATTAGAGATTGTCCGTCTGGGTACCTCGGTTTTTATCGTATGAGCGCATAGCACCTATACCGAGCATGGCCGTTATCATTGAGAACAGTGCACCAGTTTCTAGCACTGGCGGTGGAGTCACCCCTGTAAGTATTGAGCCCTTAGCGCTGTAGATAGCCCAGACCCAACAGAGCAATGGATATAAAACAAACTGATAAGCGAGAGCCAAGCCCCCAACCCAGCCAATCCAGGGACGCCAGCCAGCAACGAATATGCTTTTGTGTCTCGCCTCAGCTTCGTTAACCTTCAACTGGCCCAGGAGTAATTGAACCCGAGCATCAAGTTCTGCCAAGTCACCCTTCTGTCTCAGTTCTTCCAGCTTCCGCACTTCCTCAGCACGTTTAACCGGGTCAGGCCATATACGTTCAATGGCCATCTTCCCGGCATCAAAAATTGCCGTTAGTGGGTCAAAAGCCATTAGTAGCTCCAGATTGTGGGGCGGGTGCGCTCGCTGAGTATTGGTTCAAGGTCATCCAAGTGAAGGAACCGGCTTTTAAACTGTCCCTTCTGCTTTACACCTATACCGGTGAAGCCCTCCTCTTGGGCGATTTGAATTAACCGGTAAGCTCGACCCAAGGCCACTTGAACATCAACAGCCTGCCCGGTGGCATGGGTCATAGTGGCGTTTAGCCTAGCGTTATGAACTAGGCAGCGGTAACCGGAATTGATAATCATTGGCTTGGCAAAGCGCTTCCTGACTCTTATCAGGCGCTTTAGCGTTTCTTCTTTAAAATAATTTTTGCCACAACAACGACAGGCCAATTCCGACTCAGTGAAATAGTCGTTTTGGAACATGGGGCCTCAGGGGTTTTCAGACACAAAAAAGCCCGCATTGAGCGGGCCTTGAGATTATAGGGATATTTAACTAGCCAAAGATTATTGCGGCCCTCCAAGCGCTGAGTAGGCGCTCTCTACAATCTTGCCATATTTTTCTCCGAGAGACATTCCAGTAAAAGTTTCCGCCACAAATTCAAGAGCATTCGTGGTCGCATATTGGCTAACATCAAAAGATGCATTTATCCATCCACAAGAGTTGTAAGCTTGAGCTGTCGATTCTCTCTTCAAGTCCCAAAAGATTTCAGGATGAAAATGTTCATGCAATGCATGCCCCATTTCATGGATCACAACCGCTTTTATCATCGAAGATTCTTTAGGGTTTTTGAAAAGCTGCCGAGAAGTAACATCATACATATAGTCCGCAATACCACGAGCACGCCCCACTCCAGCGGTAACTCCACCTTTAACTGATACACTTGGAGGTTTTTTACTTGGTTTAGCTGCCGACATATGATTCTTTATTCTTGACCCTAGAAAAATAGTAATATTCTCACCGTTCATGAAGGCAATATTTTTTACCATTTTATGATCACTAAGATATATTATGATCTTTTTATTAAGACCTTTATGAAAGCCAAATGAAGAAAGTATCTTAAAGGCATCACTGATAGCTGATATATACTGATTCTTTGACCCTGAAACATTCCCTGTTTTTATGATTACAGAAAAACCATGGAGGTTTTTAATTTCTGAAAGAACAGACACTCCCCCCTCATATACAAAGTGCCTTTGCTTTACAATTTCAGTAAACTCATATTCTCGCCCATTTCTAATATCAGATAACCCTGCCATATTCACCACGTTCTATTTTTATTATCTAAATATACATCTCGGCAACACACATATTCAGCGTTCATACCGTGACCCACCATTCAATAACTATACATTTAAATTGGCGACACTCAGATTGTCATTTGGTGACACATCGACCGTGAAAAATGCTTTCTCAGTTCCCAACTTAGAAAGCACTGATGCCGGGGCAGACCTGAAGGAGGCTCTACTGTAGTGCCCTCCAGGCGCAAAGCCCCTAGAGTGAATGACTAAGATATTCCAGATTAGATTTAGTCCACTTTCGCTACCATTTAGCTATAGAGGCAAGTTCAGACATAGAAACTAAGGCATCATTTTTTCAGATGGATTTATGGCATAAAAAAACCGGCTTGGGGGCCGGCTTAAGAAAGGATGGTCGCTGCATGAAAACCAGAGCAGCTATGGGCACAGTAATCCCTAGCCACAAGTACTATCAATACATACAGACTGTATACATATACAACAATTTACTTATGCGACAATTCAAGAATCTGACACACAAAAACCCAACAGTGGGGCTCAGGAATGATTTGGATCACACCTGAGGAGTGGGGCCTGACGCAATCTTAGTCCTAAAAAGATCGCAATATACAAGTTAAGTACAAATCAACGGAAAGATAAAATATTCTCTAAGTACCACTTCCCCTGCTACTCTTTTGGCGAAAACCCATATGTATCCAGTTAAGGAGCACATAATGAATCAATTGCCAAAAGAAGAGTTAACTATGATACCTGGCGGGAGTTTAATCACCGCTACCCCAGAAGAGGGAAGATCCTTAGCGATGATGATTGCTCGCCATACGATCCATAACATCCAATCAGACCTTGATAAGCTTGTAGCCGGTCGTGAAAAATATGCAACTGATCCAGATAGTTTAATAGCTGCAAGCCAGGTTGTAGCAATTGAATTTCAAACCATTGCAGCAGCTAACAACTACTGGAAGTGATGATACAGCTTGCCGTCCTCAGGTGGGCTTTGGGGCGTTTCGCTAGAAATCTGCATATTTATCCCAGCATGGAGTTTTTATACAATTCTGACACAGAGAAAGTCAAGGGTTTCCAATTGATTGGTTTTTGGGGTTTTTGCTAAGGGCCTCTAGGAAGAACAACAAGACTTCCCATCCTGCTGAACTGGCGGGCATGGAGCCGTTCCGTAAGAGCAAAATACACAGCAATCGCCCTTCTTAGGGCTTAGTAACTCACCACATTTTTTACATTCATAAAACCACTGGCAAGCATCTATAGGCATAGTTTCCGTGTGTTTGGAACCACACTTTGGACAGGTAATCGTAGACGTTCTATTTATAGCTATCGCCATTGCTTAATTGCCTTTTCCTGGAAACTTATATTTAGAATTCTACTACCCAGCACCTAACTCACAGTCTATGGGCCTTTTTCTGCCCTGTTTAAGCCCAACCAAACCTCTGTATCTAGCCCTGAGCTGGTCAGCCTTAGGGTTTCTTCTATTTATGGAGCGCTCTCGTCTTGCAAACTCTAGCAATATGATATCTTTTTCCTTCATAGATATGCGCTTTCCTGGTCTAGCCTGAAATCTTCGATTCCAGAAGTAAGCCTCAGCACCAAACTTATCTATGAACAGCTTCCTGATTACAGGACCATATATCTCTCTATCTTTGGGGCCCGTTCTATCCGCAATAAAGACATCACGAACAAATGCACCAGCTGAGTATTGTTTTCGTGACGAAATTGCCTCCCAAAAAGGAGAGGATAGGCAAAATCCATAATCAACACATAGATCTCCAAGCAAGTCCTGGAGACTTTCATACATATAGTTTCTTTTCATTAAAGCTATAGTCGCGCCAGCGACATGATACTTAGCGAGAACTCCTACTATGCTTAAGTATCCACTATAAATCAACGATGGAGCTACACCCGCAAGACTCCAATACCGAGGAATCTATTTGAGAGCAGAAATGAAAAAGCCCGTATTAAACGGGCTTCAGAGAGCTTCGCTAGGAAGCTGCATATTTATCCCAGCATGGGGTTTTTATACAGTTCTGACACAGAGAAAGTCAAGGGTTTTGGTTCTCTATGGAATTTCACCCTAGCCTATCTCCTAACGTGTCTTTTTACTGCTACAACTACGTGCCACACAAGAATAGCAAAAGCAATATAGAAAATTAAACTGATAAACTCCATACCTTCCTTAAGAAACGAAGCCTCCCCCCTTAAAGTAGACGCCACCTTATATTCATCTTATGCGGCCATTCTTTCATATTCATCTGGGCTTTTGAACCCAAGTGAACCATGTCTTCTTTTAAAGTTATAGTACCTATCAAGATACCAAGCTAAGTTAGCTCTTAGCTCCTCAACGGACTCAAAATTAAATCCTTTAAAACTCTCAGTTTTCAGTGTTTGAAAAAATGATTCTACATACACATTATCATTCATAAATCCTGGACGATTCATGCTCGGCTCAATACCCAGTTCTTTGAGTCGGTTTTGGTATGCATAAGCACCGTACTCAGACCCTCGGTCGCTGTGAAATATTAGATCTGATTCTATATTTCTGCGACGGACGGCTTTATTTAGCGCTGACAGTGTTAGTTCAACAGTTCGAGTATCCGATAGCTCCCAACCCAACACTTTCCGGGAGTAAAGATCAATAATCACTGCTAAATATTGCCATTGCCCATTGATCTTCAGATAAGTTACATCACCAGCCCATTGAGAGTCTGGCTTACTCGGCATACCATGCTCTCTTTGTAAATTTTCAACCTTAATGCAAGGATTTCCAGGCAAAGGGCGTCGACGATAGATCCTTCCAGCTTTCCCCACGATTCCAGCCTCTCTCATAAGGCGTTCAACGCGTTTGTGATTTATTCGTTCACCCTTAGCTTTCAGTTCTGCGCTAATTCTTGGACTTCCATAATTACCATCATGCTGCGTATAGATAGCTTCGATACACCCTAGAATTCGCCTATTTTCTATGTCACTAGTGCTCTCATCGCGGTTGAGCCACTTATAAAACCCTTGGGGTGAAACATTCAAGTATCTACATAAGTACCTGACACCAAAGTCTGATCGATTAAGAGCTATGAACGAGAATCTTTCGGCTTTGGATCTTTCAGGTACATTTCCCACTTTTTTAGGAAATCATTCTCCTTTTGCAATTTCTCGACCTGCTTTTTTAGACGTCTTATCTCTTTATCATCGGTTTGAGACCAATTTTTCGTTGTTTTTGTCATACTTATTCTACGGCTGGGCTTCTCGACCAGCTTGCCTTCTCTACTTTCCTGTCGCCATCTATACACCATTATTGGATGCAAACCAATAATGTTGGCGATAGTAGTCGTATCTACTTTCAGTTGATTAGTGAGAGCTACCACTCTAACTTTGAACTCTGTTGAATATTCAACAACTCGCTCTTCACTCAGTATTTTCGGCATTTTTTCCTACCCTATTCAAAAGGTAGGCGTCTACTCAATGGGGGAAGGTTTCAATGTAGGTCCAGCCAGCTATGCTGGCGAACGTGCTTTGCTTTGTTAGGCACCGGGGAATGACTCGCTAGCTGCCGACAGGAGCACTGCCCAGAGCTTGCTACGCAGATCGTCTAATGGCAGTGATTGTGAATAAACCACGAAGATTTCTCGATCCGCGTGCTCAGCACCGGATACGCCATCAATTGCGGAAAACCTTTCTTCTAGTCCATCAAATGACTCAGAGCCAAGATAATATTCAAGACCTTCATAAACAGAAAGGATGTAGACACCTTCTTCTCCTGCACTCTGCAAATTAAAGTGCAAGCTTTCTATAGAGGGTGGGTGACCGATTTCAGATCGGATGTCCAGATCTGCACCCTCGGGTATTGACTCTGCCATAACTGTACTCGACACAAAAAACAATATTAAGATTAATACTTCTTTCACGCTTTATTCTGACTAACGCCTTTGTAACGGGCCGCGTTGTGGCGAAGTCACGCTTTTAGCGGTCCAGCCCGAAGGGCGATCGTTGACAAACTTGTTATGTGTTTTTGATACTAAGCTGCGCATTAACACTACCATCCATAACTTTTTGAATAGCCTCTTCCCACTCTTTCTGAACTGCTGGGTCAGCTGATCCACCATCGCTAAGTAGTGACATGCTACCGAGTAAGCCGCCAACATCGTCAGACTTTGTTGCTTGGTAGTACTCATCTAGAAATGCGTACATCGCCAAGAAAGCCTGTTCTTTTGTTAGTTTAGAATCGCTCATTTTATCTCTGACACATAACGCCCGCATTTGCGGCTGGTTTGGAGCGCAGCGGAAAACCAGTCCGACAACATGCGCTTGTTAAATGGCCACCAAATCTCAGTGTCATGATGGAACCCATTTATTGCTTTCGTATTCATAGGCCCACCAATCAGCTTTGTGTGCTCCCATCTCTTTTAATATTTCAATTCGAAGATAGCTTTCAGCGGGCATATATTTCTTTGCCGCCTCCTTAGCGTCTTCGAATGTCGAATGGTTGGTGATTATTTCACCTGCGTAAAGCCTATAACAATCTTCAATCATGTTTGCTATTTAACGCCCAGCGCAGGCGCAGTCAGCGCGGAGCGCAATTTGTGTTATTGTTTGAGCGCCAGAGAGTAACACAAAAGGTGCGTAGCGTTGGCTGTCGCTCTGCCGCTGCTTGTTATGTGTTGGATACATTAACTACTTTACGACCTCACACTCTTTACTGTCATACATGAACTTACCGCCACTATCTAAGCACTTATCTATTTTTAACTGAAGCATGATGGCCGGCACGCCCACAGCAAGTACGAGCAGAAGAAGAACAATTGAAACGGGTATGAACCAACTTTTCATACGACCTATTGAAAATCCATATTTCTGTTGAATATACAAGCTTGTGCTAACGGTGACACATAACGCCAAGCTCACCCGCGGAGGCGCGATAGCGCCGGAGTCGGGTGCCGCGTCTTGTATGGTTGTTCTTGTCCGATTCTGATGTTGAAAACCCTTTTCGCTAACGGGTAAATTGAGACCCACCTTCGGCGGCCACCGAAGGCCTTGTTTATCACAGTTCGCTGCAGCGCCGGTTCGTAAAAGACCGATAACAAGTATGAACGTGATAAGCACTCACTAGGCATAACTCGAATAGTCATGTGGGCCTCGAGCCCGAATAGCAAGGCGGAGATAGCTTATCTTATGGAACCTCAAGAGATCAATGTCGGTATCGATACTAGCAGCAAACAGCTCGATATCTTTGTGAGACCAACTGGCCAATTCTTTAGTGTTACCAATGATAAGGATGGTATTAAGGACGCCATTAAACAACTACAACCCCTTAAACCCAAAAGAGTACTTATCGAGTCCACAGGAAGGCTTGAACTGGAGTTTGTCTGTGCTGCCCACAAAGCAGGATTGCCGATAGTTGTTTGCAATCCTTCGCAGGTAAGAAACTTTGCAAAGTCAGCGGGGCGACTCGCCAAAACTGACAAGCTGGATGCTGTCGACATTGCTCACTTTGGGGAGGCAATGAAGCCGAGGCTATCGTCGATAAAACCTGAAAAATTGAGAAATATCAGTGACTTACTGGCTGTAAGAAGCCAGTGCTTGGAGATGGGCACCATGCAAAAGAACCGCCTTAAGCGAATGCCTAAATCTGTACACAAACCTATTCAAGCCATATTGAAAGCCATTAAAAAAGAGTTAGAAGTAATCGACAAGCAGCTGGATAAACTCGTTAGCAGTATTGCCGAGTGGCGACAAAAACGTGACCTATTGTTAAGTGCTAAAGGGGTCGGGAATGTGTTGGCCTACACCCTGATGAGCGAACTACCGGAATTGGGAAAACTGAACCGAAAAGAGATTGCTGCACTCGTTGGTATCGCCCCAATGAACCGAGATAGCGGCAGCTTCCAGGGTAAGAGATATATTCGAGGCGGAAGACATCGCGTACGCACAGTTCTGTTTGTTTCCATCATGTCGGCCATCCAGTGCCATCCTAAATTAAAGCCAATGTATAAACGCTTAGTCGACGCTGGCAAGCCTAAGAAAGTGGCCCTCATTGCATGTATGAGAAAGCAACTTACCATTCTGAATACGATGGTAAAAAACAACACATACTGGGATGAAAATATGGCTTAAAAGCTTGACGAAGAACCATAGTCACTTGTTATGCATTTGTACCGTGCACCATAATTGTGGTTTTTACCGAGTTATGCTCTGAATTATGCAGGACCTTAAAGTCATGCTTTAGGTATAAGTCGATATTGTGATCTTCGCACTGCAGATATAATGATTTTATACCGAGCTCGGATGCATGTGATTTAGCTTTTGAAATTAGGGATGAAGCGTAACCTTTGCCTCTATGGCTTGGAGAGACATAAATCCCGCCAATCCAATGCTCGTATTCAGGATGATTAACGTTTTCTCTGAGCTTTAATTCTGCAACTCCCGCCAACTCCTTATCTTCATGAACAAGGAGTATTAACGGAATCTCCATTCTGCTTTTAGATTTTTCTAGTACTTTTTGATGAACCATATCAACGGTTACGCCTGGAACTGTATAAGCCCACTCATCAAAATACCACTGAGCAATTTTTAAAGACTCATTTGGCATATCTGCTAAGAATGAAATTTCCATATTAAACTCAAATCTCTAGCTTGGTGCATAACGCCCAGCGCAGGCGCAGTCAGCGCGGAGCGCAATTTGTGTTATTGTTTGAGCGCCAGAGAGTAACACAAAAGGTGCGTAGCGTTGGCTGTCGCTCTGCCGCTGCTTGTTATGTGTTGGATACATTAACTACTTTACGACCTCACACTCTTTACTGTCATACATGAACTTACCGCCACTATCTAAGCACTTATCTATTTTTAACTGAAGCATGATGGCCGGCACGCCCACAGCAAGTACGAGCAGAAGAAGAACAATTGAAACGGGTATGAACCAACTTTTCATACGACCTATTGAAAATCCATATTTCTGTTGAATATACAAGCTTGTGCTAACGGTGACACATAACGCCCATAGCAACGGCGGCTGGAACGGAGCAAAGCGTAGTGTAAGCCGTCCAGCCCGCGTTTTTCGCGGGCGATGTTGCCTATGTTTGTTAAGTGTTTGGCACTTATGCCGTTTGTATTGCCCATAAATATGCCAACCCTAGGGAAATCATACTAACCAAAGATACCTTTAGTAGCTGCTTTTTATGCCTGGCAGCTACGTAGGTAATTAATCCCAGATTACCGACTACGAGATACGGTATGACCAAACCGAAATAGTAGAGCATTGGGAAAAGCCCTATTAACACTGCTACAAATGAAAAAATCACAAGCAGTGCTAGCACCAACGGTAAAAGCCACATTTTCTCGATAACTTTGCTCATTCTTGATTAGACACTTAACAGTTTATTAAAGAGCCAGTGGCTCTTTATCACCTTGGCCACTATTTCTGACGTAGCCATTTCAAGCTATGTAAATAAGCTTTTATTTACAGTAGGTTATAAATTTTCGTTCAAATATCAACCAGAGATAGTAGGCCATCGGCTCAAGTCACCTAGTTCAACCTCCCGCTCTTGAACACATTTTACCCATAATTAAATCAATAAGTTAGGGGGGACTTTCTGTGGATGTAAGCCATCGCTCTATAATTCGGGCTTTCGCACCGGTGATACGCCCACTCAGCTACTGAAACAGCAGCCAATATTACCCACTTGGTATAGCCATCGCCGCAATAGAACGATGCACAACCAAGCGATTGGCCACTTCGACAATACAGTCAGATACGAAGCATGTAGACATCTGCCTCCAGGCCCGCCACCCTCTCTTTGCCGTTGCCCCCAATAACCCAGAAAACTCTCTGGGCCATAACTGTCAGAGCCCAAACATCCGGTCACCTCAGCAACATGCCTGAGGACTCTGGGTGTTAAGCTTAAAACTGACACTTTAGCATCTCTGCCTGGGCCTTAAATGGTTTGACGACAATCTCCCAACACCATAAAAATGTATTTTTATTTATAAATTTCCACCAGCTCGACTTCCTGACACTCTAAACCACACCAGTCGAAGTAAATAAAACTTTAACTGTTTTACGTCTCGATATTTTTACCCCGATCATTTCCTTCGTAACCAAAAATTCTGTTTCGGGTAGACCCGGCCTGGCAGCCCATGGCATCAAACATTCTAAATTTACTTTCCCCGTCAAAATGAAAATTCAGGATTTTTCTGCATATAATACGTAAATCAGAATCTACATTGTCTGATAGTATTTATTAGTGGTTAGTAGCTTTATCTTGTCATCTCCACAGCCGACCACCAACCTACGAACAATCATAGTAGGTAGCATATTATCGAACCAACACCACCGCACAAACTTTGAGCAACCCCTTTGCTTCATCAGGAGGCAACTAGGGCTATCAAATCCTGCACACGACGTAAAATATGAGATACTCCTCCTTTATAAAATCTCTATCTCATCAGGGAAGGACTATGACCAAACATGCAATCATTCTGACGGCTCTGCTACTGGCAGGATGTAGTTCGACGACAAGCCTTACACAGAAAAGCTCAGCAGAAGTTCGACAAGGGGTAACGGCGCAAAGTAGCGTGGAGAATCTTGGAGTTAAGTACAGTGGCCCCCCGATGCAAGCCACTACCGACGGTTCAGATCACAATTTGTTCTACTACGAGCTCCGAGCCTTTGAACCCCAAGCCGGTGGCCCTATTAGCTACCAGCTTATCATTGATATCAGCTATCGGGAGAGTTGGCGCAACTACGCATCTGCATCGTTTGGCAGTGGTCGTCAAGTCGAAATAATCCAGCTTGAGAAAAACATCCTTAACTGCCCAAGTGTCACTACCTGTATGCTTGAAGAAACCCTAGAAGTTCCCCTGGAAGAAGAACAAATTGTCAAGGCACTCAAACAGCGTAATGCTCTCAGGGTAAAACTCAAGGCAAAATCAGGGCACCGGTCTGTTGTAGAAGTTCCACCTTCCTACCTGATGGGATTTTATGCGGCGATTGTCAATCGGCAAGGATAAGTAAAATACGCCGCGGTAGTAATTCTGATCCGCGGCCCTTTCATACCTCTGTTTTAATAAGGCAACGACAGGGCACTAATTTAACTGGCTAGTCTGCGCAGTCTTCACTAACCCTTCGTCTACTGTTACTGGCGGCCTCCAGCCCAATAGTTCTTTGTTCTTTGTAATATCCACCTGAAGGGAGCCGCATAGCCGCTGGGCCAATGCCCCCCTTCCCAACAGGGAAAGCCCCAACACCAACAGAGACTTTGGGAAAGGCACCAGCAGGGCGCGACATCCCAAGGCTTTAGATAACCGATTTAATAGTTCGGGGATGGACATATCCATGTCATCGGAAACCAGGAAAATCTGGTCTGCTGCTCCAGGGTGGTTAATACAAGCCAAGATTAAATCGATTAAATTATACACGGAAACCAGACTACGCTGGTTATCTATAGAGCCCAGAGGTAGTGGAATACCTTTCTTGAGCCATGACATCATGGATTGGAAGTTCGCTCTTACCCCAGGACCATAAATCAGCGGTGGGCGAATGATTACTACTTCCATGCCAGTCTCCTGGGCCAAAGCTAAAAGATTGTCTTCTGCTTCTTTCTTGGAAATACTGTAGGGGTCGGAAGGGTGGCACTCTTCATCTGCGCTAAATGGTGCGCGGCCATCTGTAGATTCACCATTAACCTTGATGGAGCTCAAATAAATAAATCGTTTGACCCCTGCTGAGGCAGCCTCCCTGGCAAGCTTTAGGGTACCGTCTACATTGACCTTACGAAATTCATACAGTGGATTGTCCGCATTTTCACTCATGACATGCACTCGGGCGGCCGTGTGAATCACAACATCAGTATTCTCCAAGGCTCCACACCAATCGGTATCAGCACTCAAACTGTCTATCCGGAATCCGCCCTTTCCTGCCTGACGGTACACGGGAATAACGGTATAACCTTTATTCCTCAAAGTAGGCAGCAAAACTTTTCCCACAAAGCCGCTGGCACCCGTAAGTAATATATGTTTTTTCACCCAAACGCTCGCATCAAAGAGTACTCAACAGCTAGTTTACCTTTGTGCCGGGGGGAGTCACTGAGGAAATACTCAAGGTAAGAGTTCTGGCGTAGCCCTTAACTTTTGGGGACGTGAACCTAAAGTCTGCCTTAGAGTCAAATCTGTCAGCGACTCTCAACTGTCATCGAGCCGATCCAGTTCACAGCTTCGCTGCCTGTCTTTCTCCGCATTCTTCAGTCGGGCCCTTACATTTTTTAGAGCCCTCTCATGAGGTGCTGCAGTTTCCAGGGTACCCCAACGCTCCTCCCAAGCCTCTCGGGCACGTAAGCAGGATACAGCCTGATGGTAACGCCACTCCGCTTTATGACATGGTGGCAGGTCCCTGGGCAATTTACGATCACAGATATGATGGTAACGCTTGTGGGCCATTTTTGCTTTGAAACCATGTTCAATCACGGCATCGAAGTGCCTGATTGCCGGCCTTCCTTTACTGCGGTATTCAGAGATATCCAATAAGATAGTTCTGAAATGAATAGCTTCCATAAATTCTCCCACCGTATTTTGATAACCGCTCTCATCAACATGGTTTGTGGATAGAACAGTAAACTTTTTTACAGTCGGAATGGGCATTTTAACCAGAAGGTCTTCTATAGGGGCTATCAGGGTTGCTCTTCTCTGCGGGTATTCATCCTTATTGAATAAAGCATTGGAATTGCTGGTAGGGATAAATAGCAGAGCTGTAAACAGAGTGAGAAATTTAAGCCCGGCTAACAGGGGTCGCAGTATGACTGCGCCAGAATAGAGATTGGAAACTCCCAAACCCGAGGGTAAAAAGATCAAGTTACTGGATCTCAGTATACGCCGACCAGCCCGCACAACAAGCCCTCCAAAGTCATCCGTTTTAGAGTTCCAAGCGATTATTATAGCGTTGCAAATACCAGCTCCAAAATCGCTGACTGAAACCCTGCCTTTGCTACTCACTCTCTTTCAGGCACTAATGACTTTATGGACAGCTTGGCATTCACCTTGTCAGGAAGCTTAATGACACTAGCGGGAAATAGGCAATACACACTTGAGAGAGGTAGTTAGCGCCCAGGCTGGGCCCGAGCGCATTTTGGGCAGGCAGTTGGCTGGATACTACATATGTTTTTGCAATTCCTTGTAATTCAACACTGGTGTTACCCAGATTTCAGCCCCCAATACTGAGAAAAATTTTTCATTGTAAGCCATCAAATGATCCTGGCGCTTCTCTTCAAAAATAAATATGCCTGCTCGTTTTCCATCCTCTATAAAGAAGAATGACGCTTCTGGATTGGCTGAAGCGACAAAGTCGCTGAAAACTGAAGACATGGATTTATCGGCTATGGATTTGTTACCTGATTTTACCGGTACCAGGATTTTCATGAGCAGGCGCATCTGACTACCTCGCGTTATTGTGTAGGAGTAACTGCGTCCAAACATAGCCACTGCTGGGCACGTCAAGCGGTAATTAACGTCATTTCCCAACAATTATGCCTCTCATTTTAATAGTAAGGATTAAGCCGTCACTGGGCTCTCACCATTTCCCTGTTTAGTCCCACGTTCCTCCCAACGAATCCACTTCAGATCCACCACCATCGTGGTATAGATCACTGGTACCAACAGCAACGTGCCGCAGGTTGCCAGGATCAGGCCGCCAATCTGGGCAAAGCATAGTGGCTGCCAGAGAGGGCCACCATGGATAGCCAACGGCACCAGAGCAAAGGTTGTGGCGGAGATAGTGATCAGGATGGGCCGCAAACGCATGATACCAGCATCCAGCAGCGCCTCACGGAAGGAGTCACCAGCGGCATGGCGGACCTCGATAAAGTCGAACAATACAATGATATGACTGACGATCACCCCCACCAAGCTGACAATCCCCAAAAAGGCCATAAAACCAAACGGCTGACCGGTAACATAAAGTGCAAGCAATGCACCCACCATACCGAGTGGCACTGTGGCAAAAACCACCAGCGGCTTGATCAAATTGTTAAACTGGAATACCAGGGCCAAGAAAATTGCACTGGAAGAAACACCCAGGATCATTAGCAATTGCAAAAATCCATGTTTCGCATTGGCTGCATCCCCCGATACTTGCAATTGATAGCCACTGGGCAGTGTCTTTTCCAGTTCCGCCAGCTGTTCTTCCACATCCCCCATAATGTCGGAGGAGATAAACCCCGAAAAAGGAAAAGCAAACACCTTGATCGTGCGGAATTTTTCCAAGCGATAAATTCTACTGGTCTGAAACTTAATACTGGTTGTAGCCACCTGCTCCAATGGCACTCGAACCTCAGAATCTGAGGAAAACACATAGAAGTTGTTAATATCTTGTAGTTGGCCCCGTTGGTCTAGGCGCAGCCGGACAACAATGGGAATTTCCTTATCCCCCTCGCGCAGGGTGGCCACTTCTGTTCCATCTATACCTGTAGAAGAAGCGAGAGCAATATCCGCATTGGTGACACCCGACATTGCGGCCCGGTCTTCCAGTACATTCATAAGCAGAGTCAGGCTCTCCCCACCCCAGTCCTCCCGGACCGTACGTGCATAGCTGGACTGCTGCACTATGTCTTTCACTTTTTGTGCAATTCCACGGAGGATTTGAATGTCTTTTATCTCCTCCTCTGAACCTGTTGTTACCCTTCCCGACACTCGAATGGCAAACGGGTAGGTAACAGGGGTAGTTTGTAGCTGACGTACATCCAGATGTGCACCCGGGATATTATCTGTTAGTGCCCGCTGAATAATCGGGACCAAAATAGGCGTCATGTCTTTATCACTGAGCCTTATAATAATCTGACCATAATTGGGTTGCCGCTGTTGGGGGTTAACGGTATACCAGAACCTTGGCGCCCCTCCGCCTACCGTGGTACTTAATGCTTCAAGAATTGGAGCTTTTACCCCATTTTCTTTTCGGTACTTGGAAATAGTATCCCTAATAATCTTTTCAGCATGCTGTGCAACATAGTCGGTAGCATCAATATTGGCATCATTTTGCAGCCAAATATCTACATAGGATAGATATTGAACATCATCGGGAAAAAAGGCATTCTTTAATTGACTCTTTAAGGCGAAGCCCAGCACCAAAATTACCGATGTACCTAATAAGACAAACTTACGGTGATCAATAGCCCAACTTGTCAACCGGTAATAATGGCCGGTTAATCCCTTTTTACGCCTCACCTCCATACTGGGCTCTTTCTGTTTTGGAGGACGTAATATCAGGTTACCGATAAATGGTAGGAAGGTCATGGACACGATGCGAGAGGCTATCAAAGCGCTCGCCATCACAACAGGCAGGCTATGTAGAAAGTCACCTTGATTACCTGTGAGCAGTAAAAATGGGAGATAGGCAACTACATTGGTCAATGTCGCAAAAAATATAGCCTTTGCCAGCAGGGTAGGACCTAACCAGGCAGCAATAAATGAGGGTTTGCCAGCTGCCATTTGCCGCTTGATCGCATCCCCTGCCACTACTGGATCATCAACCAGTAATCCAAGAGCAATAATCAATGCAGCAATAGATACTTGCTGGATATCCACGCCCATAAAATGAATAAAACCAAATGTCATCGCCAAAGTGATAGGAATCGATATCATCAGCAACACAGCAGACCGCCAATCAGAAAATCCGATAAAGGCAACTATCACTACCAGAATAACCGCTTCAACCAAGGCCTCAATAAAGAGCCCAACACTCTCCCTGACCTGTCTTGGTTGATCAGAAACACGTTGAATAATAAGGTCAGGTGGGAGATCAACTCGTACTTGAGCAAGCACTTTGTCCAACGCCTTGCCAAGTTCCCCTATCTGCTCACCCTCAAGCATTTGTACCGACAGATTGATGCTGCGATGTCGCTGCCACTGCCCATCTTTATCCTTGTCGATGAAGTAATTAAGTAATGTGGGAGGAGATTGATACCCCAGGCTTACATCAAGAATATCCCTCAGATAGACTGGGGAGCCCTCCTTACTCAAGGCAACAGGGACGTCACCAATTTCCTCATAATTAGTGAAATCACCACTTGGCATAATGGCAACATCCATATTCTCCACAGTAAGTGTACCGCCGGGTATTGTGGTATTGCGTGCATTCAGTATTGGGGCGATCATATCTGGGCGCACACCATAAGAGGCTAACCGCTCTTGCGAGTAGATTAGATTAACTTGCTGGTGTAAAACGCCAGAACGCAGCACGCGCTTGACTTGTGGGATGTTGCGAATGGTCGCAGCAATCAGTTCTGAAAAATTATCCAGTTGCCGGTAGCTATATTTTGCACCAGCAACCGAGGCCAGTCGCTCCCGGGTATTAGCGAGATTGCGAACAATAAAGGGGTTCCAGGCATCGGGAAAAAACTTTTGCCCGCTCAGTCGTTGATTAGAGAAAATTTCCCTCCCTACTGTCAGCTGCTCATCAGTTTTATCTGAGGTGAAATCTACACCGACATAACCAGGCCCTTGCAGTATTTTAAAGTCGGTACCATACCCCTCAGACTCCATCCAGCTCGAGAATACCCGGAGCGATGCAACAGCATTAATTCCCTCTACCGAAAGTGGTAATGGCGCCACAATACTGACCCTTTGCCCAAACTGCCGTTGCTGGTGCTCTGTTTCCTCACGATTATTCTCTGCACGAATATCTAAGAGAGCTTTACGAATAGCCTCCGCTCTGAGGCTGATTTCGGTGGCTTCTGCACGGGGGCTGGCGACAGCGAGTAATACGGCAGCGGTATCTCCAAATTCAGTATTCAACTGAGTAGATTCTGAGCCTGCTGGTAAATAATTCTGCGCATCAAGCAGTTTCAGGTTGAGATCATTAAATGCTTTGGTGACATCGGTATGTGGGGCTAGTTGAGCCTGCACCATAGAGATGCCATTTAGCGTCAGGGACTTTAACCCGAAGGAGCGTGCATCCGGCTGATATAGATATTCACTTTGCGCAATGGCATCCTCCACCTGCTTGGTAACCAGCTCCTCCACTTTAATGGCACTCTGTCCAGGCCACTTGGTCGTTGCCATTGCAATTCGAACCGGGATATCCGGATCTTTGCTCTTTGGCATCATAAAATAAGCAAATACCCCCCACAGCATAACCCCCACAAGTAGGGCCCATGATATGGAGGCGTTGTCGACAAAAAAGCGTGCAGTATTAAAACGGTGCTCGCTTTCTGTCTCCAGAATCTCCTCTCGGGATTGATCGTCCTTGTTCACAATTTATAACCCTTTAAGGCACTATCCTTACCGCCCGGCCTTCTTCAAGTTGTGCAGCTCCGTTACAAACAACCCTCTCCCCCACGGTCAATCCTTGTGAAATAACAATGCTGTTGCCCAGTACCGGACCGGGAGTCACCCTGCGCAACCTCGCCCTGAGTACCTCATGGTCCAACTCAATAACATATACGGCAAAACCCTCTCCACCATTTGGGTGCATAATCAAGCTGGAAAGTGGAACGACAACGCGGTTAGAAGGAATGCTCAGCTTATCCAAAGCCAAAGACATGATCATGCCGGTTTTCAATTCAGCATTGGGATTCAGCACTGTTACAGTAATGGCAAATACCCGTGTACGCGTCTCGGCCATTGGTGAAACTTCCGTCACCCGACCAGTAAATACTTTCTCAGGGAGAGACTGGGTACGCATACTTACTACGCTGCCCAGCTTCGCATACATGAGCATCACATCCGGCACGGTAAAAACTACTTTTACCCGAGAGGTATCCGCCACAACAAAACCAATGGAGTCCGAGTGGACCAGGCTGCCTACCTCTATTTTGCGTTCCAAAATAACGCCGCTCAGGGGTGAACGCAGTACAGTATCGTGTAACTCCTCCTTAGCCCTGTCGAGGTGCGCCTTGGACCCGACAACCGCCGCCTGGGATACTTCATATTCCTTCCGTGCAGCATCGTAGTCGGGGGCCGTTATACTGGCAGTGGCAAATAGTGCAGACGCGCGCTTGTAGTCGAGATCTGCCTTACGCCTCGCCGCCTCCGCTTTACTCACATTCGCTGCAGCTTCCACAACCTTGTCCCGGTATTGCTCATCGTTGACTTCAGCGAGTGTTTCCCCTTCTGTCACATAATCGCCTGGCTGGAGAATTCGTATATCTCCCAGAGCCTTGCGCGTTGGAATAATCTCTATATACCCCTCCGTTCGAAAAGAGACATCCACCTGTGTATAGGGGTTGACCACAGCAGAATACGGGTAGCCCTCCGCTCCCCGCTCGGTTTCCGCCGTATTTACCTGTACAGGCATAGGCTGTTTAGCTGGTGGCTGCTTGTCACAACAGACCAGGGCCAAGGGCAGTAAACAGGCAAAAACCAGGCGCACCACCACTAAACTTCCCCCACCGCCTTTTCATAATCCGCCAATGCGCCCCAGACCGAGAGAACGGCACCGTTATAATCGCTGTTGGCCCTATCAAGTTGGGTCTCTGCCTCAAGGACATCGGTAAGAAGCGCCGTCTGTTCACGGTAGCGATTGATCATCACTCGCACCTTTTCCCGGTAAGCCGCCTGCAAGTCACGTGCAACACCAACTGATTCCTGTGCGGTATCCAGTTTGCGCAAACTTTTACGCACCTCTATTTCTATTTTGTTGCGAACCTCTTCCATTTTCACTTCAGCACCCGCGATTTTGCTCGCGCGGCTGGATAGCTCATCACGCTTACGCCCCCAATCGAAAAATTCCCAGCGCATATCCAGGGAAATAAAAGCCTCGGCATCTGGAATCAAATTAACGTCATAGAGTTTGAGATAGCGAAAGTGGATATCTATATCGGGTATATATTCAGATTTCTTAACGTCATAGCTGTATTCCGCTTTTTCAATAGCTAACTGTGACTCCAGAAAGTCAGCGCGCTGTTCAAAAGCCAACTGAAGGGATTTACTGGTATCAAAGACAACCTGATGGGGGATAGGGAGGTGCTCAACACTGAATGGTGTTTCCACATCCCTCCCGAGCAGGGCATTCAAACGCTCCTTACCAGTGATCATCTCATCAATGCGCCGCTGACGCTCCAATTGACGCTGTGCAAGCCTGGCGCGCACATCCAGTAACTCGTACTCTAAAGCCACCTGTTGGTCGACATAATTTTTAACCAGATCACTCAGGGAACTAAGAAAAAGTATGGACTCATCAATGGCCTGTAGATCCCCCAGAATTCTCCCGATCTGGAAGTACTGCAGCTTTACCAAATACGCCACATCCTGCTGAGTCCAGCGCACCTTTTGTACCGCCATATCGGTGGTTACATATCCTTCACAAATTTCCAAAGCAATGGTGTATAGCCGGGTTAGAGGCTGACGAAAGCCCACAGAGAACAACTTTGTTGTTCCCTCCTCACTGGTAATTTCTACATCGGTTGGCGGGATGGGACCGATTTCAGAATCTGGGACCAAACTTCCCTGGTTAAATGTGTAGTTTTGCTGGGTGAGGTTTCGCTCAATCGCAGCATCCATTTCCAGGCGCGGATAGCGGCGGGTTTTGAGGGCTTTCACCATGTCACCAGCCTCATCAACTTCCAGCTCCGCACCCTGCACACGCAAATTGGTCCTTATTGCTGTCTGTACGGCTTCATTTAAAGGAAGCACGGGCTCGGGGGCAGAGCTCCAGGCAGCGCCGAAGAATATCCATATTACCAACCCGCCCTTGAACAACGATCACCTCTATTCCGGCAACGGCACAAACCTGGTCAATGCGCAAATAATTAAGATCAAATAAGTATATGTGCTGCTAGCACTGCACTTAGCTACTGAGCCCATACCCACGCCAACCTGTTTCAGGGCCTCAATATTTCTTTTTGTAATTAAAGCTCACTGTTTCATTAACCTGAGCTTATCCGGCCTTTCTTATTGCTGGTTCCATTATTTACTCACTGCCTTACCTGTGTACTGTCAATTAGCCACTTCAGGGCCTTTTTCACCACTCGCGCGCCACAATGAAGTTTCACCTGCCGTTATCCATTGGCTAGGCTAATAACTGGCGGCAATCAAAACCGCTTGTTATTGGTTCCCCGAGCAATTCTATGGCGGCAAAGTTTCTCCCATTTGTAGTGTTTTTCATCTGCCTGATCGCCGTGGCCGGGGCACTGAGCCTGATTTTCTATTTCGACTTGGATGAACGGTTAATTGAGTTGCTGCAATGGTTAAATGACCGGGGCTGGCAAACGAGCCTTCTCTACATCCTGATTGTGGCTGCAGCGATCGTACTGCTACTTCCCGGTGTGATTTTCACCATGGGAGCCGGATTTGTTTTTGGTGTCATCAAGGGCACCATTCTGGTGGTTGCTGGTACAGTTTTAGGCGCCACCATTGCCTTTCTGATCGCCCGCTACCTGTTTGGTGAGCGGCCCTCGCGCTGGGTGATGTCCCATATCAAGCCTGCCACCATCGGAGAGGTCATCCGCAGAGAGGGCTGGCAGATGATTATGCTGACACGCCTGGTGCCACTATTTCCCTTCAAGCTCTCCAATTATTTCTTTGGGCTTACCCCGGTACGGCTGAGGGATTTTATTCTGGGAAACACACTTGGAGTGATCCCCCTCACCCTGCACAACGTCTATGTAGGTTCAATCGCCGCAGACCTCACTTCCCTCGGCAAGGTGGAAGAGCGCACAACAATTCAGTGGACGCTGTACATCATGGGCTTTGTCTTTGCAGTAATTGCCTTGATCGGCCTGACCCGGATGGCGCGGCGTGCGCTGAAACGTATCGTGAAAGAAGAGGACCTGTAATGCCCTGGATGAAATGGCTACCGTGGCGCTTCTTCGTACGCAGATTCGCCACCGCCCACGGCTTCCTCGACCCACTCACCTTAATGGCGCGTTTACAGCGTTTTGCCGAGCCTTCAGAGGTCAGTGAGCCCATTGAGCTGCTCCGCGCCGGGGCTGTTTTCCATGCTCGAGCCCTGATCAATAGCAAAGTCATCCAGCACAACCTCGACTGGGTATGGCCATATTGGATTCAGCGTCAGTTTGACCCTAGGGACAAGTCATTCATTCCTCGTGCCTTTTCAATTACCCACTGTAATCTCAGCCATCGAAACTGGACTGCTATAGGTATTCCCGATTGCGATGAGCTGCCAGTTATCGATCCGCGCGGCCTGCTCACCCCACACTATGATGGCTGGTCTATCGACGCCTGGGTGATTGGCGACTCTGGCGACGAGCTGACCCCTGCCAGCCTTGCTTATTGCGAGCAACACCAGGAGCTGGGCAACAATGTCTCAGTGGTGACCGAATCTGCGCTAAAAGGTTTGAAGCTGCGCAACCGCGCTCACGTAGAAGAACGACAGGGAAAGCCCTGCTGTGTGATGGATCTCACTGCCAGCTGCCGCGACGGCGGCTGGTTGCTGGTAGTACTCCGCCCATGTAACCCAGAAGGGGTCAGCTTTGTACACAAGGTGAGGCTTGAGGAAAGCGCCAAGCGCTGGCTGATTGAGGACCATCCAGCGGTTGAGTTCGGGCAAGCGGTGGACAAGCACCTCGCATCCGATTATCGCGGTGGGGATATCTACCTGCACCTGAAAGACGAACACGGCCGCATGTCCGGTGAGTGTGATGTCGGCATGGCGACTGCAGCAGCCATGTTTCGCGTCGAGAGACACAAACCGCTAAAGCTGGATGTCTCCATTCCCCTGGGACAGGATTTCCAGGGTAGCCAGCCCACCAAAACCTGGAAGGACAGCCTGAAGGGGCACTGCACCCTGCAGGTACCAGACAGGGACTTCCAGTTTCTATACGACTCAGCAATCCGAACCCTGATTCTTCACTCCCCCAAAGATGTATACCCAGGCCCCTATACCTATAAGCGCTTCTGGTTTCGCGATGCCGCTTTTATGATCCAGTCACTGCTATTTGCCGGCCTTACCAAGCGGGCTGAAAGGGCTCTGGAACAATTTCCCCAACGGCAGAAGCGCGATGGTTTTTTTCATTCCCAGGATGGTGAGTGGGACTCCAACGGCGAAGCTCTGTGGATTCTCGATCTCTACTGCCAGATGACCAACAAGCCTTTGAAACAGGACTGGTGCGACCCGGTACTCAAAGGTGCACGATGGATAATCGGCAAACGTCTGCCCCAGGATGGCAGCCCCTGTGCCGGACTGCTCCCCGCCGGCTTCAGCGCCGAACACCTGGGGCCCAATGACTGTTATTACTGGGATGATTTCTGGGGTGTGGCTGGGTTGCATGCAGCCGCCACTATCTGCACACGAGAGGGCATCGACGATAACGCTCACCGGTTCAATACAGCGGCCGGGGACTTCCAGCGCACAATCGACAACAGCTTGTCCCAGGCTCAGCAGAAAGTCGGCCGCGCAGCCATGCCGGCTTCTCCCAACCGCCGACTCGACGCCGGTGCAATTGGCTCTATTGCCGCCGGCTACCCACTTCAGCTCTACCCACCGGAAGACCCCAGGCTTACCGATCTGGCTGACTTCCTGATCGACAACTGTTTTGTCAACGGTGGGTTTTTCCAGGACATGATCCACTCCGGGATCAATGCCTATCTGACCCTACATATCGCCCAGGTGCTGCTAAGGGCAGGTGACAGACGCTGCCTGGACCTGATGCGCAATGTCGCGCAGCTGGCCTCCCCTACCGGTCAGTGGCCGGAGGCCATCCACCCCCACTCTTTAGGGGGCTGTATGGGCGACGGGCAGCACGCCTGGGCGGCGGCCGAATGGGTGGCTATGCAGCGCAATTGCTTTGTACGGGAAGAGCAGGATGCATTGATCCTGATATCCGGGTTACCACCAGAGTGGCTCAAAGATACTTCCGCCAAAAAACCTATTCTCTTCGGCCCAGCCCCGACCCGATTTGGGGTGATTTCCATGGAAATTACTCCTGGCACCACGCCGAAAGTATCCTGGAAAGGAGAATGGCACGGAAAGCCACCAGCCATCGCCATCAACCCCCTCGGCTTTCCTCCCACCCTGGTTGGCGATGGGGTGCATTCCGTAGAGTTGAAAAGCCCATGAATATAGTAATGCTAACCAATACTTACCTGCCCCACGTTGGTGGTGTAGCGCATTCGGTATCAGCTTTCAGCGAAGAGTACCGCAGGCATGGGCATAACGTGCTGGTGATTGCCCCAGAGTTCGCACAACAGCTCGCCCGCGAGGAGCATGTATTGCGAATTCATGCGATACAGAACTTCAACGGCAGTGATTTCTCTTTTGCTCTGCCCTTCTCTCTCGCCCTGAACGAACGGCTCGATGCCTTCAAACCGGACATCATCCACTCCCACCACCCTTTCCTGCTAGGCCTGACAGCTCTGCGAATTGCCCGCGAACGTGAGCTCCCTCTGGTTTTCACTCACCACACACTTTACGAGCACTACACCCATAATGTGATGGCCAATTCCCAGGTTATAAAGCGTTTCGCAATAGAGATCGCCACCCGCTACGCTAACCTGGCCACTCTGGTATTGGCTCCAAGCCTCAGTGTTGTGCGGCTGTTGCGAGAACGCGGCGTGCGTACGCCTATTGCAGAGGTGCCAACCGGGGTACGCATAGAGGACTACTGCGGCGGCGATGGCAGGGGTATCCGTGACCAGTTGCATATTCCCCAGTCTGCATTTGTGGTAGGCCACCTCGGCAGATTTGGTCAGGAAAAGAACCTGCCTTTCCTGTGTGAATCTGTAGCGCGTTTTATGCACGACCGGGACAATACCCACTTCCTGCTGGCGGGAAGTGGACCGCTGGAAGATGACCTGCGTGACTTCTTTACTCAGCAAGGGCTGCTGCAGCGGGTACATATGCCAGGCAAAGTGCTCGGTTCAGCACGGCGCGACATGTACAGTGCCATGGATACCTTCGTGTTCTCCTCAACAACTGAAACCCAGGGCCTGGTCCTGTCCGAGGCAATGGCCAGTGGTGTTCCTGTTATTGCACTGGAGGCCAACGGGACACGGGAAATGGTCAAAGACCGGATTAATGGCCGATTGATCACTGGCAACGATATAAATCAATTCGTATCCGCCATCCACTGGCTGCACGATACTCCTCCAGGGGGGCGCCGGGAGCTGATTCACCAGGCAGTGTGTACCGCCAGGGATTTCTCCATGAAGAGCTGTGCCCAGCGTGCACTCGACCTCTACCAGCCACTAGTGAAGAGCTATAAGCCTCCAAATAGCGCCCGCCTCTCCCAGTGGGTGCGTATGCGCAAATTAATGGGGGCGCAGTGGGAGATTATCGAAGGGCTGACAGGAGCTGCGGGGGCGGCACTCAGCCAGACACCGGAGCAGTAAACCCCAGTAATGTTAAGCCGTATTGGACTCTCCGTCAGGCGCTGGCGCCGCCGCTTCAGCCGCAGCGAGTGGATTGCATCACTGCTCGGGCTCTCTACCAGTGGGCGCCAACCCCATGCTCCCGGACTGATCCTGATTCAAATTGATGGCCTGGCCCATCCGGAATTACTCAAAGCCCTGGCCAGAGGCCGTATGCCTTTCCTGAAAAGGCTGATTCGGAAGGAACACTACCGCCTGGAGCACATGTATCCTGGAGTCCCCTCCACCACACCGGCTGTGCAAGCTGAGCTCTTCTACGGCGTGCGTCAGGCGGTACCAGCCTTCGGTTTCCTGGTCCATGAGACCCAGAAACTTGGACGAATGTATGACCCCGATGTGGCCGCATTGGTGGAAAAGAGAATCAATACCCAGCAGCGCGACCCCTTGCTGCGTGGTGGAAGTTGTTATCTCAGCCTGTTCCGCGCCGGCACCAAGACCGGCGAAGCACACTTTTGTCCAGCCGACCAGGGCTGGGGACCCGCCTTGCGCAGCGCCAGCCCGCTGACCATCTGTATCTTGTTAATTACCAATATCTGGAGCCTGATTCGTACCGGCGCCCTGATTGTGGCGGAGTTGATTCTATCCTTGGTGGACTGCGTGCGCGGGTTGATGCAGGGGCAAAACTTCATGAAGGAGCTGATGTTTATACCCACCCGGGTCGGCATTACCATCCTCACACGGGAGTTTTGCACCATGGGCGCCAAGGTGGATATCACCCGTGGCCTACCCATTATCTATGTCAATCTGCTCGGTTACGACGAACAGGCGCACCGCCGTGGACCACGTTCAGCTTTTGCCCACTGGGTGCTCAAAGGTATAGACGATGCCGTGGCGCGAATCTGGCGCGCCGCCCACGCGTCGGACCGGCGCCACTATGATGTGTGGATCTTCTCCGATCACGGACAGGAACAAACCCTGCCCTACGAAGAGCTTCATGGTCGCAGTCTCGGTGACGCCCTGTCAGAAATCCTATCGGGGCTAACGAAACCGCCAAAAATCGAGCCGGGCCAAAGTAGACGCGGCGTACAGCTGGAGCGGGCCCGCTTATTTGGCAGCGAGTGGATGGATAAGGTCGAACTGGAGCGGACTCCGGAAAAGAACGGCAGTAAAACCCCGCTGGCATTGACCGCTCTCGGCCCCCTGGCAATGCTTTACAACCTGGATATAGACGATCATAGCCGTGAAGATGTCGCACGTATGATCGTTGAAGAGGCCCATGTACCCCTGGTGCTCTACCGAGTGGACCCCAATTCGGACTCCTCTCCGGTACACGGCTGGTGGAAACACGGCCCGGTACGCCTGCCAGAGGATGGCCGCGAGTTAATGGGGGATGAGCACCCCTATCCCGACCAGGCTATCTCCGACATGATCTCCCTGTGCAGCCACCCGGATGCCGGTGACTTTATGATGTACGGCTGGTGTTCCAGCGAAGAGCAACCGCTGACATTCGCCATGGAAAACGGCAGCCACGGTGCCGCCGGACCCAATGAGACCCACGCTTTCGCCCTGATGCCAGAGGATATTCAGCCGCCGGACCCAGGCCTCGGCTATTGGCGCCCGCAGGACTTGCGCTCCGCCGCCAGGGCCTATCTTCGTGGCGCACGCCCAATGAAGCTTGATGAGCACAGGGCGCCTCAGAAAACCCTCAGAATCATGACCTACAACGTGCATAGCTGCCAAGGAATGGACGGCACCCTCTCCCCCCAGCGCATCGCCAGGGTCATAGCCCGCTATCGTCCCGATGTGGTGGCCCTGCAAGAATTGGATGTAAAGCGCAAACGCAGCGGCGGCCTGGACCAGGCGGAACGGCTGGCTCGGCTGTTGGCGATGGATGTGCACTTTCAGCCGGCGATCAACCTGAAAGAAGAACGCTACGGCGATGCAATTCTTACTCACCTGCCAGTAAAGCTGATCAAGAAAGGAATTCTGCCCGGTCCCCCAAAGGGCAAAGGCCGACTATTCAATCCCGCCGCCGATGAGCCCCGCGGTGCAGTCTGGGTGGAAATTGAGCACAATGGTAACAGGATCCAGATCATCAATACCCACCTGGGTCTTTCCCGCGCCGAACGCTTGCGCCAGGTGGATGCACTACTGGGCCCGGAATGGTTGAGCAACCCCCGCTGCAAAGGTGAACGAATCTTATTGGGTGACTTTAACGCCTTGCCAGCTTCGGCAGAGTGTAAGCGCCTTGGCGGTTACCTGCGCGATGCTCAGGAGCAAGCGCCCCGGCACATACCCAAAGGGACATTCCTAAAAGTGCGGATCGACCATATTTTTCTAAGTGCCGGCATCGGAGTAAAGAAGGTGCGGATTCCCCGTACTGCCCTCACCCGCCAAGCTTCGGATCATCTGCCACTGATTGTGGATATCGAAGTGCCTTTCCGGCCTGGACCATCTTAAAACACTTGAAAACCGGCCACGCACCCTTATTAATAGCAAGAGAGGATTCGGCTAAAACCCTGTAAAAACTGCGGTTTTTCGGATTCGAAAAGACTTATAGCCAGCACATAAAAGGGATTTCCCGACTTGATGGTCCCCACTGTGGGCTATATGATTCCGGTATCAATTAAATAGCAGGAGTCGCTAAATGCAACCGCAAGCTTATACAAATACCCGCGCACTGGACCGCTCGGAATCGGCGAAGGTGTTGCGCAATACCTATGCCCTGCTGGCTATGACTGTGCTTTTCAGTGCTGTTACTGCCGGTATTTCTATGGCCATCGGAATGGGCCGCGGCATGAGCCTGATTTGCTCCCTAGGAGCCCTGGCGCTTATCTGGTTTGTACTGCCGCGCACCGCAAACTCCAGCGCTGGCGTCGGCGTGGTTTTCGCCTTCACTGGTCTTCTGGGCGCCTCCATTGGCCCTATGCTTAACCACTATCTGGGTCTCGCCGGCGGCGGCCAGATTGTAATGCAGGCTCTGGGCACCACAGCTGTTATCTTCTTTGCGCTGTCTGCCTATGTGCTGACCACTCGTAAAGATTTCAGTTTTATGGGCGGCTTCCTTGCCGTAGGCCTGATCGCCGTGCTGGTTTGCCTGTTAGCCGTAATCGTTGCCGGGCTCTTCGGTATCCATATGCCATTGGTTAGCGTTGCCCTGAGTGGAGTTATTGCGCTACTGATGTCTGGCTTCATCCTGTATGACACCAGCCGTATTATTAATGGCGGTGAAACCAACTACCTGATGGCCACAGCTTCCCTTTACCTGAACATCTTCAACCTGTTCACCAGCCTGCTGCACATCCTTGGATTCGCATCCTCTGACGACTAAGCAACAGCTCTGCTGAACAAGATACAATGCCCCGCCAAGCGGGGCATTTTACCATTTGGCCCCCTATGAAGTTTTCACTGGCAGTTTACTCTGCACCCCACGCCTCCCAATCTGCCTCCAGTGCCCTGCGCTTTGCCAAAGCTCTGTTGGCGAAAGGTCACGAGATCTATCGGGTCTTTTTCTACTGCGATGGCGTGCAGAATGGCAATAGCATCGCCGCACCTCCCCAGGACGAATCCGACCTGACCGGAGAATGGCAAACTCTGCAACGTGAGCACAACCTGGACCTTGTAGTTTGTATTGCCGCCGCACAGAGACGCGGCGTTTTAAGCCAGCGGGAAGCGAATCGTCTGGAGAAGCCCTCTGCCAATCTCGCTGAGGGGTTTGAACTGGCCGGCCTTGGTCAATTGACCGATGCCGTAGTTAACTCCGAACGCCTGGTAACCTTTGGAGGCTAGTTATGAGTAATACAGCGCTGGCACTGTGCCGGACAGCCCCCTACGGTAGCGCACTTGCCCGTGAAGGGCTCGAAGCAGTACTCGCTTCTTGCGCAATGGAACAGGAGGTGGACCTGCTATTTCTCGGTGATGGGGTTTTCCAGTTATTGGATAACCAGTCAGCGGGGGAAATTCTGCAAAAGAATCTGCGCCGTAACCTACTGGCACTGCCCATGTTTGGTCTGGAGCAGCTATTTGTTTGCTCAAAGAGCCTGGCGGAGAGAAGAATCGCCCCCGAACAGGTCCAGGTTCCCGGCATAATCGTTAAAGTGATCGAACATCCGAGCTCTTTGATTGCCTCTTATCAATGTGTATTGAGCTTTTGATATGACATTACATGTAGTCAATAAGTCTCCATTCAGCTCCAGTGCCCTGCGTGATTGCCTGCAATGCTTCTCTGAAGGGGATGTATTGCTTTTAATTGAGGACGGCGTGTATGCCCTGCGCCATGACGCGTTACAGGCGCTACAAAATTCAGCCATTTATTGTCTTGAAGCCGATGCTGCAGCGCGAGGCCAGCAGGAATTAACAGCAATAATATCCGGTGTCAAAATGATCGACGACACCGGCTGGGTCAATCTCTGTACTGAGCACAACCCTATCGTCAGCTGGTTTAGGTAATAGCGGTGAGAACTATCGAAGTTAAGGGCCGGGAAATTCCCCTCGACAAAGAGGGCTACTTGCGTGATCTAAACGACTGGAGCCAGGATGTTGCAGAACAGCTGGCAACTGCAGAAGGCATAGAACTGACAGATGCCCATTGGGAAGTCATTGAACTACTGCAGGACTTTTATCACCAGTTTGAGTTATCTCCTGCCATGCGCCCCCTGGTGAAATTTATCGGCCAAAAGCTGGGGGCAGACAAAGGGCGTAGTATCTATTTAATGCAACTTTTCCCACCCAGCCCAGCCAGGGTCGCCAGCAAAATCGCCGGCCTGCCCAAACCCACCAACTGCCTGTAATCGGGACTGTTAACCCCATACATACAGCTTTCTTTTCCCCTTCATGAGGGGCGAGAATGTCTGCTTCAATCTAAAAGTGTGGTCGATAGGCGCAATGGGGGATATTACCTGTTACGGCATGTGCGTAATCGTAGAGTTTCCCGGGCCCCACAGGACCAAATTTCTGGAAGCGTGGAGCACCATCAGCAAAACGGGACTATCATCAGTGGCGCCGCCCTGATCGGGTTATCCAACGAACAAACTTCGATCTTTGAATTCAGCTACGACGTAGGGGGCCAGTGATATGGACTGCAACATACTAAGGGAAGATATCCTTAATCAGATTGGAAAAACCGCCCTATGCTCCTGAAAGTACAATTAGCTGACCACAGAGCAAGGAAGAGCCCACGTTCCATCAAACATGCAATATAACCCGCCGCTCCCCGTGATGATGGCGATGTTCCCAAAGGTAGATACCTTGCCAGGTTCCCAGCATCAAGCGGCCCCCCAGCACTGGGATTGAAAGGCTGGTTGCGGTCAACGCAGACTTGATATGGGCCGGCATATCATCTGGTCCTTCCAGGGTGTGGGTGTAGAGGCGGTCATCCTCAGGCACCAGCCGATTCAGCCATTGCTCTAGGTCTTTCCGCGCGCTTGGGTCCGCATTCTCCTGAATCAGCAGGCTTGCTGAAGTATGCTGGATAAATAGCGTACAAAGCGCCTCGTCCACACCTTGATTGGAGACCCAGTCAGTCACCTGATTGGTAAACTCCTGCAGCCCCTGCCCTCGTACTCTGATTGCTATCTCGCCTATTGCCATACGGATTCCTATATAATTCACGCCCGCTCCATCATTGAGACTACCGTATTCTATATGGCACTGTACCGCGTTAACACCGACGACTATCAAGATCAGCTGCACAAGAAGGCCCAGCGCCTGAGCGAAGCTTACCGGGAATTTACCCACCTGGAGCCAGAGTTGTTCCCTTCCCCTCCCATCCACTATCGGCTGCGTGCCGAGTTCAAAGTCTGGCATGAGGGAGGTGTAGCCCACTACGCCATGTACCGCCAAGGCGAGCACAAGAAGCCATTTATCATAGACGAATTTACCGTTGGTTCAGAGCTGATGAATACGCTGATGCCAAAGGTACTGGAAACCGTAAACGGCAGTGAAGTACTGCGCAAACGTCTTTTCTCCGCCGAGTTTCTCACTACTTTGAGTGGTGATGCCCTTATCACCCTGATCTACCACAAGAGACTTGACGAAATATGGGAACAGGAAGCCCGCGCCCTTCAGAATAAGCTGGGATTTCCCATCCTGGGCCGATCCCGCAAGCAAAAGGTGGTGTTAGAGCGAGACTATGTCACCGAACAATTTGAGATCGACGGCAAGCAATATCAATACAAACAGGTTGAAGGCAGCTTTACCCAGCCCAACGGTGAAATCTGCCGCTCCATGATCCATTGGGCCAAAAGCGCTTGCGGAAAAATGAATAGTGACCTACTGGAGCTGTATTGCGGAAATGGTAACTTAACCATTCCACTGAGTGAGAATTTTCAAAAGGTACTGGCTACCGAAATTTCAAAAGTCTCAGTAAACTCCGCCCAGGAGAATATCCGTACAAATGGTGTGAGTAACCTGAATATTGTGCGCTTATCCAGCGAAGAATTTACCCAGGCTATCGATAAAGTCCGCCCCTTCCGCCGTCTCGCCGAAATTGACCTGGATAGCTATAGCTTCGACACTGTACTGGTAGACCCGCCTCGCGCCGGCCTGGACCAAGACACTTGTACAATGGTTGCCCGCTTTCCTAGAATACTTTATATCTCCTGCAATCCAGAAACACAGTTGGAAAACCTAAGGCTACTGAGCAAGACTCATCGTATCGACCGCTTTGCCCTATTCGATCAGTTCCCCTACACGGATCACACCGAAACCGGTCTACTACTGGTACGCAGGTAAACCGCCTACTTCCAGTGCTCTATTACTCCACATTGCAAACCAGCCATTCTGCGAGCTAGCTAATAGCTCGCTCATCGTTTCTACTCCATATACATCAGAAATTTCTATAGATTTTCACACTCAACCTCTTTTCAGAGGCTCTCTTTATCACACCCACTCGATCTCGTTTCCAAATAGACATCAAAACTAAATCTGTACTCGCAACGTCAATATAGAACATCTACTACAGGAAAATTTCTCAATCCATTTAGAATTTACAATAAATAGCACTCATAGGTCTTTTCCGAAAACCCGAAATTTACTTTAGACGCTAACAATTATATCCATGGTGACACTTTAAGATGGACAAAAGATCTGGAAAGAACTGCACGTAATTTGAATTTGACTTGATAGAGCATCTTCTAAAATACTAGTAACTGTTAGATCAAGTCTGAACTACTTCATTTCATCGCATTGATCCTACCCATCAACAACGGACACACCACTAAGCGACTAGTTGTTCCTCAAACGCCTCAGGGCTGAGATAGCCATTGGCGCTGTGTAGGCGATTTCGATTGTAGTCTATCTCTATATACTCAAATACGGTTTCTCTCATGAGGCGCCTTGCGGGAAAGCGGTTACCATGGATTGCTTCTACTTTAAGTGAGTGGAAGAATGTTTCTGCACAAGCGTTATCATAGCAATTACCTTTGGCGCTCATGCTGCACCGCAGATCATACGCTGTAATTAAAGATTGATAATCTTTAGAGCAATACTGGCTTCCCCTGTCTGTATGCACGATAACATTCGTAGGTTTCTTACGTCGCCATAAAGCCATTTGAAGGGCGTCACAGACCAACGTAGCCATCATCGTTTCCGACATCGCCCAACCAATAACCAGCCGACTATATAGGTCTATCTCTACAGCTAGATATAACCAACCTTCTTCTGTTCGTAGGTAGGTAATATCCCCGGCCCATTTCTGATTCGGCGCTTCAGCATTGAAGTTCTGCTCGAGCAGATTTGGGGCCACTGGTAGACCATGTTTTGAGTAGGTTGTGGCTTTATATCTCCTGGCTGCTTTAGCCCGTAGGCCCCTGTCGACGCATGCTGGCAGCAATTGTTTTTTGATTATATTTACTCCCCTCACTGGCCAACTCTTTCGTCAGACGAGGGGCGCCACTACGTTCTTTGCTGGCTATAAAGCGCTGCTGTACCAAGCTATCAAGCTGCATTCGGTACTGCTGCTTGGATTTGTCAGCCGATCTTGACACCCAGTTATAAAAGCCACTGCGAGATACGCCCAACACCTTGGTCATCGCTTTGATACTGAATTCATACCTGTGCTTTTGCATGAAGGCGTACCTCATTTCAGGCTCTTTGCAAAGTACGCTGCGGCCTTTTTTAAGATCGCCAGCTCCTCTGCCTGCTCAGCCAGCTGCCGCTTAAGTCGAGCATTTTCTGTGGCCAGCTCTCTCTCGGCATCCCCTCGGCTCTGATGTAACTTAGCCTTACTTCGCCATCAGTAAATCTGGGAAGGATGCAACCCAAGCTGTTTAGCGGCAACGCTTACCCCGACCTTGAGCGCCAGTGCCAGGGCATCTTTTCTATACTCATCTGAGTATTGTTTACGAGTGGTTTTGGTTGGTTTACTTGATCTTGTCATAGGGCACCTCTGCTGCGTAGTTTATCGCTTAAGAGAGTGTCCGTCGTTGGTGGGTAGGATCAGTACTCTATGCCCCCCCCAATTCTCTTCGAATCCAAATCCAAGTGCAATGACGAGCGTGCTAACCCACAGTAGGCAAACCACAATCAAGTGAATAGCTGTCAATACCACTATTTTACTTTTACTCACGGCTCACTTCTCAAACAAAACGCTGTCCCGCGGAGGGCCACAGGCCCGGAGCAAATTGCCCGGCTTTGTTATACGCTACCCTCGCTCTCAACTACGAGTACGCGCACCTCACCCCGCGGGTGAGGGACATGTTCCGTACCTACTGAAGCAAAGAATATGTCTCCAACTTCTAATACGGCTACTTCTTCAGCTCCATTCACGCGATAGTGCATATCTACTACACCATCTAAAACTACGAAGACCTCCTCTCCGTTGTTTATGTGCCATTTGTATGGCTTATCGGTCCAATGTAGCTTGGTAGTAATTCCTTGCATATTTGCAATTTGTTTTGATCCCCAAGCGCGATCGGCAGTGAAACTGCCTACTTTTTACGACTTCCATTTTTTGGCTACTTACTTGGCATTCAAAGTATTATTGCGAATAACGCCGCGTTCACCGGCTTGTCCGGTGTAACGTTTTGTTATCTTTTAAGCATAATTATTGGTTTTTAACGACTTCAATTATCTGCTTCATGGCAGGATCTTCACCCGAAAAGTAGCTCGCGGATGACAGAGATACAGGTAAATGCGGAGCAATCCATATACGATGATCTTCAGCCTTCGAAGCTTGATGATACTGAGAAGAAATTATTCCCCAAACACCACTGTATGGAAGCTTAAACCAACCGGCTTCACCAAGATGGTTCGGCCTGCTCCCACTGGGTTCGCCGACTATGATCGCATCTGTCAGCCGGTTGATATCTGCCAGTAATAAATGTGCGGCTGAAAATGTATTGCGACCAACTATAACGAACAACTTGTTATCTGTATCTTGCTCTACAAAGTGAATTAAAGCTCTTGTGAGAGGAGGAGTAATAGATCCATTTCCTCCACTATTATGTCGTAAATCCAGAATTACATTTTTTATATTGCTTTTCTTAATATTTTGGCGAACTTCGCCACTAAACTCGAAAAGAGATTGCGATTTGCTCTGGGTAACGGCATTTAGCTGTATGTAAAAATAATTATCTTCTCTGTTTTCAAAATACCAGTAATTTTCACTAATCCTTGTCAGATATTCTGGATTATCAGCATTTTCAAGCTCCGGCAATCTCGGAAAACCGCCAAAGCTAAATGGCTCTCCCGAAAACATTACTTTTTCCTCTTCGCCGTTCTCATCAACTAAAGAAAAAGCAATACCTTTGGTGTCCTTCACTACATCTAACCCCTTGAGGACTTCGGGGATAGCTAGATAGTAAGGTCCTAGCCAATATTGTTGCATTTCATTATCTCTGGCATTAATCCTCTCAATCCGCTCCATTACTTGTTCAACAGGAATATTTGCCACTGAAATGACTTTTCGGCCAATTAAATGCCTATAGCGATCGCTAGCTCTAACAATGTAAATACCATCGTTAAACCAGTAGAACTGTACCGGTAGGCGAGTAAAAGCGCCTTTCAGGGAGTTGGTCGGCACAATAAAGTTATGCCCATTACCCACGCTAGCTAGCAGATCCATAAATTGAAATACGATTTGCTCATCGCTTAATTTCGGGATTTTTTCGACGATTAATTTTGCTTTTAATTCGAGCTCCTCGACAAAAACACTATGGTATGGGTCAACGTGAAGACGTTTTATTTCACTTAATAAGAATTGTAAATCATTAGCCCAGGCATCGTTTCTTGATAAATCCGGAGCGAGGAATTCACCTGAAAGCTTCTGAAAGTGTACATCACCAGAAATATTCTCAAATTTGGCGTTGTTAATAAGAGACTTTCTGTCGTCCCACCTAAATTCAAGTGATTTTTGAATCCATGCTAGTGCTTCAGCCTTATTTCCGATAGCGGAATAGGATTGAGCAATTTTGATCATTATATCGTTTGATGGAGATGATGCTGACTTTATCCCTGACATTATTGTGCCAATCTTAAGCGTTTTCTCCAATGCCGGTATCGCCTTTTGATATTGTTCAGCTTGCAAGTACCCATGACCTAATAAAAACCAAGTATCTCCATCGTCCTGATACTGCATCGTCAGTTGCTCTAGCAATGGGATGGCTTTGTCCCACTCACTATTTTTTGCGTAGTCTACGGCTTTGGTTCTCACTGCCCAATACTCAGCACCATTATTCGGAAAATCGATTGAAGCCTTATGGCCAATCGCTTCATTGGTCATGAGATTTGAGTTAGATGCGGACAATACTGGTGCTATTATGCAGGCAAAGCTTAGAACAGTCGTTAATAATATTTTTTTCATCAAGCTAAAACCTAAGTCAGTATTCTGTAGAGAAAGATAACGTTGCAATAACCGGCGGCCGGAGCTGTTTATGCGTGAAGCGCATAGCGTTGGCGGTCCGGCGCGCGTCTTGTGCGCGCGTAGTTCATTGACTTGTTAAATTTCATTGGTTGCTATAACTACGTTTTTTGGCTGATTGTACTCTGTAATATAACCTGAACTTACTTTTTTACCACGATATAAGAAATCACAGAGCACCCGCCAGATTTGGTGTGAGCCCATGTATAGGAGCCCATTTGCTTATAGGTGCCACCGGCTTCATACCCGCCGTGGCTCAGCACTAGCACTCCATACTGATCTGATGGATTGACAGAGCCATTAATCTCTTTTGCCAACTCATTGCTTGGCCAGATGTCGTCGCCAATACAACTGGCTTCGACTCCGGAAACCGGGGTGCCGGCCTTATCCATGAATGTGATTTGGTATTGCCTTCCGGGCATTCCCCCGTCCCACGTAACGGTTGTTACGCAACCGGCTAAAAAAATACCTATGAGCAGAGTGAGTATCTTCATGGTTGTAGAATTTAACGCCCGCAGCACAGGCGGAGCGTCAGCGACGTCCAGCTAGCTTGCTGGCGATTGTGCCTGCGTTTGTTATGCATTTTTCTGAAGACGAACATGGACAGAGACTTTATCTTCCAAAATACGGATGAGCACTGGGTCCATCCGATCATAGTTATCAGGTATTGCCAGGCAAACTAACTTCTTACCCTTTAGTAAATCCTTAAACTTTTTCATTACCTTATTGCGGTGAGACTTCTCCATAACGAAGATTATGTCAGCCCACTCAATAAGATCGCCGCTAATAGTTGTTTCTGCATCTTTATTTGTGCCGCAACCAATAGCATTGATGCCATCATACTGAGAAAAGACTTCTTCTCCAGTTGGGCTTCTCAATCTATTCTCGCTGCAAACGAATAGCAAATTCATTGAACCTTACCCATTGGTGCATAACGCCGCTAGCAACGGCCGGAGTGGAGGCGCGAAGCGCCGGAATGAAGGTCCAGCCCACGTAGTGGGCGAGGTTGCCTAGCTTTGTATGGTTGTTCTTGTCCGATTCTGATGTTGAAAATCCTTTTCGCTAACGGGTAAATTGAGACCCACGTTCGGCGGCCACCGAAGGCCTTGTTTATCACAGTTCGTTGCATTGCCGGCTCATAAAAGACCGATAACAAGTAGGAACGTGACAGACACTCACTAGGCATAACTCGAATAGTCATGTGGGCCTCGAGCCCGAATAGCAAGGCGGAGATAGCTTATCTTATGGAACCTCAAGAGATCAATGTCGGTATCGATACTAGCAGCAAACAGCTCGATATTTCTGTGAGACCAACTGGCCAATTCTTTAGTGTTACCAATGATAAAGATGGTATTAAGGACGCCATTAAACGACTGCAACCCCTTAAACCCAAAAGGGTACTTATCGAGTCCACAGGAAGGCTTGAACTGGAGTTTGTCTGTGCTGCCCACAAAGCGGGATTGCCGATAGTTGTTTGCAATCCTTCGCAGGTAAGAAACTTTGCAAAGTCAGCGGGGCGACTCGCCAAAACTGACAAGCTGGATGCTGTCGACATTGCTCACTTTGGGGAGGCAATGAAGCCGAGGCTATCGTCGATAAAACCTGAAAAATTAAGGAATATCAGTGATTTACTGGTTGTAAGAAGCCAGTGCTTGGAGATGAGCACCATGCAAAAGAACCGTCTCAAGCGAATGCCTAAATCTGTACACAAACCTATTCAATCCATATTGAAAGCCATCAAAAAAGAGTTAGAGGTAATCGACAAGCAACTGGATAAACTCGTCAACAGTATTGCCGAGTGGCGACAAAAACGCGATCTATTGTTAAGCGCTAAAGGAGTCGGGAATGTGTTGGCCTACACCCTGATGAGCGAACTACCTGAATTGGGAAACTGAACCGAAAAGAGATTGCTGCACTCGTTGGTATCGCCCCAATGAACCGAGATAGCGGCAGCTTCCAGGGCAAGAGATATATTCGAGGCGGAAGGCATCGCGTACGCACAGTTCTGTTTGTTTCCATCATGTCGGCCATCCAGTGCCATCCTAAATTAAAGCCAATGTATAAACGCTTAGTCGACGCTGGCAAGCCTAAGAAAGTGGCCCTCATTGCATGTATGAGAAAGCAACTTACCATTCTGAATACGATGGTGAAAAACAACACATACTGGGATGAAAATATGGCTTAAAAGCTTGACGAAGAACCATAGTCACTTGTTATGAGCACCTCTCACTGCGACACAATTCCATTGACCGAACTGATTGAGATTGATTGCTTACAGCCAGGGGACATACCCTCTGAACAGCAGTACTGAACAGTTACCGCCATGTCATAACCCGATGCTGGCATATGAAGCAAAACGCTGGGTTGCTCACTACCAACTTTATAATCCATAGAAGAGCCTGAAATTTCGTTTTTGCCGAGTAATAGATAGGTTTGAACTCGACCCGCTAAGCAATTTCCGAGCTTATTAGCAAACTCAAGCTGATATAGAGAAGTATCAGCGCTTCCAGAATCTATTTTTGCCAACTTAACAGACAGTGACTCAGCGTTTTCCCGTGTTACTTCAGTATTTTCAGGTAGACCATCGGCCATAGATCCACCACAAAACACTAAAAACGAAGATTTTAAAATGTTCTTAAACATAGCTCGTTTAGCTCATAACGCCTGCCGCACAGGCGAGCGACTTGTTGCGAGTCCAGCGCACGAAGTACTTGATTGTGCCGGCATTTGTTATGGCAGTCACCTCTCGGATTTTAAGGCCCAATAAATGTGTTTATCTATTGCAGTAGAAAAGCCAGACTTAGAATCATCAGAAGATGTTAATTTATCCCGCCACTTTTGGAGCAGACTTTCACTGACAAAAAATATGGAAATGATCTTGACAGAAATCAAGAAAGATATATATCCGGCAAGAAATGAGGTGATAAAAAGGCTAAATTCAATAATTTCCTGTTTAGAGCTTCTTGGAGTACAGTTTGAAATTTCCAATACTAGCGGAGTTACGTATTCTCCGGTAAGAAACACGCTAGAAAGCACGCAGATTAGGAATATGGGAAAGAGCAATACTAACATATGATTTTTCTATCGACTTTTTTCATGCCTACCTATTCTCCGGCTACGGCCATAACGCCGCCAACACAGGCGAGCAACTTGTTGCGAGTCCAGCGCATGTAATGCGCAATTGTGCTTGGCTTTGTTATGTTTTTTCATTTAGGAAACTATCCAAATAAGGCGCTATAACAAGATCAAGTTTATCTAATTCTGATTTAGGGAGGTGCTTCGCATAGCCTGTTTTCGCTATGCCGCCATTTACCCCCAGCTCTCGAAAAACTTCTTTTACTATATCTTCTTTGGAGAAGCCTCTAGACAGTATATTTAATCGACTAGAATATGAGCTATGTATAACTGGACGATCAAATCGAGAATTTTGGAAAATCTCCGCGCTAAATATTACTTGATCTACCAAACTAGTCCATTTTTTAGGAACTAGGGTGAAGATTCTCTTTATGTCTTTTTTCGAAAGAGAGTGTGGCGGATCATTATTAAGCTTTGCGAAGATAATCTTCATCTTGAACCCTTAGAAACATAACGCTCGCCACACGGGCGAGCAACACAGTTGCGAGTCCAGCCCGCTTGCGGGCGTGTGTGCTGGCGCTGGTTATGCGCGCATAGATTAAAGCTGCTCAACACGCTTTGCCCAAAATGTTACAGAACCATAGTTTGATTCAAAGTCCCCAACATACACGTTAATGCCATCAAGTTGGTGAGAAGACACATCCTCTATGAACATTCCGCCCGTAGAGTATGGAAATCCCTTCTCAATCTCCAAGTCTTGAGGAGCCCAGAATCTTAACTTTCTAAGGTCCCCATCTTTCTCCATGTGGAGATCGATATATGACCTGCTTATATCGCTTGAATTTACCTGATATGAAAAGAATGTGATGTCATATAGGTGTGGAGACTCAATTATTTTGTGATAAATGCGATCCATGTCATTCCTACGCATAACGCCTAAAGCAGCGGCGCGCGTTAGCGCGTCCAGCCCGAAGGGCGATGCTGCCTTTACTTGTTAAGTGATTACGGATTTGAGACATTATTTAAACGCTCAAATATTTCCGAGAAATATTTTTCAATATCTGAACCTACCAACACTTCAGGGATTTCACCCCTATTAATATACTCCGCTGCATTGATAGTTCTTATCGTGTTGTCACCGGTAAGATGCCCACTAATATGTGACATCAGCATTCCGATACGTGCTACATTTTTATGTTCTTCCTCCAGGCGGATTTTATATCCATCCGAAAGCTTTCCGCTGGCCCATTCAATTGCACCATCGTCGTGTTTGCACGAGTTCCAAATATATTCAATTAGTTCTTTTTTGGTAACTAGTTTCAATGGATTACTCACTTAACATTTATATAGTGATCACCATGACCACTATTATCCTGATTACTATTTCAGAAGCAATTCCACGTCAGAACCTCTTGAATCATCTCAAAATCATACACTTACACAAACTTGATACGAAGGTACAATATGGAAAAACGGTCACTGCGACCACTATCCCGGAATATACTACTTTGCGTAACTCATTGTATTTAATGATTTTTCTGGCATATTTGCAAAACTTTTCAAAATAACGGTCACGATGACCGAAATTCCAACTCGCATTTGGTCACATTTCCTGCAAGACTGTATATATAACCAGATTTGGGCATGTTAAAATGGATGACATTCCTATACCAATTCCCAAAAGTTCCTCGCGATTTATGGATCGATTGAGAACTTTTATGCGTTCAAAGTATTTGGCATACAAAACCGAGCAAACCTATTGCTATTGGGTTAAGGACTTTATTCGCTTTAATCAGATGCGTCATCCAGAAGTATTGGGTAAAGCTGAAGTGGATAATTGGCTCAGTCATTTGGCAATCAATCGATCCGTGTCAATCAATACCCAGAAAACGGCTTTGAATGCGGTAGTATTTTTATACAAGCAGTTTATGGGCCTTGAGCTGGGTGAACTCAAATTTGACAGTAGCCACCGCCCCAGGCAGCTGCCGGTAGTTTTCAGCCATAGGGAGGCTACAGACATTTTGGGGCAGCTTACTGGCCCGGCAAAGCTTGCCGTATCTTTGATGTATGGTTCCGGTCTCAGGGTGATGGAAGCGGTACGGCTTCGAGTTAAGGATGTTGATTTTGCGGAACAGTGCTTATTCGTACGTGAGGCCAAAGGTGAAAAGTCGAGGAGAACCCTGCTACCTAAAACTCTTATTGAGCCTCTAAAGGCCCAAATTCACTATGCTCTCTCGCTCCACCAACAAGATCTTAATGAGGGGCACGGGGAAGTCTATCTTCCCTTCGCCTTGGCCAAAAAATTCCCGAAGGCTGCAGCCAGCCCTGTCTGGCAATATATATTTCCGGCCAGGGAGCGCTCTCGTGATCCTCGCAGCGATACCATACGAAGACATCACATTGGGGAACAACAGATAAGGCGAGCAGTTGGCAGGGCTATTTCAAACTTAGGAATATGGAAAAAAGCCAGCTGCCACACCTTTCGCCATTCTTTTGCTACTAACCTACTGCGATCAGGCGCGGACATTCGCAATATCCAAGAGCTGCTTGGCCACAACGACATAAGTACCACGATGATCTACACTCACGTTGTCGGCATACATGAGCGTGGACTTACCAGCCCTTTGGATTAGGCCGGTATATAGTATTTCCACCGTCTAATAAAGAAAAGTCGCTGTACCGGTTGCGATTAACTCTTCCTTATCATTGCTCAGCTCCATACGCGCAACAACCAGCTTGTTACCAGTACGCAGAATAGAGCCCTCACAGAGAAAGTGCTCTCCCCTGCCCGGCTTCAGGTAATCCACACGCATATCTACGGTGCCAAGTTTGGATAGACGATCAGCTTTTTCTTTCCAGTGTACGTCGCCCATTCGCTGGTAGGCAGCAACCATAGCGGTAAGGCCACCGACAGTATCCAGGGCTGTAGCGATTACGCCACCATGTAGGATATTTTTCCAGACATTACCAATCAGCTCTGGGCGCAGATCAAATCCTGCTGAAAGGGTCAGCGCCTCCAAGTCCAGGGAGCGCATTTCAAGTCCGATTTGTTGGTTAAAAGGGATCTTTTCAAAGAACCCTTTTACCAGCTCCTGAAACTCACTAGGTGAGGGTTCTGTCATAAGCGTGCAACCCGGTTGAGTCCATCCAATGCGGCACTCCGGTAAGCCTCTGCCATGGTGGGATAGTTAAAAGTGGTGTTGACGAAATAATCAATCGAGTTGTTTGGAGCTGGCTGCTTCATAATGGCTTGGCCAATATGCACAATTTCAGCGGCTTCAGCACCAAAGCAGTGAATACCCAGGATTTCACGGGTTTCAATGTGGAACAGGATCTTGAGCATACCCACTCGTTCACCGGAGATCTGCGCGCGTGCGGTGTGCTTGAAGAGCGCACGACCCACCTCATAAGGCACTTTGGCCGCGGTCAGCTCGGATTCGGTCTTACCGACCGAGGAAATTTCTGGGAGAGTATAAATACCTGTGGGTGCATCTTCGATTACACGGTGGCCACGCCCTGCAATAGCAGCCGCAACAGCACGCCCCTGATCATAAGAAGCACTGGCGAGGCTTGGCCAGCCTATCACATCCCCTACCGCATAAATATTTTCCACTTCAGTACAGTAGTGGTCATCCACGCTTAGCTGGCCGCGATGGTTAGCTTCCAGGCCGACATTATCCAGGCCCAGAGAGCTGGTGTTACCAGTACGGCCGTTACACCAGAGCAATGCATCGGCATGTATACGCTTACCGGACTGCATCTCCATAATCACGCCCTGCTCGTTGGGCAGTACTTGAGCATATTCTTCCTGGTGGCGAACGGTGACACCCATATCACGCAGGTGGTAGCTCAGTGCGTCTGAGATTTCATCATCCAGAAATTCCAGCAAACTGCTCCGGGTATTTATAAGGTCAACCTTCACACCCAAGCCGGCAAAAATTGAAGCATATTCACAGCCGATCACTCCCGCCCCGTAAATCATGATGGAGTGCGGGGTATGCTGCATGTCTAAAATCATATCGCTATCGTAGACACGCTCGTGATCAAAATTCACATCGGCCGGGCGATACGGACGGGAGCCGGTAGCAATAATAAACTTCTTCGCGGTGACAATTTCTGTGGCGCCATCCGGTAATTGCACTTCCACACTGTTGGCATCGCGAAACCTGGCTTCGCCAACAATCAACTCAACTCGGTTGCGCGCATAAAAAGAAGTGTGCATTTCCACCTGGTAGGAAATGACCTTGTTAACTGTCTGCATCACCTGCGGAAAAGTAAGGCGGCGGGGTTCACCCAGAGCTCGAAATACACTTTGGGTGTTGTAACGCATCAGTTGTTTGACGGAGTGGCGCAATGCCTTGGAAGGAATGGTGCCTTTGTGGGTACAGTTGCCACCAACTACCTGGCGCTTTTCAATAACTGCAGCGCGCATGCCTTTTTTAGCAGCACTCATCGCGGCGGCTTCACCTGCCGGGCCCGAACCAATTACTACCAGGTCAAACTTTTGCTCTGCCATCAAATGCTCTAATTCTGTTATCCAAAAAAAGCGAGCTACGCAATAACGTCACCCACTTAACACTCAATTTACGGTTATCAGCACAGCTTGTGCCAATGACATAAAACAACAAGCCCGTTGGCCACGGGCTTGGAAAAGGTCTTACTTACTTGCGCTTAGTCGCATCGTAAGCAAGGTCATCAGTGGTCATCTCTTTCTGGCGCTGGCGCTCTTGTTCTTTTTCGCACTCGTCATCATTGCCACCACAGATGGTACAGTCCTGCTTCATGCCGATATTATTCAGGCCACCGCAAGAACCTTTTAATGGTTTGTTTTGAACCATGGCTCCGAGTGCCATCCCTGCTACGACCAGTAGCATGGCAACAAATGCAAATATAAAAATTGTCACTACTCAGACCTCTCTAGGTAAGGGGCAAAAGCGGCGCTATACCGCTCCTCAAATCCCTTGTCAGTTTTCACCAGCATGAACACAGCCAGTTTTTCACGCTCTGCCAAAGCCATCCCCGCTTCAGCCCCAAGCACATTCAGTGCAGTAGCCAGGCCATCTGCCTCGGCACAAGTATTCGCAATGACAGTCACCGACGCCAATCGGTGCTTTAGCGGACGCCCGGTACGCGGGTCTATGCTATGCGCATAGCGTACACCATCACGTTCATAGTAATTGCGGTAGTCGCCGCTGGTTGCAACCGATTTACCGCTGACATCAATGGGTTGCTGAACCATTTGCCCCATTGAGTCAGGAGCCTCGATACCGATTCGCCATGCCTTACTCTTTGGATTCACACCGAGGGTGCGCAGTTCACCACCGATCTCGACCAGGTAGTTACGGATTCCCTGCTGCTCTAGCAACACCGCAACCCGGTCGACACCGTGCCCCTTGGCGATGGCCGATAGGTCAATCTCCACCGGGCGCTGGCGGGTTATAGTATCCGGTTGCCGGGTCACCTTAAGTGCATCGGAACCTACCACCTTCTGCAATAAGGTAATGTCAGTATCCGAGGGAATACGTTCTGGCTCAGGCTGTGGACCAAATCCCCATAGGTTAACCAGGGGTCCAACGGTCACCTCAAAGGCACCTTCACTGCGGCGATAGATATCCAGGGACATCTCCACAATATCAGCAAGCGGCTGGCTAACATGAACCGCCTCACCAACAGGACTGCGATTAAAGCGCATCAACTCGGAGTCATCGATATAGGTAGACATCTCCTGGTTGACTTGTTGCAGCTCGCTATCAATCAGTGTTTGCAACTTGCTGCGCTCAACACCCTGGGGAACATCGACAACCGTGATGTGATAACTGGTCCCCATGGTGCGGCCACTAAGCTGCCAATTCTCCGGCGCTTGAGAACAGGCAGAAAAAAATACAGCCACACAAAGCAAAAACAGGGCCGGAAGAACGGGCCCTGTTTTTGCTTTTTTTGGGGCTTTGATTGCGTTTAGCAAACTAAGCTCTCCGCTTAACCACCGAAGTCATCGAGGAGAATATTTTCATCCTCTACACCCAAGTCTTTGAGCATATTGATTACTGCGGCGTTCATCATGGGCGGTCCACACATGTAGTACTCACAGTCTTCCGGAGCCGGGTGGTCCTTCAGGTAGTTTTCGTACACAACGTTGTGAATGAACCCCGTATAACCAGTCCAGTTGTCTTCCGGTTGCGGGTCAGACAGGGCTATATGCCATTGGAAATTGTCGAACTCGGAAGCCAAACCATTGTAGTCATCTTCGTAGAACATCTCGCGCAGGGAACGAGCACCGTACCAGAAGCTGATCTTGCGCTTGGAATTCAGGCGCTTGAGCTGGTCAAAAATGTGTGAGCGCATCGGTGCCATACCGGCACCACCACCGATGAAGATCATTTCATTATCGGTTTCCTTGGCGAAGAACTCACCGAAGGGTCCGTATACCTTGATCTTGTCACCAGGCTTCAGGCTGAACACGTAGGAAGACATCTGACCCGGCGGCACACCTTCAGTGCGCGGCGGCGGAGTCGCGATACGAATGTTGAACTTAACAACACCTTTCTCTTCCGGGTAGTTGGCCATGGAATAGGCACGTACCACAGGCTCAGTAACCTTGGATTCCAGCTTGAAGAAGCCAAAGTGCTCCCAGTCTCCGCGGTATTGCTCTTCCACATCGAAATCAGCAAATTTTACATGGTGAGCCGGGGCTTCCAGCTGCACGTAACCGCCCGCACGGAAGTCGACGTTTTCACCTTCTGGCAGACGCAGGGTCAGCTCTTTGATGAAGGTGGCTACGTTGGGGTTGGATTCCACAGTGCACTCCCACTGTTTCACACCAAATACTTCTTCCGGTACTTCGATTTCCATGTCTTGCTTAACAGCAACCTGACAGGAAAGGCGCTTACCTTCCTTCGCATCGCGCGGAGTAAAGTGAGCCGCTTCGGTGGGAAGCATATCACCGCCACCGGAGTTAACCTTACACACACACTGCGCACAACTGCCACCACCACCACAGGCAGAGGCCAGGAAAAGGTTGTTGGCAGCCAGGGTTTGCAGCAGTTTGCCGCCGGCCGGTACGGTGAGAGTCTTCTCACCGTTTACCAGGATGTTGACGTTGCCGGTGTTTACCAGGCGCGAGCGGGCCACAAGGATCACCGCCACCAGCGCCAGTACGATGACGGTAAACATCGCTACGCCGAGGATAATTTCAATATTATTCATAGGATTGCCTTCCCCCGCTTAGATGTCGATGCCGCCGAAGGACATGAAACCCAGGGACATCAGACCAACAGTTACGAAGGTAATGCCCAGGCCTTTCAAGCCATCCGGTACATCGCTGTACTTCAGCTTTTCGCGAATACCGGCCAGCGCGGTAATCGCCAGGGCCCAACCGAGGCCAGCGCCAAAGCCGTAGGCAACACTCTCACCGAATGCGTACTCGCGCTCCACCATGAACAGGGAGGCACCCATAATGGCGCAGTTCACAGTAATCAGCGGCAGGAATACACCCAGTGCGTTGTAAAGAGCCGGCACATATTTATCCAGAAACATCTCCAGGATCTGTACCAGCGCTGCGATAACGCCGATGTAAGACAGCAGGCCGAGGAAACTCAGGTCCACGTCGGGATAACCGGCCCAGGCCAGTGCGCCGTCTTTCAGCAGGTAGGTGTAGATCAGGTTGTTCACAGGTACTGTCAGCGTCAGTACCACGATAACCGCTACACCCAGGCCGATCGCAGCTTCGATCTTCTTCGATACGGCAAGGAAGGTACACATGCCGAGGAAGAAGGCCAGCGCCATGTTTTCAACGAAAACAGCGCGGATAATCAAAGAAATATAATGTTCCACGGATCAGGCCTCCTGCGCTTGGGTGTTAGGCGCAATCTTGAACTCATCTTGCTCCACCTGAGCTGGCTTCCAGGCGCGGATTGCCCAAATGAACAGACCGATCAGGAAGAATGCACTGGGCGGCAACAGCAACAGGCCGTTGGGGATATACCAGCCACCGTTACTCACGGTAGTCAGGATATCTACACCGAACAGCTTGCCCGCTCCAAAGAGTTCGCGGATAAAGGCCAGGCCAATCAGGATTACGCTGTAACCCAGGCCATTGCCGAGACCATCGAAGAAGCTGGGCAGCGGCGGGTTCTTCATAGCGAAGGCTTCTGCGCGGCCCATTACGATACAGTTGGTAATGATCAAACCAACGAATACCGACAGCTGTTTGGAGATATCGTAAGCCAGAGCCTTAATCAGCTGGTCCACCAGAATTACCAGAGAGGCAATCACGGTCATCTGTACGATGATACGGATACTGTTCGGGATCTGTTTGCGGATCAGAGATACCGCAACATTGGAACAGGCCACAACCGAAGTCAGGGCGATACACATTACCAGGGTAACCTGCATTGAGCTGGTAACAGCCAGTGCAGAACAGATACCCAGGATCTGCAGCGCGATCGGGTTATTGTTAAAAATTGGGTCTAGCAGAGTTTCTTTGATTTTCATGCTTATGCCTCCCCTGCTTTCAGGTTTTTCAGGAAGGGACCGTAGCCTTGGTTACCCAGCCAGAAGTTCACCAGGTTATCCACGCCCTTGCTGGTCAGAGTCGCACCAGACAAGCCATCCACTTCGTGAATCGCATCGGGGCTGTTGGGGTTAACCTGCCCTTTGATCACGTTGATGTCGACATTGCCATCGGTATCGAAGACTTTCTTGCCAATCCACTGGGCTTTCCAATTGGGATTGTCTACTTCGCCACCGAGTCCTGGAGTTTCCTTGTGCTCGTAGAAGCCGAGGCCTGCTACGGTGTCGAGGTTGTTCTCCAGGGCGATGAAGCCGTACAAGGTGCCCCAGAGGCCGTAGCCACGGATAGGCAGGATTATCTTGTCCAGCTTGCCATCTTTCTCTACCAGGTAAACTTCTTTGGTGTTTTCCCGGCGGATAATTTTGGCTGTGTCCTCATCAGTGGGCAGCTTTTCGCTGGCAGAGGCGATTTTGGAAGCAGCGCGACCGCTACCGCCAGCCGGAGCCTGGTCGGTGAACTTGCCAGTATTCAGGTCGACGTATTTGATCTGAATATCAGCGAAGGCTTTCTCAACTTCGGCTTTACTAGCGTGGGAGTCTTTAAGCAGGCCCCCTGCCATCAGTACATTGCGCTTCATGTCCAGCTCGGCATTAGCCTGCTGGGCAGGCTTCAACATTACCGCCGCAGTGGAAACCACTACGGAGCACACCAGGCACATTACCAGCGCGACAATCAGAGTACCGGTTACGGAATCTTTATTAGCCACGTGCCAACCTCCGTTTGATATTGGACTGCACCACAAAGTGGTCAAACAGCGGAGCGAACAGGTTGGCGAACAGGATCGCCAGCATCATGCCTTCCGGGAAGGCCGGGTTCACTACACGAATCAGGACAACCATCACCCCGATCAGAATGCCGTACCACCAGCGGCCAATATTGGTCATCGCAGCGGATACAGGGTCGGTGGTCATAAAGATCAGACCGAAAGCAAACCCACCAACTACCAGGTGCCAGTACCAGGGTACCTGGAACATCGGGTTGGATTCGGAACCGATCAGGTTGAACATAAAGGCAGTGGCCATCATGCCCAGCAAGGTGCCAGCAACGATACGCCAGCTGGCGATCTTCATGCCCATCAGGATGACACCGGCAATTAAAATAGCCAGGGTAGAGGTTTCACCAATGGAACCATGTATCTTGCCAAAGAAAGCGTCGAACCAGGTCACCTGGCCAACAGCAGCGTTCACGATACCGTTCTGGATACCTTCGCTGGCCATTACAGACAGCGCAGTTGCACCGGTGTAACCATCGACCGCAGTCCATACAGCATCGCCGGACATAGCCGCCGGGTAGGCAAAGAATACAAATGCACGACCGGTGAGTGCCGGGTTGAGGAAGTTTTTACCGGTACCACCGAAGACTTCCTTACCGATTACCACACCAAAGCTGATGCCCATAGCCACCATCCACAGCGGCAAATCCGGTGGACAGGTCAAGGCAAACAGGATGGAGGTTACGAAGAAACCTTCGTTTACTTCGTGACCGCGAACAGCGGCAAACAAGACTTCCCAGATACCGCCAACAATAAAGGTGACCAGGTAAATTGGCAGGAAGTACATAGCCCCATAGACAAAGTTGTCCCACAGGCTTGCCGGGTTATAGGCGGAAACCGCACCAATGATCGCGTGACGCCAGCCAGACAATTCCGGGTTGGCCATTCCTTCAAGAATGGTGTTGGACTGGAAGCCAATATTCCACATGCCGTAGAAGGCGGGGATCATGGCACATGCCCAAACGGTGATCATGATACGTTTCAGGTCGATGCCATCGCGTACATGGGAAGTGGTTCTGGTTTTATCAGCCGGCTGGAACAGGCCGGTATCAATTGCCTCAAAGAGGGCATAGAACTTTTCGAACTTGCCGCCCTTGTGGAATTTCGGTTCGATTGAATCGAGGAATTTACGCAACATACTTACCCCTCCTTCTCAATACGGGTCAGGTTGTCCCGCAAAATGGGGCCGTACTCATACTTGCCCGGACACACAAAAGTGCACAGTGCCAGATCTTCCTCATCCAGCTCCAAAGCACCCAGTTTCTGGGCCATCTCAGTATCACCAACGATCAGCGAACGCAGCAGCTGTGTAGGCAGTACATCCAGAGGCATTACCTTTTCGTAAGTACCAATCGGCACCATGGCACGCTCGGAACCGTTTGTACTGGTAGTGAAATCAAACAGCTTGTTCTTGAACAGGCGCGACAGGTAAACAGGGAATACCGAAAAACGCTTATTGCCGGCACGCAGGTAGTGCAGGAATGGACGCTCACCACCCTCTTCCAAGACGGTTACCTGGTTATGGTAACGTCCCAGATACGCCAAAGAGCCTTCAGCGGTGCGGCCACCAAATACAGAGCCGGAGATAATGCGGTCATCATCACCTTTCAGCTCATCTGCGGTCAAAGCTTCAAGGTTGGCACCGAGCCGGGTGCGCAACAGGCGCGGTTGCTTAGCCTGGGGACCCGCAAGGGAGACTACGCGATCGGTGAACAGCTTACCGGTGCTAAACAGCTTACCGACAGCGATCACATCCTGGTAATTGATAGTGAAGACACTACGGGAGCCGGACACAGGGCGCAAATAATGGATATGAGTACCAGACAGACCTGCCGGGTGGGGGCCTGCAAAGGCTTCGCGGCGGATATTATCGGCACTCGGCACAGGGATATCTGCATCGGGGGCGGTGCAGACGTAAGTGGTTTCCGCCAGTTTGGAAAGAATCTCAACGCCCTGAGAGAAGGCCTTTGGATTCTCGGCGATCACTACTTCCGGGTTAGCAGCCAGCGGGTTGGTGTCCATCGCATTGATAAACACCGCTACCGGTTTCGCATCCACCGCGGGAACACGGCTGAACGGGCGGGTGCGCAGTGCAGTCCACATACCGGACTCAACCAGGTTCTCAACGACCTGCTCACGAGTCAGACTAGACAATTTGTCTACGCTGTAGCTTTGGAACTGTTCAGCTGCATCGCCGTCTATTCCAATCACGACAGATTCAAGTACACGGCGGGCCCCGCGATTAATAGCCACAACACGACCGGCAGCCGGCGAGGTGTAGCGCACCCCTTCGGTTTTCTTATCGCTGAAAAGTAGCTGACCAAGATTGACGCGATCCCCTACAGCCACTGCCATTGTCGGTTTCATCCCGTGGTAATCGGGGCCGAGAACAGCAACGGTCTTGAGCGCAGGTCCTTTGTGGATGACCTGCTCGGGCGCGCCGGATATGGGTAAGTCCAATCCCCGACGGATCTTTCTCATACGCCTATGCCTAAGTTTCTAGTTTAAAAAAATTGCAATATGGCCCGCGAGTCCGGGGTCAGACTGTCAAGCAGTCGACCTCGGACTCGCGGGCCATATTGTGGAATTCCGTGCTGCAGGGGCTTACACCGTATCACCCGTAGGCCGGGCGGAAGGAAGCTAACTATGGTTTGCGCGCGCTAACTTCTCGGCGCACGGTCGCCCCGCAAAATCGCGCGCATTATAAAGACGGGACAGAATCTTTACCAGTCTGGAAGACCCCAAAGTGGCATCAAGATGGGAAATTTTTACTGAAAAAACAGGGATTTGGATTGTTATAGGCGGGCGGCCGCAAGAGCCGCTCCGGCCTTGCAGTCAGCCCCAAGAACCGACTGCAAGATTGGCGACTGACGCCTTAGTCTTTTTTAGGGAACCGCTCGTAACGAACGCCAGCCATATCTTCCAAACAGCGAACTACCTGGCAGCTATAGCCGAACTCGTTGTCGTACCAGCAGTAAAGCACTGCATTCTTACCATCCACGATAGTCGCAGTGGAATCGAATACGCAGGCAACGCGAGAACCAACAAAATCGCTGGACACCACTTCCGGAGAATTGGTGTAGTCGATCTGCTGGCGCAACGGAGAGTGCAGCGCCACTTCGCGCATATACTCGTTCAGCTCTTCCTTGGTGGTCTCTTTACCCAGATTCAGATTAAGAATTGCCATGGAAACATTCGGGGTCGGCACACGAATCGCGTTACCCGTCAGCTTGCCTTTCAGTTCTGGCAGCGCCTTAGCAACGGCCTTGGCCGCACCGGTTTCGGTCAGAACCATATTCAGTGCTGCAGCGCGACCGCGACGTTCACCTTTGTGGTAGTTGTCGATCAGGTTTTGATCGTTGGTGTATGCGTGTACAGTTTCCACGTGGCCGTGCTCAACACCGTAGCCGTCCATCATCGCCTTCAGGACCGGTACGATGGCGTTAGTAGTACAGGAAGCGGCTGACAGCACCTTGTCTTCCGGCTTGATATCGCTGCTATTGATACCGTAAACGATATTCTTAATGTCGCCCTTGCCCGGTGCAGTCAGAAGCACTTTGGAGGCGCCAGGGCTCTGCAGGTGCTGGCTTAGGCCTTCTTCATCGCGCCATACACCGGTGCTGTCAACGATAATCGCATCGTTAATACCGTGCTGGGTGTAATCTACTTCCTGAGGGGAGTTGGCGTAGATGATCTTGATTTCATTGCCATTGCAGATCAGGGAGCCGGTCTCCTCATCTACACGGATAGTACCTTGGAAGGCGCCATGCACGGAGTCACGACGCAGCAGGGAAGCGCGCTTCACCAGATCGTTCGGGGCCTTGCCCTTACGCAGAACAATAGCGCGCAAACGCAGTACATCACCGCTGCCAGCTTTGTCGATCAACAGGCGCGCAACCAGGCGACCAATACGGCCAAAACCGTAGATCACAACATCTTTGGGCTCCGGTAGAGGCGTACCTGCACCCTCGGCATCCGCCAGCTCTTCGCGCACAAAATCGTCAACAGATAGATCGCGTTCATCGCGCATAAACTTGTTGGTCAGGGTTCCCAGGTCAATATGTACAGGACCCAGGTCCAACTTACAGATGGCTTCGAGCACGGGGAAGGTTTCAAACTCAGAGAGTTCGTTTTCCTCAACCTGACGCACAAAGCGATGTGCCTTCATAATGCTCAAAACTGAGCGATTAACCAGGTTGCGGCCGTACATATAAATACCGACGTTTTGCTCGCGGTTGAGCTTTCCTATCATCGGGATCATGGATTCGGCCAGCGCTTCACGCTGTTTCCAGTCCTTGAAAAAGTCCGCGGGCTTCGGTCGCTTCTGAGTCACTGTCAACACCTCTGCAATGTGTTAGATAGGCGGGGAATCACGGCCCGGAAACACTCGGGGCCGTGTGGCTGCGCATTATCAGTATTCAACTATTGCTACGCAACTGGACAAAAAAAAACCTAAAAAATGTAGTAAAACTACCTTTTTATCATTTACCCGGACAATGCCGCACAATCTCCCAAAAAGCGTAGCCGTTCGCGACCAGAACTACTGGCGCGGTTAACATAGACTGCAGTTCACCCCTTTCGCGGCTACAATAGCCGCCCCTGGCACCACAGCAAACGAAAGCGCGGATATATAAGGAAAGATGACCGATATACAGCCCCTGACTCCCCCAAAGTTTCGCAGCAGCAATGACCGGCAATTCTGGGGACAACTGCATGGCGCAGCGGCCGCGCTCGCCCTTTTAAACGCCGCACGCAACAGCACATCCCCAACGCTGTTGATTACACGCGACAGCCTCGAGGCGCACCGTTTAGAGGTACAACTGAAATTTTTTAACAAGGCTCGGGGAGATAGCGCCACGGAAGACGCCTTTGAGATCTTCCATTTTCCCGACTGGGAAATCCTGCCCTACGATACCTTTTCACCCCACCAGGACATTATCTCGGACCGCCTGGCAACTCTATACCGGATGCCGAAGATGGGTAGCGGCATTGTTATAGTGCCCGTAAGCACCCTGATGCACCGCTTGCCCCCCTGTGATTATGTAGCTGGCAATGCCCTGATTCTGAATGAGGGGCAGCAATATGATATCGACACCCAGCGGCGCCTGCTGGAGCAGGTGGGCTACCACTGCGTAGACACCGTCTACGAACATGGCGAATTTGCCGTGCGCGGCTCGCTGATGGATATATTCCCAATGGGCAGCCCCCTGCCATATCGTATTGATCTGTTTGATGATGAGATCGAATCCCTACGCACTTTCGACCCGGAAACCCAGCGCACCGTAGATAAAGTGGAAACCATTCACTTACTACCCGCACGGGAATTTCCACTGCATAAAGCCGGCCTCTCCGGCTTCCTGCAGAACTGGCACGAACAATTTGAGGCGGACCCGAGCCTGGTGCCCATCTACCAGGACATCAGTGCAGGCATTGCTCCTGCAGGTATCGAGTATTACCTGCCCCTATTTTTCGATAATCAATGTGCGAGCCTGTTCGACTATCTCCCTGAGAGCAGCCAGGCTTTTGTGCAGGGAGACGTACAGGCTCCTATTGAAAGTTTCTGGCGCGAAGTCAGCAATCGTTATGAAAGCCGCCGCGGCGACCTTACCCGCCCGATATTGCAGCCTCGCCAAATCCTGCTCGATATCGACGAATTCAACAGCGCCCTCAAATCGATGCCCAGAGTTATCTTCTCTGCCGAGACGCTGCCGGAGAACCAGGGTAACTACAACTTTGCCACCAAGGTGCCGCCGAGCCTGCCTGTAGACGGTAAAGCTGAACAACCAATGGCTGCCCTGGATAGCTACCTGCTCGATTATTCCGGGCGGATACTCTTCTGTGCCGAAAGTGGCGGGCGCCGCGAAGCCTTACTGGAACTGTTAAAGGGTATACATCTGAGTCCGCCCACGTTCACCAGTTGGGAGGATTTCCTGCACAGTGAGGAACCTGCAGGCATCACGGTAGCCCCTCTGGATCAGGGCTTGCTACTTACAGACCCCGCTATCAACTTAATCGCTGAACCGCAGCTGTTTGGTGAGCGAGTACTACAGCAGCGGCGCCGCAAAAAAGCTAAAGACGATGCCGATAATGCAGTTAAAAACCTGGCGGAACTGCGCATTGGGGCTCCGGTAGTACATATTGATCACGGCGTTGGGCGCTATCGCGGTCTGCAGCACTTGGAGATCGACGGGCAGCCTGCAGAATTCCTGACTCTGGAATATGCCAACGAGGCCAAGCTCTATGTACCTGTGGCCAGTCTGCACTTGATCAGCCGCTATTCAGGAGCTGATGAAGCCCTGGCCCCCTTGCACAAAATGGGCAGCGAGCAGTGGCAGAAAGCCAAGCGCAAGGCCGCCGAAAAAGTGCGCGATGCCGCCGCCGAACTCCTGGATATTTATGCGCGTCGGGAAGCCCGTGTCGGCCATGCCTTTGCCGACCCCAAACTTGCCTATCGCGAATTCTCTGCGGGCTTCCCTTTTGAGGAAACACCAGACCAGCAACAGGCTATCGAATCCGTGGTCGGCGATATGTTGTCGAAAAAACCCATGGATCGCCTGGTCTGCGGCGATGTGGGCTTTGGCAAGACTGAAGTTGCCATGCGCGCAGCTTTCGTCGCCGCCCATGCCGGTAAACAAGTGGCTATGCTGGTACCCACCACCCTACTTGCGCAACAGCATTTTCAGTCTCTCCAAGACCGCTTTGCCGACTGGCCTATTAATATTGAAGTGATCTCACGTTTCCGCTCAGGCAAGGAAGTGGACAGCGTGAAAGAAAAAGTGGCAAGCGGCAAAGTGGATATCCTGGTTGGCACCCATAAACTACTGCAGAGTGACCTGGACTTTAAAAATCTGGGATTACTGATCATCGACGAGGAGCACCGCTTCGGCGTACGCCAGAAAGAGCGGCTCAAGAGCCTGCGTGCCGAGGTGGACATTCTCAACCTGACCGCCACCCCGATCCCACGTACTTTAAATATGGCTATGGCCGGCATTCGCGACCTCTCCATAATCGCCACCCCGCCAGCGCGACGCCTATCGGTGAAAACCTTCGTGCGCGAGCGCGACGAAGCCCTGGTAAAGGAGGCAATTCTCCGCGAGATATTGCGTGGCGGCCAGGTGTACTTCCTTCACAATGAGGTCAAAAGTATTGAGCGCACCGCCCGCGAACTTCAGGAGCTGATACCCGAGGCCCGTATTGGGATCGGTCACGGGCAAATGCGCGAACGCGAGCTGGAGCAGGTCATGAGTGACTTCTACCACAAGCGTTTCAATGTACTGGTATGCACTACTATTATCGAGACCGGTATCGACATCCCCACCGCCAATACCATTCTGATTGAGCGCGCGGACAAATTTGGCCTGGCCCAGTTGCACCAGTTGCGCGGACGTGTGGGACGCTCTCACCACCAAGCCTATGCTTACCTGATGACCCCCAATAAGCGCTCAATGACTAACGACGCCATCAAACGCCTGGAGGCCATCAGCGAGGCCCAGGACCTTGGTGCAGGCTTTACCCTGGCTACCCACGATCTCGAAATCCGCGGAGCTGGCGAACTTCTTGGCGAAGAGCAGAGCGGACAGATTCAGAGTGTCGGATTCAACCTTTATATGGAAATGCTGGACCAGGCGGTGAAGGCTATTCGCGAAGGACGCACACCAAATATCGATGAACCGCTAGAATCACCCGCAGTGGATGTGAACCTGCGGGTACCAGCACTGATTCCCGAAGACTACCTGCCTGACGTGCATGGCCGTCTGATGATGTACAAACGCATCGCCAATGCCGCCGATCGCCAGCAGCTCAAAGAGTTGCAGGTGGAGATGATCGATCGCTTTGGCCTGCTGCCCGAACCTGTGAAACACCTGTTCCGCACCACGGAAATCAAGCTGAAGGCAGATAAGATGGGCATTCGCAAGCTAGAAGCCTCTACAGTACGCGGCCGCATTGAGTTCGCCGAGAATACCCAGGTGGACCCTCTGACGCTGGTGAAGTTGGTGCAGACCCAGCCGGGACGCTATCAACTCGCAGGAGCCAACCAGCTGAACTTCAGCCTCGACGAGCAGGGTCCCGACCGGAAGCTGCAGGAAATTAACGAAGTACTGGAGCGGCTGGCACAGTGATATTATCCGGCAGTCAGTGAGGTGGTCGATCGACAGGGGCTAAGCCCCCTGCCAAAATCACCAACACCGATAACTGGCTGCCGGCCGCTATTCCAGGTACCCACAATAGAATGATGACAAGTGGTAACTCATGACCATGACCATGACCATGACAAGGATAACCCGCCTCTGCTCCGCCCTGGCACTGTCCCTCGCTGCTGCGGGCTCCCAGGCTGCCAACTATGCCGGAAGCACTTTCGAAATCGAGATGATTATCTTCGAGCGCCCCCAGGGCATGGCGCACACGAGCGAAAACTGGCCGGCAAGTCCGCGCCTTGAATACCCTTCCCGCTGGGTCGACTTCGACACCCGCAAGGAAAGCTCAAAACCTGTTGCCAGCCGCGAAGCCCTTTCGCCGGCAGGAGCCAATGGTGAACCCATGGGTGAGGCAGCAGCAAAAGTCGGCTCAGCGCTGCTCCTGTCACCAACAGCAACCATGCTAAACAATAAGGCGGCCGCTCTTGTCAGAGGCGGAGACCGGGTACTGTTTCACAAGGCATGGCGCCAAGTATTGAAACAAAAACGCAGCTCTCCTGCAGTCCTGATCGACGGTGGAAATAGCTTCCAGGGTTACAGCCAGCTGGGAGGCTCAGTAACCTTGAGCGTTTCCCGCTATCTTCACCTCAGCACCAATCTCTGGCTCAGTGATTTTTCCTCGCCAGCTTCTGATGAGGGCATATTACTCCCCAAACGCCCCAGGGCTACTGTAGAAACTCCAGTGAAGATATTGAGTGCAACTCAATCAGAAAATAAAAACCCCTCCTATAGCAGCTTGGCACTACAGGATGACCCGGGTTCTCTTGGAGACTATGAGCCCATCACTCTTGGGGAACCCCAGCTAGAGGCAGAGCAAACGGTTTACGTCGCCCATGCTGCCCACCTGCAGCACGAACGCCGTTTACGTAGTGGTCAATTACATTATATCGACCACCCGGCTTTCGGTATCCTTATCGAAATTCGCACTGTGGCCAAGCCCCAAGAGGAAGATATTGAAATAAGCTCCTCTCCCATTGAGGGCAGCACCACTAATATTGAAAACTAATAAAATACTAAACCTTTTAACATATCCCCCGTCCAGGCGGGGGATTATAAACGCTATAACCCCACTCAACCCACAACTCCGCCCAAAGCCTTCTTTTTACCACACACAGTTGAACAGTTAGCAGGTTTATATTGTTTGGTTTTAATAGTGATCTCGAACCGATGGCAGCGGTATCGAAAAACACAAGACAACTGAACGCAAAAACAATCCCATTCAACCAACAAACCATCCCTTTCAACGGACAGTTCGATTATCGATTTTATTTCTTCAGCTTTTGAATATAAGGGGAATAAAATTTCACTAACGCGAACAATATTTAAGCTCAACCAATACTCGACCGATATCATCAAATAGATTTCAAATTTATTAAAATTATAATTTTGAAATAGGTCAGCTCAGCTAATCTGCATAAGAAAAATGAAAAACGGAAAATTATAAGCAAGGGAATTGGAGTGAAACTAAAAGTTAGCCACAGGAGTAGCTGACCACTCATCCGACAAGGCAAGAGAAGCCCATTAAAAAGGGAAATAGAAAAGCGAGCTCTTCAGCCCGCTTTCCCAGAGGCGCTGGCAGAGCCGGCAGCAGGTTACCGCACAAACTCTACACGACAACAGTTCTTTCAACGAGCGATCCGCAAATCACTCACAGGGAACAACATCTTCCGCCAGCAGTCCTTTGTCACCTTGTTGCATTTCGAACTCTACCGCCTGCCCTTCATTGAGAGTCTTATAACCCTCGCCGCGGATACTGCGGTAATGAACAAAAATGTCTTCAGTTCCTTCTCCACAGGTGATGAAGCCATAACCCCGTGCGTTATTAAACCACTTCACAGTACCTGTAACGCGATCACTCATTGAGAAAACCTCATTATTGTTATTGCGCCTACCTCAATTACCTCATTACTACATTCGGCAAGAGGGGCAAACGCCACCCCATTGTTAACAAACTGCTCCATGCAGAATGCTATCTTGCTTAATCCTTTTGGTAGATACCCAAAGGACGTACCTTGATTCTTAGATAAAACAGCGCCAGTGTCTAGGTTTCTATGTGAAATAAATACTACGTTTTTACCAGTATGCGTAATTAACCGTCAAAATCTCACTTGAAACACATATATAAACTAATCATTTGTACCTTATTGCACTCCCTATACTCAACTGTCTAACGCGGCCTCGCGTTCTAATGAAGGAATATCGGCAATATGCACTGTTGAAGTTGGGAATGCGCAAGAAGCACCGTGTTTTTCAACAATATTCAGGATTGTTAACAGAACATCCTGTTTGATTTCGTGATATCGGACCCAATCCGTCGTTCGGGTAAATGTATATACGAAGAAATCCAGGGATGACGCTGCAAAACTATTGAAATTGACGATAAGGGTTCGATTGGAATCGATTTCAGGATGCTGCTGTAACATATCCTTAACATCGGCCACTATCGTTGCCATCAGGTGGGCATCCTCGTAGCGAATACCAATGGTTTCGAAGATTCTGCGATTCAGCATGCGCGAGGGGTTCTCGACAGAAATCTGAGTGAAGATACTGTTGGGCACATACACCGGTCGCATGTCAAAAGTACGGATGCGGGTCAATCGCCAGCCGATATCCTCGACCGTACCCTCAATCTCTTTGTCCGGGGAGCGTATCCAGTCACCCACTGCGAATGGACGATCTAGGTAGATCATCAAACCGCCGAAGAAGTTGGCCAAGAGATCTTTGGCTGCAAAACCCACCGCCAGGCCACCGATGCCACCAAAAGCCAACACACCACTGACGCTGTACCCCAGGAACTGCATAATAACTATGCCGGCAGTGATAGCGATCGACGCCCGCACCAGCTTTCCGATTGCCCGCACCGTAGTCGCGTCCATCGGCTTGCCGATATAACGGGGATTACACAGGTTGCGCTCTGCGCTATGAGAGAAGCGCCAGGCAAACCAGGAGAGCACAAAGATGAGTCCTATTTCCCGCGCCGGCACAGCCAGGGAAAAGATCTCAGCTCCAGTGGCCTGCCCGGCGCGCTGTGCAGCAACCGTCAGCCCCAGAAGCCATACAAGTACTGGGCCAGGCGGGGACATGGCTCCAACCAAGGCATCATCCCAGGGGTTGACCGTCTTCTCAGCCCTTACCCCCAAGCGTTGCACAAAGCGCCCAAAGATCCAGGCTCCCAGTGCCGAAGCCAGCACTATAAGGAAAACCCATACTATCCAGACCCGGTTCTCACCCAGCCACGCCAAAAGAATGCTCTCTACGGATTCCACGAATACCCCCTCCGCTCTCTTAAATCAGGCCTGGCGCTCTACTTTATGGCTCTCACGGCAGCCAGGCCAGTGCCGGTACCAAAGTCTTGCGACCTTTAATGCATTATCGACGTCAACCAGTCGCAGGTTCTGCGCCAGCGCGCACTCTTTTCCAGCTCTGCCCAGGATGTAATGGAAGGTCTACCGCGCATGGCTTTCAAACGTTCACAGGATTCCGCCTGTGGTATGTAGCCCTGCAAGGCGGCTAGTGCCTCCAGAGCGCCACTGCGATTATTGCAGACTACTCCCATGTCGCAGCCTGCCTCCAGTGCCGCACGAATCCTCTCACCATAACCACCGGCAGCACCAGCTCCCTCCATCGACAGGTCGTCGCTAAAGATAACACCGCCAAAGCCCAACCGCCCACGTAAAATATCCTGCAACCAGTAGCGGGAAAACCCGACTGGCTGGCTGTCGATATTCACAAAGCGAATATGTGCTGGCATGACCGCATCCAGCTCAGAAGCAGCAATACAATCGACAAAGGGCAAGGCATCAGACTCCATCACCTGATCCAGAGAGCGCTTATCCACCGGCAGCTCTACATGGCTGTCTTCAAGTACGTGACCATGGCCCGGGAAGTGCTTACCTGTGGTTGCCATGCCCGCTTCACGCATGCCACGCATAAAAGGGCGCACAAATACCTCCAGGCGTTTGGGGTCCGCGCAAAAGCTGCGATCGCCGATGACCCGACTTTGCCGGTCATCAGCATCCAATACCGGAGCAAAACTGAAATCCACCCCAACCGCTAACAGCTCAGCCGCCAGGAGCCAGCCAACATCCTGCAACTGTTCCTCACTCGCTACGGCAGCCAATGCCTGCATAGATGGCAGACGGGTAAACTCCTGCCGAAAACGCTGAACCCGGCCACCCTCTTGATCCACCGCCAATAATATCTCGGGCCGTACCGCCCTTATGGCAGCTACCAGGTCCTGCAACTGTCTCCGATCACGATAATTGCGGGCAAAGAAAATCAGTCCCCCGACAAGGGGGTGACGCAGCAGCTCAAAGTCCGCGTCGGTAAGCTCTAGCCCTTCGACATCAACCATGACCGGTCCCAAGGGTGCAGACATATTCTATTCCTCTATTATCCGCCAGTCAGGGCAGCTAAATTAGCCGGCCTCCACTTTCAGCATCGCAGATGCCGCAGGAACCAGCCGTTCCAGTGTCTCCGGCAGACTGCTCTGCGCGCCAAAATCCTCTCTCAGAATAGCCTCAATGGCATCGTAGCTCGACAGAGTAAAGATCGTGGCACCCAGCATAAAATAGAGTCTCCAGTAGAAAGTTACAGGGTCTACTCCCGGCAGGGCTTCAGCCAACAAACCTGCGAAGCGGCGATAGCTATCACCATATCGGGACACTATAAAGCGGCGTAAGTGCCCCTGAAATTGTGTATAGGCCAGCCCCAACAAGCGCATAAAACGTTGCGGGTCGAGCCCCTGCTGACTTAATCCGCCGAGTCCCACGCGATAGAGACTCTCTAACAAGTCCTCCACACGCAGCTTCCGACCTGTAGCGATACGCTGATCTAATTCAGCCTCGAGGGCATCGGTGAAGGGCGTCAAAAAACGCTCGAAGACCGCCTGAATAAGCTCCTTCTTGGAGCCAAAGTGATAGTTGACCGCAGCCAAGTTAACTCCCGCGGTACTCGTAATTGTGCGCAGGGATGTCTCAGTAAAACCGCGCTCGGCAAACAGAACCTCGGCAGCATCCAGAATCCGGCTAACAGTATCCGTCTGGCTCATAACTCTCAAACCATCATTTAAAACAGTTGTTTAATTCTGGCCAGAGTAGCATATTCCACTGTTCAGCCAATGGCGTGCTGTTCCTCACGTGCCCGAAAAAGGTAGCAGTACTTGCGGCAACCCCTTACTACCGAAAAGATATTTGGAAAGATTCAACAGGCCTCCCAGGTCGCTTTACGGTGTGGGCGGGATTAAGAATTTGATTCGCGGGATCCACAACTACAGAGCCAACCTTACCCCCTAGTACCCACTCCCAACAGATTCACTTGTTCTTATCGTGAGCTAACTGCGTTTCAGCAAGCTTCTTAAGGGCCGCTCTGTCAATTTTACCTGTTGGATTAATTGGCATTTCATCCAGGATTTCGATCACCTCCGGAGCCTTGTATCCAACACGTTCTTTTGCACAACGGATAACCTCATTAGCACAGGGCTTAGGGGCATTTTTTTTCAAGGTGATATAAGCCCAAACATTCTCCCCATGCGCGTCGTCATGAATGCCAATGACGCCCGCAAGGTCCACAGCCGGGTGCGCCATTACAGCTTCTTCAACTTCCTGAGGTGATAAGTTTGAGCCATCGTGGACTATGATCTGCTTCTTTCGGCCGCGAAACCAGAAATATCCCTCGGAGTCGACACGCATAACATCGCCTGTATCGAACCAACCATCAGAGAACGCCTCCCTATTTGCTCGGGGGTTCTGCCAATAGCCTGCCATTACCGGGGTTCCACTGAGCCAAAGATTGCCATCAATATTAGGTGCTACCTCCCTGCCCTGCTCATCGCGTAGACTTACGGCGTAGCCTGGGGCAACAGTACCCACCGATCCGGCATTATCTGGTGAGAGCGACCGATTGAAAAGGCAGCCAGGAGCTTCTGTCAGTCCATATCCCTCCTGGATCACATGACCAGTTTTGTGAGTAAATTCTTTGGCAATGTTAACTGGAAATTTGTCTCCGCCCGTAAAGCACACACGAAGTGAAGTAAAATCTTCGCGCCTGGCCTTGGGGTTGCGTTCCATTGCAATAAATAATGCAGGAACCATAACCAAAATAGTTGGCCGGCCTCGCCTCAATATTGAAAGAATTTCTTCACCGTCAAAACTGTGAGGAATAAGGGTCTTCGCACCTACTGAGAGAGCTGCCAGAGCTGTTAAAAGCGATCCGACATGTGCGATTGAGCCACCTGGCAGTACTATATCGTCCTGGGTTAACTTTAGAGCAGCAACGAAACTAGCCACAATAGCCCCAAAGCTAAGCAAGCTATGGGCTACGCCTTTTGGTTTACCCGTACTCCCAGAGGTGAAAAATAAAAATGCAGGGTCATTAACAGCAGAGGTAGAAAATTTAGCAGACTGCCCCTTATTGTTAATCAAACCTTCAAAACTTGGGGCATTTCCGAGCGTACCACCAAAAGAAAGATAGCCTTTTTTTAATTTACCAATAAATCTGCTTGCCCGGACATCTCCACTTCGCTCAACGCCTATAATCAGTGATACTGCTGCACTTTTTTCAAGGGCATAGTCAATCTCTGGTGTGGTATATCTATAGTTTAATGGGACTACCACCAGCCCCACCTTCAAACATGCGAGATAAAAAATAAGTATCTCGCCGCAGTTGGGCATCAGGGATGCAACCCTATCCCCCTTACCTAAACCCATTGTGATCAACCCCAAGGCAAGGGCATTGATATCCCCCTGTAGCTCTCGCCAGGTCCAGGCCTGACTCCCGGAAACAAGTGCCACTTCACCAGGCTTACTTTTCAGGGCGGGCAGCAGGAGATTGGTTAAATTTGCAGGTCTCGACAATTGAGGGCCAAAAATTGGCACAGGCCAGCCTCCTGACTAAGGCACAAGCATCCCGTTAATCTGAGATAATCGGGAACAGGCATTTAGTGATATTTATAACGATTTCAAAAACCATCATATGGTCCAGAATGGATTTATGGGCAATATCACCCTAGCAACAGGCAGAAAAACCCTGCAACCAATTAAATAAATATTTTTTATTATTCCTTGTTGCGCATATATTTCATAATCAACTCCGCTGTCTCCTCGACAGTATCTACTATATGGAACAAATCCAGGTCGCTGGCATCAATACAGTTGCGCTCAAGCACTGTGTTTACCAGCCAATCATAAAGCCCTGCCCAGTAACGTTTACCAACCAGCACAATTGGGAAACGCCGCACTTTTTGTGTTTGAACCAGTGTTAACGCCTCGAATAACTCATCCAGTGTTCCATATCCCCCAGGTAACCCTACAAAGCCTACAGCATGCTTAACGAACATAAATTTACGAACAAAGAAGTAACGAAAATTTAAACTGATATCCTGGTAAGGATTCGCAGCCTGCTCAAATGGCAGCTCTATGTTCAATCCAATTGAAGTGCCAGGTTGATCGAAAGCACCACGATTGCAAGCTTCCATCAGCCCCGGTCCTCCGCCGGTAATCACCGGGATACCCTCCGCAGCCAATAGCTCCCCCAGTTTTACCCCCTGTTGATACTCCGGGCTGCCCTCCTCAAATCTTGCCCCTCCAAAAACGGTCACTGCTCCACTGAGCGGGACCAAACGTTCTATCCCATCAACCAACTCAGACTGTATCCGCAGGACACGCCACGCCTCTGGCATTTTCACATCCAACATTATTTTTTTCCCTCTTTGTCAGATCTTTCAACGATCGCTTTCATTCCTTGTTTTCATAAACAATGTAGCAGCTTATGAAGAGGCAGGTGTTAGGATTGCGTGAACCAAAATTCTGTATATAATCCCAGCAACTGTATATAAATACAGAAAAGCTAGGTAAATCTATGACCAATCTCACCGCACGCCAGGCTCAGGTATTAGAGCTGATCAAAACCTATCTCGATGATACCGGCTACCCCCCTACCCGAGCAGAGATCGCCCAGGAGCTGGGTTTCCGCTCGCCCAATGCCGCTGAAGAGCACCTGAAAGCATTGGCGCGAAAAGGAGCCATTGAAATGGTTGCCGGCGCGTCGCGGGGCATACGTATTCCGGATCATCAATCGGGCTTACCCATTGTTGGACGCGTAGCTGCAGGCAACCCTATTCTTGCTGCTGAGCATATTGAAGACTATTGCGACCTCCCTCCCAGCTTTTTCCACCCCCCTGCAGACTACTTACTTCGGGTGCACGGAATGAGTATGCGCGATGCAGGAATTTTGGATGGTGACCTTCTGGCAGTACAGAAAACCGAACAAATCAGGAATGGCCAGATTGTCGTTGCGAGAATTGACGAAGAGGTAACAGTCAAGCGCTTCCGGCGCAAAGGTAATCAGGCAACTGTGCAACTGCTGCCAGAAAATGAAGACTTTGAAACTATCCAGGTGGACATGCGAGACAAAAACTTTGTAATAGAAGGTTTGGCAGTGGGCGTTATTCGCCAGACTCCATAAAGCTCCCACCCAGCCCCCAATACAACAACAGCGGCCTATTGGCCGCTGTTGGATCACACTTTGTTAACCCTTCGATCAGTGGATCGTATGATTAACCGGCATTGACTCATCCTCTTCCTCAAAGTAGCCAGGCTCCAAATCATCCAGATTTTGTACTGCCTCAATACCGGCTTCCAGCATTGCGCGCGCTACGGCAACTTTGTGTTTTCTCAGAAACTGAAGACTCTCGGCTGAGAAAGAAATACTCACCAGAGGGTCCTCCTTGTGACCAGCGCGGCGCAATGCCACATCGCCATTGGCCAACTCAATAATTTCAAAAGTTTCGGAGGACATTCTCTTTTCCTTCACCACACATCAGTTTGCGCCCAGTGTACCACAGGCTAACTGGAAGTATCAGAGGCCTACAAACGGTGAAATATGGCACCCCGGTACCAGTACCTGCAACTAGCACTCTTCTAAATTGGCACGCTGCCTACGCACCAACTCACTCAGGGAAGCATGCCATTGCAGAAGCACTTCATCAGAAATAGTTACCAGCTCAGAAGCAGCGAGATTGTGCAGAGGAATAAGGTTGGGGCTATTGTGCTTAACCTCAGTATTTGATGGTGCTGAGACAAGCTGGGTCCAGGCCTGTAGTAACTGACTGAGCCAGCTACAAGGCTCCTCACTCAGCTGCTGCAGCTCTTTCACCTCAATACTGGCCCTACCTTGACTCTCAAGACTATCGGCAATCACCTGAAGGGAATCCGACGCAAGACCCAGCTGCAGCTGGTGGGAAAGCTCAGCAAGGAAAGCCCTATAAGCTTTCCAGAGCTGTAAAACGGCCGCCTCTTCCAGTGCAACCCTTTGCAGAGGAGTTTCACTGGAAAACTGCAGTAACAACTGAGTTTTGCGTAGAGCCGAAACTACCTGGCCAGTATGAGGGTTACTCATTTATTTCTTTGCAGCCACTTTTTTGCCCACGGGCTTACGCTTTGCCGCGGTAGCCCTGGTGCTGGTTTCAACCTGCCAGCTGCCACTACGATAGAACGCTTTCCAGCCGGTAGCTTTGCCTTCCTCCTCGGACTGGACATATTGCTCCTGGGTCTTTCGGCTAAAGCGAATTACTGTATCTCTTCCTTGGTCATCCTCCACCGGCGCCGAGAACAGAAAGCTGTATTTGGGGTCGATCTCACTCTTGTGAGGGAGCAATTCCTTCACAAGAGGTGCACGGGTTTCGCGGTTTTTGGGGAACTGGCTAGCAGCCAGGAACAGGCCCGAGGCTCCATCGCGTAATATGTAGTGATCTTCCACTTTCAAACATGCCAATTCAGGCATTGGTACCGGGTCCATCTTCGGCGGGGCAGGCTGGCCGTTTTTTAAAAGCTTGCGAGTATTTTTGCAGGCTTCATTGGTACAGCCAAAGTACTTCCCAAAGCGACCAGACTTGAGCTGCATATCACTGCCGCACTTGTCACACTCAATAATCGGGCCGTCATAGCCCTTGATTTTGAAAGTGCCCTGCTCTACTTCATATCCACTGCAATCCGGATTGTTGCCACAGATATGAAGTTTGCGGTGTTCATCAACCAGATAGCTATCCATCGCCGTACCACATTTGGCACAGCGGCGCTTTTCACGCAGTAATCGGGATTCCGCCTCTTCGTCCTTGTCCGCATCGACCGCTTCATCGCCGGAAACCAAATTCATGGTATTGGTGCAGCGTTCCTTTGGCGGCAGCGCATAACCTGAGCAACCTAGGAACACGCCGGTGGAACCGGTGCGAATCTGCATATGGCGTCCACACTTGGAACACTCAATATCTGTATCCGTCGGGGTATTGCGACGCATGCCGGCGTCACTGGACTGCGCTTTTTCCAGGCGAGAGGAAAAGTCCTGGTAAAACTCATCGAGCAGCTGCTTCCAGCCTTTGTCACCATCGGCCACCGCGTCCAGGGATTCCTCCAGGTTTGCGGTAAAGCCATAGTCCATCAGATTCTTGAAGCTCTCGCTTAGGCGGTCGGTAACAATGTCACCCATTTTTTCCGCATAGAAGCGACGATTTTCCAGGCGCACATATCCGCGGTCCTGGATGGTAGAAATAATCGAGGCATAAGTGGAGGGGCGGCCAATACCGCGCTTTTCCAGCTCTTTAACCAGCGCCGCTTCACTAAAACGTGCTGGTGGCTTGGTGAAGTGCTGTTTTGGATCCAGCTTCTCCAAAGCCAGTTTATCTCCGACTTTTACGTCGGGCAGTAACAGGTCTTCATCTTTCTTGCCCGTTGGAGGCGCCACCTTGAGGAAACCATCAAAGCGGATTACTCGACCTCGAGCACGAAGTTCAAACTCACCGGCAGTCACAACAATTGAAGTGGAGGTGAACTGAGCCGGTGTCATTTGGCAGGCCACAAATTGCTGCCAGATTAGGTTGTAGAGTCGCTCTGCGTCCCTCTCTACTCCGGATAGCATATTCGGTGCAATACGCACATCCGAAGGGCGAATTGCTTCGTGAGCCTCCTGCGCACCCTCTTTACTGCTGTAGCTGTTTGGCGTTTCCGGCAAGTATTTATCGCCGTAATTTTCGCCAATATATTCACGCGCCGATTCCACCGCCTCTTTACTGAGGTTGGTGGAGTCGGTACGCATGTAAGTAATATGGCCCGCTTCATACAGACGCTGAGCTAGGGTCATGGTTTTTTTAACACTGAAGCCCAGGCGGTTACTGGCAGCTTGTTGCAGTGTCGAGGTTATAAAGGGAGCACCGGGTTTGGAGTTGGTCGGCTTGTCGTCGCGGCCACTGACAACAAAATCACAGGATTGCAACTTTTGGGTAGCACTGCTCGCATCCTCCTCATTGGTGGGGCGGAATGCCTCACCAGCCTGCTTTTTCACCTCAAGGCGTAACTTATTTGCTTTCTTCGTAGCCGTGTCAGCAAAGAGGGTCCAGTATTCTTCCGGAATAAACGCGCGGATTTCACGCTCTCGCTCTACAACCAAACGAACTGCTACAGACTGCACCCGTCCAGCCGAGAGCCCGCGAGCCACTTTCTCCCACAACAGAGGCGACACCATGTAACCAACGATGCGATCGAGGAAACGACGTGCTTGCTGAGCGTTAACCCGGTTGATATTCAGGCGTCCGGGATCCTTAAACGCTTCCTGGATCGCCGACTTGGTGATTTCGTTAAATACCACACGGCGATAGCGATCATCGTTTCCGCCAATCGCCTCCCGCAAGTGCCAGGCAATCGCCTCTCCCTCACGGTCCAAGTCCGTTGCGAGATAGATGTGATCGGCATTCTCCGCAAGCTTCTGCAGCTCACTGACTACCTTTTCCTTGCCCGGCAGAATCTCGTAGTGCGCCTGCCAACCGTGATCTGGATCAATACCCATGCGCTTGATGAGCTGTTCACGGTTTTTCTTGCGCTTGTAAACCTCTTTTGCCTCGGGAGATAACTTGCGGGTTTCAGCCGCACGCCGTGCACGCTCCTTTGCATCAACAGGTTGCTTGTTGCCACCACCAGTTGGCAAATCGCGAATATGACCGACACTGGACTTCACAACAAAGTCCTTGCCGAGATACTTATTGATCGTTTTCGCCTTGGCCGGTGATTCGACGATGACCAGTGATTTACCCATAAGCCCTTGATTTCATAAGAAAGTTTTACTGCTGTCCGAAGCCTTTCAGGCCCTTTCAGCGGACCTGTGCTGCGCGAATATATAAGCCTCACATCCTGCGCGGTCAAGCAAAGCTGACAATTTTCCGTACCAGGTCGCCATATTCCACCCCCAAAACCTGACTATTTAAGCGCCATTGCAAGCGGTTTCCTGCACCACTCAAGGCGGCTGAAGACCTAGTCCTCCGGGAGCTTTATTGGACTCACTTTACGTATAGCTTCCTCTATAAGGGGTGTATATTCCGCCAAAGTTGCCGAAAGCTGTTCAAAAGCTTTATCACCGCCATTTTCACTCCATTGCAACCCCAAACCGATATCAGTTGCGATAATCGCACAACAGCCAGAAGGAATTGCATCGAGTAACTGGAGCAAGTATTTCCATGCCGGTTTAGGGGCTGCGCGACCATTGCTCCAGTCCCAGCTCCCAGCAAAATTTAATTCATGCACCACTCGTTGACGCTGCAGGGTCCAGCCTATTTGCAGGCGTTTGCGATCACCCCAACGGTAGTAATAAACAGCAGCTGTGCCCTCACCCTGCACGGGGGGAAGCGCCTGGATTTGCACAGTAATTCCTCCGCGAGCAGCGCGGCTACGCAGGTCGGCCAAGCGGCTGTCGCGCTGGCTGGGCTTCAACCACATCACCGGTCCCAATACCAGTGCAATGGCAAAACCAATGATAATCACCGGCAGCCACTCGGACATAACAGCTCCTTACGAGTAGAAATAAATGACTATTGTGCGGTGCCTTGTGTGATCTATGTCAATCAGTTTTTTTTACGGTAGACTGAAAATGTCTGTCGACAGGTGCACCTACTGAGCACACACATGGGACAGGAGAATGAAATTATGGCGAAATACCATCAGATTTTGGTTGGACTAGATCTCTCTGAGGAATCCTCTCAAGTACTGGACAAGGCCGCCGCACTGGCCGGGGCCTTTGGAGCTGAGCTAAGTTTGGTCCATGCCATTGAGCCACTGACTTTCGCCTATGGCGGAGATATCCCGATGGACCTGTCCGAAGTTCAAGACCAGCTCCAGAGTCAGGCCAAGGAGCAGCTGCAGAAAGCGGCCCTTCCACTTAATATTCCCGCCGAAAGGCAGCATGTTATCCTGGGGCAACCCTCAACCGAAATTCACCGCCTGGCCAAAGACCTAGAAGCCGATCTAATCGTTATCGGCAGCCATGGTCGCCGCGGCCTCGCCCTGCTACTCGGCTCTACAGCCAACGGCGTTTTACACGGAGCCAAGTGCGATGTACTTGCGGTTCGCGTTCATATAGAGGATGAGTGAGCAGGAACCTGGTTAGGCCGGAATCTTATTAGAAAGGGCCGCACAAAGTACGGCGCCTTTCTTCCCCCTATTTGCCACCACCCTCAAGTTCAGACCAGCGCTCAAATACAGTCTCCAGTTGAGACTGCTTCTCTGTGAGCAAACTCAAGCGTTCCTGCATCAGGGATTGCTCTTGCTGATAAAAACTGGGATCAGCCACCTCTGCCTCTATGGCATTTATTTCCTCCTCAAGCTGCTCAATCAAGGCGGGAAGGCTGTCCAATTCCCTCTGCAACTTATAACTGAGCTTCTTTGCTTTGCCAGGAGCCTTTTCCCCACCAGCCGATTTTGGGGTCGGTTCGGACACCTTTGGGTTTTTACTTTCCACCTTGTTATCCGCCGCGAAACTTCCCCCCTGGCGGATAAAGTCACCGTAACCGCCAACGTATTCACGGATACGGCCATTACCTTCAAAAGCCAGGCAAGAATTCACCACATTGTCCAGGAAAGCACGATCATGGCTCACTAGCAGCACGGTGCCACTGAACTCCAGCAACAGTTTTTCCAGCAGCTCCAGGGTTTCCACATCCAGATCGTTGGTTGGCTCATCGAGCACCAGAATATTGGCGGGTTGACTGAATAACTTTGCCAGCAGGGCGCGGTTTCGCTCTCCACCACTGAGGGCGCCAACCTTTGTCCGCGCCTTAACGCCACTAAAGAGAAAGTCCGACAGGTACGACATGACGTGGCGGCTTTTACCACCGATGGTTACAGAATCCCGCCCCTCAGCAATGTTGTCCAAGACGGTAAGTTCGGGATTTAACTGGTCGCGTCGCTGATCAAAATAAGCTACCTGCTGCTTGGTTCCCAAGCGCACGTTACCGGTCTGTGACTGTAAATCCCCCAAGAGCACCCGAATCAGGGTGCTCTTACCGACACCGTTGGGGCCGATAAGACCGACCTTATCACCCCGCATCAAAGTAAAGGAGAAATCCCTGATCAGGGGCACCTCACCCTGGTAGGCAAAGGTAACGTCTGTTAACTCTGCCACCAGCTTGCCAGATACCTCCCCACTATCGAGTGACATCCGCGCAATTCCCTGCTGGCTTCTACGTGCCTCCCGCTGACGCCTGAGCGCCTGCAGAGCGCGAACACGCCCTTCGTTTCGAGTGCGGCGCGCCTTGATGCCCTGACGGATCCAGGTCTCTTCCTGGGCCAGCTTCTTATCAAACAGCGCTTCGTTGCGCGCCTCTTCTTCAAGAAGCTTTTCCTTTTCCTCTTGGTAACGCTCAAATTGGCAGCGAAATACACGAAGATAGCCACGATCCAGATCCCAAACTACGCTGGCAAGCCGCTGGGCCAAGGCCCGATCATGACTGACAAACAACAGGGCGCCACGGTAGCTGGCCAGGAATCCCTCAAGCCATTCAACCGCAGCAATATCCAGGTGATTGGTGGGCTCGTCGAGTATCAACAGGTCAGGCTCGATGACCAATGCACGGGCGAGAGCTGCGCGGCGCTGCCAACCGCCAGAAAGGTCGGCCACTCGCTCGTCGGCATTGAGCCCCAAACGATCCAGGACGCTGTCAACACGCGGCAACAGCTCCCAGCCGTGCTCGGCCTCTATACGTGCCTGTAGTTCGGCTGTGGGGTCGTCACGATAACCAGCCAGCACCGCACCAATTTCACCCAATCCCTTGGCGACATAGCTATAAACAGAATCTGTGCAGTCTGCCGGCAACTCCTGTTCGAGGGTCGCCATCACCAAGCCACTGGCGCGGACAATTTCACCACCATCTGGGTCTACCTGCCCCGCAATCAGACGCAACAGGCTAGACTTTCCCTCTCCATTGCGGCCCACTAGACAAATTCGATCACCGCGTTCAATTTTCGCACTGACATTGTCTGCAAGTACTTGGGTCCCGTAGCGAAGACTGACCCCATCCAATAGAAGCAACATAATTAGGCACTACAATTAACAGACCCGGAAAACAAATCCGCTGGTGAGATAAGCGAAACTGGTACTAGGGGTCCTGTGAAAAACCCGCTATTTTACGCATTTTTATCGTGCCGTCTCGCAAACTTGCGGGTGCACAAATTTTATCGGGGTAACTGTGATGACGGCTGACTCAAAGAGAATCGCCCTACGCTCCGCACTCCTGCTTATCTGGGCCTGCCTCAGCACCCCCATTAACGCCTCGGTACAAGGCGAGGAACAGGAACTCAAGCAGCGTCAGGAAGCCTTTGCCAATCAGCGCGAAAAGCTGCGCAGCGCACGGCTTGCCATCAAACATAACGATCAGAGCCAACTGCAAAAACTGAAGAGCGAGCTAAAAGATTATCCATTAGCCCCATATCTGGATTATTGGGCTATCAGCAGGAAATTGCGTCGCCTGCCCCTGGCGGAAGCCGACCGGTTCCTGGCCGAAAATAAAGATAGTGCCATCGGCGACTGGATGCGGATCAGGTTACTCAGGGAGCTGGGACAACAGCGCCAGTTCAATACTTTCCTGAACTATTATCAGCCCGAGAAACAAAATCGCGCCAGTCTCCGTTGTTATTACGCCGATGCCCTGAATCGTCATGGCGACAAAGAGGATGCGTACCAGCTTGTAAGTGAGCTTTGGCTAGTGGGACACTCCCAGGCGAAAGAGTGCGATCCGGTATTTGCCCGCTGGATACGCGACGGAGGCCTCACCCAGGGGATGGCCTGGAAGCGCCATCTGCTCGCTGTTAAAGAGGGCAACCTGGAGCTAGCCACCTATATCGCCAGGAAAATGGAGCCCCCATACAGCGGCAGGGCTGCTTTACTGCGAAATGTACACAAATCCCCCAAGCAACTGCTCAACCACTCTCGCTTTTTGGGCGCACCAGAACAAAACCGGGACATCATCCTGCATGGTCTACACCGGCTGGCTCGGGAAGATGCAGCGAAAGCCGAGCAGGCCTGGCAGCGCTATAGTGCCAGTCTTCTGTTCAGCAATGCCGAGCAGGAAAATATGCTGCGTCACCTGGCTCGCCAATTCGCGCGACAGGACGACATGCCGGGGCTTTTGCGTCTGACAAAGAATCATACTATCCATGACGGACACTCGATCGAATGGTTGGCTCGACAGTCCCTTCGCGAACTGGACTGGGAGCAGGTCGCATTCTGGATCGACCGCTTACCGCCAGAAAAGCAGCTGATCGATCGCTGGCTGTATTGGAAAGCACGTTCCCTGGATGAGCTTTACGGTAAGGCGCGATCCGAGTCTTCATCTGTTCTATATCGCAAAGCTGCTCAGGAACGCAGCTATTACGGTTTTCTCGCTGCCGATGCCCTGGGACAAAATTACAGTTTCGTTCACAGACCTGCCCCCATTACTCCCGTGCAAGTACAGCAAATGGCTAAGCGTCCAGGCCTGCAGCGCGCTCGAGAATTACAGGCCATTGGCGAACTCTTCCACGCACGCCGGGAGTGGAGCTATGCCACCAAGCCAATGAATCATGAGGAACTGCTTGCAGCCGGCAAGGTAGCCAGTGCCTGGGGCTGGTATCACAAGTCGATACAATCGGTACTTGCGGCCGATTACCTGGATGACCTGGAGCTGCGTTTCCCCTTGGCCTTTGCGGATATAGTGCGTGATGTCAGTGCACAGGTTGGACGCCAGAGCACACCACTTGAGCCCTCTATGATTTACGCAGTCGCGCGGCAGGAGAGCCACTTCAGCCACGATGCAAAATCCAATTCTGGAGCCTTGGGGTTAATGCAGCTACTTCCCTCCACCGCCCGTGCAACTGCTCGGCGCGCCGGGGTGCGCTACCGCCGCAGTTGGGACCTATTGAGCCCCAGTACAAATATTGCTTTGGGTAGTTTCTATCTAAGTACCCTACTCAACCGCTTCGACAATAATCGCTTCCTCGCCGCCGCGGCCTATAATGCGGGGCCGACCCGCGTAGCCAAGTGGTTAAAGGAAACCCGCAAGCGCCTGCCGTACGATGTGTGGATCGAAACAATCCCCTACAAGGAAACCCGAAATTACGTGCAAAACGTTCTCGCATATACGGTAATTTACGCCTACCGCAGCGGCACTAAGTTGCAGCTTCTGCGGGAGAATGAAGCCGGGAGCAAACTTTAATCAACTTAAACGCTGCGACAGCCACGCATCTAATTGAGCCTGACTAAATGGCCAGGCGCACACATCGCCTGGGTTACCAAGACCAACGACAGGGATAGTCAGGCGAAAACGCTCGAACAGGTCATCATTGTCGGCGATATCAACTTCCCGCAACTGCAAACCATATTGCTTGAGCAAGGGCCAAGCTTCCAGTTTGGCCTTTTCGCAAAGGGTACAGCCCAGAGTGGTGTAAAGAATCAATTCAGAAGGCCGGTTCATCAGCCCCCTCCCTGGGTATTCACCCAGTAATAACCTACTGCCCCAACCACCAAAAGCAGGACCAGGCCCAGTACTCTGGCATTTGATTTACTGTCGATTACGGCATCCGCCATGCTGTCCTGCAGTTCGCCATCCGGTGAAACGAAAGATGGCTGGGTAACATCCACACCGGCCGAACTGACTGAAGATAATCCGCCAGCCTTCATCAGCTCCATCTCCGGGAGCGCCGGCCGTACCGCGGTCCTATCGAGATCATCCGTGGGCCCTACCACTGAGAAACTGAGAGTGTCGAAGCGTAATTCATCGCCGCGCCGCACACGAGATTCAGTAACCCTTCGATTATTTACATAAGTACCATTTGCCGAGCCAAGGTCAATGACAAACAACAGTCCCTCGCGCACTTCCAGGCGTGCGTGACGCCGCGAGAGATGAGACAGTGAGAAAGTGATATCGCATTCATCGGAGCGCCCCACTACAGAAGTGTCTTTCAGCGGGAATACTTTTCCCGCAATTGCACGATGATTCGCCCTCAAAGCCCAGGCTACACCTTTTACCGAAGCGGCTTTAAGTTTGGTTACTTTGGGGTCAATAATTTTTAATGTGCGGGTACCAACTGTAATCTGGTCGTTGAGTTTTAGCCGACAAGCCGCCTCCACAGGCATGCCATTAACCAGAACCCTGGAGCCTCCAGAAGCATTTCCAAGGGTCAACTGTTCACCTTTCACAGCGATTTTGAGGTGCAATTTCGCCACAGAGTCATCAGCAATAGAAAGGTCGCAGCCTTGGTCACGCCCAACAGTTACGCCTGGTGAAACCAGCCAAACACCCTGGCCCGGGTCTTTTACATCACAAAGTTTAAACATTGATATCGCCCCTCAGCTCGAAGGAGGTTTAAAAGCAGGCACTATCGTAGCAAGAGGCATTTATAGGCTGCCTGTAAGCTGCTGTAATGTGCTTTTTATACAAGATTAAAGCAGTTTAACATGGGCAATATCCTTAGCGTGTGATTGGGTTTGCAGCTTACAATGGCTCAAAGGTCTAGTATTCAGCCATTACAATGATGGCCATTACCGCTGTCACAGGTGTGGTTATATAAAGTACACTTGCAGCGCCACAGGGAAGAGACGGAAAGTCACCAGGTTGGCCATCACCGTCAAATGAAATGAGAATACATTACAGGTAGTTGCACGCCAGTGAGTGAAGCCAAAGTACGCGAAGTATCGCGGCAAAGCGAAGTAGTTCATCATACACCAAGTACTACACGTAGTGCTGGCGGCACCCACCCTGGTTACCGGCGTGAACAGAATGAAGATGCCTATTGGGCAGATGAGCAAAAAGGCATTTGGGTTGTTGCCGATGGCCTGGGCGGCCATCATGCTGGAGAGCTTGCCAGCAAGACCGTCGTAGAGGAAATCGAACAATCCGCATCCACTGACCGCCATTACGAACGCGCCCTGCAGAAAGCTCACGCCTTGCTTTTGGGTGACGAGCACAACACCGCCAATATGGGCTCAACCGCTGTTGTCTTAGCCGAGGAAGGGGATTATTTTCACATCTATTGGGTTGGTGACAGTCGCGCCTACCTTTGGACACCGGGTGAGCAAAATGGAGAATTCAGCCAGTTAACCAGCGATCACTCCTATGTCCAGATGTTAATGGACTCGGGTGCTATCAATTCTGAGGAGGCTGCAAAGCACCCCAATCGGCATGTTATTACCCGATGTATCGGCGGTAGTACCAACCCCAAGTTAGAAGTTGACCGGGTTTCCTATCGTTGGTCTGCCGGACAGAAACTATTACTTTGTAGCGATGGCCTCAGCTCAGAGGTGGCAAATGAGAAAATTTCACGGATCATCGCGGAGAACACCGATAATCTTCGCATAGTAGATCTTCTTATCAGCGCGGCCCTTGATGCCGGCGGCAAAGACAATATAACCGTTTTAGTTGTAGACGCACCCCTCCAAGCTCCCGCTTTCAAAGCAAACCACAACTCCCCCCCTGAAAATTCTGAAAACGGCCCAACTGCAGAACCCGGGGAGAAAGCCTGGAGAATTTTCTCACTCTTACTGGTCGCCACTGGGGCTATCGCAGCCCTGGCATTCGTGCTTCTCAGGCTGCTTTGACAGATCAGCAGCCCGCGATGGAAGTCATCAACAACGGCAACTCGTCGCTGCAAATCCCCGGTTATCGTATCGTCAAAAAGATAAACCAGGGCGGCATGTCCACCGTGTACCTGGCTATCCAGCGTAGTGTGGGTCGCCAGGTCGCCCTGAAAGTTATGTCTCCAGTTTTGAACGCCGACCCGATTTTTAGTGAACGCTTCCAACGAGAAGCCAATATTGTCGGCCAGCTGTCCCACCCCAATATAGTTGGCATTCATGACATCGGCCGCTACCGAAGTCTCAATTATATCGCCATGGATTATATGCCCGGCGGATCTGTATCTGAGAGACTTGAAAAAGGCCCTCTGGAACCGCTTGAAGCCTTAAATGTGGTACGGCAAATCGCCATGGCATTAGACCACTCACACAGTAAAGGCTATATACACCGGGACCTCAAACCAGAAAATATCCTGTTCCGGGAAGATGGGTCCGCAGTATTGAGTGACTTCGGAGTAGCCCGGGCCATAGCACGCACAACCCGCATGACCAACAGTGGCATGGTAGTGGGAACGCCTTATTACATGAGCCCAGAACAAGCTCGAGGAGCCGCTATAGACGGCCGTGCAGACTTATATAGTCTCGGCATAGTATTTTACGAGATGTTAACCGGTGCAGTGCCCTTCCAAGCTGAAGAAGCCGTGGCCATTGCCATTAAGCACCTTACGGACCCCATTCCCAAACTGCCTGCACGCCATGCGCTATACCAATCGCTAACTGATCGCTTCCTGGCTAAAGATCCTGACAAACGATTCCAGCGCGGATTAGATGTAGCAGATGCCGCAGATCAACTGGTTGCAACACTAGCAGGCAAGCCCAATCATCATATCAGCCAACTGAACAATACCTCCCTTGGGGTTTCCAGTCTGGCCCGCGCCTTACTCCTCACCTTGTTCAGCAGTATGGGTGAACGACTAACAAGCATTTTGAAAATGGGCAAGAAAAGTCCAGAAAAAATAGCCCAAACTCGTACAGGGCAAGACACCTTAGTACGATTGCGTCAGCTGCTCAGTGAACCGAGCAAGCATAAGCGCTCCTGGCTTATTAGCGCTACCACCACTGCCTCTCTGCTGTTTTGCTGGGGGCTCTTCAGCTTGATCAGCACCAAAGCCCATTGGCAAACCGGACTGCCATTGTTGGATAATGTCAGCAGCTTTACTGCTGAATCCCTCCTCGGTGTGGACGCCTCTGAAAACCACAATACAAAAGATGGAAATTGGGGAGTTACCAAATCCACAGAAGACCAACTGCTACATACAGTCGGCGCCAGCAAAAATTTCTTGGCTGATACTTTCACCCCAGAGCGAGCATCGCGTGAAGAGCCACCAGGACAAAAGAGCCCCACGATCATTTTGCCAAAGGGGGCTCACAAAGAAATAAAGCTCTCTGAGCAAACTGATAACACACTTACTGGCGCACTCCAAAGTAAGCAACAGGTACCCCCTGAGTCTTACTCCCTCAGCGTAAACGCAACCCCCAGGGATGCCCGCGTTCGAATTATGAATATTGTTCCGCGCTATCAGCCGGGTATTCTGCTGGAGCCGGGAAAATACGACCTGGAGATCAGCAAGCGCGGATTTACCAAGATCCGCCGCTGGATCGAAGTTAAAGATCAAAATGTTACACTTTCCATAGCCCTTGAGAGAGCCTACTCTGCCGGTAAAAGAATTCACTCCGCACTGTCTTCAGGCGGCCGGGGACCTCAAATGGTGGTTGTGGAGGCAGGCAGTTTTACCATGGGGGATAATAACCACCCTTATAGCAACCCAGCACACCGAGTGGATATTAAACGGTCTTTCGCCATTTCTACCCATGAGATCACCTTTGAGGAATATGACCGCTTTGCCCTGGCCACAGGAACCCCTCGGCCCAGCGATGCCGGCTGGGGGCGTGAAGACAGGCCAGTTATCAATGTAAACTGGCGGGATGCGCAGAAATATGTGGAGTGGCTTTCAAGGGAAACAGGCCTGAAATATCGCCTACCCACTGAAGCCGAATGGGAGTATGCAGCTCGCGCCAATATCTCCGAACCTTTCTGGTGGAAAAGCGGGAACGCCCGGGGTAAAGCGAACTGCCGGCGCGGTTGTAACAGCGAATTTAATAGCTTGTTCTCAAATAAAACCGGCCCCACCGGACACTACCAAGCCAACCCATTTGGGCTGTACGATACCGCGGGTAATGTGGCCGAGTGGGTCCAAGACTGTTACCAGCCAGGCTACGAAAAGGGCTTTAACTATGCCCAACCAAAGGAGATTGCAAATTGCACACTACGCAGTGTGCGAGGCGGATCCATGCGAGATCCCGCTAATAGGATAAAGGTAGGATATCGCGAAGGGCTCAGCGAAGACAGCCGCGCAAAGGATGTTGGTATTCGTGTAGTAATGGAATTGGACTGACAGCCGTAAGTAAAAAAGCCCGAGTGACTATGCGCTCGGGCTCTCTATTATTTCAGTGCGTATCCACTGAATTTTTATTTTTCCCCAGCTCGAATTTCCCAGACATTGTGGATTTTTGGATTCCTTTGAAAATCCTTATCCAACAGCTTCAGAGAATTAACAGAAAACTCCTCTGTTATCTCTCCATCCATTTTGAAACTGCGCAGGTTATTGGAAAAAATCAGGATGCCACCCGGTGCTAGCAGCGCCATGCACTGGCGCACCAGGTTGGCGTGATCACGTTGAATATCCAGCACTCCACGCATTTTGGCAGAATTAGAAAAGCTCGGGGGGTCGAGGAAGATCAGGTCGTAATGGCCCCTGCGATTCTGCTGGGCAGAAGTTAGCCACTGTAGGCAGTCAGCTTCGAGCAACTGATGCTTATAAGGGTCCATATTATTCGCACGAAAATTACGCGCAGCCCAGGACTGGTAGGTCCTTGACATGTCCACGCTGGTACTCTGCACACAGCCTCCCATAGCGGCCTGCACTGACGCAGTGGCGGTATAGCAGAATAAGTTAAGAAACTTTTTCCCGGAAGCTAACTCACGTATATACTTGCGCACCGGGCGATGGTCAAGGAAAAGGCCGGTATCGAGATAACTCCACAAATCCACCTCGAGTTCAGCCCCATACTCCATCACCCGTAAAGTCGTTCCGGCTTCTGCCTGCTTTTGATACTGGCCACCGCCTTTTTGCCCACCCTTATGACTATGGCGACGACGCTCCTTGATACTGATATTTCCTCGGGGCAAGTCCAGGACAGATTGCACTGCGCGTAGAAGATCGCGCAAACGATTACGCGCTTTCCCTTCATCGATACTGGCAGGTGGACGGTACTCCTGTAGATGCGCATACAATTTGCCGTCGAGGGTTTTATACAAATCCACTGCGGCAGAATATTCCGGCAAGTCGGCATCATAAAGACGGTAGCAATCTACACCGCTTCTTGAAGCCCACTTACCAGTAGTACGGAGATTCTTACGCAAGCGGTTGGCTACCATTTCCGCCTCTGCAGATAACTTACGCTCTTTATCAACTGCTCGGCCCGGTTCACTCTGCTGATGTACCTGGAAAAGCAATAATTGACTGGGAATGCTGCCGTTGTACAACTGGTAGTGCTTGTGTGAGCGCAGCCCAGTAGAGTAGCCCAGCTCAGGATTGCCAGTAAAAACACCCACTTGCCAACCTGCAAATCCCGTTTTCAACTGGCGCCCCAGCTCAGCATAGGTTTCGCGCAGGGCTTCCTGCTCACCCAATCGCTCACCATAGGGAGGGTTGGTCAGTACCAATCCCGGCTCAACCTCCCTATGGCTTGGAACTTTGAAAGCTGCTACTGGCCGGCAGCTAACCCGAACCTGGCGCTCTAGCCCAGCCCTGTCAATATTGGCCTCAGCCGCGAATAGGACCTTGGCATCCGAATCATAACCGCGAATTTCCGGTAAATCTTTTTCAAGGCCGACGACGCGGCGCTGAAGGGCTTCCTCACGCAAGTTATTCCAGATATCACTCTGGTGGTTGAGCCAGCGCTCAAAGCCAAAGCTGTCGCGAAACAGTCCGGGGGCAATATCTGCCGCCATCATGGCAGCCTCAATAAGAATGGTGCCGGAGCCACACATTGGATCCAGTAGCGCCCCTCCCTCTGCCGCAATCTGGGGCCAGCGGGCACGTAATAACAACGCCGCCGCCAGGTTTTCCTTGAGTGGCGCAGCACCGATATGGGTTCTGTAACCTCTCTTATGCAGGCTATCACCACTGAGATCGATCGCGATATCCAGCTTATCCCGGTTTAAGCGCAGAGCTACTGTCAGGTCTGGCTGGTGCTTATCGATACTTGGTCTGGCTCCAGTCTGGTTGCGCAGGCGGTCAACAATCGCATCTTTAGTCTTTTGCGCACCAAATTGGCTGTTGCGGATCTCACGGTTTGTACCGGAAAATTGTAGCCAGAGCTTACCGGATGGCCGGATATGCTGCTCCCACGGCTGTGCAGCTACGGCCCGGTAAAGATCCTCCGCCCCATTGATACGGACTTGCTCCAATTGCAACAAAATACGGTTCGCCAAGCGGCTCCATAGGCAGCAACGATAAGCCAACTTCAAAGAGCCCGAAAAATAAACAGCCGCCGGCTGCTCTCGCTGAATATCGGCACCCAGGGCACACAGTTCCTGGGCGAGTAGGCTCTCCAGCCCCTTAGGGCAGGTAGCGGTGAACTGAAATTCTTCAATATGAGAGTCTGTCAAAACTTTTACTCGATAAGCCCCAAATAACTGGGGTATTTCACGCCATTAGGCATCGATTAGAACACGGGGGTTGCCCGGCAAACATGAATTGAGATCATCTGCCTATTGCCTATCTCCGGCTGGCACCTTCATGGCGCAATTATCCCACTTTGCGCTGGCTACGCCTACGTCAGATACAGAAGTGCTACAAATGTCCAGTTAGTCAAATGAAATTTCCCCGCTTCAGCCCCACTACCCCGGCCCACTGGACCTAATCTTTCCGATTCCCCTTGCCCCACAGTATTCTTGGTATGTGGAGAAGCGAAAGGAGTAGCGCGAGGCTGCCCGCAGGAAAGACACACTAAACTCAAGGGTGCGGATGCAATAAAACTGTAATGAGCATCCATAGCGCCGCGCAACAATCCGTACATCTACAAGCAGAGGTGCCGTATTGATGAGACGCCAAAAACGCAATCACGCCGACAGGGCCTTCTACAAGGGCTATTTGGCTGCCCTTAACAATAAATCCATTGACAGTTGCCCCTTTGTCGAAAGCGACCCCCATCAGGAGTGGGTCAATGGCTGGCGTGAAGGGCGGGAAGACTACTGGAACGGCTTTGACAGGATCACCAAGGCGCAAAAACTGGAAATTTATGGCGCTGTTTCCACCGATATCCAGTATCCAGATGGGTGGAGCACGATTTAACTAACAGGAGTTGAGCATAAATTTGCCCGGCCGGGCCAGAAATAGAAAAGCGCGCCTCCTTTAAGGTAAGGCGCGCCCTAATTTTATTACCAGTGAGCGAAACTACATAAACATGTGTCTATCGCTAAGTCCCCAGGTCAATTTTTATTACTTTCCACGCGACGACGCTCTAAAGCAATTGACTCTGCCGCCTCACGTATCAACTCAGGCCCTCGGTAGATAAAACCGGTATACACCTGTACCGCAGTTGCACCGGCACGAATTTTATCCGCGGCACTGTCTCCATCAAAAATACCACCAACGCCAATGATCGGTATCTGTTTATCCAGCGCTTTGGAAAGCTGTGCGACTACCTGGGTAGAGCGCTCCTGTAGCGGCTTTCCACTGAGCCCCCCCTCCTCATTGCCGTGGGGCAAGTTGGAAACCGAGGACTTGTCGATAGTGGTATTGGTCGCGATTACCCCGTCGATGCTGTATTCACATAGAGTTTCAGCTATCTGGGCAATGGCGTCGCCTTCCATATCCGGGGCAATTTTAACTGCCACAGGCACATAGCGATCACTCTTTTGAGCCAGTTCCATCTGCTTGTCTTTAATGCTCCCCAACAGTCGGTTGAGACTATCGCCAAACTGCAGATCACGCAGCCCCTTGGTATTGGGAGAGGACACATTGGCGGTAATGTAATCCGCATAGCGATAGACCCTTTCCATACACAGGCAGTAGTCATCGGCGGCCTTTTCCACCGGAGTATCAAAATTCTTACCCACATTGATACCCAGTACACCTTTATAGCGGCGGTGTTTCACACGCTGAATAAGGTAATCGGCGCCAAGATTGTTGAAGCCCATACGGTTAATGATGGCGTCGGCCTCTTCAACCCGAAACAGCCGCGGCAACGGGTTGCCAGGCTGAGGGCGTGGCGTCACAGTTCCGACTTCCACAAAGCCAAAGCCCAGCGCACCCAATCCATTGAAGGCCTGAGCATTCTTGTCTAGACCGGCCGCCAGCCCCACGGGGTTGGGCAGAGTCAATCCCATCAACTCTACCGGGTCATGCGCTATCGGCCTCTTGATAAGAGACATCAGGCCAAGGCGTTCGGCGGCACCGATCGCATCCAGTGAGAGATGGTGGGCCCGCTCGGGATCGAGCGCAAACAGAGCTTTACGCAGAGTCGAATACATACCTTTCCTTACATGGGGGCTGGCCCCACTCGCCAGGCGTTAACGAGTGGAGTGTGTTTCAGTAAACATACGAGAGGCCACTCATGGGTGGCCTCTCGATAAACCTGACTAGCTACTCCGCCAGGTTTTCGCGATCGGCTGTCGCATGAGCGAGATACATCAGCTCGCGCAGCGCCACAGTGAACATTGCGAAATCACCAACGGCAGCGGCCTTCAGCTCGGCAATCATATTGTGCCAGCGCTGAATAGCAGGCGCCATGATAGCGCTCCAGCGCGACATTGCACTATCCACATCCAAATTCTCGCCACTCGCCAAACGCATAATGTGCACCGCCAGAGTCGAGAGCTGACTATCCAGGTCATCCATACTGGTTTCTCTGGCCTGCGCTTGCCAGAAGCTATCCACCGGCAGATCCACTATCAGGTTGCCAAACCAATGCAAGTTCAACTCATCTGAAAGCCTGAAATAGACAGTGGCAACCTCTTCCACTGGCCTTTCGCTCGCGCGGGCTGACTCAGAAATACCAAGGGCCGAATAAAGGTAGGTGGGTGATGCCGACAGCAACGCCAGGGATTCCGGCACCCCTGCTTCCAGTAATTTCTGGTAACGCTGCTCCCACTCGGTTAAGGGAGCTCCGCTCAAGACTTTAGGTAGCGCCTTGATTACCCTCTGCACTGACTCCTGGAACAACTCACAGTTTTGTGCCGGCTCCAGCTCGCTGCGGCGATTACGCAGGAACCAGCGGGTGGCCCGGCGAACTCGGCCAATCATGGAATTGAGCAGTTCAGTCTGCAGCTCTGCCGGCACCATGTAATCCAGCTGAGCCAGCTGCTGTTGGAATTCCGGCATCTCATAGACATCGCGGGCGCTGATATAAGCTGCGGCGACATCGTTAACATCGGCACCGGTGGCGCTACTGATACGGTTATAGAAGGTAATACCCATACTATTGACCAGTTCATTAGCCACCTGGGTGGAAACAATCTGGCGCAGTAGCGGGTGCTCATATACCTGCTCTTTGTAGCGCCCCACCAGCTCCGCCGGGAAAGCTGACTCTACCGCCTCACGCACACGGGGATTACTGGTAATTTCCGCCCCCTGCAATTCCTCTTTGAGCTTCACCTTTACATAGGAAATCAATACCGACAGCTCCGGCCGGGTAAGGGTCTGCCCCTTGTGCACGCGATCAGAGATCTGCTCATTGTCGGGAATAAACTCCAACGCACGATTCAGGCGACCGTCTTCCTCCAGGGTATTGATCGTTCGACGGTATTCATCCAGGCGCTTGGAGACCTGGTACTCCGCCACACTCAGGGCACGAGTCTGGTCATAGTTGTTGTGCAGCACCAGGTCACTCACTGAGTCGGTCATGCCGTGCAGCAGCTGGTTGCGTTGTTTTTCAGTCAAGTCCCCATTAGCCACTATTTTATCGAGGAGAATCTTGATATTTACTTCATGGTCAGAGCAATCTACGCCAGCGGCATTATCAATGAAGTCGGTATTACACCGACCACCGTTAAGGGCAAACTCAATTCTCCCACGCTGGGTCACCCCCAGGTTGCCACCTTCGCCAAAGACTTTCGCACGCAGTTCCAAACCATTGACTCGCAGGTGATCATTGGACTTGTCCCCTACTTCGGCATCAGTTTCAGTAGCTGCCTTGACGTAAGTTCCAATACCACCGTTCCAGATCAAGTCCACCGGTGCGCGCAATAGTGCACTGATCAATTCATTGGGTGTAAGTTGGTTATCTTTAATGTCAAAGGCTTCTTTCATCTCCGGAGAGATTTTAATCGCCTTAACACGGCGCTCAAAAATGCCCCCTCCCTTAGAAATCAGTTTGCGATCGTAATCCCGCCAGCTGGAACGCGGCAACTCAAACAAGCGCTTGCGCTCCTCAAAGCTGGAAGCTGCATCCGGGCTCGGGTCAATGAAGATGTGCATATGGTTAAATGCAGCTTTCAGGCGGATATGCTCGGAGAGCAACATTCCATTCCCGAAAACATCTCCACCCATATCACCGATACCAACTACAGAGAAGTCCTCCCTCTGGACATCTATGCCCATCTCACGAAAATGCCTCTGCACCGATACCCAGGCGCCGCGTGCGGTGATTCCCATTTTCTTGTGGTCATACCCCTGGCTACCGCCAGAAGCAAAAGCATCCCCTAACCAGAAGCCATAATCCTGAGCGATACCGTTAGCGATATCCGAGAAAGTCGCGGTCCCCTTATCTGCGGCCACTACCAGGTAGGGGTCATCCTCATCCCGGCGTACAACCTGTCGTGGCGGCACTATATCGCCATCTTTAAGGTTGTCGGTAATATCCAACAGACCGCGAATAAATGTTTTATAACAAGCTATCCCCTCTTCCATCATGGCTTCGCGACTGCCATCCGCCGGCGGGCGGCGCACCACAAATCCACCCTTGGCACCACTGGGAACAATCACTGCATTTTTGACCGCCTGCGCTTTTACCAGTCCCAGCACCTCTGTACGGAAATCCTCTAAGCGATCCGACCAGCGCAGGCCGCCACGCGCAACCTTACTCCCGCGCAGGTGTACGCCTTCCACTTTGGGCGAGTAGACAAAAATTTCAAACTCAGGGCGCGGCTCGGGTATACCAGGAATATCTCGTGGGCTGAACTTGATTGAGATGTAATCCTTAGGGTTCCCTTCCTCATCAGGCTGAAAAAAGTTTGTGCGCAAAGTAGCCAGTATCAATTCAAGGTAACGGCGCAACACCAGATCTTCGTTGAGGTTATCGACATTATCTAAACCGTCGTGGATCTTGCTAATCAAGCGCTCAACCCGGGTCTGCTCCTGCTTGCCAGTACTGAGCCGGGGGTCAAACAGAGCGCGGAAAAGCGCTACCAGATTACGGGTGATTTCCACATGACTGGCCAGTGTCGCTGCGACATAACTCTGGCTGGCACCGGACTTGGTTTGCTTCAGGTAGCGGGCATAGGCTCGCAACATAGAGACTTCGCGCCAATTCAAGCGTGCAGCCAACACCAAACGGTTAAAGGCATCACTCTCAGCGGTATGATTCCAGATAGCTGCGAAAGCATCCTGGAATAATCCGCGGGATGCCTGTGCATCAACCTTGGTTGGCAAGCCGAACTCCAAATGGAATTCATGCATCCACACATCGGTGGCCCCACAGGGGCGAATCGTATAGGGGAATTCACCAATTACCCGCAGGCCAAGGTTCTCCAGCACCGGAATTACATCAGAGAGGGTGAGACCACTGCCCCAGTTAAAGACTTTAAAACGCAGGCTGCCTTGGGCGGCACCAACCGGCTGGTAGAAGCTCATTGCCACCCGGTTACTTTCATTGAGGCTTTGGATTGCAGCCACATCTTGCACAGCAATACGCGGCTCAAAATCTTCGCGATAGCCAGCGGGGAAAGCGCGACCAAAGGTGCGGAAAAGACGGTTGCCCTCTTCCTCACCACTGTTGTCAATAAGTGATCTTTGAAATACATCCTCCCAGGAGCGGGTTATATCCACAATCTGCGCCTCCAACAGCGCTACATCTATATCTACGGGCTCGTCGGGTGAAACGCGGAAGACAAAGTGCACCCGCGCGAGGATAGATTCGGAGAAGAATGTGGTGAAGTCCGAATCCTTGGCTTTAATAGCCTTGGCAATGTGGGAACAAATCAACTCACGCACACTGCTACTGAATTGTTCCCGAGGTACATACACAGTCGCGGTAACAAACTTACCAAAGGGGTCACGGCGCATAAACAAGCGGATATGCGCACGCTCATTCAGGCTCAACACCCCCAAAACCACATTGAACAGCTCCTGGGTGCTCCCCTGGAACAGCTCGTCACGGGGAAAGGTATCCAGGATACGGCGCAGCGCCTTGCCGTCGTGGCCGTGTCCGGAAAGACCGCTTGACTCAATAATGGAGGCCATTTTACGACGAATAATCGGGATCTTAGCCGGGCTCTCCGTATACACTGGCGAGGTATAGAGCCCCATAAAGGCGGACTCCCCTATCACCTCACCCTCGGCGTTGTAGCGCTTGATCATTACATAGTCGGAATACGCGCTGCGATGTACGCGGGATTTGACCGAGGACTTGGCAAAGGTCAGGTAATTCGGGCCTTGATAAAAACGCTGTTTGCCTTCACTGAAAGCGGTCTCCGGCATAGGGGCTGCAGCTTCTTCCAGTTTTTTGAAAATCCCCAGACGGCGGTCTTCAACCTCACTGAGAATTTTTTTGTCGCCCACCTGGCTGAACTCATATTCGCGATACCCCAAGAATGTGAAGTTGCCATCGCGCATCCACTGCATGAAGGCGCAGGCTTCCAGCAAATTGGTTTCATCCTCAGAAAGCCCTGCGCGCAGCTGCCCCTCCATCGCACTACAGGTTTCGAGCATCGGCGCGTAATCATCGACCACTAGCTCCACATCGCCAAGAATATCTTTCAATGCGGTCGCCAAGCCTGATGCAAATTCTGTCGAAGTATCGTGATTTACTTCAATATAAATCAGGGCTTCATTAAACAACTTCGAGCCTTTGACAGGCTTGTGATCCTTTCCTGAGACATGCTCATAGGAGAGATCCAGGGACTCACCTCGAGGTGGCAGCAAATGCTTTAGTTTGCCGCTGGCATTGCGCTCAAGCCGCAGGACAGTGCTCTTTATGGAATGGATAACGGTATTTCTCTGGTTGATCTCCATACGTACGGAGTCAACCAGGAAAGGCATATCGCGCAATAGAATGCCGATAACCGTATGCGAACACTCCCAGCCATCATCCTCCAGGCGCGGGTTGAAAATTCGCACCTTGGGCAAATCATCCGAGCGTTGCTGAATAAAGTTCCACCAGGAATAGATGCAGCCGTATACATCCACCAGGCGCCGGCCTTCCAAATCCTCCAGCGGGTACTGGTGCAGGAACTGTTGCGCAAAAGCCACCACTGGCTCAGCCTCACATGCCAGCTTATCGCGAATCAGTTCACAAATTTGTGCCACCAACTCTTCACGGCTATCGGTAATCACCGTCGCCATATTCACGGGGAACCTCCCAATCTCATTTTTGTCACACCGGATCCAATGACAGTAGATCCGAAAAGATCGTCATCTCATCCCCTGAATGCTGCAGGAGAGAGTCCTAAAAATTAAACTTTCAGTTAGCCTTGAGGAAGGCGCCAGAGCCTCCTCAAAATTATGTCGCCTAATCAGTTGGCTTGTCTGCGGTGGTTGCCTCTTCATTTAATGCCGCTAAAATCAACGTGCCCCACCTTCTTGGCGGCGACTATATATAAACGATGGTAGATAGCCACCCAAATCGACAGGGCAGGCGCAATCGCAAAAGAAGAGACGCTATGGAAGCAAACCGGAATTTCAGAGATCGCATTATCGCGCTGGGCGACTGGCTGGAAGAGCAGATTATCGGTCAGGAGACACTGGTCAATCGTATATTGATTGCCCTGCTTGCAGACGGCCACCTGTTGGTGGAAGGTGCCCCTGGCCTGGCCAAAACCAAGGCGATTAAAACACTGGGCGAAGCTATTGAGGGAGACTTCCATCGCGTTCAGTTTACGCCAGACCTGCTACCGGCAGATATTACCGGTACCGACATTTACCGGCCAGAAACCGGTGAGTTCCATTTTCAGCCTGGACCGGTCTTTCACAACCTGATCCTGGCCGATGAGATAAATCGCGCGCCGGCCAAAGTGCAGTCGGCACTGCTGGAGGCCATGGCCGAGCGACAAATTAGTGTAGGTCGCAAAACCTATCCGCTGCCGCAATTATTTTTGGTGATGGCCACCCAAAACCCTATTGAGCAGGAGGGGACTTATCCTCTGCCAGAGGCTCAACTGGACAGGTTTTTAATGCAGGTGAATCTTGCCTACCCCAACGCAGAGGCGGAAGCAAAAATCCTGCGCCTGGCCAGATCCGAGGCTACTCTTGGCGAAAACCGCCCCTCAGAGACCATCAATCAAGAGACAATTTTCCAGGCTCGCAACCAGATTCTTGAGATGCAGATGGTTGAAGCCGTGGAGACCTATATTGTCCAACTTGTCATTGCTACACGCGAGCCGGCGAAGTATGACAGCGAGCTGGCGTCATGGCTAGATTTTGGTGCAAGTCCGCGGGCAACAATTGCTCTCGATCGCTGTGCCCGCGCCCGGGCTTGGCTCGCAGGGCGCGACTATGTCACGCCCGATGATGTAATGGATGTAGCGCCAGATATTCTGCGCCACCGCTTATTGCTCAGTTTTGAAGCAGAAGCTGCTGGTATAACTACCGACCAGGTAATTCAACGCCTGCTGCAACAGGTGCCGGCAATCTAATGCATGTCGCAGCTTCCCCAACTGAACTGGATTTACGCGGGGCTTACCCGGAAGTAAGCCCTCTCGTGCAAATGCGCTATGCCGCGCGCCAGTTACAACTGTTCAAGCCTCGCTTGGTTCGTAGCGATCAGGCCGGCAACCTGCTTACCCGCTATCGTGGGCGTGGGATGAATTTTGAAGAAGTGCGGGACTACCAGGCCGGCGATGATGTGCGCTCTATCGATTGGCGCGTGACAGCCCGAACAGGAAAAACTCATACCAAGTTATACCAGGAAGAGCGGGAGAGGCCCGTGGTAATCCTTTTGGACTTGCGCTCACCTATGTTTTTCGGCAGCCATCGAGCCTTTAAGTCCGTCGCTGCAAGCGGCATCGCCGCAGCGCTGGGCTGGGCTGGGCTCCAACATAGCGATCGCATTGGCGCCCTGCTTTTCTGCGATCAGGAAATTGACACTGTACGGCCTCGACGCAGCCATCACGCGGTACTGTCAATGATTCACAATATCGTCGCCAGAGCTGCAGAACTACGCAGCCCCGTTGCGGAAAATGGCAGCCAAACCATGAAAACACTCCTGGAGGAGGCGCGACGCATCGCCCGTCCTGGCAGTGCCCTGTTCCTGATTAGTGATTGCCACGACCTTGACGAGCACTGCTCTCAATCACTGTATCTTCTATCCCGGCACGCCGACCTACAAGTGATTCGGGTTACCGACCCCCTCGAACTGCAGCTGCCAACACAATCACTCACGATATCCGATGGCCGTCAACGGACCTTCCTCAATGCGGGTAACCGATCGCTACGTGAACACTTTGCAGATAAACAGGCTCAGGCTCGAATGGATGTAGAGCAGCTTTGTCGTCGGCACAAGCTGCCACTACTGGACTTTGACAACACCAAACCCCTGGTGTCAGAGCTAATGTCATTTTACGGTTCACGCCAGCAAAATGGTTGGCACAAAAACAAAAGGCAGTAACCGTGACTGATAAGGAAGTAAATGTGTTTTTGATGCCCGGTTTTTATTTCACCGTAGTAGTACTAGCACTTTCGGAAAAGAACGCATGCTGAGAAAACAGCAACAGATGCAACCTCCATCACCAGAGGCCCAGGAATTACTGGCTCAACTTCACGATATACAGGAGCCTGCCCCGGTAAGCTGGTGGCCGCCGGCACCTGGGTGGTGGATACTCATCTTGCTTCTTCTACTTTGCTTTTTGGGCATCATCCTGTTAACCAGATACCGACGCAAAAAGGCTGCGCGTAACCGTTATCGCCTGGAAGCAGTTACCTTACTGGAAGCGGTGGATATAGATAAACCTGCAGCAACTGCAGAGATCAATGAAATCCTCAAGCGTGCTGCCGTAACCACCTTTGGTCGAGCCCGCTGTGGAAACTTAACCGGTACCCAGTGGCTGAATTTCCTGGAGAGCTGCACTCCCCAAGAATGCCCCCCGGTGCTCGCCAGGCTTTGCTGGAACAGCTCTACCGAGGAACATCTGACCCCGCTAACAATCAAGCTCTGTGCGAATACGCCATTAGCTGGGTAAAAATGCACGACTCACACAAAAACACCCCTCCTGTACAGATTGGTAAGGAGGTTGCCAGTGTTTGAATTCGCCTGGCCTTGGGTTTTCTTTCTCGCCCCCCTGCCATTTCTGGCCCGCTGGCTACTACCCAAAGACAAGCCACTCAGCAGTGCTCTGAAGGTCCCCTTTTACGCTGATGTATCCCGGCGAAGTGGTGGGGAACAGCGCAATTACTTCAGCCTGCTATTACTCACACTTATATGGCTGCTGTTGATTATTGCTGCCGCACGTCCACGCTGGTATGGCGAGCCAATTACTCAGACCAGCAGCGCCCGCGACCTCCTGGTAGCAGTGGATATCTCAGGCAGTATGGAAACCCCTGATATGATGATTGGCGGTCGGCCCGCTATGCGTATCAACGCTGTCAAACAGGTCGTTGGGAGTTTTGTAGAGCGCCGCCAGGGAGACCGCCTGGGCCTGGTACTTTTTGGCACCCGCGCTTATCTCCAGGCGCCGCTTACTTATGATCGCGAAACAGTGGGTACTTTGCTGCGCGAGGCGCAGATAGGCTTCGCCGGACAGGGCACAGCCATTGGCGACGCCATAGGTTTATCCGTGAAACGGCTTACCCAGCGCCCCGCCGACCAACGGGTCCTGATCCTGCTGACTGATGGAGCCAATACCGCGGGGGAGGTCTCCCCATTGAAAGCGGCCGAGCTGGCGCAACAGGCTGGAATAACTGTCTATACCATTGGCGTTGGCGCCGAAGAGATGGTTCAACCAGGATTGCTGGGGAGCCGTTATGGTAGCCGCCGTATCAATCCCTCTCGCGATCTGGACAGTAAAACCCTACAGGCTATTGCCGATGAAACCGGGGGGCGCTATTTCAGGGCGCACAACCCCAAGGAGCTTGCAGACATTTATGCCGAGCTAGACGAACTGGAACCAGTAGAACAGGAGGCCGAAAGTTATCGCCCGCTAAAATCCCTATTTATCTGGCCTCTTAGCGTTGCCTTGCTGCTCGCTGGTACCTGGGCCCTGTTCCCACTTGCCACTAACATGAGACAGCAGCAAAACGGAAGCAACCAAAGAATGACCAACGGAGGCCAGGCCCGGTGAGCACTGCAGAACTGTTTCAGTCTTTTCATTTTCTCCGCCCCCACTGGCTGTGGCTTTTAATTCCTGCAGCATTGGTTTGCTGGGGATTGGGCAAGTCCATTCTCAATGGCTCTCAGCTGCAGAAAATCATCGATGCAGATTTATTGCCACATCTTCTGATGCGCGGCGGTGCCAGACGTCCATGGCTGTTCAGCCTGATTTTTGCCCTACTGGCTATTATGATTATTGCCCTGTCCGGGCCAACCTGGAGAAAACTGCCCACACCGGTATACAGCAACCAGGATGCCCTGGTCATACTGTTGGATCTGTCGCCTTCCATGATGGCCACGGACCTCTCTCCAAATCGCCTGACACGAGCACGCCTAAAAATCCTTGATATTTTGCGTGAGCGTCAGGACGGCCTGACTGCCCTGGTCGCCTATGCCGGAGAGGCCCACGTGGTGACACCACTCACGGAGGATACCGCCACTATTGCCAACTTAGTGCCCGCCCTGTCGCCCGCAATTATGCCAGTGCCCGGCAGCAACATAGAGATGGCTGTTACAACAGGAATTCGCTTATTGAAAGATGGGGCCGCTGGGCGTGGGCAATTACTGGCCGTAACCGACGGTATAGACCCCATGGCGGCAGATACGGTGGCAAAATCCCTGTCAGATGCGAATGTCGAACTGAATATTCTTGCCGTAGGCAGCGGCGAAGGCAGCCCGATCCCGCGAGGCAACAGCGGCGGCTTTGTCACCGACAGCAAGGGGGCCATAGTAATTTCTAATTTCGATCCTCGAGAACTTCGCCAACTCGCAAGAGATAGCGGTGGCCGCTATGCAAAGATTTCTGTAAGTGACTCAGATATCGAACACCTTCTTCCACAAACTGAGGGCCCACAGCGCGCCGAATTAACCGAAAGGGAATTTGACCAATGGCGAGATGAGGGACCGTTACTTATCCTGCTAATCCTGCCATTCGCCGCTCTATTTTTCCGTCGTGGAGCTTTAGCTTGCATCCTACCCATTGCTCTTCTAGCAGGTTTTCCCCACGAAAGCCGCGCCATCGAATGGAAAGATTTATGGCAACGCAAAGATCAGCAAGGCCAGAAATTATTAAATGAGGGCGAGGCCGGAGAGGCGGCGGAAACTTTCCACAACCCGGAATGGCGTGGGACAGCCAATTATCGCGCTGGGGACTACGCCGCTGCGCAAGAGGATTTTTCCCTGAGCAATGATCCCCAGGGACAGTATAACCTCGGCAACAGCCTGGTTCAGCAAGGCAACTACGAACAGGCCATCGAAGCCTACAATAAGGCCTTGAAACAAACCCCTCAGTTTGCCGATGCTGCACATAACAGGGATATCGCAAAAAAATTGCAAGAGTTACAAGAACGCCAACAACAGCAACAACAATCCCAGCAACAGTCCGGGGAGCAGCAGGAGCAACAGCAAGGGCAGGACCAGAATCAGGACCAACAGTCCGGAAATCAACAGCAGCAAGACCAACAGGATCAGCAACAGAAAAACCAGCAACCGCCCTCATCCAGTGAATCTCAATCTTCACAGCAGGAATCCGAGCTGAATGGGGAACAGTCTGCACAGCAGCAGCCCACTCAGAACGAGCAGCAAGAAGAACAACAGGAACAATCCCAACAACAATCTCAGCAAGGTGAAAAAGAGCAAAAGGAACAACAGGATCAGAAGCAAGCTGCAGGCGCTGATGAGAGCCCACTGGACCCGGAAACCCAACAGGCACTCGATCAGTGGCTGAGGCAAATCCCAGACGACCCCGCCGGCTTGATGCGTGAAAAGTTCAAATATGAAAGCCTGCAACGGCGCCGGGCCTATCGCAGTGGAGAATGGGAGCCCCCTGAAAATGGTGCTACCCAAAGATGGTAGGAAAAGATTCCACCCCACAATATCTTATGAGTGCACTAAATCCAGGAAAGTTAATGGTACACGTCAACAAAAAACAATCACTGAATAAAGGTATTAGCCAGGCCGGCTTTTTCCACCTACTCCTTATGTTTTTGTTGCTCGGCATCAGTAATATCACCTTAGGCAATGAGCTCAGTGCCAGTGTCGATAGAAATAAGATCGGCATTGATGAAACTTTAAACCTGCGCGTACGTTACTCTGGCGATGAAAATGGTGGGCAACCTGACTTCGAGCAACTAGAGCAGGACTTTGACATCCTCTCAAGGCAGCAATCTAACCAATACCGTGTTATCAATGGCCGAGCAGAAAGCTTCGTGGAATGGATGCTCACACTCGCCCCCAAGCGTGAAGGAGACCTGTTCATCCCCTCGCTCCACTATAAAGGCCAAGTTTCTGATGCTATTCCTATTACTGTTAGCGAAGCAGGGAGTGCTCCTGACGGCGCTAACCGCAAGGCATTTCTGGAGGTCGAGTTAGACAAAGACAAGGCCTATGTCCAAGAGCAGTTACTGGTCAAAGTGCGCCTGTTTACCACTATCGGCCTGCACGATATTGCCACTGAACCACTCCAGGTCGCCGGCGCACATGTTGAAAAGGTCGATGAACAGCGATACGAACGCAAGCTCGATGGTGTTAGCCATGCAGTTTATGAGCTTACTTACGCAGTGTTCCCCGACAGTTCCGGACAGCTCTCCATACCCGCCCTGACCTATGTTGCCATCGCCGGACGCAGAGACCCCTTCTCTCTATTTAACCGAAACAGTCAGCGCTTGCGCTTGCGCTCCCAGGCAAAAACGATTGAGGTACTTCCAAAACCTGATAACTATAGCGGCGCCCACTGGCTGCCAGCAGCAAGCCTGGGGGTAGTACAAAGCTGGAGTCAGGACCCTGATACCTTTACTGTTGGCGAACCCATTACCCGCATCCTAACTATTCGTGCCGAGGGTCTACGCGCAGCGCAGCTACCACCACTACCCAGGCTCAATGTGGAAGGCCTCAAAACCTACCCGGATCAACCCCAACAGGAGGATCAAATCGGCCCGAACGGTGTTACTGGCAGCCGCATAGAAACCACAGCGATCGTCGCTACCAAGCCTGGCGACTACCAGCTTCCAGCAATTACGATTACCTGGTGGGACACCAAAAGTAAAAAACAACGAGCTACACAGCTGCCCGCCTTTCGCTTTACTGTCAGTGGCACCGCAGCCCCCATACCGCAAGACCAGGAAGTCAACAACCTACCAACTCCAATACCAGGCACTGTAACCCAGGCAGAACGAGATCACTTCTGGCGCAACCTGGCCATAGCCGCCCTCGCCTCCCACCTGCTGTGGGTAGTGTATTTTTACCGACTCCGCCGCAATATCGGCAACCTGAAGACGCACAACCAGAAAAATCAAGAAAGCACTAAATCACAGCAAGAATCAGGCTTAAAAAGGGCCGTTGACAATGGTGATCCATCCCATATCCAACATGCCCTCTTAAACTGGCTTCATGCGCGATGGCCTCGAGTCGAAAGTAATAACCTTACAGAAATCGCACACCAACTGGATTTTGAAGAGCTTAAGGAGCTACAAAAGCTTCTGAATGCAGCTATCTATCAAAAGCCCTCCCGACCATTGAATGAGCAAAAGATTAAGATGCTGATAGAAAGATTACTAGGCAGGCAGTTACCTGAGTTCCGAAGTGAGGAAGAAGCATTACCACGGCTCTTCTCTTAAAGAACCGCCATATAAATCCATGACACCCCTTGCTTTCCGGGCAGATCATAATTAAATCAAAGATTGGCAGGAGTGAATAGATTTTTCAAAATGCCGTAACACATAGCATTGATCACCCTCAAAACCTCGCCGCCTGGGTCCAAAGAACACGTCTGGGGCATTGTAACTCCAGCAAAAGACTAGGATCATTTACGGCGACTTACACCTAACACCTGCAGCTCCCAAGTTACGCAGTGACCTTCAGAACTATCATAGGCTCCCTAATTGACCCCTGATGAAATATTGGTGGGATAAGCAACTATTTTCTAGATGCATAGGGCATAAACTTCTTATATAATCCCGCGATTCTCACCACCCATAGATTGGCATTCATACCTCACTTATTTATATTGACGCTACATATTCAACACACAAATAGGTCAATTCGAGTCTTACATTATGATTTATACACTAACAAAACGATTTCTCATCATAAATTTTGGAGCAAACCATCCCATAATTCATAGACTCGCGCGCATTAAATCAAGATTCACGCACAATAAAACAACTCCAGATGAACCCAAGAGAGCCAGGCTTCAAAAAAGCCCTTCAGTATTAAAAAATCTAGAAAGCAAAAATAAAGAGCAGCTTCTTTCATTAATAGACCAACCGATTTCTGAGAAGTCAAAATTAGATTTATTCCGACATTTATTTCGACTCAAAAACTTCACTAGTGCATCTATAGTTGCCAAAACAATTGAGCACCAGAACCTGGCGCCACTTGACCTTTTTCAAATTATAAAATGCCTGCTTTCAAGCACCGATGGCACATATGCTGACCTCATGCTAGATAAATACATCCAGCACAGTGACATATCAGCTTTATCAGAATCAGATCAAAAGGCAATCATTGACCTGATTTTCTTTTCCGGCTCAAAAGCAGAGGTAAAATTCGCGCGATTAAACAAAGTAATCTGCTCGTCTACATCCGAGACAGTAAGAAAGCATGCGAGATTTCAGGAGTTTCGAATTCGACTGAATGTCGATTCAAATATAGATATATTAGAATACGCTGAAATAGATACCTTAGAGTTAGCTAATCCCGGCATACATTTACGTTACATTTCTCACCTAAAAGCAATGGGCTACCCCAATGAAGCCCGATCAATATTGGAGCGCCTTTATCGATATCATGGCCTTCAAAACCCCACAGTTTTAGTGGCTTTACTAAATTTTGACCCAGAATGGCCTGGAGTTAATCTAAGCGATTTACCAGAACGTTTTTTGGACCGTTTAGATATATTACAATTAGCACATGATCAAAAAGAGATTAATCAACACTTTCAAATACTTTATGAAAACTCCCTGAACAAGATTCGTGAATTGTATCACGATGCAAACATATACAAGAAAGACCAAATTCTAACTCGATTACTGCGTCTCGACTTACTAGATGAAATTCAAGGGTTAATTTCAAGCCACTTGCAACTTCCCAATACTGTACTATCCCAGTTTTCCGCAGAGGGGCTCAATTGCTTTGTCGCCAACAACTTTTTATCCGCAAGGGACCACTTTAAACGTGTGATCGAAGAGGATCCATCTGACTCAATAGCCGCACAAGGGTTACGATTAACCTTGCCAAGAGCTGGCGGAAAAATGGACAGCATTCTTGAAGTTAGGAATAAACATGGCTATGGGATCACTGGCGCAGGTAGGACTGGAGTCAATGCTAGTATTGGCTCAGATAAAACTATAAGCCTGCTCATGAGCGGCCAGTACAAAAGCGGATTATATTCAAAAAGGCACGCTGCTCATTGGCAATTACTAAAGCGAATTTATGGTGATCGCTTTTACAACTATGAACAGATACCAACCGATGGGTCAATTAAAAATCTATTTATTATTGGAGATGAGGGTGTTGGTGATGAGGTAAGAACTGCCCAGTTCTATTCTTACTTAAGCAAGACATTTGAAAGAATCACCATCAGCTGCGATCCTCGCCTTACCAATATATTTCAGTACTCATTCCCTAATATTACCTTTATCCCAGTCGAACGATATAGAAAAGGACTTACCAAGAATTCTAGCTCAAGTGATCCGAGAATATCTGGGCTCAATCAAAAACTGTCCCAAATATTAACTAATGAATGCAAAGATTTAATGGATCAAGCAGATGGAATAACATTTGGCCAAAACCTATTTTTCAATCGATTTATTGGCAACATCCCTTTTAATAAACAAGGTGGCTACCTTAGTCAAAACATTAAACGCCAATCAACAGCAAAATTAAAAATTGGAATACTCTGGCGTAGCCATTTCGTTACAATGTGGCGAAAGTTCATGTATTTAAAGGTAGAAGATTTCTTACCCATTACTAAGCTAGAGAATATAGAAATTTGGTCTATGCAACATTGTATTGAGGAAGATGAACTAGAATTCTGCCATAAAAATAATATCAAAATCGTAGAAGGCATCGATTTTTTCAATGACTTTGATGGCATGTCACCAATTCTCGAAGGTTTAGACTTAATGATCGGAATTAGCTCACTACCCATGGAACTAGCTGCGGCGGCAGGAACCCCAGTTTGGATGCTAGGGTTCTCACCTGAAAATTATTTCCTAAGAACCGCCGGAGGAAATAAAGAAGCAGATCAATTAAGTACTAACTCAACTATTATAGCTCCTCAATGGATAGATTTTAGCGCGCCAACAACAGATTGTATTTCCCTCGTAATGCAAGAAGCATGTAAAAAATTAAGTAAACTACAAACATCAAGCTCACAACATTTACAGAAAACAGCCCCAATTGCATTACAATGCTAACCTCATAAATAAAAATTATTATCAAAGTTCTATCATGGTTAATATGGATTAGTTCAAACCAAATCTGACACATTCTCATGAAAAAGAGGGGTTTATTGGTTTTGATGAAGATGTCTAAACCTAGAAGCAAAACCAAGTGTAAACCCCATAACCCATACTAATGATCGTATTTTCAAACACAAGACCAGATCTCTCAGTCGGGCAAAAGAACTCAGTAATATCACCAAAGCTTGCAAGCGAGAGACACCCTCTATCGATAAAAGGAAGCTTTTACAAGTGGCAGCGTGGGCGCCTATCTTGGAATGCCAAACTACAAGAGGCATGTTGACAATATTACTGAGTAGGCGGTGTTGACTTATGCTCTCAAACATCCTGCCCATAGACAGGATAGAGTCTCCAATGAATAGCGTAAGCGCCGTGTATTTGTGTCCCAAGTGGCGTTCGAAGCATCTGGTTAAGACATGACTAAGCCAACTTCAAAAGCTTGAGGCCATGGTAGCTGAGGAGGGACTAATCCTCACCGAGTCACAAGTTCAGGCTTTAGAGCGAAAGCGGTATGATGATGAAGCCATGAAGCCTGTGGTGAAATTGATACTCAACCCCCAGGCTATAAAAGGATCTAGATGGATGGCTCGTTATATTATAATAATGACCACACCCACCAGGGCAAGAAGTGTTGCGCCCTCACACCGATAGCAACTCTTGAAGATGGAAGAGGCATCTAGTGGCGCATGCGGAAAACAATATAACTTATGGACAGGTGGGAGTATCATCTATTTATGCGCACACCAAAACCTTTTCAAATTTCTAGCGAAACCGCGGGCGCCCTGCGCTCGACGACTCTGCCGCATGGGCAGATTATGCTGGCGAAGATTATTCTGAAGTTCAGCGAAGGCATAACTCCCACTGAAGTCGCCGAAGCGCAACGAACTTCGCCCAAGTCAGTTCACCGTTGGAGAAATCGGTTTGAGGAGGAAGGTCCTAATGGGTTGCTTGAACGCCCTCGTAGCGACCGAGCAACTGCACTCTACAAAGAGGTTGTAGATCGGACAACAAAACGCATCCCTGAAGAAGCTACACACTGGAGCGTTGAGTTGATGGCCAAGTACACGGAAATAACACCTTGGCAAGTTCGGCAGATCTGGGCAGCCGCAGATTTACGCCCATACCGATTAAAAACGTTCAAGATCAGCAATGATCCAGAGCTATCTGATAAGGTCGTAGACATCGTGGGTTTGTATATGAATCCACCAGAAAACGCCATTGTTCTAAGTGTTGATGAAAAAACACAGATTCAAGCTTTGGACCGAACACAACCAGGCCTTCCTCTCAATCCAAGCCAGCCGGATTGGTAGTCGGACATACGATTATAAAAGACATGGAACGGCCAGTTTGTACGCAGATTTTAATACTTTGAAGGGCAAAGTGATTGGGGAAGTGGCAGAGCGGATGAACAGCAAGGAATTTTTATCCTTCTTGAAGTTGATTGATCGACGTACAAATTCGGATAAGGATCTCCACATCGTTTTGGACAACCTCAGCGCGCACAAAACAAAAGAAGTTCTGGAGTGGGTCAATACTCATCCTCGCATCCATTTACACTGCACTCCAATCAGCTCTTCGTGGCTGAACACTGTAGAGGACTGGGTTTCTCAATTAGAGCGTCGAGCATTTTATCGCGGAGTATTCACCAGTATTTCAGAGTTAAAGTTGGAGCTTGAGAAATTTATCAAAGCCCATAACACGGAGAGCGCAAAGCCGTTCAAATGAACAAAGCCTGCCAACCAAATTTTGGCATCGGTCGAACGGGCAAAGCAATCGTTACAGAATTAACCGCATGATCCACCAGAAGGAAAAACTCGTAAACTGGATTTGACCTGACAGAACATCTTCTGAAAAGCTGGTAGCTGTCAGATCAAGCCTGAACTACTATACTTTTACCCACTTCCTCGTTTTACATACTCAAATAACTTAAATGGAGTTTTCATGAGTACAAATCCTATATTAGTGTAAATACCATTTTCTCTACAGGCTTGTACTATCTCAAAATTCTGGTCAAGCCTGGAAAAAAACCCACTAGTGCTAACCCCCCCTGCCGCATCCTAACTATGCATCTAGGAAGTCGTGTAGAACTAATTCTGTTTAAGTATAAAAACCTTACCAACAATTCAAAATCTGCAGATATCCGATAGCCAAGCTTATACAACCCTAGCCGCTTATAGCAACTAAGCTTGACAAAAAATGTTGGATGGGGAATCATCCAACCCCATCTAAATTTTGAGATGGAAAATTTTCTAGAACTACAAAATCTTAATCGATGATTCAAATCATCTTTAGCGACGATTTCCAAGTCACCATAAATACAATCTGAATTAGTCATGGTGAGCTGCTTCATAATATCTGATATTACACGGTTATCAGTATAAACATCATCGGAGTTCAGAATCCCAACAAAATCACCACTTGCCAACTCAATACCTTTATTCATAGCATCATAAATACCGCGATCAGGCTCAGATACAATTGTTGATATTCTGCCTGAATAACACTTCACTATATCCATTGTCCCATCTGTAGATCCGCCGTCTACAATAATATATTCAATATTAGGATAATCTTGCTTTAAAACAGACTCTAAAGTGTCTTGTATTGTATCCACACTATCATAACAAACAGTAATAATACTTACTTTCTTCATATAGAACACATACTATCTATTTGCAAGATAAATTATTTATGCTTGTTAGCGAGAAACCACTTATAAGTTTCTTTTAAGCCTACCTCAAGTTGAATATTTGGCTGCCAACCCAGCGAATTCAAAAAGGAAGCATCTAATAATTTTCTAGGAGTGCCATCTGGCATGGAACTATTAAAAAAAAGCTCTCCTGGAAAACCAACTACTTGCGCTATTTTCTCTGCTATCTCCCTAATACTGCAGTCAGAACCAGATCCTATATTAATATGTGAAGCCATCGCCTCTACTTCATTCGAATAAATATCTTCGGGCAATTGCATAACATGTACACACGCCTGGGCTAAGTCATCAACATGAAGAAAATCTCGCATTGCTGAGCCCGAACCCCAAACCTCAACTTTCGTATCTCCGTTTATCTTAGCCTCATGAAAACGACGAATCAGCGCCGGAATCACATGAGAATTTCTCGGGTGAAAATTATCATTTGGTCCATAAAGATTCGTAGGCATTACGCTACGATAATCAGTACCATACTGTCTATTATATGACTCACATAATTTAATACCGGCAATTTTTGCGATCGCATAAGGCTCATTTGTTGGCTCTAATGAACCCTGTAACAGAGCACTCTCAGGTATTGGCTGTGAGGTAACCCTCGGATATATACACGAAGAACCAAAAAATAAAAGCTTTTTAACTCCCGAAGAAAATGCTTCATGAATAACATTATTCGCAATTGATAAATTTTCATAGATAAAATTTGCTGGGAAATTAGCATTCGCGTAAATTCCGCCAACTCTCGCTGCGGCTAGGTATACTGCATCTATTTTCTCATTGATAAAAAAATCATTAACCGCAGCCTGACTGGTAAGATCAAGATCAGCACGCGCTCTGGTAACAACTTGGAAACCCTCGATATTATTAAATGCTCTTACTAAAGCCGAGCCAACCATACCACGATGCCCAGCTATAAAAATACGCTTTTTCATTCACTGTTCCCTTTGAGCATTTATGCTAAACCCATTGTTACTCAAGAGCACATCCCGCTTGGCTTGATCAAGATCATTTGAAACCATCTCACTTATAAGTTCACTTAAACTTATTCTAGGCTCCCACCCAAGAATCTTTCTCGCCCGACTTGGATCACCTAGCAGAGCATCAACTTCTGCTGGTCGAAAATATCTAGGGTCAACACGTATAATTGTGTCTCCAGATTTTACCCCAGGAGCGTTACTTCCACAGATCGAGGTGATTATACCCTTTTCCTCTAAACCCTCTCCTGTGAAATCTACTTCAATACCCAGTTCTTTAGCAGCTATTTTCACAAAATCTCTTACTGAGGCTTGAAGCCCCGTAGCTATTACAAAGTCTTGCGGCTTTTCCTGCTGGAGCATTAACCACTGCATTTCGATATAATCACGTGCATGCCCCCAATCACGAAGGGCATTTAAATTCCCCAAATAAAGGCAGGACTCTAGTCCCTGTGCAATATTGGCTAGGCCACGAGTTATCTTTCTTGTTACAAAAGTCTCTCCCCTGCGTGGTGATTCATGATTAAAAAGAATTCCGTTACATGCATAGATCCCATAAGCTTCTCTAAAGTTTACAGTAATCCAATAAGCATATAGTTTTGCAACTGCATAAGGTGATCGCGGGTAAAATGGGGTCGATTCAGACTGTGGAGTCTCCTGAACAAGCCCGTACAATTCCGATGAGGAAGCCTGATAAAACTTAGTTTTCTTATTTAAGCCCAAAAGTCGAATTGCCTCAAGAAGCCTCAAACACCCGAGCGCGTCAACATCAGCTGTATACTCAGGGGACTCAAAGCTCACGGCTACGTGAGATTGAGCCGCAAGGTTATATACCTCATCAGGCTGAACTTCCTGCAAGATACGTGTTAAATTTGAACTATCGGTAAGATCCCCATAGTGTAAAAAAAAACTCCGACCCACTATATGAGGATCCTGGTACAAATGATTGATTCTATCCGTATTTAGGGAGGACGCTCGACGCTTGATGCCATGAACTTCATACCCACGTGAGAGTAAAAACTCTGCAAGGTATGATCCATCCTGCCCCGTTACTCCTGTTATCAGCGCTTTTCGCATTTTATTCCTACAACTATTAAGCAAATAATGAATATTTCTTTTTTCAACTAAACAAAGGCATTACAGCCTCAATAAAAACAGAACGCTGAAACTCTGGCGTGTATTCATCTTTTATAACTTCCCTACAGCTCTCTTCATTGATTTCGCCTTTATCAACAGAGTCTAAACAGAAAGAAATTTTTGCAGCCAGATCCTCAGCACAACCCTTGCGAAAAAATACACCGCTTCTCCCTGCTTTTATAGCTTCAAATTCCGGCATTTGGTTCGAAAAATCATCATGAGTAATAACAGGTGTACCGCATATTAATGAGTGCATGGCCGTCAAACCAACCTCACCCGGTGAAACACAGATATCACTTACAGTCAAGATTGGCAACACCACACTATCATCATAGCAACTTCCATAAAAGATCACTGCATTAAGAATGCCTAATTTATTCGCAAGGTCATATAATTCTCTAAAAGCATTGCCATTTCCAATTAGAACCACCTTAATTTTCAAACTTTTATTTTTTAAAATAAAAACTGCATTAAGGAGCAAATCAAGTCGCTTTGCTTTTTCTAAGCGCCCCACAAATACCACCAATTTATCGCCATCTTTACACAAACTTTTACGCAACAGTTTCAAATCTTCAACTTGAAATTTCCTAATAGTTTGAAGCTGCCCTTGAACATCCAAGGAGTTATTAATCACAAAAAGTTTATTCTTAGGGATACCTGCGGCAGTTAGCTGTTTAACTCCATGCTTTCCATAAAGAAATAGCACATTCGCTAACCGGTAAAAATTTACCCTGAATTTGCGCTTAAAATAACCTTCATTCCCATATATACCATGTGTCCAAAAGACAATTTTTTTTCCCGCTACCCTAGCAATAATTGCACTGATCCACGTGGATATTCTATGCGCCTCCCCCAATACACTATGACCTGATGCCTTTTAGATATAGCAAGCCTTAGCAAACCGGTTTGCCAAACACAAAGATTCTTTAAATATAAACTGTGGATTCTTTTCCAAAGCACGCCACCATCACCTAGATTCATATTACAATATCTTTTTGGTGTAATTTTGACTTTTGAGTAATCTTCATTAACGTCAGCATAAATTACTACTCGAAACCCATTTTTCACTTGATCACTAAGGTGTCTAAATACTGGATATCTATAATGCGCAAATCGATCAGGAACAAGTGCAAGCGAATATTTTGATTTCTTCATTAGATCTTAGCAACCTTAAAGCTCTTTGAAAAACATTCAACTAATGACCCATTAAGAATATCCAGATTCCAAAACGGTCTAATGCCATCATGTGGAAAAAATATCGGCTTTACATCCTTAATACACGGCAACTCCAAATTAAAATCTACAGGCAACGCCCCGAACCTCTCTAAATACGAGAAATAAATAGGTAGAAAACGTTCTTTGTCAAATGCATTAATCTGCTCATAAGGCCAATGCTTGTTTGAATAATACAAGAACCACTCCATCCCTTTTCTCAGCCCTCTGCCATCACGTCCTGTAAAACCCCAAAGGTCTTCGCCTACCGATTCGGCTATTTGTGCCAAATGAATCCAGCCTTGCAAATTAAAACAACAATAGTGGGCACTTGCAGAGCGCTTTAACTCTTTAGGCTGGCTTCCATCAGCCTCAAACTGTTCTAGAATACGAAATCGAGAATTACGGAATGTATCATGCAAAAGTTTATAATCATCAAGAAACAAACAAATTGAAGCAACCTGCAGATCATAATAAGTCCCATGATTATTACTAGCAGATCGCTCCCCTTTACCTTGATCGCTGACACACAGCCAATTCAAATATTTACCCATCCATATTTTTAAATTTTTTAAATCATAATCGCTTATACATTTGTAATTGTGCAATATTCGAACAGCATCAAAGAAATAATACAGATCCTTAAATTCAATAATTCCAGCACTACTTCCTTTATTTTTATTATGCCCTCTTCTTACCTGCGCGTACTGTAAATGTGGATTCATTGACATCTGAGAATCGAGAAACCAGTTTTTCACCAATTCAGCAGCATGCCTTCCATAATTGTACTCATCAAATTTTAGGAGTCCTAAAGCAAGTATATATGTGTCATCGAATAAGTGTTGAAGTCTCGTCCGATCATAGTCGTCACTTCTTGGATCATATAAATGTGTACCAGGCACACGCTGACCATCACGACGGACATAGGGCAGACCCGGAATTCTAAAAGGGTGTGGCCAATAATATGGAGCAGGGTGCCAATAATCACGCCTATTATTGCTTGGTGGCAACGTCTTTTTATGAACAACAGATTGCGGACCACGCTCCAAAGCTTTATTGGCAGATGAACGAAGGAAGACCTTCAATGAATCGCAGCCACTTTGATCCATACCCTTTTCAGAAAAAATTTGCTTTCCAATTATAGAATTACTAGATAATGATTTGAAATCCAAGCCGAGCAAAAGATTAGTGACTGCTTCCATTCTTGCTTCACTGCGTTTCATCCATGACACATTGCTCCCAGCCTTTTCCAAGTGTTGCTTCCCTGAGTATAATCTCGCCACCCAGCCAGCACTATTGAACTGGCCTACATCAGGTGAGTAGTTAGGACAATCAAGATCCCAAGGCTCTATCGGCCAAAAATCCCACTTTCCAGGGACTCCTAAACGCCAAAACAACTCAATTTTCGAGCGCCTTCCATAATAAAAAGAATCATTAAATTCTTCCCTAGCATCTCTTCGAAACAAAATCTGGGGCTCTTCGACTGGTTCAGGGGTAAAGTTTTTATCAAGTAAATCCTGGTTGTTGGTGACACGCGCCATCGGTACTATATGATATGGTATTTTATAATTGGAAATTACAGAGCGCCGCACAGCATCCCAAGCACTAGCGGTAAGGAAACAGTTTCCATCCCATGGAAGAATCCACTTTGCTCGATTCCGACCATCTTTCAAGGCTAGATTTCTTGCACCGTTATTATTTATAACATAATTGTTTTTAAACCTCAGCAAGCGCATTCTTATCTGAGCCTGGGAATATTTACTTAGCCGATTGTATTGAGCACTATAGGGTGCATAAGCAAGGGGGACGCCTTCTATATCTAATTTTTTTTGTTTATACTCATTCCATTCAAAAGGGATCCGTACGTAAGGAACCCCGGCCTCCTCAAGCATATCAATAATTCTTTGTTCCTCATCATGGTCAATAATTCTATTTAGAACAAACCTTTTCTCGCAGGCAAGTAGCTTAGGTTCATTTTCGAGTATAAATTTAAGATTCTTTCTCGATTGACCCTTTTCATGCCTAGGAACTAAATCATTCCCGATTATTCGGTAAAGCACGAAAGTATCTGGTTCTTTCGATAATTGAGATCCATTACTAGAAATAGAATTGTCCGCTGTTGGCGCTGGCCTAATACGATTTAGGGGCAAATTTATCCTGGTGGTTTTTCTCCTTAAGATATATAGAAGAGCACGCCTTATCAATTGCACTCCAGGAATCGTGACAATAAAACTATACAAATTCTGCAACGGGCTGCCTCTTTAATAGCTTTAAATTATCTATAATAAAAGACATCTCTACTAGTACGGCCTTATATCGTTGACCCACAATTAATTTTTCAATCCGAAATAGTTGATATGCAATTTTCAAATATATAAGATTGTATTCTTGAGGTAGCCCAATACGTTTTGCTTTTAACTCCTCAAGCATTTCAAAGAGAAAACCATCATCTGCTCCTAAAGGCAGTCTTACTCCAACAGGCTCCAAACTCCACTTACCCCAACCCGCCACAAAATAGCTATCATTTCCATCATCAGAAACATATACATTATTGCGCTGAAGATCTGGATTATAAATATATAAAGGTAAAGATTCCAAAATTTCCATTAACTGAGAGTGGAATTGCATAAACTCATGAAAAATTTTCATTTCCTCGTTTGAGTCTATCGCCAGTGAAACATTCATAAAAATTTTCTTAGAAAGGCGCTGGTAAAGAAGAGGGTGAGAGGTAATATAGCCCTCCACCAAAGCTGGTGGTGGCTCACAGACCCAGTGCTCCAAAAGAATATTTTTCTCTGCTTCTTCCCAGTTACTAATAGCCACTTGCTTAGAAACCCCAATAGCAAGCAGTTGAACCGCACACTCTTCCACAATAGAAGTGGAAATACTCTCGGGGGCAAGCAAGGCATTACGGCAAACATGTTCAAACAAATATTGCTCATTTGTTATATAGTGGTGAAACCTTGAATCTAAAACTTGTAATAGTAGTTTTTCATCCTTATCTAGATATACATCACCAAAAATAATACTAAATTTTGCCATTCCTTTTTGAGGTGGATCTATCCATTCAACTCGCACATCTTTTAGGTGAGAGTAATTTTTAGGGAGAACATCTTTTATCCATACTTCTCTATTACTCTTCATCAGGAGTTCATTCATACTTATGGATTCTCGAACCTCATCCTTACTGACTTGAACATGCCTAAAAACAAGGGGATCGATCTGCGCTTTCCAGCTCCATAATTTAACACTATCTTTCACTATACAAGAGAGATCACTTATGGCACGCCTTAGTAAAATCAATGAAACAATTGCCCCCAAAACACTAGCCGGATAACCCAGCACAAAAGGCATTAAAACTACTACAAAACAAATTATAAAGTTGAGAAATGCGAAGAAATTCAAGTAGTCAGACAGCTTCTCACTAACAAAAAGAGAAATATTATTAATAAGACCCGAGCTTCCCCCTTCCAATATCCATGCTGAAAGAATATATTCTCCAGCAACTGCACAAAAAAGTGCAGCAAGGAGAAAGTAATCCAACCAGGCCAGCAATGAGAATGCTACAAGGGCAAATACAGCACTTGATAAAACACGGCAAAACACAAAATAGTAACTCTTAAATTGTTTCTCTACCTTGTGAGCAAAGTTAATATCATTAGCCTTCGCTACAACCTCAGCACCACCGGAAGTAGTTAATCTATCGGACCAAGCACTGAAACCAAGTCCCATTAAGTGGAATCCAAGCGAAGCTGCTGAAAGCCCAAAGATCCATAATTGCTTGTCACTCGGATCCATAAAGAACTGAAAATAAATAGGAATTCCGTCAGAACTAGCAAGTAATATAATTTTTAATGGCAAAATTAAAGCTATAAGACTAAAAAATCTCTCAATCACCGCCAAAAAGACTATACTTATAAGGACTCGGGGCTTGACCCTCCAAAATTCACCAAAAACCCGGGCATACCAGAGAAAAAATATCTTCGTTTGTTTAAGAAAACCCATACATATAGTCTCTTTTATCGCCGCTCTGCGCCTGCTCGAAATAGCAGCCTCAATATTTCATATAATTCAACCATCCAAATTTGAAGCTGAACAAAAGAAGCAATGGCTCGAAAGTACAATGAATATTCTTTTGACTTTGCAAACCTGATAATTACTTTAGCTGGAGGCAGCAAAGTTCTTCCTATACAAAAAAGTTGTAGGGCGAGTGTTCCGCCACCAAACTGGCTACCTTTGATTCTACGCGCCTTCGTGATAACTTCCGTCCAGTTGCGGCGAGATCTGTGGCCAACAACGGCACTCTTAGCAAAAATTAACTTTGCTCTTAAAGCAGCTGCACGACGACAAAAATCAACGTCACCCCCGGAAAAGCTTCGCTCATCGAACCCTCCAAGCAAGTCATTTAAATTTTTATGAAATGACAGATTTGCAGTTGCAGCGTAACCCTGCTCAACATAGTAGGACTGAGGAATACCCTTAACCAAGTCATAAATTTCATAAATATTCGGACTTTGTGATTCAGTTACTATTTTTACGTCGCCAGCGATCATGCAATGATTATCTTGATTCAGCACACTTTGCTCATCAATTTTCTCCAACCAATCAGGTTCAGGAAGGCAATCCGCATCGGTAAACACAAGCCACTGGCCTTTAGACTGCCTGATTCCATAATTTCGGGCCGAATAGGAACCTGGTTTTTTACAACTTATAACCCTAAAATTTTTGGGCATCGTATTAGGGCAAATAAAATCCTTTGATCCATTATCTACAAATATCACTTCAAAGCTGTCCCTGCAGATTGTTTGCGCTTCTAAACAAGCTGACAATTTATCAACAAAATGCCATTGCTCAAAGACAGGAACGATGATGGAAAACTTCACGTGCGCATCTATACCTATACAATCTTAATTAATCCCCAAAGTACTCATCAATAAAATTAGCATGCATTCAAGAATCAAAACCTTCAACAACCTCCTTGAGGACCGGTGTATTTTTATCAACAGCTACTTTTATTTTCCGCCCAACAATTGAGTTATAAAACTTTGGCGCCATTCCAAAGCCTGGCCTTACACTACGTATTGAGTCACGGTTAATTATATCCCCTGCTTCGAGGGATTTTACAAAGTACAGTGATCTACGAAATCGAACATTACCCTGCTCACTCGATTTACGACCATAGTCTACACCCCCCAAAGCCTCCCATGCCGTTTTACTATTCCGGCATAATGCCTGTAATTCTTGAGGCTCAAGTGAGAAACTATCATCAGGACCACCGCCATTTCGATCTAAAGTAAAATGCTTCTCAATTATTGAAGCTCCTAAGGCAACACTAGCAATTGCAGTTGTATTATCTAATGTGTGATCAGAAAGTCCTGTTACTAGTCGAAACTGTTGTGACATATCAACTAATGTTCTTAAGTTATAGTCACCCGCAGGTGCGGGGTAACCACTAACACAGTGAAGAATTGCAAGCTCACTACACCCTCCTTCACGAGCAGCCTCTATTGCTTCCTGAATTTCTTCTTTATCAGCCATACCCGTGGAAATAATCATTGGTTTACCAGTACTTGCAACATACTTAATTAACGGTATGTCAATAGCTTCAAACGAAGCTATTTTATAAGCTGGCACATCAAGGTCTTCCAGTAGGTCAACTGCTGTATTGTCAAAGGGAGAGCTAAATATGGTAATACCTAGCTCTCGCGCCAACTCAAACAGAGGTTTATGCCACTCCCAAGGCATATGAGCCTCTTCATATAAATCATAAAGGGTACGCCCATTCCAAAGCCCACCTTCAACCCTAAAATCTTTCGAATTACTTTTCAGTGTAATTGTATCAGGGCGGTACGTTTGAAGCTTAATAGCATCTGCTCCTGCTAGCTTAGCTTTTCGTACAATTTCAAAGGCTGTTTCAAGTTTCCCATTATGGTTTGCCGATAATTCAGCTATGACATATGGTGTATCACATGTAGATATACGTCGCCCTGCAATTGTTATACTCGGAAAATTTTGCACTTACCGCTCCTTAAATGTCATATGCCACTCTTTTACTAAAAGACCAAAGCACACAACGGAATAAAATTGTTTATCAACTTGATACTGATCTCTCAGTACCCCTTCTTTCTGAAACCCAAGACTTCGATGAAAGTTAATTGAACGCTCATTATATGATAGAGCTTGACCGCAAATTTTATGAAACTTTAATTCAGCAAAAGCAAAATTAATTGCTAACCGTCCAAGTTCACGTCCAGAGCCTTTCGCCGCATTTGGTGCGACATAAAAACCCCAATCACTAATGTCGCTATTTTTGATTCGGCTAAAATTAATGAAACCCAAAGACTTCCCATGACTCTCAAAAATTAATAGAGTTTTTGTGTCCATTTTTGAGCAACGTTCATACCATTTTACATGCTCAGACATACTAATTTTATCCTGAGTATACATGTACTTTCGAATATCAATATGATTACGCCACTCCAAGACCTGCTCTAGGTCAGCCTCAGTCATCCTCCGAATTAAGCTTTTACTCATGAAGAAATCACTCTCCTCATCACCTCAACCACTCGAGAAGCGCCTAATCCATCCGTAATTTCAGCAGTGCTATTTGACATAGTTTCCAATAAAGAGCTTCCTATAACTTCAGAAATTCTCAGGGGTAACTGAATCTGAATATCATTTATCTGCCCGATAATTTTTGCCGCACCTAAATTATGCAATGCAGAAGCTCCAAGTCGTTGGTTATCAGCAAGAACAACTATAAAAGACGGCACCCCTAAACACGCTCGCTCCCATGAAGTAATACCGCCAGCACCAATTGCTAGGTCACAGTCTGCCAGTTTTCGTGCCATGTCTTTAACATCACAGAACACATTAACTTGTAGTTTAGATTTCTTAGCTGCCTGTCTTACATTTTGTAGCCATGGGGAATGCTGGCCCAATACAATAGAAACTTGGCAATCTAATGGAAGATTACTTGATTCTAGTGACTTTAACACTTGTCCACTTGCATTATAGTTATCTACCCCCCCCATACTAATCATGATACTTTTGAGCTGTGAATATGATCTACGGTTTAAACTGTATTCCCTTAGAGCAGCAAACTCAGGGCGTAATAACGCATATTTAGGGCCAATTAAACTTACATTTTGTTTAGGGGTTAGTGCAGAGTAATCACTTACAACCCTTCCTAGGTTTTGATCGAGAAGAAGATCACAGGTATGGAAACGATCAGCAAGATCATCTATAACCATAAAGTAGCGAGTGTAAGACTTAACATAGGTCTCCCACGCCCTGTCCAGCCCATAATGGTCAACCACAAGCCAATCTGGCTCGAAATTAGAAATAGCTGCGACAGTTTGCTCAGCATCTAATTTCCAATCGACACCCGACCAAGAAGCATACTTCAAAGTATCGCTATGTTCTTTACTAGAAATAGATTTGTTTGGCACTTCAAAATGGAGGGGAGTTAACTCGAACCCCCGATCCTTGATCAAACCAAATAAATTTCCGGTGTGTTCCCTACAGATAAAATGACAGCTTGCACCATTTTTTTTAAGCTCTTCAGCAAGGGTGAGACAGCGCATTACATGGCCAGTACCAATTTGTAATGATGCATCAACCCGAAATGCAATCTTCACCAGTCATTCACCCTTTTCTGCAAGCGCAGCCTTGAACATCCATTCTGCTCGCTTCCAGTCCTCTAGAGTATCAATATCTTGTACTAAGTGTCTTGGGAGTCGTACTGGGATTGAGTTGGGTGAAAATATCATCTTCTCCGCAAGCCAAGCATTTACTCTACCCCAGTAAAATTGACCTGCATCGTGGTAGACTTCTTCCAAGTCTTGAGATCGAGTATTGGAATGCTCGGGGTAGACCATCTCAACTTGAGTTGTATTCTTGAGCCGAATTGCTCTCTGAATAGGAAAGCTATAACTTGTTACAGAAAAAGCATAATCAGCATCAGAATTATCCAATGACTTCAAGGCGGTACTAATATCGCTTGCCCTTACGAATGGTGCGGTTGCATAAAGACAGCAGATATATTTTACATCCGTATATTGGTTTTGAAGCCATTGAAGAGAATGGCGAATAACTGGTATCGTACCGGTATAGTCATCGGATAACTCTGCTGGCCGAATGAACGGCACACTCGCTCCATAAGAGATAGCCGTTTCTGCGATTTCAGGGTCATCAGTTGAAACAATGACTTGGTTAAAGCACCCACTTTTTAATGCGGCTTCAATCGACCAAGCTATCATTGGCTTACCGCCAAACTCCTTTATATTTTTACGTGGAATTCTTTTACTTCCACCACGTGCAGGGATAACTGCAAAGTTCATACTTTGAGAGCCTCACGCAACGCACTGATAACTTGATTTTGCTGTTCATCAGTCATATCTTGAAATATAGGTAAACTTATCGCTTCACTATAGTATCTCTCTGCTTCAGGGAAATCGCCTTTACAGAATCCCATACGTCTATAGTATGGTTGAGTGTGAATCGGTATATAGTGCAAATTAACACCAATACCCTGCTCTCGTAATGAATCAAATACTTGGCGGTGACTGTTTTGAAGTTTACTCAACTGCAGCCGAATAACATATAGATGGTAACCCGAATAACTATCTGGATGCTGCCACGGAGTGGTTAGTGGAAGATCACTTAATAATTCGTTATATCGAGCAGCCAACTCATGTCTACGCCTTACGAAAGAATCTAGCCGTTTAAGCTGGGAAACTCCCAGTGCAGCCTGGAGTTCTGTCATGCGATAGTTAAACCCTAGATCGACTTGCTGATAATACCATGCTCCATCAGGCTCATGTGTCATCAGAGATGTATCGCGTGTAACTCCATGACTACGTAGTAATGATAGCTTTTCAGCTAATTCGTCGTCATTTGTTAGGGCCATACCACCTTCCGCGGTAGTAATGATTTTTACGGGATGAAAGCTGAAAACTGTAATATCACTATAGTGACAGCTACCAATAAATTCCCCACTATACTTACCGCCTACAGCGTGAGAAGCATCTTCGACAATTCTAAAGTCGAAGCGTTCCCCTAATTCCCTAATTTTCTTCATATCGCAAGGTTGCCCACAAAGATGTACAATCACTACAACTTTAGGTAAGCAACCATTTCGATTCGCTTCTATCAACTTCTCTTCAAGTAAGCGAGGACAGATATTATAAGTTTTAGGGTCAATATCAACAAAGTCTATAGATGCTCCACAATAAAGAGCACAATTTGCTGAAGCAACAAAAGTAATAGGACTGGTCCAAAGGTAATCACCCTTTCCAAGCCCAAGCGCCAAACAGGCGATATGCAGAGCCGAAGTAGCACTATTAACTGCGAGCGCGTGTTTAGCACCAACGTAACTCGCTAGAGCTTGCTCAAAACGTGGGACAACAGGCCCCTGAGTAAGAAAATCCGATGTTAGGACTTCCACTACGGCATCAATGTCGGCCTGCGTGATATTCTGGCGACCATAAGGTATCACTTAAATACTCCCTATTTTGCTCTTATTGAGGTCAATCCACTCACCCAACTGATCTTCACCCATCCATTCACAATTGTTATCACTAGCATAAACAAATCCTTCTGGGACCTTCCTTCCATCTTTGATTCTATTGATATCTTTATCCCAATTATGGATTGCCGGTAGAATTTTAAAATGCTCTGGATATTCATAGGTGTAAAAAGAATCTTCAGCGCTAATCATTTGCTCATGAAGTTTTTCACCTGGGCGAATTCCGATAATTTCATGCTCTGCATCAGGAGCTATTGTTTTAGCCACATCAGTGACCTTCATTGATGGAATTTTTTTAACATAAACTTCCCCACCCTCCATATCATTAAATGCATGCCAAACAAGCTCAACACCTTGCTCCAGAGAAATCATAAATCGAGTCATCCTTGGATCGGTAATTGGGAGTTTTCCCTCTCCTCGGATTGACATAAAAAAGGGAATTACAGAACCCCTAGACCCCATAACATTACCATACCGCACAACAGAAAAACGTGTTTGATGAGATCCTGCATACGAGTTTCCTGCTACAAATAGCTTATCTGACGTGAGTTTTGTGGCTCCATATAGATTAACTGGACTACTCGCTTTATCGGTTGATAAAGCAACAACTTTCTTTACTCCTTTATCTATACAAGCATCAATAAGATTCATAGCGCCAACAACATTTGTTTTAATACACTCGAAGGGATTATACTCTGCCGTAGGTACAATTTTTGTTGCCGCGGCATGTACAACATAATCCACACCATCAAGTGCACGATATACTCTCTCACGATCTCTAACGTCACCAATAAAGAAACGTACACGGGGATCATTTAGAAACTTCTTCGCCATATCCCATTGCTTCATTTCATCACGCGAAAAAATAATCACTTTTTCCGGATTATATTTTTCCAGAAGCATCGGGACGAATGTATGACCAAAAGAGCCTGTCCCGCCTGTCACCAGAACTGTTGCATTATTAAACATATTATATATACTCCAAAAAATTAATATAACGAATGAATACCAGCCTCAAGAAATTCATCCATTGCACTTCCCATATCTAGGCCAACGGCTGAGCTTCTCTTAGCGATGTTCACAAAACTTTTACCTGCGACACCAGCCCCTACCAACACCAAGTCACCCTTACAAACTACTCTCTTTAGAGTTAAAGATATTTCCTGGTAAACATATGGCAGAGCTAATTCCGATCTTATATATTTTTCATTATTGATAGTTTTATGGTGAGTTGGGATATTAACAACAATACACTCTATATCTCCCCCTATTTTCCTTTTTAAAACTTCAGGATCGCCGCTGGAAACAATAACGACCTTATTAGCTAATCGCCCCAACTGCCTAACCACTTCTAACTGATTAAAAATCGCGAGATTTGTTTTATCATCCGTGTATAAAGTTTTTCCATTATCTATTTTTTTGACACCCGCCAATACAGATAATAGACCTCGCCCCTGGATAGTCCCAACTAACGTTTTCTTCGAGTTTTCACTATCCCTTAAAAAGCGATAAATAGTAGGGACACCCAATATATCAGCTTGCTTTACAGCACTAATACCGGACGACACTAGTCCAGTAGAAATAGCATCAGGAATATGTTGCCCCCACCAATGCCGCTCACGATTTTTTGCATCTTCTTTTTTAAAAAAATCTGAGAACTCACGAAAAATATATCCCTCACCATCACTAAGGCGAATAAAAGAAAACCCTCTGCCTTTTATTAAATTCTCCTTTATTAACGACAGAAAATTATCGGCTTGACTGTTGTCCTTTGCGACATCAATATACCTTGCCCGATCCCCGAATTGATCAAATACTTTTATAACATACTTTTCATATTCAACACTTAGCTCTGGAAGAGCCTTTAAATATCGAGACTCAATCTGCTTATAATTTTGTGGTGTTTCTCGCCCCCAATCAGCCTGAACCTCCAACTTCAGCCTTTCCAGGCTGGAAAGGCTGCTATCATCATCAGGGTTGAAGAAATCTGCAAGTGCACTTGATTGTGCTGATTTCTTAGTGATAAATCGCAGATATGCAACCTTTCGATTTATACTGGCGCGCCTAATTGAAAAAGAGCTAGCTTTAGCCAAAAACTGATCCAAAATATCAACATCACCATAACGCATAATCAGATCAAAAATCTTTTTTTCTAACCATATTTTTGTCTTTTCACATTTATTATGATCTAAAGCAAATTGAAGCAGCTCACTAAGCAGGTTTATATGAGGAAAATAACCGGTCCACTCTATCTTCTTAGAAATAAGCCAAAAGTGTAAGACGGACCAACATCGTTTGACATTTACTATCCGATAGGCTTCACTTAGCTCAGCAATACGATCATCAAAGTATGTATTAAGGGTAGATACTGTCCAATAGTCATTATACTCTTCAAGCCACTTTATATTATGGGAGTATAAAAAGCTTTCTTTGAGAAAAAAAATTCCTCTAAAGAGCTGATATTCTTTGAGAGCATCTGCGCAAGAAATCCCTGAACAATTACTCATTTGCATTAGCTGATAAAAGAAAAGCTTTTCCCTTGAACTTTCAAGGAGGTTATCGCTTGACTTAAGTTCAGGTAAATAATTAGCTAAATTAGGGATAAAGCTAGGGCAATCCACTTCACACCAAAATTTTCTTCCACACTCTTCAAGAGATATTTTATAAGTCAGCCCCTCACTTTGAAACCCATAATAGTCATTCTTAATACCATCCAACTCATAATACTGAAAAACCAAACACCCCTTCGAAAGAAGCTCAATAGCCACTGACGAATTCCCACAGATTGCGACATGTGGAAAGTCCGGTATCGCATTAACGATTTCAACCCCCAAACAAGAAACTGAGTCAATATTACGCATTCCGGGATGAGGCTTAATGGAAATTTTTCCTACTAAATCATTCCCTTTCAGCTTCTCAATTAGTGCAGAAAGGCTTTCCAAGGCCACAATGCCGCTAGGATAGATCACCACTACATTTGTACCGGCCCTACGCAACTCATCTCGCCTCAAAATTACCTCATCTGGCAAGATCGTATTATCCGTTCTTGGCAGACAAATACTAGAATTTAATCTTCCCCGAGAAAGCTCGCTATAAATTATCTTTGAAGCCGAGTTTCTAAAAATTGAAAAATCAAAATCATTTTTGGGGAATCTCTTTGTAACTTCAGCATGCTGAGAATATAAAGTTGGCAGGCCAAGCAACTTGGCAACAACAAAAAAGGCAACTGCCCCAGGGGAATGATCATTTGCAGCGACAAACAACTTACTCTTAAGGCGCCTCAAAGTCTCAAGTGCGCTAAAAAATGATACTGAATAATTAACCACTTGATGCAGCAAGCCCACACTAACATCATCCCGGGACAATATAAACGCTTGAAGTGACTCATTCACTTCGGCTTTCAGAAGTTTATTGGCGGAAAACCAAAAGGGCATCGCAAAGCTATCAAGATCACGGATATTCAAGAGTTTAGATTCAAATCCATTCCTGCTCAAAAGCCCAGATATAAATTTAAACTCTTTTCTATTATTCTCCGATACCCCATAAGCTATAATTTCAGACTTCCGATCATTGCCTTTTATATCAAAAACCTCAACACTTGCTCGTCTTAAGCGCTTCTGAATAAATATCAATGCGCGGTCACTTGAAACTCTACCGTTCTCACCCCTAATCACCTTGTACTCTGGTCGATTCAGACGCTCTCCTAACACTAAATTGTAATTTGGATTTCCCTCAATTATTGCGGATACTTTCTCCAAACCCATAGCGAAACATGAACGGCAGCTATTCATAAGATAATCAAACCATGTGCCAAACAGGATTAATACAATTCACGGTGAGAGATAAAAAATTTCTTTTTAGTTTTCTCTCAGCCTTCCTAATAGCGAACGCACTAAGGAGCGTAACCTTGTGGTATAACGCCATATCAAAGGATTTTTCGGATTGACCACCTCCCTTAGCGACTTATACAGGTAGCGATAAATACTAGAAAGCAAAAAACTCCGGTAATACCTCACCTTGTTTTTTTTCATTAATAAACTCTGCATTTCTCGCTCCACTCGATGAAGCTCCGCCAGCAAAATCTCATTCTCTTCCTTTAAGCTTCTAGCCCGCTCTTTCTTATCACAGAGCTGCAGGGAATTTAATTTGAATTCCTGCAGCAACTGCGAAATAGAAGCCACCCTAATTCCATCATCATTCAACTTTAGACAATTCTCAGCTAGTCTTTTTTCAAAATACGTAGCTTTTTCATGAGACTTAATAAATTCTTTAGCCAAATATAGAGCAAGCCCTGCAGGCTCTACCAACGCATTTTTTGTGAAATCATTATTGTTACTTTCTGGATAATTTAAGGCACTTCGAATGATGCTAAAACCATGATCTTTGCAATTCATTATTTGATTATAAAAAATTACAATTGGAGAGGCCTTCATTATATTAGTTACATTTAATAGGGCCCCCGCCTCCTCCATCCATAGATTTAGGGTTTCAGAAAAATCCGCCCCAGAATCAATAGCAGTGGCAACCAATATACTTGGATGCATACAAATAAATAGCTCTTTACAGTCTTCTCCTTCATTAAGGATAGCTGCACTTTCTATCGAGAGGATATTGCTAATTACTTCAAAATTAACTGAGGCCGGGAACAAATTACCCTTAATCAAAGAAACAAATTTAGTATTAAATCCGGACATTAACCAAATACGCGCTTTCACCGGCGAAACCTCTCCCCTAGTCTTAGCTCCAACTACAATAAAGCCCCATATAGAGCTTTCAATTTACCCATACTCAAAACCCACGCAGAGATGCTAGTTAAGCCAACCCAATTTTGACCTACATGTCTCATAAAAGTTATGACCAATAGGGTGTATAAGAGTAAGTCGGTGTGGCTTTTTGTGAACTCGCACTACATCCCCAGGCTCGGTAGTCAATTGTTCATGTCCATCACATGTTACATAAGGTTTCGTGATATTTTGCTTACCAATAATAAGTTTGAATTCACTACTCCCCTCCACAACAATAGGGCGACTGGTAAGCGTATGTGGATTAAGGGGAACCAGTACTACGGCGTCCAGTTTCGGATGCATGATTGGCCCCCCGCCGGACAGCGCATAGGCAGTTGAGCCCGTAGGAGTGGAAAGTATTAGCCCATCAGAACGCTGTGTGTAAACAAACTGTCCATCTATATAGAGCTCAAACTCTATCATTCTTATGAACTCTCCGGGGTGTAGAACGATATCATTAAGGGCAGATCCGGCACCCACAGCCTTACCATTTCTGGTCACCGACATATCCAGCAAGAAGCGACTCTCAGCCATATACTTACCAGCCAGCACTTCGCCCACTTTTTGCTCTATTTGATCAGGTGTGATATCTGTTAAAAAACCTAAACGGCCACGATTAATACCTAGCAAAGGTACACTAAACTTGGCAAGGGCCCGCGCAGCCGATAGTAAACTGCCATCACCCCCAACAACGATAACCAAGTCACACAATTGCCCCAGCCTCTCCCGTGAGGATACTCGAGCTTCGTGCCCCAAAACTGCTTCTGCAGTTTCGCTTTCCAATACTATGGAAAAACCCTCACCCTCAAGGAAAGCAATTAATCGCCTTAGGGATATGACCGCACTATCACTTTCAGTTCGGCCTATCAAGCCTATATTTTGAAACTCTGACATGTTTCCCCTATCACGCACCCACAGGCCTTATCAAGTAATCAGCCAAACCCTCTACTCAAATGATTTTTACATTTACTACGTTAGCCGTCCAACACACCAAGCGGGCTATTATGCCGGAGTGAATCTCTAGAGTCGAATAGTAGATATATGATTGGCGCGTTAAAAAGGATGGAAATCAATTGCTTAGGTCACAAATTACTCGTAACCACGTAATCCTTGGAGGCCACCTGAATGCAACAGAAGTACCCTTTCCACCTCGTCACGTCTTGCCTCACAGGCCCTTCGGTGAAGGGCGTTGAATAACTTACAAGTGTATACGGGCTCCAGGGGGACGCGTTCTTGTGCCTCAAAGGCTCTCTTAAATTTCCGTAAAGGTGGCGAAAACTTGCCGTAGCCCCCGCAGTGAAAGCTGCTTAACAAGCTCTGACTACAGCCACCAAGAGACTTTTCAGAGAGCCTTTGAACATCTGCTTGCCCAGAAGCAGAATCGCAAGCCAACCTCTTAATCCAATAAGAAGCATTGGACAAAATACTATCCCCCGCCTTAAGGACCTCAACTCCCACCACAGACATACTCTGAATACTTGAGAATAGTCCCGCAAACGTAGCTCCTGTGCCACAAGCCACCCAAACTTGATCAAATGCGACAGGAGATGTTTCCTCAATTACCCGGCCTAATAATTGGACCCCCTTCACCCCAGCTAAATTAGCACCTCCTTCGGGTACAAAATAGCCCCCCTCTCTTTCCAAGCCCAAATCGAATAAAAAGCCACATGCCCCTCGCTGCCGGTACTGGGACCTCGACACAAACTCCAACTTCATACCAAAGCGTTCGGCGTCCCGCAGGGTGGCACTAAGCCTCCGAGATCTCTCGCCGCGAATAATCCCTACCGTTTGAAACCCAAATCGAGCCCCTGCAGCAGCAACAGCATGCACATGATTTGACCAAGCTCCACCACAGGTAATAATAGTCCTGACACCCTGATCTCTCGCTTTTATCAGGTTGAAAATTAGTTTGTAGGCTTTATTACCTGAAATGAGCGGATCAACTAGATCATCTCGCCTAACCCAAACATCTAAGCCAGGGAAAAGCGCATTACTCAATTGCTGGTATGGAACTTCGCGAGCTGCATCGGTAAATGCCTGCAGGTCCAGACGATCTAGAAAGCTGGGTAACATGGCTACACCTTGTTAGTACAATTTTTGTGTCAGCCTGGATAAACAACTAGCCCCCATGAATGCTCTCAGGATTACTCAGCCGCTTCACGCCCGCCAGCTGACATTTACAGCAAGGTTGGCAACGAAGCAAGAGGCCCAGCCACTCTCAAAGGATGAGCCTGCGACCTTCGCCCAACTCCAAGCTATTCCGCAGTCGCAGGTCTTTGCCCTTTAGAGGCCTTGGTCATACCGCAAAAAATGATAGCCGATACTAGGCCACACCTGCCTAGATCACCCAAACAGCTTAGTAGCACAAAAAATTTAGATCGAACAGCCCCACTTACCTGTAGCGACCCACCATACCTGGATGGCACCTAGGTTAGAGTTACTCACTAAGCAGACAGCGTAGATCTTGCTAGATTGTCATCATTAGCTGCTCACACTTACCCGCCAGAAATTCCAGCGGGCTCCAATAATTTAATATTTTTTTCAGCCGGGTATTAATGCGAAATATCGCATCGTCAATCTAGCTTTTCGGCAGCTTGCCAATTTTCATCCCTATAGGAAAAAAGCGCCTCGGCAGCCCATTGGTATTTTCGCTCAACCCACACCCCCACGAGTGATACGGTTTGGCAAAATAAATATCGCAGCGACTGCCACTTATCGCTGACCACAAGGTGGAAATGGAAACCCCAAATACGAAAAAGCCCTCACGAAGGAGGGCTTTTTCGTATTTGGCGGACCGGACGGGACTCGAACCCGCGACCTCCGGCGTGACAGGCCGGCATTCTAACCAACTGAACTACCGGTCCTCGGTAGTGCACTTCCCAAAGGGAAGTTGGTGGGTGGTACAGGGGTCGAACCTGTGACCTACGGCTTGTAAGGCCGTCGCTCTCCCAACTGAGCTAACCACCCAATGCTCTTTTCTGTAAGGGCCTTGCCCCCCTTGAGCGAGGCGCATATTACCGGAATGGATTTCCCTGTCAACAATTTTTGCGCCAAATTTTAAAGCTCCTGCTCTGGTACTCCTTCCACTGGAACAGATACCGGAGCACTCTTGATCTCAGCCTCTTCCGCACTAGCCCCCTGAAGAACCTTACCCTGCCGGTAATCTGGATCAATCAAATGACCCGCTATCTTCACTGGAATTCCCCGCGGAATTAACTGATCTTTGGGCCGTGCCAAATCCTGTTCATTGTAATTGCATACCCCAGTTGGAAATATGCGTAACAAATCATCTATTCGGCCGGTAATTTCTTCTGTATGAGGACCGTACACTCCCTTAGCTAGGGCCCGCTCCACAGGCTGCAGCGCACATTTGAAAACGTCGTCAGTGATTGGTGCTCCAGCCTCTTGCCTGGAGGTGCTATGGATAGGGTATTCACGCATACACTTACCAGAGGCCAAGCCATTCCACTCCCCATTCCAGACTTCAGAGCCAGCAGCCAACACATTACCTTTCTTGTCGAAACAACGGTCATGAGCATCTTCCGGGCGATTGCCAACCACTCCCTTGGATGGATTTTCGACAATGTTCGACATCCAGCGATCAATAACGTCAAGGGCCTCACCAAGCGGGTTGTAGTCTTTATGACTCATCCAAATCAACTGATTCTCTGCATGACCACGAGCTCGGCGAATACGTTCACGGGCAGAAAAAGAAGCTGAGCTATGATGCATATCAGGTTTTTTGTCCAGATAGTGGCGCATATCCACTATCGGAATTTCAACATCCCCAAGAAAAACATGGCCCGAACGATAAACTCCATTAATTGCCTCCAAACTGGCACGACTGCGCTTAGCTGGATTGGCTATTGTGCCAGTATTTAAGTTCTGCTCACTCCATACAGAAAGCCTCACAGGCAGCAACCCGCCGTTCAGGAACCATAACTTCTCATCGCTCTGGTTCTCCTGGGCTTTCCACCCCCCGATTGATGCATTGACCTTTAGGAAAGTATCGATACTGATATCGCCATTTACCAAGGCCTTCAACCCATATTGAACACCTTCGTTATCCCAGGTGGTGTTAGCATAACCATTCTCTCCAGCCCCATAAAATTGACGCAGATTCTCCCAGTGTGTCCAATGCACCTTATCGAAAAGATCCTCAGAAAAGCTCTTAAAAAAATGCACAAAGTTAGGGTTGTTGACCAGTGGCACCAATCCACGCCAGCCTTCTACGCACTCAGTAGCTCCATTGGCGCGATTTCTATAGCGACTATCAAAAAGTGATGCAGCTACGCTGATTATATTAAAGCGACTGTTTACATTAGAGTTTGCAGCCAGCCCTTGAATAACCGACCTCTCCTCTGCATCGCCCCAGCGGGTATTGTCAGCATCCTGCACATCAAAAAAGTATTCCAAAGGTTCGCAATCAAACGCATAAATGGTTTGAGTAACCATGTCTGGGTAGGAATAAAGAGGAATAGCGGCATCCAATAAGCCCGGCGCGTTTTGTGCAAACAAATATTGCTGTATTGCCCCGCCTGAGCCACCGACACCCACGGTATACATCGGCTCGCCATAGAGAGCCTCAAACTGCTTCTTCAGTCTGCGCGCAGTATCTTCCGCCAGCCACATGTTGTAGTGATTACGGGTCTGATTTGCTGTTGAGTAGACAATTGCATATCCACGCGCCAATTGATCCATACGTCGCCTGGTCACATCTCCCTTGTTTAGATTTCCCTGGCGCCCACCAATACCAACCCCCCCCTGAATTGATAGATCAAGCGTCGATTCCAATTACTGCCATTTGGTGCCTCTGCAGTCTCCCCCTCTCCTCGCAGCGCGGCAATCGCGTAAAAGTGGCGGTTGATGGTGCCGGTCTCTACACGCACAATAAAATCCACCTGGCGACCATTTACAGTCACTTTATCGATGTCATTACGCGCTTCAAACAAGTATCGGAACTGTCCATCAATTGTGCTGCGGTAGAAGTAAGTGACCTCCGTTGCATGGCTGCAATCACGACTGTAGCCGATCACTTCCTTCGTTTTTTCACCCGCCGCATTCAATGCAAATACAGGCACACCCTCTTTAGCCTGGTTATCAACCAACGGTTGCTTTTTCGTAATAGCATTTCTACCGCAGAAGAATGGATACTTGGATGGGCCTGTAAATAATGTCTCCACAGGCCCCACTTCCCCTATTAAGACGGGAAATGGGAAGTACTCTGGCGGGCGTGACATCATTCTAGGGTGAGGGCCGGTATAGGCCGGAGCAGGACCGTAGTCCAGTGCACCGTCAGGCACTCCAACTACAGGGGCATCCACTTTTCCATGCACTTTTGGCAGCTTCTCATACGCAACCCATGCAACTGCCCCCAGCACAGCCAATAGCAGCAAGAAAAAAACAGAGAGAAACCATACTCCCCTTGTCGACATAAGTGCCTCCACAGCTGTCAACTTCTCTACTTGGTACAGGTTGAGTATATGAAGGGATAAGGAGGGCAACCGCTAGTTGGCGCCAGTAAGGACTCCTAGGAGGGAAGTAACAATAGCAGGGGGTGCCGGATCTAATTAAGAAGAGCTAAAAGAAAAGGGGAAGCTCACACGACTCCCCTCTCCAGGTGGCCTCTGCAAGAACTCAGTCCTTGGAAAGGATACCTTTCTCTTGAAGCGTGGATAAGATTACCTCAACCTCTTGATCGAGGGTCATCTCAGCAGTATTGAGATGCAACTCGGGGGAAACCGGAGCCTCATAGGGGTCATCAATGCCGGTGAAACCTTTAATTTCCCCTGCTCGCGCTTTTTTATATAGCCCTTTGGGGTCGCGAGATTCAGCCTCTTCCAGCGGGCAATCAACAAATACCTCCAAGTATGGAAGACCGCCTGTCTCATGCATCTTCCGGACCATATCACGATCTTCACGGTATGGACTGATAAAACTGCTCAATACCACAATACCGGTATCCGCAAACAGCTTGGAGATCTCCCCTACCCGGCGGATATTCTCCTGACGATCTTCCGCAGAGAAACCCAGGTTGGAGTTGATACCCAGGCGAATATTGTCACCATCCAGGCGATAGCTCAGGACGCCGCGAGCAGCCAGTGCCCTCTCTACAGCAACCGCTACAGTACTCTTACCAGAACCAGACAGGCCAGTGAACCAAAGGGTCACGCCCTTATGGCCAAGGATCCCGGCCCTATTCTCACGGGTCACATCACCTTCATGCCAATGAACATTGGTTGCTTTACGTTCAGCTGTAGTAGTCACCGATTACTCCAAGTTTAAATTACTTTTTCCTGCACTCCCTGCAGAACCACTGGACATGCGCATCAGCACTCCCGGGGAGTTTGGGCGCCAATTATCATGTATCCGAGGGGATAACGTAAAGGGATTGCTTATAGCATATTCAGGGGCTGTTCTTCACCAGCTGCATAAGGGGGTTCAGATAAAAATTTCCCTTCATAAAGCTCATAATTACAGCAATTGGCTAATCATTATTCTTTTAAAGCAATATACTCCTAAAGAAGAATCATGCACAACCTACAAGGTCATTCTCTGGCCCAACCAGGCTTCACCGGAGAGGGGATGATTCTCTGGGCTAGTAATAACTGATCAGAGGAGGTCGAATTATCACCCTATATTGAGATTTCACTAAGGGCTATGTGCCGGCCGTACCATTTCAACGCCTGACGTTACCCGGATATGAAACCCAAACTATCGGCCCTGAAATTATTGAACCCCCAAATATCCCCACCTCCATTTACGACATCGGTAGCCGCTATCGAGCAGTTAGAAATGCATGAGGCCCATAGTATTAAATATAGAGCGACTGAAAAATAACTATACGGGTCATGTGGTTGCAACAATTAGTAATTTAAAATTACCAAGGATTGATTAATGTTTATCTCCATAACAGGACAATGATATGCAATAATACACCCTAAATATAAATGACCTTCAACCACCGCTACTCTCAGGCTACATAGTTAAGAACTGCCAGAGTGGAAACCCCAACGCTCAAATAGGCATCCACCTTTTCGCTCGAAAGAAAAAGCATACAATTACCCAGGCCTGTAACAACGTGTATATCACAACAGCTTGAAATTGAGAATAATACGATTATTATTGCGCGCCTCTCAGCAAGTGAAACTTAAAGCGCAAATACTCAACCCTCTCTTTAAGCCCTTTTCAGCGGACTGATTGGGCTTGATGCAGCTTTCATGACACCATAGGTCTCTAGGGAACCCGCAGTAAATTATACAGTTTGAGCCTTACTGCAAGTTGAATTACTTATCACCCACCAAGGAACAATAATGAAGTATTTTTTAGATGCACTCAGCAAATATGCAGATTTCACGGGTCGTGCTCGCCGCACCGAATTTTGGATGTTTACCCTGATTTACATTGTTTTATCCATTGGTGTAAGCCTACTGGACGTTCTGCTTGGAGCCGGCTTCCTCGCAATTTTATTTGCCCTTGCATTGCTAGTCCCTACCATTAGCATCACTGCTCGCCGTCTGCACGACACCGGAAGGAGCGGCTGGTGGCAGCTTTTAAATTTGATCCCCCTAATTGGCGGTATAATTCTTATCATTTTCCTCATACTTGACAGCACTGAGGAAAACAAATGGGGCACCAGCCCTAAGTTTGCTTAAATGATATCGAGGGGTGACTTATTCAGTTGACCTGGCTTATAGCCAAATATTTAACTTAAAATCCTCACCCCTCGACCACCCAAAAATCTACCAGAAGCACCAAAAAACACCCTTAATTAACTGCTCACCTCGAAAACATATAAAACTGTGAAAAACACCAAGGACTACCATACCCCCAAATTTCACCCAGCAAAAATCATGCAACCCCCTATTTAAACAATGTTCAACCTATACAAATCCAGATAAATCACCACTATATTATACGAGCAACCCAAAGGGTGATGCACTTCAGAGTTGAATGTAGGTTACATATCTTCAACTTTAATCACCCCACTATAAATGTGGATTTTATAATTCCACTCCTAAAACCAAGCGTCCTTAACTTTGATTGATTGATTGATCCATTCTCGTTCATCGAGCATCAAATCCTGACTTTTATAAAAAAAAACATACAAATCATGATAAGCAAGAAGGGCCTTTTAATCTGGTTAATGACATGGTGGTCGTGCTAATCTCTGCCTACAACAGGCAAAAAACAGCCCCACGTTTTGTAGGGCTTAGCCTTGAATAAGAGGATGTTAACCAATGACGAAAGGTGTTTTGGATAGATTCAAGATTCGCAAGGGGAAGGTTTTTGAAGCACCATTGGAAGAAGCATTTGGCCGCCTAGTTACTCCTTTTGAAGAATTTATTCATCGTCAAAGTAGTAGTGGTATTTTACTGATGTTGTCGGCATTGGCAGCATTAATTATTGCCAACTCCCCACTCCAAGAAGTTTACAAGCACCTCCTACACATGCCTATCAGTCTAGGCACTGGTGAGTGGAAGCTTTCTCTTTCTCTACACCACTGGATCAATGATGGCCTGATGGCCATCTTCTTTTTTCTCGTAGGACTTGAGCTCAAACGTGAGTTTCTAGTGGGAGAGCTTTCAGACCTTCGCCAGGCAGTATTACCTATAATGGCAGCTATCGGAGGCATGGTAGTACCTGCTCTATTGTACACCTCCCTTAATTTGGATGGTGAAGCGGAACGCGGTTGGGGTATCCCCATGGCCACAGACATTGCCTTTGCTGTGGGCTGCATTGCCCTGTTAGGAAACCGGGTACCCCGCGCAGTAGTCACATTCCTGGTTGGTTTGGCCATTGTCGATGACCTGGGCGCAATTCTTGTAATTGCAATCTGGTATACCGAGCAGGTGAATATTACCGCCCTAGTCGCTTCAGTCTGCCTAATTGCAATCATGGGGCTACTCAATGCCGCTGGAGTCCGTCGGTCCTCAGCCTATATCTTTCTTGGGGTGTTATTGTGGTACGGACTCTACTTAGCCGGTGTTCACGCCACCCTTGCCGGCGTGATTACTGCGATGGCATTGCCCGCCAAACCGAAGTATGATCCCGTGGCATTTAGTACCTTTGTGAAGGATATCATCCGCAGTTTCGATCGCAGCTTCCGTCCTGGTGACAAGATCATTGCCAACGATGAACTACGTGCTCGGGTAATGGCCTTGGGGAATGGCGTGAGCCTTGCTCAATCACCCCTACAGCGAATGGAAACCCGTCTACACATCCCAGTAGGCTTCCTGGTGATTCCCATTTTTGCTCTGGCAAATGCTGGTATTCCTTTCGATAGTTTTAGTAGCTCAGCAGCAGTAATTAACCCTGTCACCCTTGGGGTTATCGGGGGGCTCGTTGTAGGAAAATTGATAGGTATTGTTGGCGCAACCTGGATAGGTTGGAAGCTAGGCTGGGGTAAACTGCCCAAAGGAGCTAACTTCCAGCATATTGTTGGAGTGTCATTACTCGCCGGTATTGGATTTACTATGTCAATCTTTATCGCCGAACTGGCATTCAGCTCTCAATATGAACTGCTTACCCAGGCCAAAGCAGGCATCTTATTGGCATCAGTCATAGCTGGTACTGCTGGTTTTTTGGTGTTGCGCAACGCACCGGTATCCGAAAATATTGAAGGCGAAGCCCCTGAAGCCGAGAAGGCTATGAGCGGCCAGTCATCCTTCTCGGCTCGCCCTTCACCATGAGGATTTTCTACTAGCAACACCTTTAACCCCCCCCTCAGAATCCAGCATCTCACCAGCCGGGCAACCCGTGGTTGCCCGGCCTTTTATTACACAAACCTCAGAAACGGTACTTTATAGTTTTCGCCACATTCAACCCAACATTTACCCAAGTGCAAAGATCATTACACTTAATGCTTTTCCAAACCTTAATATAAAATAACTTTAGGAAGAAACCTAAGAGAATCATCTCAAACCACTACATATCCCGCGAAGGTCCGGCATTGGCGGGAAGCGTAGGAATAAGGCTTTCAGGTCATTCCATGTACTACTGATCATCCAGTTTTGAAACTGACCTGACATAAAAATCAAAACAGCGGTCATTATGAAGTAGAGAAACTAATGTGAACTTTAAGTAATCATCACGCATTAAACTCTAACTAGAGTTACATCACAGTATGCATAATTCACTATACTATTGGCGGTAGAGCCAATAAGAGAGCTTAACCCCCTCTTGGAGTGCGTCCCAAGGACGATCAAATCTGCTTTTCTTTTTTCAGCCTCTTTACATATTACCTCGTAAGGCTTACCAACCTTCAGGGCTCGATTCCGCTTCGTTATACCAAAATCAGATGTAATCTCATCAAATTTCGGAATGGCACTTTCTTTAAGCTCCTGCTGATAGTCCTTAGGCAGGAAACTATAGGGCAGAACATTTAAAACAATTAATTTACTATCAAACTTCTTTGACAATTCCACCGCCTTTGATAGCACAAATCTGCCCTCCTGAGAAGCCTCAATGGCACATAGGATAGTCTTATACATATCATCTTCTCCTTGTAACTTTAAGCCTACTATGCAGGCTTTAGATTCAAATCAATATCTATAGCAGCTTCTATTTCCAGCATAACCTTTATACGATTGAAACTTCAATACCTAACATTCCATGTAGCCTGCAGCGACCAAACTCCTTTCATAACACCTGAAGACATAACACAATTAACTTGACACCAATTTGATGTATATCAAAAGAATAGCGATACTGGCACCCAGAAAAGGAGTCACTAGCAATTAAACATCAAAATTTCACCTTTCCCGATGAAAGATCCATGTATTTAAAGGATCCTCCCCTAAAAAAAAGCAATCCTAAATCTAAAACCCAGACAAACCAAATTGCCCGCAACCCGTTAAAATACGACCCCAAACTTACACCGAATAAGATAGTTTCAGAGAGTCAAACCAGATAAATTGGCACCTTCAATCTAAGGAATACCAATTTTTATATGTAAATATTTTTCCAGTCTCCAGTTGATCATGAAGGTATGCAAGAGAATATTTGCTGACACAAAAATAAATAAACCTCAAACTCACCAAGCATTATCGGCATTTGACAGCCATAAAATTACCCTCCTATAAGCAGGTGTCAATTGATAATTCTTTGCGCAGAAATCGCACAAGTAATATAGGAACATTCTACACAGGAGGATAAATAACTGCCCACCCTAAAAACAAGTAACGATAACTCACTAGACGCTCGAGGAATTACAATATTTTTTACTGCACGTATCTCGACATGCCCCTCTAGTATCACATTTCGAAGCCCCTACATTTCTGCAAAAAAGTCAGATCAAATTTTGCACCCTTACCATAAAGGATATTGTATTTTCGCCAGCAAGATCAGTTCATGAATCCTCCCCCACAACAAAAAAGTTCCCCCCCCGGAAACCCTTAACGCCAAAATAATTAATGCTATCGAATTAGATTAAGATAATCTGTTGCTCAAACCCAATAATACCACCATGCTATCTTCCCAGTAATTTGAGATGATTTCAGTTTCAATACCAACTATACATTTGACCCAATATAGTGACCCATACGCCCACAATACTATCCAGCATACAATCCGACCAATAAAAGACCAAAATCTGTACAAACAGAGCCCTCAATATTCTGGTAAAACTTTCATAAATCTAATTATCTCACCATGAGTATGTTACTGTTAAGACCACGAGGAAGATTAGCATTTATGGCGGTCATTTTTTCTTTCTCGATGATTTTCCCGATACCTTTGTTTATTTCCATAGTTATTAGTGAAACTAAAGGAACAATACGCCAAGAGGGTTTAATATTATTCTTCAACCCCAAGGTAATTTAATTCCATACACTGGAGGAATTGACCATGTCCGACTTTATTGAAATATCAAAATTAGCAAGCCCTATCTATTCAAATGGCCGAAAAGCATCCCGGGCTCACGCTGTAACCATCGCACTTGAGATAATCCGCACTAAAGCAGGCTCACACGGAGATGATATCCATTTAGAACAAGAGTTTGAGAACTTAACAAAATATGCAGACTTAATTCAGGCAGCGATGGAAAGCGAAAGATAGCTCCCTTTCTCACTTATCAATTAACCGCACCAGTTTACTATCAGTGCACTGGTGCGGCTCCTGATACAGAAGCAGCGAAAATTACTAGCCACCCCACTCTACGAGGCAGGTGAACTTGCCATGGATTTATTTAAGGCCAACCAGGTGCAAAAACCTCTTTTTAGATTGCCTTTTTTACACCCAAATCAATAAACTTGCCCTTAAAGGTAATCCTTGGTTTCGGATAATAAGTGCAATTGGTAAGGGAGGGCTCAGCTGGTAGAGTCGGCACCTCTCCCGACCAAGCGAAAGGCACTGATGAGCTACTACCAACTGAGCGAGAACGAACGATACCAGATTTACAGCTTAAGAAAAGCCGGACACTCTCAGAAAGTAATAGCAAAATTGTTAGAGAGGCATCCCTCGACGATCAGCCGAGAGCTGCGACGTAATACAGGCTTACGAGGATATCGGCCAGGACAAGCACATACCCTTGCGGAGCTAAGACGCCAGCAAGCGTATAAGGCACAGAAAGTGACTGATAGCGTGTGGCAACAAATAGATACCCTAACTCGGAAAGAATTAAGTCCTCAGCAGACTGCAAGCTATTTAAGGAGACATACGGGTGTATCGTTACATCATGAGACGATCTATCAACTTATTTATTTAGATCAGACAAATGGTGGAGGCTTATACAAGCATCTTAGGGTTGCATCAAAGCCCTATCGCAAGCGCTACGGGAAGTATGATCGATGCGGAAAGATCAAAAACAGAGTGAGCATAGATGATCGGCCAGCAGTTGTTGATCGGATGAATCGGATAGGTGACTGGGAAGGTGATACCATTATAGGCAAGGGACGTGGCGGAGCTTTGCTGACTATGGTTGAACGCAAGACGTTATACACGGTTATTGTTAGATTGACAGGTAAACGATCAGACTTGTTGGCTGAAGCAGCGGTTAGTCATATGGTGAGCATCAAAGATAAAATCAAAACAATTACCTTCGACAATGGTCTTGAATTCTCTGGCCATGAAACGATTGCAGAAGGCTTAGACGCTGAAATTTACTTTGCTCACCCATATTCATCCTGGGAGAGAGGGATCAATGAAAATACTAACGGCCTCATTCGACAGTATTTCCCAAAGGGTACCGACTTTAATAAAGTAACAGACGAGCAGGTTCAATTTGTAATGGATCGCCTGAATAGTAGACCAAGAGCGAGTCGGGGTGAAAGATCACCGAATGAATTATTTATGGGGCTGCAAGATGATCTGCTTGCAGCATAAAGGGGTTGCAATTATTACTTGAAACCAAGATCTTTAAAAATTAGCACGGACCTCTGAAAGTCATTTTTACATTAACAGCCTGATCTGTTGAGTAGTCCACACTGCAACCAACCAGGTATTAAGTGCGGACGACGATAGACCAGAATCTACCCTGTAAAATTGTTGTTTTGGAGCATGCAGGCTTGGAGAGTTTTCAGCAAAAAAACCGGCACAAGGGCCGGGTTTAAAAGAATTCTCAATCGCTACAATATATTCCCTTTAACTTACCTGGGGCACACACTTCACCGTTAACATTCAGCCTACCCTACCGATCAAGGCTTTACATGCCAGCTATTATTACGAAGAGATTACAAGCAACATAAAATTTAGCGCTCTCCAGCATCTACAAGCGCCTGATAAATACGATCAGGATAATCGCCAATAATACCATCTACGCCCAATGAAATACTGCGCTCAATTTGGTCCTCATCATTGACTGTCCATAGATCAACAACCACCCCTTTTTTCTGGAAAAAACGCACATATGGTTTGGTTGTAATACTATATGGCAACTGAGCAACATCAAATTTAGGCTTAAAAGCCCAGCCGAACCCCGTGCTCCAAGCAAGACTTGCCTCGATAAGTTCACCAATGGTTGCACTGGTTCTTACTTCACCACCGCTAATATCACGGAAATGATTCATGGCTTTACTATGTTGGCTGGCAACGGTAACTTGGTGCTCCATTCGATAGTCTGAAATAACCTGCCAAAGTACTTCTGAGAGCACTTTGTCGTTAGGCTTAATTTCTACATTAAAGATTCCATCAGGATAACGCTCAAATAATTCATTCAAAGTTAGTAAGCTAAGGCCTTGGTTTCGAAAGGGATAGCTATTGCCGCCATCAAGTGTGAATTCGTGCCCGGCATCCAAAGCCTTGATTTCACTCAAGGTCAAATCCTCGATCTTATCTGAAATTCCAACATTATCTTTGAGGTCAGCATCATGATTAACGATAATGTAATTATCTTTAGATAAGTGCACGTCCAGCTCCAGAATATCTGCACCCTGCTCCAGCCCCATATCAAATGCCAATGCTGTACTTTGAGGGTATTCTCCAGATGCACCCCTATGAGCAAGAATCTCTACTGACAAGGCTTGATTGCAAAAACTGACACCAATAGCAAAACAGGCCATAGCTTTAAATATCATTTTCATTTAGTAAATTCCCTTTATTATTAAGAGATAAACCACCATACAAAATACAGAAAAACACCAATTAAATTTGCAAGGCTAAAAGAACTAGAAATTAGGAACTCAAGCTTACTTTCTCACATATGAATCATAAAGAGCCCCTAGCACCCTCCAACGTAACACCCGAACCAATCACCCATCTTGATAACAAAAATATTTCTTATACGCCTCAATAGATTTAATAGAATATTTTTTATTATCTCTTACTGGTTGAAATACATTTTTGTTATGATAGCTCAAGGACAAAAGATAAGGCTTAGCTGGTGCCCCAGCTTAAATCTATGAACTTGATTAATGCAACAACCATTTAGATCAATAATCGGAATCAGCGCACATATTCCCCCTCTCAACTTTATTAAATAAGGTATTTCAATTTAGCTCTCCATGATTCGACCAAGAGACTCACTGATTCACCACTTATAGCATCATTAAAGGCAAACCAAAGGAATTTGATAGCGTATTGCAGTGGTCCCAAATAATTCTCTTAGAAACCATGTACGAGCTTTGTAAGTAGAAAGAGTTAAAGCGCGAGATAGTATATGTACCCCATCTAATCGACGGTGGCACCGAGAATAGAAGCCTCCCCCTTAAAGTAGACGCCACCTTATATTCATCTTATGCGGCCATTCTTTCATATTCATCTGGGCTTTTGAACCCAAGTGAACCATGTCTTCTTTTAAAGTTATAGTACCTATCAAGATACCAAGCTAAGTTAGCTCTTAGCTCCTCAACGGACTCAAAATTAAATCCTTTAAAACTCTCAGTTTTCAGTGTTTGAAAAAATGATTCTACATACACATTATCATTCATAAATCCTGGACGATTCATGCTCGGCTCAATACCCAGTTCTTTGAGTCGGTTTTGGTATGCATAAGCACCGTACTCAGACCCTCGGTCGCTGTGAAATATTAGATCTGATTCTATATTTCTGCGACGGACGGCTTTATTTAGCGCTGACAGTGTTAGTTCAACAGTTCGAGTATCCGATAGCTCCCAACCCAACACTTTCCGGGAGTAAAGATCAATAATCACTGCTAAATATTGCCATTGCCCATTGATCTTCAGATAAGTTACATCACCAGCCCATTGAGAGTCTGGCTTACTCGGCATACCATGCTCTCTTTGTAAATTTTCAACCTTAATGCAAGGATTTCCAGGCAAAGGGCGTCGACGATAGATCCTTCCAGCTTTCCCCACGATTCCAGCCTCTCTCATAAGGCGTTCAACGCGTTTGTGATTTATTCGTTCACCCTTAGCTTTCAGTTCTGCGCTAATTCTTGGACTTCCATAATTACCATCATGCTGCGTATAGATAGCTTCGATACACCCTAGAATTCACCTATTTTCTATGTCACGAGTGCTCTCATCGCGGTTGAGCCACTTATAAAACCCTTGGGGTGAAACATTCAAGTATCTACATAAGTACCTGACACCAAAGTCTGATCGATTAAGAGCTATGAACGAGAATCTTTCGGCTTTGGATCTTTCAGGTACATTTCCCACTTTTTTAGGAAATCATTCTCCTTTTGCAATTTCTCGACCTGCTTTTTTAGACGTCTTATCTCTTTATCATCGGTTTGAGACCAATTTTTCGTTGTTTTTGTCATACTTATTCTACGGCTGGGCTTCTCGACCAGCTTGCCTTCTCTACTTTCCTGTCGCCATCTATACACCATTACTGGATGCAAACCAATAATGTTGGCGATAGTAGTCGTATCTACTTTCAGTTGATTAGTGAGAGCTACCACTCTAACTTTGAACTCTGTTGAATATTCAACAACTCGCTCTTCACTCAGTATTTTCGGCATTTTTTCCTACCCTATTCAAAAGGTAGGCGTCTACTCAATGGGGGAAGGTTTCGGTGGAAGCCACGCAGTGGCTGGAACGAACATCACCCACTTATTATACCGTATATGGCTAATTTATTTTTGATCAACCCATACAATAATCTTTTTCCATTCATCCCTTTTAGCTAGGTTTTTACAGTCGAATTCCGTTAACCCGCCTCTAGGCCACAACCCAGCGAAACAAAGTTCCGCTTTTGTATCAACTAAGTAAATATAGCCTTGATGTATCTGTTGAGTGTACATCCCATTAGACCTTTCTTTAATCTTGGGCGGTTTGTCAGCGAAAACACACTGACTAAATAGAACTGAAGCTACAGCAAATATAATTCTTTTCTTCATCTAATAAATCTCATCTTTCTGAACCGAGGTATAACGCCCAGCGCAGGCACAGCCAGCGCGGAGCGCAATTTGTGTTAATGTTTGAGCGCCAGCGAGTAACACAAAAGGTGCGTAGCGTTGGCTGTCGCTATGCCGCTGCTTGTATGGTTGTTCTTGCCTGATTCTGATGTTGAAAATCCTTTTCGCTAATGGGTAAATTGAGACCCACCTTCGGCGGCCACCGAAGGCCTTGTTTATCACAGTTCGCTGCAGCGCCGGTTCGTAAAAGACCGATAACAAGTATGAACGTGATAAGCACTCACTAGGCATAACTCGAATAGTCATGTGGGCCTCGAGCCCGAATAGCAAGGCGGAGATAGCTTATCTTATGGAACCTCAAGAGATCAATGTCGGTATCGATACTAGCAGCAAACAGCTCGATATCTTTGTGAGACCAACTGGCCAATTCTTTAGTGTTACCAATGATAAGGATGGTATTAAGGACGCCATTAAACAACTACAACCCCTTAAACCCAAAAGAGTACTTATCGAGTCCACAGGAAGGCTTGAACTGGAGTTTGTCTGTGCTGCTCACAAAGCGGGACTGCCGATTGTTGTTTGCAATCCTTCGCAGGTAAGAAACTTTGCAAAGTCAGCGGGGCGACTCGCCAAAACTGACAAGCTGGATGCTGTCGACATTGCTCACTTTGGGGAGGCAATGAAGCCGAGGCTATCGTCGATAAAACCTGAAAAATTAAGGAATATCAGTGATTTACTGGTTGTAAGAAGCCAGTGCTTGGAGATGGGCACCATGCAAAAGAACCGCCTTAATCGAATGCCTAAATCTGTACACAAACCTATTCAAGCCATATTGAAAGCCATTAAAAAAGAGTTATAAGTAATCGACAAGCAGCTGGATAAACTCGTTAGCAGTATTGCCGAGTGGCGACAAAAACGTGACCTATTGTTAAGTGCTAAAGGGGTCGGGAATGTGTTGGCCTACACCCTGATGAGCGAACTACCGGAATTGGGAAAACTGAACCGAAAAGAGATTGCTGCACTCGTTGGTATCGCCCCAATGAACCGAGATAGCGGCAGCTTCCAGGGCAAGAGATATATTCGAGGCGGAAGGCATCGCGTACGCACAGTTCTGTTTGTCTCCATCATGTCGGCCATCCAGTGCCATCCTAAATTAAAGCCAATGTATAAACGCTTAGTCGACGCTGGCAAGCCTAAGAAAGTGGCCCTCATTGCATGTATGAGAAAGCAACTTACCATTCTGAATACGATGGTAAAAAACAACACATACTGGGATGAAAATATGGCTTAAAAGCTTGACGAAGAACCATAGTCACTTGTTAGGCACCAGGGAATGACTCGCTAGCTGCCGACAGGAGCGCTGCCCAGAGCTTGCTACGCAGATCGTCTAATGGCAGTGATTGTGAATAAACCACGAAGATTTCTCGATCCGCGTGCTCAGCACCGGATACACCATCAATTGCGGAAAACCTTTCTTCTAGTCCATCAAATGACTCAGAGCCAAGATAATATTCAAGACCTTCATAAACAGAAAGGATGTAGACACCTTCTTCTCCTGCACCCTGCAAATTAAAGTGCAAGCTTTCTATAGAGGGTGGGTGACCGATTTCAGATCGGACGTCCAGATCTGCGCCCTCGGGTATTGACTCTGCCATAACTGTACTCGACACAAAAACCAATATTGAGATTAATACTTCTTTCACGCTTTATTCTGACTAACAGTTTATTAAAGAGCCAGTGGCTCACTATCCATTTGGCCACTATTTCTGGAATGGAGCCTTCAAGCTCCATAAAAAAAGCCCTTATTTACAGCAGGTTATAAACTGCCGTCTAAATAGTAACCAGAGATAGTAAGCCATTGGCTCAAGTCGTCTGGTTCAACTTCCCGCTCTTGAGCACATTTTACCCATAATTAAATCAATAAGTTAGGGGGGATCTTTCTGCAGATGTAAGCCATGGCTCTATAATTCGGGCCTTCGCACTGGCGACACGCCTCTCCACTACTGAAAACCGAAGCCAGTATCACCCACTCGGAATCGCCATAGCTGCAATAGAACTATACCGGCTAGGCTATGTGCCGCCTCTGCAATCAACCCGGACTACCATCATCATCCGCATAAACCCGCTCATCATAATTCACAGCGGTCATACTCACCCGCTCGGTGCCGCTGGGTTTAATGTCGGTGATGAGTGCCGGGTGGCTCCAGCGCTCGGCCTGGCCAAACATATAAAGCGGCGGTTCCATGCTGCCGTCTAGTGTGGGGGTAAAATCCAGATTGGAATCTACCTCTATGAGGTTGGCGCTGTTGGTTGGCGTAGCCGTATAGAGCCCGGACAAGGTGCCATCTGGTTTGCGCAGAGCGAGGAAGTGTGTACCTGTGCCCCATTCCAGTTGCGCATCCAGGGTGATGAGTCGGCCACTCACTGCCAACACCCTGCCCGTCTGCGAGTAACCGGGGATATCGTCGGCGAGGGCGCAGTAGCTCAGATAGCGGCTGTTGAGGCCGTCCATTTCGGTCTTAAAACTGTAGCGGGTGCGGCGGTATCTCTGGATACGCCTTTGCCGCATGCCGAAGCGCCAGGCTTTGGTTGTATCGGTGATGCCGAAGGCCCTGACCTTTTTCGGTGCCTGGCCCAGATCTCCCGGTAAGGTGCACAGCACTGTGGCCGGTTTCCAGGTTTGCGGGTCGAAGTATTCCACCTCGATGCCATCCGGCTCGTCGGGGTCAAACAGCTTTATATCCCTTTCCAACTCGCCGACCATATTGTCCGGCTGGTACATATGTTCGAACGCACTGCGCGGGCCGTCGCGCACCGGAATGATTTGGCCATAGTCTAGGGTGGGCTCGGCATAGCCCACCGCTAACACTTTTTTCAGGGCTTCGAACAGAGTGGTTTTGTTATCGAATACCGCCGAGAAACTATCACCGCGCGCGCTCCACAGGGTATGGAGCTCTTCCATCTCCTCCAAGCCAATCTGATGATCGATATGACCGACGCTCTTAATCACATAGGCAAAGAACGGGGCTATATCCTCAGTGGGTTGAGGCGCGGACCAGCTGCCATTCTCATAGACGGGGAGCTTTCGGGTTGCGATGAGATTGAATTTATTCTCTGCGCTGCCGGCCAGTGCATTGGTGCCACGGATTTTAACTCCAATCGTGGTCACGCCTTCATAACGGCTGGCGCTGTCCAGTTCGGCTTTTAACGCGGTCCACTGCACTTTATCGTACACGCGGGTATCGTCAGTGCCTGGGGTGGTGCGCTTTGCGCGAACCTCTGGACGCATCCGGCTGCTGAGATTAATTTTTTTGGTAAAGCCTATCTGATCATTGCTGGCGCCGTTGAAAGTATGAGTGATGGTCGTCCAGCTGCCACTGCCTTCGGCCCGGTAATCAACTTCAATGGTGACAGAGCGAGTTTCGAAGTCTCCGTTATCTTTTAACCGGCCTAGCCCTTGTGGCAGGAAAAAATCCAGCCAAATTGTATCTGTCAGCTCGTTGGCTGGACAGGCGAAAAAAGGGCCACTATAGCTGGTATCACTCGGGCTGCTACTAGCGATGGTGATGGACTCATGCTGGGAGCTGGTGAAACCGGTCCAGGCTGCATCCGGGTCACCATTGCCGTCCACCTTTTCCATAGTGGCGCTATTCACAGAGCCTTTGGAAATCACTCGGTAATCACCGTTATTGCTGGCACTGCCACTAATAGTGATGATTTCATTCGCCCCATAAGGGAACGGCCATGAAAGATAACTGCCACTCTCTGCGTCATACTCGTAACAGCTCAGAGTATGGCCGGCCATGCTCCAGCGCGTGCGGCTGAAACCGGAACCTGAAGAGCTGAGACTCCCCTCCAATTCCAGTCCGGTTTGGCCGCCGCTACTGCCCACCTCCGGCGAGGTATACACATTGCGGTGCGCTTCGTGACTAGTAACGCTCTCACCAGGGCCAAACAGCTTATAGTCGATATCGCCAAAATAGCGGCTGACCGGTGTGTTGCCGATAAAGATTTCCTCGGGGTCCACGGCATATTCACCGACCCCCACCGCCATCATTAAATACAGATATTGATCGTTGCCGATATATTCCCGGCGCGGCTGGTTAAGCAAATCGGGAAAGACTTTATGACGGCCGGCAATCTCGGGCACCACACCCATCAGCCGCGCCTGATTACCCTGAGCGTTGGGGTTGTAGATGGTGGAACCATCGGGTGTGGTCTGGTTGTAGTTATCGGGGATCTGATTGGCAAAATACATGGCGGCAGCCGCAGCGGCGACCGCGACCACGGCCATCACAATCACCGCCGGGCCTTTAGCCTCCACTACCAATTCAAACTGATCGCCGGGCTGAATGATGTAGCTGGCCCACTCACCGGGTGGTAACTCTGCATCATTTACCGCTGCCGAAAATAGCGGCACCTCGCGGGGCGCATAGCTGGGCACATTGTTTTTGAGCCAGTGTTCAAACGTCTGCCCCGGTGTAGCCGTGCAGGTTTCGCAATTATCCCGCTCAAGCTTGCTGGGATAGATTTTTAAGGTCGCATTCATAGTAAAAAAATTCGCAGCGTTGGAACAATCGGCGGAAGGCGCGCGGGCTGGTTAATAGCGGTTTTCCATACTGTCGCCCGGTGTGCAGGATTTGGGTCTGGCCGTTATTAATGACTATGCCCACATGGATCAGACAGTCGCCGCGAAAGCCGCAGGCAACGGCGCCGGGATTACAGGAGCCCGGTAAAAAATCCGGCACCACCTGCAGATAGCTGTCGGTCAGTAGCGGCTTGTCATCCGGGCAAACATGGCCAAACGATTCCAACAGCGGGGTATTAAATTGCCTGTGCAATACATCGCGCACCAGCCCCCAGCAATCAAAGCCATGCATATCCCGACCTCCATCTACATAGGGAACGGTGAGATAGTCGTTTATCCAAGACATAAGAGTTAGCCGTAGTATTTCAGGCCGGGGGCAAAATCCGGGGTGTAGAATTTATTCGGCCAGGCTTTATTGACCAGATCGTGAAAACTGGCAATCACCGAAACAGAACGGGCATTAGCTTTGACCGATACTGCCGTCATCACCGTAGGCAGCTGTGCAGGGGCACTTAAATCCGATTCGAGGAACTGCCGATAAATCACTTGGATAGATCCGCCCGCTTCCAATGCGGCATCAATATTTTGCAATGCATCACCGGTGACATTATCCAGCTGGAACTGTAAATCCTGGCGCCCGCGCATAGAGCGCTGCGGCAGGGAAACCCCGAAGCCACTCGCAATAAAAGTGGCTGTTTCGCCGTCTTCCAGCGTTGCCTCGATATCGTCAAATCCCTGGCACAGACGAATCGCATCGGCCTCGAATGCCGGGTGTTTCAGTTCTAGGGTGTGGAGAATAATTTGATCGATCGGGGCGCTTGCGTAGACGGTTTCTAATACCGCGCTCATAGGAAGAGCTCGGCTAGAGCCTGGCCGTATTTCCGCAACTCGTAGGGACCGGGGTGATTAAACCGATTGGCGTTACACATAGACAATGGACTGAGTGCAATGCCGCCGAGGCGCTCGTTATCCGCCAGGTAAGTGGTGGAAACGAAGGCGCTACCGGTTTCCTGAGCAGCGAGCCACAGGCGATCATTGGTGGTGCGCCAGCTATCCAAACTGGCACGGCCGCCAATAGAGCTGATACGCGGGCATCCCATAATAATCACATCGGCCCCAGCCGCCTTGCACTGGCGGGCTATCTCAGCCACGTTAGTGGAGGTATTGCTCTGCCCTATTTCATTCATCCCAAAACCAATCACCACCAAGTCTGGAGAAGTTGCCAGCATGGTGTTGAGGCGATCCGGGTGCAGGCCACCATGGCGCACGCCATCCGGGTCGGTATGGTCCGCACTGGTTGTGCCACCGATGCCCCAGTTGTCATAGCTGACCAGAGAACCGAAAGCCTCTTCCAACTGCGCCTTGAGATACCAGTTCCAACCCATATGCTGATGCACCTGGCCCGCGCCGTCACCGTGGTCATAGCGGGGCCATAGATCCTTAGTGTCTTGCGGGTAATCGCCGTAATAGGATTCTGTGTCGCGGGTAGTGCCGTTCGGGGTTTGCCAGGTACCGCCGCCCTGCGCAGTGATCGAATCGCCGTACCCTGCAAAGGTCAACGGGTTGCCCTTGCGCAATTTGCCCAGAGTCTTCTGTAGGGCGCGGCGATTGAACGCGGAGCGCCGGAGCACTTCCCGTTCGTTGCCCTCAAAAAGCCCATATTCCCAGGGGTACAGGGGGATCAATTCACAGTTATTGCCATACACATAGGCCAAGTAAAGTGGCCGCTTATCAGTGCTTGGGGTCGGTATATACTCTTCTGGGTCATAGCTGCGACTGGTCCCCTCTTTAACGCTGACGGCTCCGGTGAAAGGGTCGTATTCAATCAAGTCGTAGCGCGAGTCGTAACCGTCATAGGTGATCTCCACATCAAAGGCCGGTACATCCTGCAGCCCTTGCACCTTGCCGCCGTCATACCACACGCTGTAATCCACACCCTCCACCAGGGGTTGGTTATCAGAGGTGCGCACTATCGAGACATTGCGAATAAAGCGATACGGCAGATAGGCCCCCGGATGGTAAAACAGCCGCTGATCGATATCGTAAAGCAGAGAATAGGTTTCGGTTTTTGCAAAAGTTTTTATGGGCTGCCTGAGCACCAGCTCTGTGCTGGTCAATTTGATCGGCAAGTTAAGGCGCTGTAATTCCAAACCGGTGAGCGTCACCGTAACACCGGATACTTTTGACTGACCGACCCGTACTTCGGTATGCGTCGGAGCAATCGGCTCTTGCCCCGCCATTTGATAGCGGTTCACCATTACGCGAAAACCAATACTGGAGGTGCCGGCTATCGGGTTCCAGGTGGTGCTGTTGCTGACGCCATACCAACCCCGCTGCCAGATATCATCATTGGAATATTCATCGGTGGAGCGACCCATGCCGATGCCATAGCCGGGATATGCCTCAGTATCAAAGGCAAAAATGTACAGATAGCCGGCCTCCAGCTCTCCCACGTCATCGGTATTGATGGATAACTCAAACCAACCATCATCTGGAGCGGCAAAATCGGCATTTTTGAAATCTTTTTCAAAAAATACTTCGTCCTCTTCCAGGGAGCCGGGGGTGCTATTTAAATCCAAGCTGTCTGGCCGCCGGTAAATCCGAAAATTAAATCCCGGTAAAGACGCCATGCCACTAGTGAGGAATTCCAGTTCATCCACCTTAGTGGTTGCCAGTGGCTGATAACCCACGGCCCAGCGGTCAAAGAAGCGGCCATCGTTGGTTTCATGCTGCCAGCCCAGGCCCGCGCGCGGGCGCTCATAAACCGGCACGCCGACTAACGCCATCCCCGAGGTTATCTGATCCAGCTTTTCCTTTGTGACATAGGGCTTTAACGCAACCGTTTCGATCTGCGGCATAAAGTTACTATTCGGAAGAGCAAAGGTCATTTCCGAGTGATCATCCAATTGATAACCGCCCAAACGGCGATCACCGCTCAGAATATCGGGATGCATGGCACCAGCAATTCCCAACCCTGAGCGCTGCCGATGAATATCCAACCCGGTTAAGGTGATGGCATACTCTCGGCCTTCCTTAAAGGTAATGCCCAGGGGCAACTCTATATCGACACCTGCCGAAGAAAGTGCCACCGGATGCTCGCGCTTGTAGTAACGCGGGCGCTGGTAAAAATTACTGAGGGTCATCACCCCAGGCGCATCCTCAAAAATTTCTATGCGTACATAACGGGTATCTAAATTGGCATCTGGAGAGTTTGTAGAGTTGGCATTATTGAGGGTGCAGCGGAGCGCATCGACATAAGCGGTTTTATCGAATGCCCGAAAAGTCATCCAGCCGGTAAAGTCAGCCCCCTTCCAGCTGTTAATATTGACCCGCTCTGCTTCATTCAGGGAATCTGCACTAATGGCGGCACGATTCCCCAGGCCGAGGGCCGAGCGGATCTTTTGTGTCGCCACTCCATTGCGCCCAGCATCCGCCAGGACATTGGCCTCAGCACCGCTGGTCAGCACAACCAGACCAAGACACTTATTGTTGCCGGGCTTGTACGCTATCCAGTTGCCATCCACTTTCTGGTAAAAGCCCGCTAGCTGCGCGTCTGTACTCGATTCGAACGGCGCACGGGTCCAGCCTGATTGCGCCCCAATCGGTGCATTCAGTGCCGCCGCGGTATCACAGGTATATTCAACGAAATAGTAATAGCCCGGAATAGCCGTAAATTGGAGTCCCAGAGAAAACTCCTCCCATTCCCCCGACGCCACTCCGTCATAGCTGCTGAGATCGTAACTGGTATTTACTAGCACTGAGTCACTGCTGTAATTGTTTGCCGTTGGCCCTGTATTGGGACTGTCCACGGCGCGACGAATAACTCGCACATGCAGCTTCACCATGTCATTGGTGCCGGTGAGGCGCAATTTAATATCAGAGATATTGCGCGCTACCGATACGCGGAATACTGGCGCCCATCCCTTGAGCCCAACAGAGGGCAACCAGGACGGAACCATAGGGCGAAAATCGGCCTCAGCCACTTCGGTTACCGGGTATTCCAACTCGGCAGCACTCAGACCAACCGCTTGTGCAGAGGCGTTTTCCTCCGTGGCTATATGCTGCTGAGCGTTGACATAAGCTTTAATGTCATAGGGAGATTTAACCCAGGTTCCGCCGTCCCAGCCATAGAGGCCATTGTTATCTTCTGAATCGTTCCACACTTCGGCTAAGGTGTTGACGGGCTGCCCAGTATCCGCCGTCATTAGTGCCTTGGTGGTATAGGCGCGTCTGCCTTGCACCTGCGCCTGTAGTTGCTCGAAACGCGCTTTAATCGCTTTGGAAATGGTGTCTTTGGTCTGACCGTTGACTAAAACCGTTTCGTCTTCGCCACCGGCCAGAATTGCATCCAATGCATTAATATCATTATGTAAGCGAGTCACTTCCAAGAAATAATTGCTCATCATCACTCCTGATAACTATCGACAGCGCGGTCCACGCCACGGCTAAATTGTTGAATGGTGTTCGGAGCCAGCAGGCCCGCAACGGTCTGCTCTTCGGTGAGGACAATCCGATCTTCTATTTCGATGCGCGCGCTGTATTCCCAGATATGCGGGGCCAGTGGCCTGCAGTCGCTAAGGGGGTCGGTAATAAAACGCATCTTGTGTGGGAGTAACCCCTGGGGTGTGAGCACCTCGGCGCTAAACCAGACCATCGCATCGGAAAGCCCGTGGGTTATAAAGCCCTCAAAAATAGCTGCTTCACTCGCTAACAATTTCCATTTAACGGAAAGCTCTGTGGGGACCCTGGCAAACCTGCGCCGCTGCCGTGCGCGACCACTGGCCATTTCGGTGCGTATGCGGTTATCCACTTTTTTCAGCGCATAGCCGTCCAGCTGCGGAGCCGGGAGCTCCGCAGGGTATTTAATTAAGGCCATGGTTAATTTCCGGTGCGGGATAGACTGTAAGTGGATTCGATAGCGGCAGCCGCGTCGCCGCCCTCACGAATATTGGCCACGAAAATATCAATCACATCGGACTCGCCAGTACCTTGAGAGCGCTCAACTTGACCGGCTTTAGAGGCGTCTTCGATTAGGTTGACCGTGATATTTCCCTGCAGGGCGCCGCCTTTTAGGGCCTTGGTTAAATCGGCATTTTGATTTGGGGATAAAACCCGCTCGCCTTTATCCAGCAGATAGGTAGATTCTTTCGGCACATAGTCGAGGCCGCCGTGGGCGATGCCGGCAGGTTCTTTGATACTGCTCAACTGGTTGGCGATCTGTATGCCCTGAGTGGTCGCGCCGATAATAAATGGGATATTTTGCGGGAAGCCGACCTTCGACGCTTCAGCAATGTTTTGCACCATGGCAATACCCGCCGTATAAACAGCCATCCCCATTTGCAGTGCCGCCAGCTTTTTATTGTGGGTACCAACGGCGGCCAGCAGCTGCTTGGCCCCGCCGACATAACTGTTCAGCCTGGCCTTTTCGGCTGTCTCGTCCATCGCCTGGCGCTGCTGCTGATGCTTTTTCTCCAGCTGAGTTAGGCTGCGTTCGTATTCATCGCGGGCAATGATCTTGCTGAGGTAAGCCTGATCCAGCAGCTGCATTTCTGCATCCTGCTGAAGCTGCAACTGCTCCATTTCACTGAGCCAGGATTGCTGCAGGGTTTCCACCCGCGCGGCGATACCCTCGCGCTCGGCTTCGGTCAGGCCATCTTCGCCGCGCTCTTTGGATTGCTGACCGGCAATGGCATCGTTATAGCGCTGTATTTCCCGCTCGGCATATTCTCGACGCAGGGCTTCAAGGGACTCATATCCTCGCCGGGTTAAATCCTGCTCGCCAACATGCAGAGAGGCGATCTGACGCAAGCGCTGTTCGTGATCGAGACGGATTTTCCCCTGGCGATCCGCCAGAAATTGGTCCAGCTGAATCAACTGAGCGGAACCCGCTTCCTGCTGACGTTTTAATTCGGCCGCAGCCCGGTCCCGCTCTGCCTGCGCGCGGACCTCGGCCGCCGCCTGCGTAGTTTTCTTGCGTTCCTCCCGCTGCGCCATCGCCGCTTTCAGGTCGGCGCCTTTCATTTCCTGCAGCTGCGCACGGTATTTTTCAACCAAGTTGCCTTGGTATTTAATCTGGAATTGCACCCCTTCCCGAGTGGCTTTCTGCAGCTGCTTTTGGTGATAGAGATATTTCTCTTGCAGCTCAAAATATTTATCCGCGCTTTGCTCCGCCTCAGTGGGCATCAACACTGTGCGCCACCAGCTCACCGCATCCGCGACAAAGCCGACACTCTTGGAGGCTTCCTCGGTCCTGCCCATGGCTTCCAGGAACTCTTGCCAGTTCTGGCTCAGGGTATCGACCTGGCCGGCTAGGCCGCCCGCCTCACCTGAGCCAGCCCCGCACACCTGTTGCGCCAACTTGGCGAGAATAAAGCGCTGCGCTTCGGCTACCCGGCCGCTTTCCTGCATGGTCCTGATCTGTTCTTTTTCCACTTCGGTAAAAGAAACCCCAGAACGCTTTAATGCCGTTAATCCGGTTGCCGGATCTTCTAGCGCTTTACCTAGCTGCAGTGCCGCACTCTTGGCATCGCCACCCATCACAGCCGCTAGGTCTTGCGACAGCACAATGGCCTGATCAAATACATCGGCCTGCACCGATTTAAATGTCAGTAGCACCCCCTGTGCATCGCGTATGCCGGAAATACTGGCCAGGGTATTGCGAGCCACCGAACGGGCCTGCTCATCCAATTCGGCCGCAGTACGGCCACTGGCGTTACCGGTGGCTTTTAACAGCGCTTCGATCTTGAGCTGGCCTCGCTCCATTTCTTCGGCGGCGCGGACGCTCTTGTACATCAGCGCTGTGGCACCGGCGACTGCAACCCCCAGCCCCGCCCAGGCCAAGCTACCGCCAGTGACAAGGCCATTAACAGCACTGAGGCGACCGGCCACCCCACCTAGGGGACCATCAATGGCGGCAACACCTTGAGCTGCACCACGCATAGAGCGGCCGAACATATTGCCGGCGGCGCTGGTGGATTTCATTTCTCGGGTGAGTTGTTTATTGCGCGCGGCCGCCTGGGCCATCTCGCGTTTGTATTGCGTGGAGCGCAGCTCCAGGTTCGCCACCATGGTGGCCATGGAAGTTTGTTTTGCCATTGCTCAGCTCATGGAGTTCCAGATTGCGATTTGCTGCTGCACGGTTTTGGGGTTGTGCGGCTGAGGTAGGAAGTTAGAGACTTTGCCTCCCAGGGTACCGGCGGCAATGTGGGCTAGCTGCCACTGTTGAACTTCGGTGTGAAGTGGTCGCTCAGAGTGATATTCATACCAGTGGTCAAACTCGGTAGAACTCATAGAGCGCAACATATTGAAATAGTCGGGACGGTTAAAATCCCGTGCGAGCTGCCGGGCAAAGTGAAAACCCGGCACTAGCCTTTTTTTTCGGTTTCCTCGCTTTCTGTTTCACTATCCGCTTTTTCAGTTTGGACATCGACGAAAAGCCCGGATAGCTTGGCAGCAGGAATATAGAGCCGGTCAATCAACTTGGGAGTAACGCTGCGGATTAAGCCCTGATGGATTTGCTCCAGTGATGCCTGGCAATCCGGATTCATCCAGATGGCGTAAGCTACCAGCAGCAATTTTTTGCTCACCTCACCTGCACGAAACGCCCAAAGCTGGCCAAAGTTTTCCAACTCAGTTTCCGGCACCTCTTCATCCTGCGGCAGTGGAATATCTTCGGTAGTCTTCTGCAGATATTCACAGCGGTGGTAGGCGCTCAGCTCAAATAACTCCACTTCCTGCTGGCCAAATACAATAGTTTCGGATTCTAAAATAGGGGTAGGAACTAAATTCATTGTTAGCTGCCTGCGGTTACTGTGGGTTTACCAGAGATTTTGAACTTCACTGTGCGGGTAATCTTGTCATCCTTGGGCACTGCCTTACCCCAGCCGGTAATATGGCCGGTGAATTCCACCTTGGTACCTTCAGGATATTCAATCTGGTAATACTTATTGGTATCGGAGTCGTAATCTGCCCGCAGTGCCTGCTGGCCGCTATCTGTCTCTTTCCAGATCAAAATAATGGAAACCTCGCCGGCATCGCGTAAGCCGGAGGGGTCATAGTCCATATAGCCACTGGTGCCATCAATCGGTGTCATTTCAACTGAACCGCGCGATTCCTCACCGGGGTCGATATCCAGCATGCCCGCCACTGGTGTATAGGAAGTGCCATCATCGCTGCGGGAAAATTTTGTTTTATAACCTTGTGCCATAGCTAAGACCTTATTGAATTGTTGAGTTAAAGGGCTGAGGGTTCGGTGGAATACTGGGCCCTATAGATCAATCGAACCTCGCCCAGTGGGTGATCCTGATCCAGGGCAAACTGGGTTTGGCTGAGTAGGAATAAGTCACAGGTGTTATCTAAAGTGGCATCCTGTAGTGCATGCTCGATCTCTTCAGCGGCTTGATCCAGTGCGGCATAGACATCGCCGCGACTCTTCACTACGGCGGCAACAGTTAAATCCAGTTGCCGATCTGAACCGCCATACATTTCGTGGTCCGTGTTTTCGGTGGAAAAACCCACCACAATCGCCGGCAGTTTTTCTGGATCGATTTCTTCTGTGGTGCCAGGGGGTGGAAATGTGAAGCTGGATAGAGTTTGCAGCTTGCTTAAAACGGCATCGCGGATGGTGATGCGTTGGGTCATTGGTATGTGCTCCAGGAATTTGGGGCATAAAAAAACCCGCTGATGCGGGTTTTCATATTTACAATACGGCAGAGCCCACTCGCACTAGGAAGCTCGTGATGGCCACCTATACTTTAATGAATCTCTGCAATCAAAATGTAGATTTATTGACTAGTCGGTGAATAGCCAAACACTACGTATACGCGGGTAGGCTCCATCTTGTCCACCGCAGCCATCTAACCAAAAGCTAACTTTTTTTCCCGTCATTTGCGCGGACAATAAAGTTGAATGAATTGCTGCGTAATTATCATCTGTTGGGTGGATAGCAAAATAGTAAGTTTTTTCACACCCACTTGGATTATAGGCAGCTTCCTCACCAGGGTGATTTGAGGCGTCAAGTTCTGGAGCTCTAACTTGTGTCCAGCCCCCATTGACATACATAGTTTTAATTGTCGCAGGTCCAACTAGTCCAGAACCGGCAGCCCAAACTGTCATTGTCATCATGTAGACTACGACACCTAACATAAATTTCTTCATTTAGTTTTAAACTCCATTAACTACTTATAAATTGATAACAACAAGAAACTTAACTGGCACTTTCAATCTATCCATTCAAACTTTGCCCAGATCATTTTGTGATCAGGCGTACATTTCTCCATCACACAAATTGCTTCTTCTGTGTATGCAGCTGGCACATTGAAAGTGGATAAAAATTCCTCCCCAACAACCACTTGATCTACTTTCGGCTCAATCTTTCCCTCAGGTGAATAGTAAAATATGTAATCTATCTTTTCAGGACTATTTTTTGAAGCGTTGTGTTTAGTATTCGCAATGTGTTGAGTTATATCCACGACTCCAGGGAACTCTTTTTCAAACTCCTCAATGAGTTTATTATATTGGTCATTTATCTGGTAATCGATATTGAAATCACCAACAAATATAACTGGTGCCGGCTTCTCTATAAATTCAGCTTTAAACTGCCGAATCATATCCTTCGCATCTATTAGGCTTTTCTGAACATCACCATTATCCCAAACAAAGTGCGCTGTGACGAACCAGATGTTTTTTCCATCACCAAAATCCTGAAATAGAGCTATAGCTCCTGTATCGGTGCCCTCTACACCTGTAAGCTCTAAGTACTTTTCATCTTCAATTTTAACATTAGTAACTACAGCCTCACCTTTGTAAATACCAACAATACCACTAGGCCCAGTTCGGGCGCTAAACCCTCCATTTTTATCACCATAAGAGCTTTTGGAAACCAAACCATAAAAACGATTTACCACATTGGGAGAGAAATATTCATCTACCTCTTGAATAAAAGGCTTATCACAGACATATTTAGTCCTATTCATTGCCTCTTGAAAGCCAATAATGAATGGTTTTTCTCTATCTATTACCTCATCCAACTGAGCTAAATAAGCCTCAAACCGTGCATCAAATTCATTCTTAGAACTTTCACTTTTACTACAGTTCAATAGGCCATTGTCCTTTTTGGTCGTTATATCATAGCTTGTTGCTAATGAGTCCCAGATATTGTGTGTAACAATAGTAAACTCGAACGATAGTGATGCTGGTGAAATAAAACTAAGCAACAACAGCACTACTACATTTGCCTTAAAATTAAACATATCCCCTACTCAATACCCTTCTGAAAATATATTTGAGTCACGAACAATACTACTGCCAAACTCACCAAAATTTTTCGATAGATTTGGAATCATATTTAAATAAAACTAGAAAAACAAATAATTGACAATTCTCCGATATTCAAGTCATTACTTCAACCAACGCCCGCCAAACAACCTCATCATCCGACAACCGCTTGTGCACGGTATAGGCTACACCACCAAGCGTAATCACCGCTTCAGAGCTGTAAGCGCCGACCCCACTTTAAAAGGCGGCAGCCATTGAACATCCAAAGGAGAATGAAAAGTGGGCGAGCGCTATTTCCTTTCGGTGTTGTATTCACGCTCATGGCCGCCATAAAACCACAGACCTACTTATCGGAATAGAGTGCCATCAATCAGGCGGCGTTTTTCCAGGCATTTATCTGATCCAGCAATTCAGGGAAAGTCTCGACGTAGTACAGGGGCTGAGTCTCTCTAGGGTTCCTTGGGCAGGTTTCATTCCTACCAAAGCGCGATCCGGCCTGAGTGAGCGACTTAAACTTCTTGATTCCCCCTTTGCTAGAGCGTCGCTGCAACTCCTCCAGATACCCCATACCTATTAGGATTGGGTTAACGGCACGGGCTGATAACGATGCCCCGTGCTCCTTCAATAAGTCGCTGAGGGCCTTCACGGGCGCCTCCTGAACGTAGTCCGGCAGGAAGCGGTCACTAACACCCCGCTCGGTGCAAATGGTACTGAGCATACGAACCTTGCTGCTATCACTCATCCGTAGCATTCGGGCGGCGCACTCTGCAACTTCCAGCTCTGGATAGCCACTAGGTTGTTGATGGCTGTACTGACCCGTTTTTCGAATACTGGGCAAGACCTCATGTGTCACCCAGCGTTTGAATGCTTTAGCTTCTGTTTTCTGACTTGTTAAAATCACCGAGTACAAACCGGACTCGTTAATAACTGTAATGCCACGCCCCCCTGTAGGAGCTCCCAAACCGCCGATCTGGCGGTTTGACTTTTCGTCGTCATCCAGTTTACTCGTCATCTTATGAGCGTCAGAGTAGTTGAGAACCTCTGCTACATCCTTCGCTACAAACCAAAATTCACCATCCTCTTCAAGTACACGAAGCTGACGATTTTTGAAACCAAATGGAATTACGTTATTCATACCACTCTCCTTGTTAATGTTCAGTATTCTGCCCGCGAACCAGTTGTTCGGCTGCAAAGGTCAATCCATCCAGCACCGCGCTCTCTTCGCCACAGAGGGCATTGAGTGCGGCGTTTTTTACTGGGGAATCGGGCCATTCCTGAATGCGCTGGCGAGCCATGTTTAAATACTGCAAATCGCGTAACTGCTGGACATGAGCCGGCTGTAGCGCACAGTGAGAGTGATCAATCTTAGAGATTAATTAGGAATCGGCCATGGCGGCCTCCTGTTAGATTTTAGTTTCTTGCGACTGCCAGTTAGTAGCTGGCAGCCGGGTCTCAACTAGAGCTCTATCAGAAGCTCCGGGCCTATTTCCCATAAGGGTCTTGTATTACGCCTCTCGACCCGGCCATAAGGCTAGGCGTGCCAAATTACAGGCACAAAAAAACCGCAGAGGCTAACGGGTGCGGAAACCGCTGATAGAGTTTTGGTACCCTCAGTGACCACCAACCCTGTAAGAGCTGTCAAGCTCTTCAGCCTAAGGTTAGGCTACCCCTACTCCAATCTCCGTTTAATCACTCCAAAAATATGTTTTTCTATACAGCCCGCTACCACAGGCAATAAAAAACCCCACCAGCGCGAGCTAGTGGGGTTTTTAAGCGCTACTCAATAGGCGAGTAACGAGCGATACTGTAATCCTACCTCTGCGGGCATTACCACACAAGCGGGGAGGAATATTTTGGAGGTTATTGCCTCATCACTACCAGCTGTTCAATTTGTAAAGTATTGCCACAAAAATCGCCAATCCGGCAGTTTGGATTACCCATCACCCGTACCTGCCATACAAAGCTATCATTCTTCAAAAGAAAAATTCACAGCAAGGATTTTTTCTACTGTTTCCTATTAGCGACAAAGGATCATAAAAGCTTCATTTCGTGCCCCACTTGCTCCTCCACCTCCCGCTACTACCTTCCAGCCCTCCGGCACTTTAACTGTTTTTTCAGGCAGTTCGCCGTTATTTAACGACCTGCCAGAGACACTCCAAAGTCTCGCTGCAAAGCACTCTTTAAATTGCTCATCTTTTTTTTCTTTTTTCTCATCCGCCATGACTGTAGGCACAGAAAGAGCAAACGCTATACCTATTAGAGTCAAGTATTGCGCAGTATTCTTTTTCATTCTTATCCTTTTTTCATTACATTAAATTTAAAGAAACTATTATGTAGTTACTTTATACATTGAATCATATTGGAGACCTCAGAAAAATCAATAAGTTATACCCTTACAGCACCTCCGTGCCCCCAGTGGGTAGCCTCACATTTGTTCTTTAACCAACCACCAGCACCCGCCAAACAATTCCATCATCCGAAAGCCGCTTGCGTACTAAATACTCCACACCACCAAGCGTAATCACCGCCTCTGAGCTGTAAGCCCCTACTTCGCTCACCAACAGACTCAATTCGATACGCGGCACCCGCACACGTTCCTCATCTTCGAACTCGTCGATCTCTTGATCTTTTATCACTCGGCAATCTATAGGCTCAGCACCACTATCGTCTGTATAGGTAGCGGGCTTACCCCACTTGCGGAACGCGCGCTCTGCGGCTCGTTGGTCCAGATCCATGCTTCACCTAGGCCTTCACGGTACCCGGCACGCCGGTAAACTTAACCGCTAAGCTAGTAATGCCATCGCCGGCTGCCTCTACGGCAAAGGCGGTGGGGCCAGTGATATCGCCGGTTGCGGCTGTTGCGGAGCTATCGTCAAAGGCTGCTGCAGAGATATCCCAGGTGAGGGTTTCCCCCTGACTGATCTCTGCGCCGGATACCTTTGGCACAGTGAATACGCCTTCAATAGCGATCACACCAGATGCGCCCACAGCGATATCATCCATCGCCACACCCAGTACTGCGCCTACTGCTAGCACCTGGCCAGAGGTAATTACTGAGCTGGTGCTATTGGTGTAATCCAGCATGCGCCCATCTTGTACAAAATTAGTAGCCATTCTCTTTCTCTCAATTGAGTAAATTACTAAAAGCAAAAAGGCCGCGATGTGCGGCCCTTTTCGGATTCTTTAAGGTTTGGTTCGGTTTGAGCTGGGTATTAGGTCTTGGGCGTTTTCACCATGCCTTTTGCGTCCCAGGCTTTCGCAGCTGCGTCGAGGCGGACTTTGAATTCCACCCCGTCGATATTCCAGCCGTTTTGCTGCTCCAGTACAGGGGCTTGCTGGCCATCCAGATAGAGCACTTCGATGGTGTCGTGCGCTACTGGGTCGGCATTGAGGTACCAACCATTGTGCCCGCTGAGGCGACCATCGGAGATCACGCTGGCAATATTGCGCACACTGTTGGGTACAGTGTTGGATTTCTCAGAAGCTCCAACTTCAAACTCTGACTCCAACGCAACCTTTGCGGCACCCTCGTCGGCGATATCACACAGCAGGAATTTGGGGCGGATATTTAGGAAAGCGGTACCGTCCTTCTGTTTACCCATCAGTACCCGCGCGGCATCGATGCTGGCTGTATTGATACCTGCCTTAGTAGCTAGGTTGCCATGGTCGGTATGGAATAAGGCCTTGCCATCGGCCATTTTGGGATTGTTGATCAGGATACTGAAAACCAGATCCCCCACGGTGCGAGTAGCAGCAAGACCCATCTTTTGCGGAATGCGGGTGAAGGCCCCCAGGTCGTCATTGATAATCGCCTGGCGAGTAATGGAGAAGAGTTCCCCGTAAGTAGCCAGAGCGGCAGTCTCTGCGCGCTCGCCAATACTCACGTATTTAAATTCTGCCCCGGGTTCCACTTGGCGTAGTGAGGGGAAGGTACCAAGATCCGTGCGAGTGGCTATCTTGAAATCGCTTAAGTTTCCAGTGGCGGTAAACTGCGGAAACACCTCTGCCGCTTCAGTGTAACCCTTCAGCATGGATTTATTAGCAATATTGCCGAGGACGGTAGCGAAGTCACCAGAGCTATGGGTAAACGCTGCGGCAACCACGCCCATTTTATCCAGGCCCGCTAAATTCTGTCCGTGGGCGTGCATAAACATACGGGCAATTTCCAGCATGGTATAGCCAACCAGCTCATTACCCTCTGTGCGTTTTTCACCAAGGGCACGCATTGCAATCGCGTTTTCAGCATCAGACTTGAGGCGTTTAATGCCCTCACCTTCCTGTACTACCACGCCGTAGCTTTGCACTGGAGTTGGGGTTTGATTTCCCAGAGCTGTGAGCAGCTGGTCTTTGGCTTTTTCCGCGGTGCAGTCCATATCATCCAGGCAAGATTGCATCACGGTGCTGTGTGCTTCGAAGCCTTTAAAAACCGCTTTAATATCGTCTTTACGCTTTTGCTCATCCGCTGCGAATTGTGCTCTGGCATCGGCGGCAATCTGCGCTTTCACTTCTGGGGTGACCTCGGTCGCAGCGGTTGCAGCTGGCGTAGTGGAGGTGGTTGTAGTCATGGCTTGCGCCTCCTGGGTTTGGCTATGGGTTTGGTTTGGATTGCCTGCAACCGCAGACGGGAATCTAAATTCAGTGGGCCCCTGCATAACCAATGCACTAATGGCTTGAGGGATATTTTTGAATTGGTTTAAGTGATCGGCGTTAAAGCTGGCAGCCATTTCCATTTCGGCAGTGGTATCAGTGGCGAAGCCAGCTTCTACTGCTTCGGCGCCGGTATACCAAGTCTCGTCATCCATGACTTGGCTGACTTCCTCATCCGACATCCCTGTGCGTGAGGCATACAAACCGATCATGGTGGTTTTGACTTTTGCCAGCAGGCTCTTGGTTTTTTCCAGGGCGCGCTCATCGCCTCGCACACCGGCGCTGGGGTTGTGCACCATGTAATAGGCATTCTCAGCGATATGAACCGTGTCCCCGGCTAAGGCGATCACGCTGCCCATACTGGCTGCGATACCTTCAATCCAGGTTTCCACCTCGGCTTTATGATCTTTCAGCAGGTTGTAGATGGCGGTACCGTCGAACACATCACCACCAGGGCAGTTGATATGCAGATTGATCTTACTGACATCGCCTAGTGCTTTGAGATCTCGGGCAAAGTCTTTTGCGGTCATATCCCAGTAGCCAATGTAATCGTACAGATAGATATCGGCTTCGCTGGTATTGGCAGCGGCATTGATGCTGTACCAGGATTTTTTAGGCATTGCGGTTTCCTATTTAGAGTCGGGGTCTTGCTCAGTGTTTTCTGCGGGGACCGCAGTGCGCTTGCTTGGGGTGGTGATATCGTTTTCTTTCAGCTTTCTCTGCCAGGCAGCGGTTTGCTTGATCACATCGTCTGGCTTTTTGCCACGGCGGCGGATGGTCTGCTGTGGGCTGACCAGTACATTTTCCAGCAGGGTTTCATCGGCGCTGGCTTCGTGGGCTGGGTTAATCCAGGGCATCACCGGGGTAATAAAATCGACATGCATCATGGGTGGCCGGATCTACATCAGCAGGCACTTGAAAGGCATCGGCCAGTAAGCCCATTTGAACCCAGCGCCGGGTGACCGGTTCAACGATTTCCTCGCAAAATTCCAGGCTGAGGGTTTCGTAGTTTGTCCATTGCTCTACCAATTCCTGGCGCTGAGAACTGTAGGTGCCGTTGTAGTTTTTGCTAATGCTGCTAAAGCTGGCCATGGTGCCGGCGGCAGCCATACGGTGCATGGTTTCTAAAAACGGGGTTAGCAAGCCGCTTGGGCGATTGCTCTGGATGGTGCCGACAGATTCCCCAGGGCGGAGATCGTCATAGATGGCGCCGGCACGGATATCGAGAATGCGTTTACCTTCACTATCCCAAGCATCATCATGCTCATAAGTATCAGGGCTGCCCTTCTGGATAAAGCCGACCATAGCCGAGGCAATCTTGGCGGCAACGCGCTCATTTTCTTCATAGTCTTTAATATCGTTGAGGCGATTCATTACTGCGGCAAAGACCGTTACCCCTCGGGTCTGATGCAGCCGGCGTACAAATTTCAGGTGCTCGATATTTTCTGCACTGTGGCGCCTGTGCTTCATACGCCAGTTAAAAGAGGCACCGGGGTGCTCGTCGTAGAGCCAAAATGCCTTGGCTTCGCCCCAGGCCGATTTCTCAATGCCCTGCACTATGCGCTTGCTGGGATCGTTGTAATCCACCGGCAGAAAATCCGGCTCTAGACACTCAATGGTGTAAGGCACCGGGGTCCGGTGTTTTAATCCGGGGACCGAGCCCTGCAGGTGCCGCATCAGCGTTTCACCATCTCTCAGCCAGGTATTACACAGAAGCCGCTGCGCTTTGCCCCAGCTGAATTGCCGAGTGCATTCCGGGCGTCGCGCCCATTCCTTGTGGGCCTCATTCATTTGACTGGCGAGGCCTTCGTGAATATCGCCATCCCAGGTTTTAGGTTGGAATTCCACATCGATACCGCGCGGGCCGACGATGTTGTTGGTCAGAGTGGTGAGAATGCCAAAGGCAAAGTCGTGGTTTTGCTCCAGGTGCCGGGCCTGGCCGCGCAGGGTTTCCACACTGCCTTCAATCACTAAATCCCCACTGCGGTTATCACCGGGGTTTTTTCTCAGCCGGCTTGGCTTTGCGGCTTCATAGGCGGCGGCGATCTCCAGGGCGCGGCGGGCTTGCACACGGCGCAGGGCGGCCTCGGGCGCAAAGAACCCGATAACAGAATCCAGTTTGTTCATGAGTAAAAGTTCGCGTAGGCGGGTCCGCGGCGTTTGCCGGCAGCCTTGAGTTTTTCTTGCTGTGCGCGGCGCTCCCACTCCTGACGACCAGCGCGGATTTCCTGCAGGTTCTCTGCAGTAAATTGGCGGCCGTTAATCACCGTGGTTTTACCGGCGAGCACATCTAGCTCGGCCTCGATATAGAGGTCGACCATGGCTTGTGCGGTTTTCGACATTTAACTATCCAGTAGGGAGCCAACCGGCTGTGCTGGCCTGTGTGGTTTTTTCGGGACTGGCTGAGGTTGATCTGGTGATTGATCCGATTCGCTAAACAAAGTGCGCTGGCCCAGCTGTAATTCAATGCTGGACCATTTTTTCTCGTTGTATTTATGCATGCCCTTGGCGTGGGCTGCGTGTAGAGCATAGACCTCGGTATCGGTGCCCTCGTTGGGTCTGCCGGGGCGCTGCTGCCAAGTTTCTCGGCCTTTATGCTTTTTACTGGGGGCTTTCACTTCGGCGGTGACCTGTTCCCAGTAGTCCTGCCGCACATGTTTGCAGCTGTGCATATAGGCACTGGTGCCGAGCAAGCGCTTGGCTATCAGGTCTTTCGCCTTGTGAGTACCCACGATATACACCCGAACTCCGTGGCGGTCGGCCTTGGTACGACGCTTGGGATTGTTGTAATCCACCTGTCTGGGTTGCGTGAAGATTTCCTTGGTGCCGAAGTCGTTACTGTCACCCTTAATGGCCATCACCAAGATACCGCGGTGTTTCTTATCGCGGGTTCTCACCCAGTGATAGACCGCGTTGCTGGTGCCCCCATCGGAGGAATCGATGCTTACCGCGGCTGCGCGGATCTCACCAAAGCGTTCGTGCTTAAAAGGCTGGAATACCAACTTGTCCAGGGCGTCCCAGCAGCTATCGCGCTTGTCCGCAGTATCGCCATCGATCTCGCCCCAGAACATCTGCCAGCTTTCTTCATTGCGCCCGAAGGCGCGGATAGTGATCGCCAGGCGGTCGTGTTGCACATCGATGCCCACCGTTACCAGCAGGCCGCCAGCGGGGCAGGATAATTCTGGGTAGTCCTCGGCGGCCTCTTGTAGTTTTTCATGGTCCAGTAGACGGCTGGCGGCGTACTGGTAGGGCCGGCCCAGTTTGTTGTTCTGGAATACGATGCGCGCGGATTCATCGCCGCTTTTGGCTTCGTGTTCGGCTTCGAGAAAATCCCGCACCACATCGGCGAGGCCGGTGCCAGGTATGCACACATAGAGCTCCGATAGCTCCATAAAGGTTTCTATCGGTTCGATTTCATCGGGCCCAAAATCTTCACCACATTGGGTTTTAACCCAGCCGGCAAAGTCATCTCCATTTTCTCGCGCCGTTTTACAGGTCTGCAGAATATTGGCCTGGCGGCGGTAGTCATCCCATTCGCTGCCACATTCCGGGCAGCCATAGATGGCCGTATCAGGCTGATGTAAACCGAATACCGGATGCGGTATGCCCTCTTCTTTCTTCAGCCAGCGAACGTTTTCCCAATCCAATACATGGGAGTCGCCACAGTCGTGGCAGGTCACCGGCAGCACGCGCATGGTACCGAGTTTGGTGTAGTGCTCTACCTGGGAAAGGTCGGCAACCGCCGGCGTGCCACCAATAATTAATTTCTTATTGCGCATCCGCTTTAAACGCTCGCGCAGGTGGCGAATAGAATCGCCCTGATCGCCAACATCTTTGTTGGTATCGTCTGGCTCCTCCACATAGCCCCGGCGGGCCGTGGTGGATTTCACATTAGAGATGGAGTTGGAGCCAATGGTGCGTACCTCACCACCGGGGAATTTCTTGCGCGTTGAGCGGCTGCCGCCCTTGCGGCTGGTGGTGACATCGATCACACGATTCACCGCTGGCGAGCCTTCGATAATCGGCACCAGCTTTTCATCCATAAACAGCCGGCCTTTTTCATCCTTGGGAAATAGCATCAGGATGCGGGCCGGATCAGTCACGGCGACCTTACAGATATCGGTAGCCAGCAAAACCGTCCAACCGATTTGCGCGGCCTTCTGCATTACCACCATCCACGACACTGGATTATCCAGTGCGTGCATTACGCCCCAGAAATAGGGCACATAATCGTTGCGGTAATAGCCGGCGTTATCGCTATCCTCCGAGGGCAGTTTGATATTGTCCGGCAACCACTCAATCAGCGGGATTTTAGGCTGCGGTATCCAGGCCTGGCGCACCTCCTCCACCAGCCTCTTCAGATTCAATTTCGTAACTGCCAATAGCTTTGAGGGCAGCGTCAATGTTTGGCTGTAGGGGTTCGCGATCGATGGTAATGGCATGCTGGCTCTCGATAGCAATAACGATGCTTTCCACCGCTCCTAAAAATTCATTCTTGCCAATGGTGGACCACTCCACCATCGCCTTGCGTACAGACTCAATATCGACAATTAGCTGATCCTGCTTGTATAGCTCGCGCATTTTCAGCTGTGCATTCGCCTCTGACTCAACGGCCTGCGCCATATCGCGACGGTTGCGGGCTTCATTCGCTTGGCGTCCTGCAGCCTCAGTTCGCAGACGCTCGCAATATTCATGAAGCCAAACTCTGAAGCTGGCACCTACAGTAAAAACCTCTGCCTTGTAGTGTTTGGCAATAGCCGGTTGAGTAGCGCCAACCAAGCGAGCAAAGCCCAATTGTGTGGCCTGATCATCAAGAGAGATATCACCAGCCAAGGTATAACCCCCTATGAAATTTTGGATATCTGTTAAAAAAGCGGGGTCCGAATCACCCGTGTGCTGGCCCTCTCAGGAGGACCCGTTCAACGTCTCTTTGCGGTCGCAATCGCATGGTCCATGGCCTTATCCAGTTCTAATGGCAAATGCCTACGGGCTATGCCTTCAGCTATTCGAATAAAAGGGAATCGCTTGCGGTAGTCTGGCTTGCCCTTGAGGAATATCAGAATGGGCTTAACCGTTGGCCGGCGTTTGCCGCCTGCCCTCCTCCAAACGCCTAAGACACCATTCACTTTGCCAACGAAATATTTGCCCTTCTTACCCTGCGCATTACCTGCCCCCCTTGTAGAGCCAGGGTTACCCCGTAATTCAGCCAGGATTTTTTTATAGGTTCCGACCGAGATATTCCCGTGCTTGTTTAATCTCGCGGCCTCGCCATGCACCACATACATACCAGCAGGCAGGACACCCATATGTCGAAGGGCACGCTCAAAGCGCTTGTCGTTCCGGTTCACATCCATGACTGACGGGGCCAGATATTTGCTGGGTGCAGTACCGTTGGAAACCTGATCACGGATAAAGACTTTGGCAATACCTGAACGCTTGGTGGCTTTCTTTACCAATACAGAGTTCAGCGTTAACTTTGCCGGGTTTGTAAATACACGCCCCATAGCTGAGCGCTCTTCTCCCCGTATACGAAAGGCCACGTTATTTAGGGCAACCGAACTGGCATAAGGTAACTGCTTTTTTAATTCAGCAGATGCTCGATCAAACTTTGAAGTATCCAGCTTTACACTAACGTCCATCGTCCCCGCCCTGCTGCTCCTGCAGCTTCAAGCGCTTGTGGTTGTAATACCAATTAACCATTAAACCTGCCGCAGCTATCAGCACACCAGCAAGACCAAGCCAGTTGTTTGCAAGCCAACCCGCGAAAGTTCCAGCACCAATAGCAGTCATATAGCCAGCCTTATCCGCTATTTCTCTGAGGGCATCCTGAAGTGTCATGACTGCTTCCAGGCAATAGTTGCCTTCTCAACGCTGCGCCCCACGACATAACCACCGAGGCCGATTTTTATTATTTCCAGAAGGGCGAGGGTCTGGTTCTCGCTGAGGTTTGGCGCTGTCCACCCCAACCAATGAAAGACGATCAGCCCCACGAATGTGAGCATTGTTACTGGCCGCCAGTTTCTTTGTAGCCATGACTCTCCCCCAGCTTCTGTAGTGATTACCTGGGTAGCCGCTCTCAGCTCCTCCAGGTCCATTGAGATTAACTTTGAATCCACCTGCGCCTTTAGGCGATTGGCTTCTGTCTTATCCGGGAATGCCTTGTCTATGACCTTGCCGAATAAGTCGGATATAGCGGAAATCATTAGTAACTCCAAACAGTTGGGCGCATACGCTCGCCAGGGATTGAGCCAAGGTCATCAAGGTGCAGAAACCGGCTTCCTATTGATCCCTTCTGCCTCACTCCTATTCCGGTAAATCCTTCTTCTTGGGCAATTTGGATCAAGCGGTAAGCTCGACCCAATGCCACTTGAACATCAACTGCCTGCCCTGATGCATGGCTCATAGTTGCATTCAAATTGACGTTATACGCTGGGCAACGGTAGCCAGAAGTAATCACCATCGGCTTAGCAAAGCGCTCCCTGACTCGAATCAGGCGAAGGAGCGTGTCATCTTTGAAAAGATTTTTTCCACAGCAACCACAGGCCAGCTCCCTGTCTAGGAAGTAGTCATTTTTAAACATTGAGATACCAGAAATGAAAAAGCCCGCACGAAGCGGGCTTAGGATGAATTGAGCCTAAAGATACAGAAAGTTATGAGGAGCTAGTTACAGTCAACCTCAATACTTACTATCAAGATAGATTAGAAATAATTAGCTATATTGGTAACTTTTTCATTATTCATGACAGGTTTCTTGTATTCCTCAATCAGTTCATGCTGCTGGGTCAAGTTTGCAAGAAAATGCTCAGTAATTTCCAGGCTATCCAAAAGACCACCGAAACCATAACCAAATGTATCACCAAGGAGTTTTAAACTGTTTGGCAATAGCTCAGGTTGCTCCCTGGGAACATCTTCATCATACCACTCGTTTTTGGTTTGCCCAGTTTTGCTCAAGTGTATATTTGCTATCCTATATTGCGACGGATTTATTATCTCCAATTGATTCAACCTGTAGATAATTGATCGTGTACTTACACCCCACTTGACCTTGATGTTTTTTATCAAATTCCAATCTATTCTACTGCGCTGACTGGTACCATATTCCGCTAGCAATGCGGCACGTGGAAGCAAAAAAGTGCTTGCAAAGTAATCTGCTTGCCCCTCAGTTTCCTTGTCACCAGTTTCGATTCCATTGTGAAGGATGATATGCGCACATTCATGCGCTAAATCCATCCGAATTCTTGGTGCAGACTTCTCCTCATTCAGCAATACAATGGGCCGTTTTCTGTGTATCGACAAGGCATCAACTTTTTCAGACACCTGCCCAAAGCTTGCCACAATAGCACCAGCATTCTCCAAAACTCGGATCATGCTCTTAATCGGTCCGCCACCAAGTCCCCAATGTTTCCTACTTTCAATGGCTGCTTTTTCTGCATCATATAGTGACGCCGCCGCCAGAGTTGGGAAGTTAACGTATGGAAGATTCAAACGGCCATCTAAGGCATCAACCAGCCTATTCATCAATGTAGCCCTGGCAGTGCACTCTCTTCTGGCAGAAACCAATGTCGTTTTCAACTTCCTAAAATGGCACTCTTCCTCTTTAATATGGTTAACAATTGGCTCATAAAAAAAACCGCTGTTGACTTCAAGTTCGTATGCAAGTGCATCAACTAAATCAGATGCAGGTGATTTGCTATCTTTCTCTATTTGCTGAATGTACTGTCGAGTGGTCCCTACTCGATCACCAAGGTCATTAAGGGAAAGTCCGGAAACCAACCGGCACAATCTTAAATTATCACCCTGAAATATTACGTCCTTTTTCATTTGTTTCTTTCGCCTTCTCATCAGCACCAACTGAAAGTGAGACAGCTGCAGATGGAAGCTCAACTGGAGCCGACTCACTTGGTTTCATTGGTGTCATTACTGCTTTATTTACCTGATGTATTGGCACAACATGAGAGGCAAAGACATTCCCATCCTCTCCTATGCCTAAAAACTCGATATTTGTAGTAGTCCCTTCTTTATCTGTTTCAACTACATAGGTCCACACTATTTTTTCTGGTGCCCCAACTTCTAGAAACATCCCCAACTGCTTGAGCTCAGGATACGTCTGCGCTCTGGAGCATATATTCTTTTTTGGTTTTCCTACTTCACCCCTATAGAAGCTAACTTCTGCTTCACCAATCTTGAAAATAAATTTTAGGCTAGCATCTTTAATCGTTAGGTAGGGAATCTCTTTCGACTTCTCCATGAGATCAGTGCTACACCAGGCATGCGCCCTACATCCAATTGACCAGCCATTATCTCTTTTTTTATCAACTGCCTGGAGGTTGTCATATCTAGCGTCCGCCAAAATAATTCCTACCTCATTGATCCGCTCAACAGTAAGATCTTTATGTACCTCTGAAGGATGTCGATTCATAGAGCTCAGCCTAGTCCCTGCCATCAATTTAAGATGACAAACATGCTATAGGCTAATCTTGGATTTTGTCAACCAACCCAAAATCTGTAAGCTTTGAAGGTAAAGTGTAAACTTGTACCAGAAAGGTAAACATACTATTGAACTGCTCAACAAACTAAAATTTGCAAGAAAATCAATAAGATAGATATTTCCTTACAAAAAATAATGAGCTACAAGACACATCAAGCAGGTCACTTTTAAAGCACTTCACACACAAAAATGTTGAAAATTACGCCCTCTAGCAATCCCTAACTCAGAAAGAGCACGTAAATTTACACGCCAATTTTTACCTCTCAACTCTCTCAGGATAAAAAAGGCTGATATTTCCAAGATACCGCTGGCACAAAAAAACCGGCTGGGTACCGGTCTTAGAAAGGATGTGATGATCGCTGCATGAAAACCTTGGCAGCTTGAATTAGACTACTCCATATGGACGTATGCTGTCAATAAATACACACTGTATTAAAAAACAGTTATGCGGCGTTACGCGCCAAATAGAATGCCTCTACTGTTGCCTCAACAATTTGGCACATTTTTTCAACCCAAGGTTTAGATTTTTTTACTTTCCTAGCAACATCCTGAAGCTCCCACCGATAGTAATACCTCAACCAAAAGACTAACCTTTCTAATTCTGCTTTTTCTCGATCTCGGCGCATAGTGATTGCATTTAAGTAAACAAGCACTGTGGCATCAGTAACCTGAGCCCGCTCTTCATTCACCGGCAAAGGGCTTACTCTATGCCCCGAAACCATCTCTCGTCCAAAAGCTGCCATACGCGGCCAAGATACTGCATCTCCAGCCCGCTCCGGGTAGGCTATAGACCACTCCCACAAAAGTTCCCGTATTCCTAGTTCAGACATTGCCCCTCCCTCATTTCAAATAATCAGAACCAAAAACCAGCCACACACCCATCAAGCAGCCTTCGGCATACTCTCGAAATAATCCTGAAGTCGCCTTTCGGCTGCATGCAAATTGTCTCGGTGATACGTGCCCAGGTAATTTATATGCCCCTGGTTTATCCAGAATTGGGTAACCACCGTATTCGCGAACACAACCTCCACGAGGTGAGCGTACTTGGTGCGGAATACGGCCAGCGGGCTGCTGGGGTTGGTTGTGGAAATCCTTTCGATGGCTTCTGGGATGGTGACTGTGCACATGGTGAGCTCTCCTTGGTGATTGGGTTTTACCAATTGGTATCCGTTGCGATTTCTACTGCGCTGAGGTTTCGCGTTAGCCGCTGCCCTGACGCCTGAGGTTGGGGTGCGAAGTACTTCTCGCGTTTTAGCCAGTTGCGCCAGGTGGCGAGCCAATCGAGTTTTACGCCCCGTTGGCCGGGTTGGGATATCCAGTAATCGCGGAAGCTTTCGGCAATGTCGTGGATTCTGGTGATCAGGTCTGGGCGGAGGCGCTGGGCTTCGGTGCGGAATTTGTCCGTGAGAACCCAGTTTCCAGGCAAGCGTGTGCCGCGTTTGGGGTTGGCGCGTTTTGGAACTGTACCTCTCTCTACTGGTTTCTTATTGGTTCTTACTGGTTCTATAGAGAAGGACGTGTTGTCATTTTCACCGGTTGGGTGCTCAGATTTCACCGGTTCGTGTTTTATTTTCACCGGTGAAATCATTGCACCGGTTTACGTGCAAAAAGAGGTCATAATTGGTCCTGCGCCCGTTGGATTTTTCGGCGCTCAGGTAGCCCAGTTCCTCCAACTCTTCGATGGCATTAATCACCGAACGCTTTGTACATTGCGCAACGTCAGACAGGTAGGCATTGCCCGGATCACACTGCCCCGTGTCACTGTTATGGCAATCAGCCAACGCGATTAAAACCAGCTTTGCTGTTGGTGTTCTAGTCCTGCGTTTAATGGCCCATGCCGCAGCTTCAAAGCTCACTACGCACCTCCTGTATAAATTTCCATATAGCGCACCGGATTACCGCCCTACTCCACAAGCAGCAGAATTACCAAGTCACAACAGAGGAATTTGAAAATGATCGTTCTTCAGGTTTCGCCAGCAAACTCGTGCTCGGTTAACTTGCTTGCTGAACGTTTACAGGCTTTTCGTAGCGCTCCGGGTATAAAGACTCGAGTTCGGAAATCATCCCATCAGATGCTTTGCACAATCTCTCCGCCAAACCTCGACCAACTGCACCACGAGCAACAGCAATCTGCTTGAAGTTGGCAAAGGTGGTTCCAGCCTGCTTGGCCACTTGCTTCACCCTTTCTTTTGGATACGTGTAGTAGAACTGTCGCGGTGTCATTGGTTAGCCCTCCTTGACGAGACAATAGGGAATTACTATTCCCCCGTCAATAGTGTTTCTCTAATACCAGTTAGCGTTTTCCTAATGGCATAATAAAGCGATGGAAATCAAAGACATCCGCAAAGACAACCTCAACCTGCTAGCCGACAAGCACGGCAGGAATACCATTTCTGAGAAGCTGGGCTACCCAGACAACAACTACATCAACCAGCTCTGTGGCGGCCACACCAACATTGGATCCCGCACTGCCAGGAAAATTGAAGCTGCTCTCGGGTTGAAGACTGGCTGGATGGATTGGCCACAAACTAATGAGCCCGACGTATCCACATCCGATAATTTGACAAAGGGCCCAGAAATTAAGGGGCGTATCCCGCTAATCAGCTGGGTGCAAGCTGGACAGTTTTGCGAAGCGATGGATCTCTTACAGCCAGGTGACGCCGAGGAGTGGCTACCCTGCCCTACGCCCCACTCTGATTATGCCTATGCGTTACGAGTGAAAGGTGACAGCATGGCAAGCCCATATCCTGGGCAAAGAAGCTACCCAGAAGGGATCATTATCTTCGTCGACCCAGAAAAACCCGTGACAAACGGTAGCCGCGTAATCGCTCGCTTGAATGGCGAAGCTACCTTCAAGACTTTTACGGAAGATATGGGACGTTTATTTTTGCGCCCCATCAACCCAAATTACCCCACACTCGACATCACGGATTTAGAGGTAAGTTTTTGTGGCGTAATCATTGGATCCTTCTATCCGGAATAACTCTTCTACCGAAGCTCTTCAACTAGCGGTTGCATGCAAACGTGCGACCGCCATCTCAAACAATACAATGTAATTTTCTTTACCCGGCCTCTAACGAAGCTAGGGATCGACCAAATGGCGCCCAGATAAACCTAGAGTAGTATTTCCCTATTGACCAATAAATAGGATTTTACTATTGTCGCCCTACCAGTAACTGATAGGGCACCCGATGCACACCGCCATCAATCACAGGCCACTAGCACCACGCCAAGCCGAAGCACTTACACATCGCGCCCGTGGACTCTCCAACAAAGAGACCGCCCAAGCTATGCAGTGCTCAGTGGCAAATGTCACCAACCTGCTGGCGGAATGCTTTTACAAGCTGCATGCCCGTAACAGCACTGAGGCGGTGGCCAAGGCGGTAAAGCACGGATTAATTCAGTTCGCCTTGATCGCTTCAGTTCTCAGCGGTATTGGTACGGATGCACAGGAGCAATTACGCACCCGTATCCAACGCCGCCCCACTATTCGAACACTCCGCATCCGCAATAACCGCGAGGGCATCGTATGACCGCCACAGTCTATGTACTCCCAACAACTCAAACTCAACACGGTATCAAACGCCCCAGTGGTTGTACCGGGCCGATCGTTGCCGCAAATCATAAAGGCCGCAACACGGTATCGGCGCAGCCAAAACCTGCTTTGGTTCGACCTGCACAGGGCGATAATTGCCCTCCGTTTGGAGGTGATGCGGCATGAGTAATTTCAGCCCAAAACAGAGCGTGGAAACTCTTCTCACAGTGGCCAACGGCTACTCCGGCGCTAGTGCAATTGCCGCCCAGGTATTGCTTTCCGCCTGGAATAGCAATGATTTCGCAGTTCCCGTTGCCGAGCTCTCTCTGCTCGATGGCGACAACTATCAGCACGCACTTAACGTAATCACGCTTCGCTACCAGGGCAAAGAACCCCACAGCGTCATTGCTCATGGCGAGAAAAAGTTTCGCACCCTTAGCGTCGAGTGGTCTCACCTTGAAACGCAGAGGAAAGGTGCAGCGTGAAACAGATTCAGCAGCTCCCAAGAGTACGTTGCGTGCGCTGCAGAATACCTGCAGAGCCAGTATTTAACGGGAGGCTGTTGTTACGCGGCTGGAGTTGCCAGCTTTGCAAATACTGGGAGCCGGCAATAGGTAGAGAAAGAAAGTTCAAAAAGCTGGTAGGAACAAACCATGAATGAATTCTCCCAGCTTTTGCAAATCACCCAAGACCTAATGGCCACGGTAGAAGCCCAACAATTACAAATAAACGGCATGCACGAACAAATCGCGGCACTCTCCGAAGCCATCCAAGGCCAGCCATCAGAACAAAAATTGAAGGACCAGGAGGCAGCGTGAAAAAGGAAAAACTCTTCACCATTACCCAGGCCGCCCGCACGCTAGAAATGGGCAGGAATAGCCTACTCAAACTGCTACGCAACAATGGCCTGTTACACAGCCGAGAACCCATGCGCAACTCGCCGACAAAGTTCGCTGCGTCACAGGGCCTTCTAGTAGCGGAAAATGCAGAGTTTGAGCGTGGTCCTGTTAAGGTGCCGTACATCATCACCAAGGTTACATCGAGAGGCATGGTCTGGATTCGCGATCTTGTTGAAGACGAAAGCGCATCCAAGGCCAGCTAGTAGTTTTCCGCGCCCCGGCGCAATCAGTCAGTAGTACCTCTCTGGGGCTGCCTGTAAGGAGCCCATTTTTAAAGTTAAGGAGAATCCAATGAATAGATATGCACTATTTTGCGGCACCTACAACCTGATGATGGGTGGAGTAAAAGATTTTCAGGAGTCCGCCGAAACCCTTGAAGAAGCAAAGAAAAAGGCCGCCCAAATAGCGAAAGAGGAACTCTTTAAATATTGGGTTCAAATCTTCGACAAGCAGACTGACCAATTCACCACTTACAGCATTGTCGACGGCCAACTAAAGGAAAGAGGTGACGAGTAGTCGCCCTCCCCTAAACCACTTCATAGCCCGCCTAGTGCGGGCTTTTTGGGTAGAAGACAACAACGCGAGGGATGTGCGATGGGTAACTTGCTGACCAAGCATGAAATAGCCCGCCTAACCGGTGCTGCCGCCGAAAATGCCGAAGAGCAAAAACGCATTCTTGATGCCAACCGGATTCCCTACGTGCTGAAAAAAGACAGATCCCCCGCGCTAACCTGGGAAATGGTCAATCAAGCCACCCTGGCCCGCGGAGCCACAAAATCAGGCTCACCAGGTGTTAACCTACCCCCAGGCTTTAACCTTGGAGCAGCAAGCTGATGGGCAGAAGGCGCAACCCCGAAAATGCATGGATGCCGCCACATGTAGCCAGGTATAAAAACGGCTACCGATTTCGCAAGCATGGCGAACCAACCAAGCATATTGCCAGCCCCGACGCCTCCCAGGCTGAAGTTTGGGTTGCCTATGAGAAATACCTAGCCGGTCTAGTACAAAAGACTTTTACCTTCGCAGATTTAGTAGAGCTCTACTTCGCCTCCCCTCAGTACACCAAACATATAAAACCGCAGACTCAAAAAGACTACTACCGCTATAGCCAGCGTATTCTCGCGGTATTTGGGGAGATGAAACCAGACAATATCACCTCCCCATTAGTACAGATGTTCATGGATGCGCGCGGTGCTGAGTACCCCACCTCCGCCAACAGAGAGCGCACCTTTCTCGGTATTGTGATGAAGTGGGGCAAAGCCAGAGGGTTCGTTAAGATCGAAGACCCCACGGCGGTCGTCAAGACAATCAAGGTAAAGCCCGGCGGGCGCTACGTAGAAGACTGGGAATACCAAGCCTTTTGGCAATGGCTGGGTGATCGCGGCCATGTGATGCACCAATGCGCCATGGAAATCAGCTATTTGTGTGCAGCCAGACAACAGGATGTACTCGCCCTCACCCGTGCAGACATCCAAGAAGATGGCCTATTAATCGTGCAAGCCAAGACAGGCAAAGCCCAACTAAAGCTATGGAGCTCAGCCCTCAAAGAAGCCGTTGATCGCGCAGTAGCCACTAACACCGAAGCACAAATCCAAACCACCCATATCATCCGCAGCCGCGTTGGCCGCGCCTGCACCCGTACCGGGTTCAATGCTATATGGCTTCGCGAGCAGAGAGGTGCCCTAGCGTCTGGTGCAATCAAGCAGCGATTTCGCTTTCATGATTTGAAAATCAAAGCGGCCAGTGACTTTGAGGGAGATGTTCAAAAGTTCACTGGGCATAAGACGCGGTCGATGGCTGAGAGGTATAACCGTACTGCGGATCGGGTGGTTAGCCTTAACCATGTCAATACGAAAAACTCTTAAAACAATCAGAACAGTGCGAACTTGCTTTCCATGCCAATTTGATTAAGATCTTCAGTTGTCGCCACATGGCAAGCGGAAAGAATCATTCTCAGTCAAACTAAAATCTGCCAATATTTAAGAGTGCGGCAAAACACCCTCTAAATTATGCCCCATCTACGGGTATAAATTGGTGACAAATAAGTATAGAGACTTTAGTTAACTGCCCCTCAAGACATGGAAAGTAAAATGAATGTAAAAATACTAGAGAAAGAAACAGGTAGAATTGTCGCAACTTATCCAATCAATATTAATGGGCTACATTACCAACCAACTGAAAGTGATTATATTTCAGAAGCATGGAAATGCGCCATTGAAGATCGTGCTGTAGACCCAGACAAAAAGACTAGTTACAGCTTTACCCTTATTGATTAACTCACCACCAGGGGTTCACTACGGCGGAGCTAATAACTGTTAGCCCCTATAATATTATTATATTTAATGAATACCCAACTAATAAATTGAATATAAAAGAAAATACTACTCGAACACCCTTTTTCCTTTCTCCAAGAATGAAAAAGCAAAGCAATATCTACAAATATGAGGTCGAACAAACAAACATTTGTATCTTTATTTACATGCGGCACTTTCCACCTAAAAATCAAAACTAAAAACACGAAAAAGAATTAAATATGCACGAGATAAAAAAACTCCTTTGGGACGACCTAAATGACGGATTAAATTATCCAGAGAAGCGTCCACTGCTAGCACATTACACATCTATCGACACTTTGGAGAAAATCCTAAAAAAAAATGAACTCTGGCTATCTAATCCGCTATATATGAATGATTACACAGAGTTAAGCTTTGGTATGGGACAAGGCTACCGTCTTTTTACTCAAAGTAAGGAGCTCCATCAAGCATTTGAAGTTCAATCACAATACGATCACTTATTGGCCAGCTTTCAACGATTGTTTATAAGATATACCGAAGATCATGTTTTTAATACATACTTGACTTGTTTCTCGGAGCATTGTGTTGATGATAATGATGGTCGACTATCCATGTGGCGCGGTTACGGCGACAGTGGTAAAGGAGCCGCCCTTGTCATTGATAGCGCAAAAATAAATTTTCATGAATCATCTCCGCTGATAGTCTCAAGAGTTGAGTACCAAACAACGCACGATAGAATCAATTGGCTTGAGAAAAAAATTTCAGCCATCGCAGACTGGATAAAAAATCGAGTAGAACCATTAAGCAATAATGAACTTGAGAAAATAGCATATATATGGCTTGAGCGGTTGAAAATATTCTCCCTCCTCACAAAGCACTCTGGTTTTAATGAGGAACGTGAATGGCGAATTATTTATATGAGCGACCGAGACCCAGAAGAAAAACTTTCAAAAATGCTAAGCTACATAATAAATGGCAATGGGATAGAACCAAAGTTAAAACTAAATCCAGAGCCCCTTTATGAAGTTATCGGTGATAACCGCCTTATAGCCAATTTAACTGATAGAATTATTATTGGCCCTTCAATCTCAACCAAATTCACCGCAAAATCAATTTGCAGAATGCTTCAACATTTAAATCATGATCAGCTGGTCGAAAAAGTTAAGCCTTCCACGATTCCTTACCGCCAATAATACCAATACCTAACTTTTCTTACATCCTGAAGCGCTGTTAGATCACCAACTTCCAGCGCACCTAATGGATATCCCAGGAATTAACGAACTAAAGGTTCATATCAATTTTGCCGCCCTTAAGCTCAACAAAAAACCTATTGCCACTAAGAATATTGACACTTGAGAAAATCATTTTAAGTGCCAGAAGCACTGAATGAACACCCAATCAGCGTGGCGGAAAAATTGATCAGAACAAAATTCGAGAACCGAGCCCAAAACGAAAAAAACCCCGCACTAAGCGAGGTTTTAAGTCCTTGATAGACAAGAAAGAATCTGGGGTGGCCCGAAGGAGATCGAACCTACAGATCCACCGCCTAAATTACTACTGATAAGCCAGCTTTACCGTCGCACCGGTAGTATTATCATCATAATATGGCCCATCATATGAGCTAACTCCCGCATGAACAGCAGCGCCAAGGACAAAAGAAGACTCAGAAAACCCTGAAAAGTAATAGTTGTAGAGCAAAGCAACACCGCGCTATCACCAGCATAATCAACCTCAACAAGCCCCAAGAAAGCCCCTAAAGAGTGACTATCGGAAGATACAAGGCGCTCCCAGATGGGAATTGGTGGGTATTTCTCATTTGCAGACAGCAAGCGCCCCGCCCTCTATCCAAGATTTTGCAAGCCAGCTGCCCATCAAGTACCACTACCACAACGTTTCTTTCTACTCGTGCTAAAGATCCGTCAACAGTACGAAAATTGCTATCGAAGATACCCTTACTTAGAGTTACCATTGCTCCTAGCTGCGAGTATAGAGGCGCACTGTTTGTTAAATACTCATCATGGTTATCGTCCATCTAACATCAGTCACATCATGGGGGGCATGTAATTTACTCAGCGATAATTGTGGCCGATACAAGAGGCTGTTTAAAATACTCTTCAATATTTACTGCCACTTACTACTGCATCGTAGAGCCCATATTTCCACTGCCAATTTGAACGACAATAGCTGTTTGCCCTACTCCTGTCTGTGAAGTTAAGTAACTATTATTACTACCTATTTGAGATGTTATCGCTGTACTCAGGGTAGCTCCTATTTGAGAAATTTCTGCAAAATTCACAAAACCAGTCTGATTGATAACAGCCGTACTGGCAGTGGTGCTCTGCTGTAGTACTTCTGCACCATTCATTACGCCTAGCTGATTGGCCACGGCGCTACTTAAAGAGGTTTGCGTCTGGCCAATAGTGACATCATTTCCTAAACCTATTTGATTACTCAAGGCTCTAACTCTAACTCCATCCCCTTGAAAAATCGAACTAAAATTATCTGATCCCACTTGATTGGTAAAAGTACTGCCTGCACTATCTTCAAGTTGAAAAGAGACAGACATATTCATAGAACCAAATTGATTTATTACATGACTACTTCCAGCACTCAAATTTTGTACAGTTTGAGCAGCATTCATAAGACCGACCTGATTAGTAAAGGATCTTGTATCTAGAGACTCAAATTGACCATTAGTAGAAAAATTCGTAGATCCTAATTGGTTTATGAAAATAGAACCCAAAGTAGTATCAGTTTGAAGAGAAAAGCCAGTATTTCCTTGGCCCTGCTGGCTAATCGAACTAAGGCTTAAAAAGGTGTTATCTTGTTGAAGAGATTCTGAACTATTTAACCCCCCAACTTGTGTATGGTTTACTGCACTACTGCTAGTGCCTGTGGTTTGAGATACATCCGAATCATTAGAAACACCAATCTGTGTTTGGGTAATGAGATTGTTATGAGTAGTTGGATCTGCTTGATCTGCGTTGGCAGTATTATTGGACCCAACTTGAATTAATATCGCTGTATTGTTCCCCGCAAAGGCATCTAGGCTAATTACAACTGATACGGCAGCGGCTAGAGAGATTAACTTCTTCATTAATAATCCTTATACAATAGTTGTACACATATATACATCTTGTCGCCATCATTGAGCACGGCAATCATTTTCGTACAATTTTATACTACGTATCGAAATGATTGATTTAGTAGCCAGCGAACTAAATACTGTATTCATCAAACAGTAAAATCATATATTGCTATGGATAATATCAGCGCATAGAAAAAGTCTGGAAAGAGCAAAACCAACCCATCCTTCAATTTATAAGGTTGGATAAATCTATCTCTGAGTTAACCAAGTAATTCTGACACCTAAAATCGTACTCAAATAAAATCAACGGGATAAGTCTTGCAGAGAACTAGGCTAGGAACCATAGGATAAAAATCTTAATTTACTAGGAAATAAGTTCATAAAAATAGTGGTTAAATACGTATATTGATGGAGGCCTCATAAAAGCATAATTACAGCTAGAATCGATATACCGCCACCAGCCCATCAGCTCCCCTCAAGATAAAGGCACTCTCACATAAACTTCTGCGATTGGACGGTCTGAACGAGTTCATAGGGTGGCATCCACCCATCAGGGCCTTTATCGCCCTTACTTTGATTGCGGCCATCGTCGACAAGCCACAGATTCTCAGGGTCTTCATCAATATGCTCGACATCTAAGTCAGAAGCCAGGCTGAAGGATTGGCCGGTGTAAGGGGCCAGCCATAGGCCAGTATCGAAAAAACCCCGCACTAGGCGAGGTTTTAAGTCCTTAAAAAACAAGGAAAAATCTGGGGTGGCCCGAAGGAGATCGAACCCACAAATCCACCGCCTACACTACCACTGATAAGCCAGCTTTACCGTCGCACCGGTAGTATTATCATCATAATACGGCCCATCATATGAGCTAGCTCCCGCATGAACAGCAGCGCCAAGGACAAAAGAAGAGTCAGAAAACCCTGAAAAGTAATAGTTGTAGAGCAAAGCAACCCCGTGATAGCGCACCGCATCATCACCAGCATAATCAACTTCAACAAGCCCCAGGAAAGCTCCTAAAGAATGACTATCGGAAGATACAAGGCGCTCCCAACCTAAACCGTACCCCGTAACCGAACCAGCCTCCTCCGAGAAACCCTTCCAACCCAAAGAACCGAAATACTTATCTTTATCGCGGTTAATCGAGTACTTAGCCCCTAGCCCGGCATGATCCACACCTACGCCTAATGAAAAATTTGAGTCCCCAGCCGCAGAGGCGAACATAGAACAAGTCAGGAAAAATACAGACAGCAGATACTTCATTACAGCTCCAAGCTACTTCTTAGTGATTTCAACAGGAGGGAGGGGGGAATTTTTACCGCCAGATGGGCATGACTCACGATCTGCCAACATTAAACCTCAACATAGATTGAGGCAGAAATTCGTACACCGAATTCGTACACTGAGGCCCAAAACGAAAAAACCTCGCACTTGGCGAGGTTTTAAGTCCTTGAAAAACAAGGAAAAATTTGGGGTGGCCGACGGGGATCGAACCCGCGACCTCAGGAGCCACAATCCTGTGCTCTACCGACTGAGCTACGGCCACCATAGCAGTGATATACTTCAGCACCTTGTGGCAGTACTGAGTACCGGATCTCTCTTGCAGCCAATCTGACTTCAGACTAAGTCCTTTTTGCCAAATCAGCACCATCTAATGGAGATGGCACGCCCGGCAGGACTCGAACCTGCGACCATCCGCTTAGAAGGCGGATGCTCTATCCAGCTGAGCTACGGGCGCAAGGTGAACCCGGAAAATTGGTCGGGGCAGAGGGATTCGAACCCCCGACATCCTGCTCCCAAAGCAGGCGCGCTACCAGACTGCGCTATGCCCCGTTTTTCCAATCATTCGCACTTCTGCAATCTTGCTTACCGCCCTTGGGGTGGTTGTTTAGATCGCTGCATTTGCGAAGTGCGCGCATAGTACTGATCCCCCAGGCCTCTGTCAACGCTTCTAAGCTATTATTTTTTAAGAAGTTTATCCTTTTGCCTATCAGGGCCCCGAAGTGGCGAAATTATTCCCAACCTGTGCGAAAATGGCGCACTTCGAGAATCCGACCGGATAAATAGTAAGCAGCTACACAAAAGCCGCCTGCTTCCGCCCTTCTTTATACAGTAGGCGCTGGAGCAGACTCCGGTCTATTAGCACACGACTTTTTACTGTTAGAGATAGCATCTATGTCTGCACTGGTTCTGGACGGCAAGGCCCTGGCACAGAAAACTGAAGAGGAACTTTCGGCTCGGGTAGCCACGCTGAAAGAAAAGAGTGGTGGTCAAACGCCAATCCTGGCAACCATCCTGGTAGGCGATGACCCCGCCTCCGCAACTTATGTAAAGATGAAGGGTAATGCCTGCCGCCGTATCGGCATGGACTCCATGCAAGTGGAGCTACCCTCCTCTACTACCACTGAGCAACTGCTTGCCAAGATTGAGGCGCTCAACGCCAACCCCAACGTGCACGGAATCCTGCTACAGCATCCGGTACCTGCGCAGATTGATGAACGCGCCTGCTTTGACGCTATCAGCCTGAAAAAGGATGTAGATGGTGTGACCTGTCTGGGCTTTGGCCGTATGGCAATGGGTGAGGAGGCTTACGGCTGTGCAACACCTAAAGGCATTATGCGCCTGCTGGAAGCCTACAAAATTGAACTCGAAGGCAAGCATGCCGTGGTTGTGGGCCGCAGTCCCATTCTGGGCAAGCCAATGGCGGCCATGCTGCTGAATGCTAACGCCACTGTAACCATCTGCCACTCCCGCACCCAGGACCTGGCCGAGCATATCCGCCGCGCGGATATTGTTGTAGGTGCCGTGGGCAAGCCGGAATTCATCAAGGCAGAATGGATTAAAGATGGCGCCGTTGTGGTGGATGCCGGATATCATCCCGGCGGTGTGGGAGATATCGAGCTGGGTCCACTGACCGATCGCGTCGCAGCCTACACCCCGGTACCTGGCGGTGTTGGTCCTATGACCATTAACACCCTGATCTATCAGTCCGTCGATTCTGGTGAGCGTAAAATTGGCTAACTTGATTCGTTTGGACAAAGCGGTAAGCCAGGTCACCGACCTCTCCCGCTCCGATGTGAAGCGCGCCGCATGGGCGGGGCGCATTACTGTTAACGGAGAAGTAGTCACTAGCTCTTCGACAAAAATACAGGCCAACGATGTCCTATGTCTGGATGACGAGCCCCTGCACGAGCCGGGGCCACGCTATATTATGCTCAACAAACCTTTGGGCTATGTGAGCGCCACCAAAGATGGCGAACACCCCACGGTACTGGACCTGATCGATGAACCGAACAAGTCCAAGTTGCATATTGCCGGACGCCTGGACATAGATACCACGGGGCTGGTACTACTTACAGACGATGGGCAGTGGTCCCACAAGGTGACATCTCCAAATCATCACTGTGATAAGACCTATTACGCTCTGTTGGCAGACAGAATTGTGGAAGATGCGGTGGCAAAATTTGCCAAGGGCATCTGGCTCAATAATGAAAAGAAGAGAACTAAACCGGCCAAGCTTGAGGTACTCTTCGCCAACGAGGTACGCATCACTATTGGCGAGGGCCGCTACCATCAGGTAAAGCGCATGTTTGCCGCTCTGGGTAACCAGGTACTAGAGCTGCACCGTGAGAGAATTGGCGATATTTTCCTGGATGAAGAACTCCAGGAAGGCGAGTACCGCCCATTAACCCCTGAAGAAATCGCTTCGGTACAGTAAACCGTATGTCAGCCCTTCTTTTACAAGAACTTCTCCAGGCGCCCAGTGAAACTCTATGGATTGCCGATGAAAACAGTAAACCCCTGCTACAGCCGGGGTTTTACTTTGATGGTGATTTGCTCAGCAATCGCTGGGATATTGCCGAGCTGGCCGAGGGCAAGGTTGCACGCAGCTTCTTTAATGACTTCCATTTTGAAGAGCTGGACCGCAACTACCGCCGCATCGTCTACTCAGTCTCGAAGGAAAAAGCGATAGTTCACCACATCATCAATCAGGCACCGCATTTTCTCGGTGAAGGTGGCGAGTTGGTGCTGCTTGGGGGAAAACAGGGCGGTATTAAAAGCTATGCAGTAAAAGCGGCTGAGCGCCTCGGCACAGCCAAACAGCTGCAAAAGAATGGTAACGAGTACTGCAGCACTAACCGAGTGGATCATCCAAGTGCCGGCGAGCTGATTGGCGAAGTGGATTATCCGCAGCTGCGCAGCCTTCCGGAGCTAAATGGCCTCTACAGTAAACCTGGCCTGTTCGGTTGGAACAAAATCGATAAGGGTAGCGCCCTGCTGGCACAGCAGCTCACCACCGAGCTTCCAAAAGAAGGGGCCCGCGTGGTGGATCTGGGGTGTGGCTACGGTTACCTCAGCGCCCAGCTCGCGTCTCTAGGTAAATTTCACTTTACTGCCACCGATAACAACGCCGCCGCCCTGCTGGCCTGCGAGAAGAACTTTCGCTCCCTGGATATGGAAGGGGTGGTGCTGCCATCTGATGCCGGCGCGGAACTAGAGAGCGGAATTGCAGACTTGGTACTGTGCAACCCACCCTTTCACCAGGGCTTCCAGGTGGAGGGCGACCTTACCGATCGCTTCCTGCAACACAGTGCCCGAATACTGAAAATCACCGGATCAGCACTTTTTGTCGTGAACGAATTTATCCCCCTGATGAAGAAGGGACCGCACTACTTCTCCGACGTGAAACTGATCACCAAGGAAAAAGGGTTTTGTGTCTACCGCCTGCGCCCATAGAGACGCAGGCTTATAAGGCGAGAGCAGTCGCCAGGGCGGGATTAATAATCGCGTAAATTGAATAGGTTCATCGATAGGGTATGCTCTTCCAGCTCTTCGAGCTGGCGCAAACGCTCGAATGCTTCACGTGCGGAGGGTGTTTCCGCACCTTGAGCCAGATCCCGGTACTGATCCGCCAGATAGATCTCAATATCCATGGCCAGCTTGGCAATATCATCGAGATTTTCGATATCAATACTGCGCAGTCGCTGCAGGAACTCCTTCTCTCGCCCCTCCGGGGCAAATTGAACCCAGGTATGCAGGGCACCTGGTGGCAGATCCGCATGGAAGTTCTCCAGCGAATGCTTCATGGAGTCTTCCCGTCGTCGAAGCTGATCCAACAGCAGCTCAACCCGTTTATTAGTGGCCAGCTGCTCATACTCCTCGTATTGCAACGCCAGCTTGGCGTGAAAGTCTCTTCCTTCCTGGATCACTTCCTCAACAGTTTTGTACCGCATCGACCGGTCCCAAAATAAAGTACGTCTCTTATTCCAGTATAGGCAGCCGGTGACAAAGGGCGCCAATCAATAACATCATTGAGGTGACAGCGTTTATGCTGACTGGTAGGTATTCCCACTTACACCCAGTTCGGTGTGATATTGGAGGCCGTCAGATGGCAAGTGTCAGCGCAGGCGACTCATCTTAAAGTCGAGGCGCCGAGCGGGGTTGGCAGGATTAATTTTTCCCGGAGCGCGGTTATTCAGCTCTACCAGGGGTAAAACCTTGCGACTAACGGTCAGAATATGATTCTCATATAGAGGCATATGCGCCATCCACGCGCCCTTCAGGCATTGACGCATTGCTTGCTGGCGCCAGGCACTGCCCTGTAGCTCCTTCCTGTCACCAAAATTACTCACCAGCACTCCATCCCGATGTAAAAGGCGCATCAAGGAGGAGCACCACGGTTTATCTGCCGGCACAGCACGCTGTGCCACTCCCTGGCAGTGGCCAAACAGATCATCAATCACCAGGTCGAAACTCTCAGCTGATGGATCACTCAAATAGTCAGCCACATACTCCTTGGCATCTGCGCACACCAGTTCAACATCGCAGACGTCGAAGAAGCGGCGGGCAACGTCCAAATGCACCGGGTCCAGATCCACCCCCACAATACGCTTTACCGAGGTATAGGTCTGCAAAAGACGGATCAAAGCGCCTCCTCCCACACCGAGCACCAACACAGAATTCAGGCTTTTTTCAGGAAGGAAAAACGCAGGCAGCAGAAGCAGCTCCCACAGGGAGCCTTTAAGCGGGTCACGGGGGTTCCACTGGGAGTGAAAAACCCCGTTGCTATAAAGGCGTACACTGGCACCATGATTGCGCACCTGATAGCAGGTATCGCCTGTTTGCTTCTGCCAAAGCAATGCCATTAGTCTTCTGGCAACTCGGATGATTTCAACAGCACCTCCGCGAAGGCCTGCAGTCCAACCAGGTCCTCTTCCGAAAATCGGGCAATATTGGGACTATCGATATCCAGCACGCCCAGGCAGCGCCCACCGGCATTGTACAGAGGAATTACCACCTCAGAGGCTGAGACCGCATCACAGGCGATATGGCCGGGGAACTGGTGCACATCCTCAACCAGCTGGGGCTCACCGGTGGAGACCGCTGTGCCGCAGACACCAGCGCCAACTGGAATACGTGTACAGGCCGGTTTGCCCTGGAAAGGCCCCAAGCGCAGCTCATCACCATAAAAGAAGTAGAAGCCGGCCCAATTGATGTCTTCCAACTCCATAAACAATAACGCGCTGGCGTTAGCCGTGTTTGCCAGCCAGTCCTGCTCAGCCGAGAGCAGGCCCTCGAGTTGCCCACTCAGAGATGTATAAAATTTATTTAACGACATTGGCAGGACTGCCCCCTCACAATCAGTGGCTACAAACAGTGTCCGCTATAAACAGCAAACCCGCGAAATACCCCAGCGCAGTGTGCGCCACGATGCAGGTATTTTGCGGGCTTTGGGGCTGGAATCAATAGCTGACTGCAAATTACTGATAAGGATCCAGTACTTCCTCACCCCCAGATTCATCCCGGTATTGATCCGCATCCATGGTGGGGTGAGACCACTCGTCGTCATCCCCAGTGCTGCCTTTACCGGATTGAATGGCCGGCGGAGCCGCGGTGACGTCTGATGCAATCAGGCTACTGGCAGTTTTCTCAAACCTTTTCTCCACGACTGGTTTGGGTGCTGCTGGCCTTGGTACCTCTCGGCGGATACGACTAGCCATAGTACTCAGGTTGGGACGGCGGCGCTCGGCGAGCTGAGCAGCCTTCAGCTCGCTGTTAAGCCGATTGACCTCCGCCTGCAGATCCCCCATCTGCGCCTGCAGTTCGGTAATCTGGGTCAGCACGCCTTTTACTTTACGACTTTCCTTCTCGTATAAAACAGCTGCGCCGCCAAAGGCCAAGACAAAAATAACCAAAATGGAAAACTGACGCATAATAATCTCCAGAAACTTCCCTTTTTATTCTTAAAGGGTATTTTTACAGCAAATTTTCTGTATCTTCCGAGATATTGCGCATAAAAAACAAGTTCAAAAGCTGACCAAAGCCTTTGTAGCAGACTTCGCCCGGTGAATACGGTTGAAATTTACCGGTTAGCGACAAGCTCGTCTTGCACAGGAAAAATTAAGCCAGTGTACTGGCCAAAGCGTCTATGGCTGCTGCCTCTTGATCCACAAAGCAAGTTCTCTCCGTAATAGCGGGAATCAAAGTACTATCTGCATATTGGCAACCGATCATTTGGATGGGCTTTTGCCCCGCTTTTTCTGCTGAAGCCGGGGTATGAGCCCTACCAGTACACAGAGAGTTGAGTAACAAGTCGTAACCGGGCCGCCAGCAGCGCAATTCGGAGAAGCTTTTTCTCAATGCCGCAGCAATACGCATCCCTTCATAATCCAAATCCCCCCAGAAAAAGATCGGCAGCACAAGCGAATTTTTTTCACACCACCACTCAATAAATTGCCGTCGATTATCTTCAGAAGCCACATTAAATGAACTAAACCGGATCATATCCTGATTGCGAATCCGTTCTGCCCCGCCCCGATAGCCCTCGCTGTAAACCAATACAGTATGCGCAGGCTGTAATTCAGCCAGACTGATAAAAGTATCCTGGTTTTCGATAAAAATTACCTGCTCAAATCTCGCAGGCAGATAAACGTGGAGCAACAGCTGGCGCTCCTGGATTTTTCGACTTAACTCCGGGTACAGGCTGCGCACCAAAGACCGACGACTGTGTAGCTCAAGATACTTGGAGTCCCCCTTGAAACAGCGGGCAGCCAATTGTCGCCAGGAAATTTTTTTACTGAATATCAGCTCTTTGCCAATGGAGGCCCAGCAGGAAACAATCTCTTCCACAGACTTAAATCCCGGTTGGAGCTCCAATCCACTCAGAGGAAAAGCGGCGGGGTTTTCAAAGCGATCTGCATAGGGCTCAAGAATACTGGACCAGGATGATTTGCGCACAATGGGAGATGGACGATTGAGCCACAAGCGCAATTGATCCTCACTGGAATCCCGAAATATCAACTGGGCACCCTGCCACTCAGCGATGCCCGGGCGCCTTTTCGGGTTTGGCTTTACGGTGAAACATTGATATTCCCGGGCAAAATGCTGGAGCTCATTCCACAGCACCTGCTCATCTTGAACCGGGTCTCTAAGTGGCTCCAACACCTCTTGCAAGCGCTTACTACCGGCGCGCAAATCCAACCTGAAACTGATGCGAGTTTCCGTAGCGCGCTCCAGCTGGCTGTCCCGGCGGTCCAAAATAAAATTCAGGATTCCGATCAACAGCGGGTTTTCTTCCACCCAATAGGGTAATGCCTTTTCCATCGGTTGCCTCCCTGCCAATGGTGGGGTTCACCCCAAGCTATAAACTCCCTGTCACCTTACTCTACTTCCACCAGGTCCATAAAATCCAGTGATGCCTGCTGGCGAATCGTACGGCGGTGGTTGGCCCAGAGTTCAGCAATACGCTCCTGGTTACACACCTTGCGATCCACATACACCCGTGTATTCAGCTGGCCGATGGGCTTGGCACTGGGGCACTTACTGAATACAAATTGGTTAGAAATCAGATCCATAAAGGGCCCTGACTTGCTGCTGGGCATAATAAACAATAGCTGTAGCCCCAGTGTTTCTGTCAGGTAGCGGATCACTTCCTTAGAACGAGATTCATCCATCTTGGAAAAAGCCTCATCCACCAGCACCATCTGCAAATGACTGCCACTTTCGCCAAAGCGGAAGGCAGAAGTTACTGCAGCGGAACGGATAATATACGCCGGAGTTTCCAGCTGGCCGCCGGAGCCTGTGCCATATTGGCTGAGGGCGATAGGCTCTTTACCTTCCGGTTCCTTGTAAATTTCATAGCTGCGGTAATTGCGGTAGTCACTGATACGGTCCAGCTCGCGTCGCGCCACCTGCTCATCCTCACTCAATAGCATATTCAACAGGCGATCTCGTACCTTGCGGTGCTTGGGCGCCAGATCCGTATCGAACAGGCTTTGCTCTTCGCCCAGATTCGGCAGTTCAATCACCGCTTTAAAGAAGCTCCAGTACTCCTTAAATTCCGCCACCCACTGGTAGTCGAAACGGAAGCTTTCCCGATCGGCGCCGAAACGGTGGTGCTCCAGTTCTTTATTGAGATCATCGAGAACGCGCTTACCATCATTGATGGATTGGTAAATAGCGTGGCACAAATGGGTGACAAAAGTGGTGTTGAAGGATTTTTTCAACCCCAATAATTGATCGTGGCGCTCAACCAGCAGGTTGTTCTTCAACCGATTGCGCAGGGTCTCCACCTGCCCCCCCAAGCCGCTGATCAACTTGAACAGGGCATCCTTATGGCCCCCAGTCAGGTCCGGTTCAAACACCAGGGTATCCACGCTGGCACAGGTAGCGTTGTACTCCATCACGGCGCGATCCAGCTGGCGACTGTATTTTTCCAGCAAGCCCTGCCAGTTTTCGATATCCGCAGAGAAATCAAAGTGATCCGCGGCGCGCTCCACCTGCTCGTCGGCGGTGATCAATACCTGCTCGGCATCGAAAGTTGGATCGATGGCGGTAATGCGTCTTACCATCCCCTCGCTTTCACTGGCAGCATCGTCCAGGGATTCCAGCTCGCTGGACAAAGCATAAAGCAGTTTCTCGTTATTCTTTAACTTTGTTTCCAGGGAACCGGTTTTGCGTTGCAGGCCAGACAATTGATCCAGCTGGGTTTTTAGCTGTGCCTTGAGTTCATCCACCTGCTGCTCGAACTGCTCAAAGTCCTTCAGGTCCAGGTTTTCCAGAGCGCGCTCTGCGTTGCGCCATTCCCGCTGGGCCGCCAGTGCTGAGTCAACAATTGAGAGCAGCTTAATATTCGTCAGTCCGCGCACCGCATTGGTCACTCGGCGGTAGAGCTGGTGGCGTTCATTTACCTGTGTGGCCTCTTCGAGCAGCTCCTCCATGGCGCGTTGCTGCGCAGCCAATGCACGGGCACGGGCGCCCTGGCCAAATACCAGTTCGGCATCGTCCATATCACAACGCCACATGCTGTAATTGCCACTGGCCATACCGTCGGCGGTCAGGCCCCGACGGGTACCGCGCAGTTCGTGCTCATCCTCAACTTGCACCACAGCACCGTAGGACGCACGCAAATAGTGTTCGGCGGTTTTATGGGTAAATTCCATCAGTTCGATAATGGAATCGGCCGGAGTATCCAGACGCTCGGCATCCCGGCGGGCTTTATCCCCCTGGATAACACGGGCGCGGTTGTTGCGCCCCGGCAGGCTGCGCACGATGCGAATCGCCCGGGCTTCAAATTCTGGCTCCACAATAATGGAGAAGCGCGCGCCGCCCAGATAGCCTTCAATCGCCATCTGCCAGCGCTCATCCAACACTTCCACATAGTCACACAGGACGCGGGGCTCCGCTTCCGGGCACTGCTCGCGGATCGCCGCCAGGGCCGCTTCCACCGCCTGGGGATAGCGAACGCGGTTGGCCTGCAAATGTTGAATGCGGCTTTCCTGGGTGCGCAGCTGCTTTTGCAATTGCTGTACTTTTTGCTCCCAGCGGGAAGCCTGCTGGGCAATCTGTTCTTTCGGCGAGGATGTATCCCCGCCAGTACCTTTGTCACTGCTTTCCAGCAGGTCACAGAGGCGATTCTGCAAAGCTTCGCTGCTGGCAGTCCGTTCGCGCAGGGGCTCCAGTGCGGCCAAATCGATCCAGTCCTTACCCAGCAGCTTGTGCAGATCCGGCAAGTCTTCCTCGCGCGCCACCTGCTTGATTGACTGCACCAACGTCTTATCGGAAAAGGCGCTGATTTCCAGCTCGGCGGAAGTGCTATTAAGCAGGTTTAACAACTCTTCGGCAGCTCCGCGGTTCTCGCGCCAGCGGGCCTCTTCGGCCGACAGCGGTGTGTGCTGCTGGGACAGGAGATTCAGGGCATTGTTAATGCGCTGCTCCAAATCATCCTTATTGCGCAGTGCATCGATACCCAAGCGCTGGGCCTGAAGCTCAACCAGCTGGCCATTGAGCTGATCGACCCGTTCGGAGGAGATGCGCACTTCGCGCTCATTGTTTTCCAGGTCACCGCGTAATTTCTGCTGATCATTCTTACCGCTCAGGTAACTCTTCTGTACCCGTTGCTGGCGGTGGCGGGCACATAGATATTCCTGCACGCGCAATTGCAGCCACTGCTCCCGATAGAGTTCCACCGACTGGGCAATGGCCTCCAGGGAACTGACCCGCTCCACAATCTGGCGAGCTTCCTGCTCCATGCTGTGAATGGTTTTCATTAGCTCGGAGACCGAGCGGATAGCATCGCCCAAGTCGCGCTTTTCCAGTACCTCTTGGGCGACAAAGTCGTTGATGCTCTTCACCGGCTTGTAGGCCATGAAATTGGCAAAAGTGCGCGCGGCGTGCATGGCCTCACGATCGGAGACTGCATCGCGGCGTCCACGCAAGGCGCCGTAGAGGCGACGCAGGTAGGCCTTTTTCTTGTCGTATTGCTCGACTTTTTCGAACTGCTTACCCAACACCTGATTGAACTTATCTAAAGGCAGCAGGTGTTTGCCATCGGTGTAATCCCGGACAAAATCCCCCATGACCAATTGCTCGCCAGGGAAAACAAAAAAGCGCAGATCACTCTGGCGCGCCTGGGCAGGCTTACTGCTGTTATCCAGGTGTGCGCGGATGCCCATCACCGCAGTAAACGGCTCCGCACCGTCTTCACCACTGGTGGGGTGAAAAATACCGGCGATATAACAGTCGGTGGGTTCCAGGCGGGCGTAGCTGCCATCATCACAGCCCAGCACATAGGAAGCCAAGGTGCGTACCTGCTTACCGCCGCGCCCGCGCTGGGTGGTTTCATCCTGCCCCGGGTTAAAGGTAAACAGGGTATCGTGGGCGGCGGTCATCAGTGTCTGGATGGCATCGGCCGCCGTGGTTTTACCGGAACCGTTGCCACCGGAAAACAGGTTGATCGGGCCGAATTCATATTCCAACTGCGGGATATTGCCCCAGTTAATCAGGATCAGTTTTTTTAGAAACATAGTCTTTTCACAGGCGGGAACCCGACACCCCTCTCCAAGGCTCCTGAGTGCGATTCACGCAATCCCAGGTGGTCGAATATTTCTCGATACTTTACGGCCGACTTGCCGGCCATTATTTATTACTTGCTAAGAGGCGGCTTCGCTCTCAAACAGGCTGTGCTCTTCGCTACTTGGCGTTATACGCTGAGAGGACTGCCCTTCTTCCCCCTCAGCGTCGGCAACATCACCTTCTGCCGTGGGTAGCGCTTCACAGTCGATCAACTGGCGTAATACCGATTCACTCACAAAGTGGGCTATCGTTGGGCGCACCCGCAACCAGATTTCCGCGCTGCTCTCCACTTCTTCGCTACTGAACTGCACCAGGCGCAGCTGGCGCAACTTTTTCAGCAAGTTTTTACGTTCGGCGTGTTTATCCGGCAGGGACATTTTCAGCAGGTTGCGCATTCCCAGTTCCAGGGCCTCCAGGGAGAGCGCAGCACAACCGTTCTCATCCACCTGCCCTTCCCGCAGCGCCTTGTCGTATTCCACTCGAAGGGAGAGGATCGCGGCCACTTCCTGCTGTCCAAGGCGTGCGCGGAAACCGCCGTGATGGGGCTCTTCCTGATCCGGCAGGCCGGGCACCTCGGCACCGGGCGGATAGACGCGGATAAACTGGAAACGGCTATCGTGTTGCAAACGCAACCCCAGGGGCACCAACCACTCGCGTACCAGCTGCTCGCAGCGCTGGAAGCGATCGTAAAGGGTGGTTTCAATCACGCTTTCATCCCGGCAGATCACACCGTAATCCAACAGGCGCACCAGCAGCTCGGAAAACTCACTGCGGTTCAGGCGACACTGCGCCAGCGCTTCTTCCAAAGCCTGTTCAATCACTGTTTTTCAGCTCCAGAATATATTCATCAAATTTGGTGAAATAATCATTGTTGGCGATTTCACCGGTAAATTTCACCTGCAAGTCGGCGGCACCGCTCTGGTTGACCGCGGCCGCTTCGATCACATGGCTCATGGCGAGCAGATCGCGTGCATCTCGCAGCGGCAAGTTACGGCTGTTAATCTGGCGGCCGGTACCGAGGGCATCGTGTAAATAATCGCGCAGGTGACTGTTGTTGAAGTTAAATGCCTGGTCGAGCAGCTGCTGCAGCTCGATCTCACGACGGTTTTCCTCACCGATGGGGGATTCGTCCTCGACCCGGGTATTCACCGGCTGGCGGCGGTTGCGCTGCCACAGCTGGGTTTGCCTGGGGTCGAACAGGCGCAGCTGGAAGCCCCCCAGCTGTTCGCCCAGCCGTTCGAGGATTTGAGTTTTCTGCTGACTGTCGCCAAGGCGCTGGCACAGATCGGCGAACTCGCCCTCGGCCTGGCTGTGCAGGTAGCTGAGCTGGCGGATAATAATATCGGCGCGCTTGGTAAAGCCCTGCAGGGCGCGGCGCAACGCGGGCAGTTTCACCTCGCAGGCACGGCGCATGCGGTCCTCGATAGTATCGAGCATCAGCCACAGCAGGGACTGGCCATGCTGTACTAGTTCCGGTAACAGCTTGCGCAGGCGCTTCTCCCACTCCGCTTTACGCATATCCTCCATGCAGCGAATGCGCTCGATCACCCGGTTGATGGCATCGCGGTGCTTTTCCACACTGTCCGCCGACAGGCGAATAGCCAGGTCTGGCTGGAAGCGGCTCTCCATAAAGGAGAAAAATTCATCAGTGGCCTGCTGCACCAGCAATTGGGCTTCCACCTCGCGTACCATTTCCCGCTTGCGCTCTTCCAGCTCGGCGATCATATCGGTGAAATCCGCCACGATGCGCTCGGAGTACTCCCAGGCATCAATCAAGTCGTGGACTTCCCCACGGCTGGCGAAGGCTTCGAGGGCATTCAAAGTATTGCGGGTGTTGCGGTGACGGGTGCGTACGCGAGTGCCATTCACTTCCACCAATGGCTGGGTAAACAGGCGGCCCCGACGACTAAAAGGGTAAGTGGCGGTGAGCGTAGCACTGTCCACTTGCTTCTCCAGCCAGCCAAATTCAACCAGGCTGTTCAGTACCCAGACAGCCTGATCGCGCAGGTTGCGGAAGCGGCCTTCCGGGTCCTGCACGCCGTCCTCGCTGTCGAGTTGCGGCGCACGGGTGAGGGCCTCGGCAAAAATTTCAAGAATCTGTTCGCGCAGCAAAGACTCACCGTAATCAGCCTTGGCGGTGTACAGACGCTCATACAAAAGACGCAGGCACTCCACCACCTGCTCGCGGTATTTACCGGTCAGCGGGCGAAAGAAGTGCTGGTGGGAATCGGCGAAGAACAACGACTAACTGCCCGTTTATTCTTCTTCCGGCTTTTGGTTGAAGACGCAGTACTTTGTGTAGTCACCCGCATCATTCATGGTCCATTGGCCCTTGGGTACACTGTCCATTTTTTTACACCAGGCATCGGAGCCACGCTTGGGCTCACAGGCGCTGAGAGTTACCACGGCAACAAGAGAAGCGATCAGGGCAAATACTTTTTTCATAGCTTGTTTCTACAAATGAAATTCGGGTTCTACACCCCACCCCAGCCAACTTTTCCAGCGGGCCAGGAAGGCGCCTTTAACTAATTCTGTGGAGTAAGTGGCGCCCTACTCACGGCGCCACTTGGTACCTTCACGGCTATCCTCGAGTACCACACCCTTAGATTTTAACTCCTCTCGAATCTCATCCGCGCGGGCAAAGTCGCGGTTTTTCTTGCTCTGCACACGCTCGTCGATCAGGGCTTCAATTTCCTCAGCGGAAATGGACTCCTCACCTCCGCGAGCCTGTTTAAACCAGGCTTCCGGGTCCTGTTGCAGAATACCCAGCATATCGCCGGCGGCCAGTAATAAACCTTTCAGCCGTGCTTTATCGGCGACTTCGGCCTTATTCAGATCTCGGGTAATCTGGTGCAACTCACTGATGGCGATAGGCGTATTCAAGTCATCTTCCAGCGCCTTCAGAAAAGCACTGTCAGACAAGTCCGCCGCTTCCGCCACCACTGATTCAGTCTCACGCAGGGCACCGTAGAGAGTGTCCAGCGTACGCCAAGCCTGGTCGAGTAGATCCGCACTGAAGTTCAGTTCTGAGCGATAGTGGGCAGACAGCAGCGCGAAACGCAGCACCTCACCGGGGTACAGTTCCAACAGGTCTTTAACCATGCGGAAGTTGCCCAAAGATTTGGACATCTTCTCACCATCAATGTTGACGTAGCCGTTGTGCATCCAGTAGCGCACAAAGTCCACACCATTGGCGCAGCAGCTCTGGGCGCGCTCGTTTTCATGGTGCGGGAAGGTCAGGTCGCGACCGCCGCCGTGAATGTCGATGGTATCACCCAGGTGCTTCTTGATCATTGCCGAGCACTCCAGGTGCCAGCCCGGACGGCCACGGCCCCAGGGGCTATCCCAGCCCGGCTCTTCATCTGCGGAAGGCTTCCACAGTACGAAGTCACCCGCGTATTTCTTGTAGGGTGCCACCTCCACCCGCGCACCGGCTAGCATATCGTCGAGGGAGCGTTTTGACAGCTGGCCATACTCCGGCATGGACGCCACTGCAAACAGTACGTGGCCCTCGGCGGCGTAGGCGTGGCCTTTCTCCAGCAGGCTTTCGATCATGGCGATCATTTCCGGCAGGTGCTGGGTGGCGTAGGGGACAATATCCGGCTCAAGGTTATTGAGCGCAGCCATATCCTCGTAGTAGGCCTGGGCATAGCGCGCCGACAACACACCGATTTCCTCGCCATTTTCCCGCGCGGTCTTCATGATTTTGTCGTCAATATCGGTGATATTGCGCGCGTAAACCACATCGTTGAAATTTCTTTTCAGTACCCGGTAGAGAGTATCGAACACCACTACAGGGCGAGCGTTGCCGATATGCACGCGGTTGTACACGGTGGGGCCACATACATACATGCGTACCTGATCTTCCACCTGTGGCACAAAGGGTTCTTTCTTCCCGGAAAACGTGTTGTAGACCTGTAGAGACATCTTTTCTCTCGAATTCTTTTTGCTGTGTGGCTGGGCCAGTCATTGACCCAGCCGCGAAAACTGCCGCTCAGGCAGCTCTCCGCTTTGCTATTTGTTTTGCTCTTTGGCCCAGCTGTCGCGCAGACCAATGGTGCGGTTAAACACCGGCGCTTCTGCGCTGCCGTACTTGCTGTCGCGACAGAAGTAGCCGTTGCGCTCGAACTGGTAGCCCTGCTCCGGCTCCGCTTTGGCCAGGCCGATTTCCGCCTTACAGCCTTTTAGGATTTGCAGGTTGTCCGGGTTTACGCAGTCAAGGAAGTTCTTACCGCCGGCATCCGGCGCCGCATCGTTGAACAGGCGATCGTAGAGGCGCACTTCGCAATCGACATTGTTGTCCGCAGATACCCAGTGAATAACGCCCTTCGGCTTAACGCCGTCGGCCGGGTCTTTGCCCAGGGTGTCCAGATCAACCGAGCAGATCACCTCAACAATTTCACCGGCATCGTTCTTCACTACTTCTTCAGCAAAGATCACATAAGCGTTGCGCAGGCGAACTTTTTTGCCTAGCACCAGACGCTTGTATTTCTTGTTGGCCTCTTCGCGAAAATCCTCTTTCTCAATATAGAGAGTGCGGCCAAAAGGAAGTTCACGGGCCGGCAGATCATCGCGTACCGGATGGCCCGGTGCTGACAGTATCTCTCCTTGGCCTTCCGGGTAATTTTTCAGAGTGACCTTCAAAGGCTCCATCACACACATGGCGCGCGGTGCATTTTTATCCAGATCGTCGCGAATGCTGTATTCCAGCATACCCACATCCACCACCGAGTCGGATCGTGTTACACCGATCATCTCGCAGAAATTGCGAATGGAGGCCGAGGTAAAACCGCGACGACGCATACCGGACAGGGTTGGCATACGGGGGTCATCCCAACCATCCACATGCCCTTCGTCCACCAGCTGCTTGAGCTTGCGCTTGGATACCACGGTATAGTTGAGACTCAGGCGCGCAAACTCATACTGGCGTGGGCGCGAGGGCACCGGCAGGTTTTCAATCAACCAATCGTACAGCGGCTTGTGATCTTCAAACTCCAAAGTACAAATGGAATGACTAATACCCTCAATCGCATCGCACTGGCCGTGCGCAAAATCGTAGCTCGGATAAATGCACCACTTATCACCGGTCTGGTGGTGGGCCATTTTCTTGATACGGTAAATAATCGGGTCGCGCAGATTGATATTGGGCGCAGCCATATCGATCTTCGCGCGCAGACTGCATTGACCCTCTTCCATTTCGCCATTGCGCATCTTTTCAAACAGCGCCAGGTTCTCCTCCACGGAGCGATCGCGGTAGGGACTGTTCTTGCCCGGCTCTTTCAATGTGCCGCGATAGTGGCGAGCCTCTTCGGCAGACAGGTCGCAGACGTAGGCCTTGTCCTCTTTAATCAGGTGCAGTGCCCACTCATAGAGTTGGTCAAAATTATCCGAGGAGTATTTGGCATCGCCGTTCCACTCAAAACCCAGCCAGGAGACATCGCGCTTGATTGCGTCAACATACTCTTCCTCTTCCTTGGCAGGGTTGGTGTCGTCAAAGCGTAAATTACAGGTGCCGCCAAACTCCTGCGCCAGGCCAAAATTCAAACAGATAGATTTGGCATGGCCAATATGCAGGTAACCATTCGGCTCCGGCGGAAAACGGGTTGCCACTTGGGATACCCGGCCCTCTGCCAGGTCTTCGCGGATAAGGTTCTGTAAAAAGTGAGCGGGCTTGCTCTCGGATGTCATAGGTTTCTCGTTACAGCTGTGCGAATGTAAACGGCGGATTATAGCCTAGTTGAGATACAGAATATCGAATTTGGAATGGCGCCGGCCAATCAATTTGTTGGCGGCGTTCACTTTTTAGGCAATCGGCATCGATCTATCGTCACAGCGTTTTACAGCTACGGACTACAAGGTATCATGCCGCCCCAAATCAACCCTCATAGGACATTTTATGATCACCCTGCACACTACCCACGGAGATATCGCTATCGAACTGGATTTCGACAAGGCCCCAAAGACTGCTGCCAATTTCCTGCAGTACTGTCGTGATGATTTTTACACTGGGACCATCTTCCACCGGGTGATCGATAACTTCATGATCCAGGGCGGCGGCATGACCCCCGATATGGAACAGAAAGAATCCCGCGAGACCATAGAGAACGAAGCCGACAATGGCCTGAAGAACAATGTCGGCACCCTGGCCATGGCGCGCACCATGGACCCACACTCCGCCAGCTCGCAGTTTTTTATCAATGTGAAGGACAATGACTTCCTGAACTTCCGCAGCAAAGATGCACAAGGCTGGGGCTACTGTGTGTTCGGTAAAGTTGCTGACGGTATGGACGTAGTCAACAAAATCAAAAGCGTTAAGACCGGCAGTAAAGGTTTCCACCAGGACGTTCCCCTGGAAACCATCGAAATCACTGGCGTCAGCATTTCTGACGATTACGCTGGCAAGTAATTTCTCGAGTCCATACAGACTCTAAGGCGGGGACATTGTCTACTTATTTAATTTCTGATCTGCACCTCGACGAGGGACGCCCGGATATCACCAGGGCCTTCTTTGACTTCCTGCGCGGCCCGGCCGCCGGTGCCGAGGCGCTATATATTCTCGGCGACTTCTTTGAGGCCTGGATTGGCGATGACGACGATGCCCCCCTGATTGATGAGGTTGTGCGGGAGCTTAGCCACTACAGTGGTACCGGAGTTGAGCTCTACCTGATGCATGGCAACCGCGACTTCCTGCTCGGGACAGATTTTGCCCAGCGCGTGGGTGCGGTATTACTACAAGATCCCACCGCCCTCTCCCTCGCCGGCCATCGGGTGCTGTTGATGCACGGCGACAGCTTGTGCACCCTCGATGAGGAGTATATGGCATTTCGCCGCCAAGCCCGCGACAACAACTGGCAACAGGCACTTCTGGCCAAGCCATTGGAAGAGCGACGCGCCATCGCCACTCAGATACGAGCGGCCTCCAAGGCGATGAACAGCCGCAAGGCGGAAGACATCATGGATGTCACCCCTGAAGAAGTGGAAAGGGTTATGTGCGAGCACAATGTGGATACTTTAATCCACGGCCACACCCACAGGCCTGCTCGTCACTCTCTCACTATTGATGGCGCTCCGGCGGAGCGCATTGTATTGGGGGACTGGGATAAGAATGGCTGGTGTCTGAAAGCGGGCAAAAACTCGTTGGAATTAATCCACTGGCCAATCCACCAGCCAACCCGCTGATCGGTACCGTTATTGGCTGGAGCGCTGCTCTTTCTGCACCGCTTCAACCAACTCTCGCAGGCTTTGCCTCAACCGCCCTACTCCACCGAAACGGAATCCCTTACGCTGTAAATATGCGCAGTCCATCACTGCTGGTGATACGGCCTTCGCTTGCGGTGGCAACGGACCACGCTCCCCAGAAATCGACTGGATAATTTCCGCTATCTCGCGGTTACTCACCAACCGGTCGCTACAGTTGACGGCCTGACCGCGGGCATCTGCCTCATGCAGTAACAATTCCACCGCCCTGGCGACATCATCTCCATGCACCTCGGTGGCATTTCTGCCCTGCGAATATTCTTCACCTCTGACAACCGCTCGCGCTATGTCATACCACTTGCTGCGCGCCAACGGATTTACCACACCGTAGACTCCGGTCAGGCGCAGCGATACCGCATGCCAGTGGAGCTGATAAGCCCAGGCAGACACCATCGCCTCTACCGCAGCCTTATAAGCCCCGTAGAATGTATCGGGCTGGGCCGCGCTGTGCTCTTGCAGGTTGCCGCGCAAATGCCCGCTTGCATAGACTGCACGGCTGGAAATAAATACAAATTTTTCCACGCCAGCACCGTGGGCCAGCTGCATCAAGGCCAGGGAACGGTTGAGGTTCGACTCAAGGAAGCCTGTGAGATTATCTCCCTCTCCGCCACGGTAACGCCCCGGCAGATGGTCGTAGGCGCCATGCACAACCGCATGGACACCATCGACAAACTCCGACAGCACCACATCATTCGACATATCACCGCAGGTCCATTCAAACCTGCCATCGGGCGCACAGAAAATTTTCGTTTTCTGTACGTTGCGTAACAGCACCCTTACTGTGTAGCCACGCTGCAGGAAATGGCGGACGATAAATTGCCCCACATATCCACTTGCACCAGTAATTCCAACCTTCAAGGAACCCCTCCATTGGGCTGCATCTGTTGTGCCTGGGCCAAGGTAACCAATTGTGCATCGATATCCCGCCCTTCATACACTGCCCACCACAAATCAATTAACGGCTTCAGCTGCCTCGCTTTCGGATGTGATTTCTGCCAGGGTTTTTCGTACTGGTAGTGAATCACATGAATATTGCTCCACTGCCAAAGTTGCGGAAGGTTCAGATATAAATACTGTAGGGCATTGTAGATATAGGGCAATCCGTGCCACTGGGAGAAAAAGGCTTGCAGGAATGTCTGGTCGGTACGACGCCAAAAAACACCGGGGCGATCCAGTACTGCCAGCATATTCTGGTAAGTGGTCTCACTGGGCACTGCAGTGAAAGAGCCGGAGTTCATTCGGTGAAAACCATCCAGCCCCTCATAGAGGTTTGGTGCGGCGCAGAATTCCGGGTAGTCCATCAGGTGATCGATATTTCGCAACAGTAAAATATCCGCATCGAGGAAAACCACCTTGTCGTATTCTGTCAGCCGCCACAGCGCCAGCTTGCAGAAATTATTCAGCGGGTTGTGAAATGCGGGCTTTTCACCCTTATCGAAAGGAGCGCGCTGATGTAGAGCCTCGCGCCCGTGCCTGCTGGTAAATTCATCGGAGAACTTTGGCGGACGTACCTCCCGCACCAAACAACCCGCCCGCTCCAATGACGCGCTGTCGCAACTACCTGCAACCACCATACACACCAGGGGGTGGGCACTGGCTACACGATCCAGGGATCGCTTTAACGCTGTGGCGCCAATCACATAGTCAGGACTATTAACGAGAGTAACGAAGGCACATCGAGACATGGTATTTACTGTCAAAACTAAAGGCAGTACGGCAGATACCGGTACAGCAAGGAGATGAACCAGTCAAAGAGGGGGCATACTGCCCCCGGCTCCACAGATCACACGAGCATGCCAGCGACCCACAAAGCTCTCCATCTGCGCTTGAGTAAAGCAATTCACATTATAGATAAAGCTCGCCCTTAATTGGCCGCCATAGTCGGCCAATGAAAGGTATATTCCGTAGGGCGTAAGCCGTGTCGGTAGTGAGATGGTGCGAATCTTCAAGTGATCATTTAGTGTGTTCCAATTTGAAATTTCCCCGGTGTAGACGCCGGCGAAGCCCTCCTGATGCTCTTTCGCCTGGAGGAAAGTAATCAGGTAACATCGAGAGGCATTAAGGTTATGGCCAATACTGCCGTGGGGACCGATAGCGTCAGCAGCATAGACGGTGCGTACCGCGCGCTTGATCTCCATCGACAATCGTCTCAATTTCTCCTTCCAGGATTCATCCCGACAGGCCCTAAGGTTTGCATAACGAAACATTGGTCCAAATATATATCGATGCTCCCGCTTCAGCCGTAGAGATAAATTCGTATTCATCCAAAAATCATGTTGCAGGAACTCACCCAGGGTTTGCTGGTAGGCAGCACATAAATAGACAAATAAGCTGGTATTTTCAGAGTTCGCATCTGCCTGTAATTGCAGAAACTCCTCTCCCATTATGTTGTGGTTGATCTCATTACAAATAATCGAGGCTATTTCCTGATTAGACGCAGACTCTACATCCTCATACTGCAACGCCAACTTGTTCCGCCAATAATGCTTTGCGTCCTGGCCACGGGCAGACTTTAAATAGGTGTTTTCGAAGTTTACGTAATCCGCAAAATCCATCGTTTCCACTATTGGCTTGTAATTTTTACCCGCTTCCAAGTTCAGGTAACCAGTGAGGACTTCAGACCAAAGCTTCGACAAGCTAATTCCATCAGCAATAATATGGTGGCATTTGACCAGGAAAATATATTCGTCATGACCAGTACGAAACAGGGAGAGGCCAATCAACTGATCCGCACCTAAATCCATGGGTGAGCTACTAAACTGTCGTAGAAAACTGGTGATATGCTCGTCGCTCATATGGCGAATATCCAGATAGTCAAGTTCAATATCTTCAAATTTCCGGTAGACAGGCTCGTCATTGTATCTACAGCGAAAAATCGGATAGGAATTGACTACATTGGGAATGGCCTTTTCGAACAGCTCAACATCAACTCGACCTTTAACGCCCATAGCCCGTGCAATTAAGTCGGCCAGCGCTTTGCGATGATTCAGATCATAAATACGCTGCTCGGTAATCGACAGTGGCACATTGGGTGAAGTATTCCAGCCTGCCATGACGCTCCTCCGTACAACGTTTCGTTGGTAAATTAGCCATTTGCTTGGCAGGATATTCCAATACTTTTACATGGGGCATCGCACTACTGACTCTTACTATCTGCGCACCAATTAAGAGTACGGGGGAGCCCGCCCAGGATGACTGTGGTAGGCGTACTTTTCAGCTACACCGAAGACTTCATTCATCAGCCCTTGAGCCGGATAGGCAGACTTCGGGTCCAGTTCACAACTACAAATCTGCCGCCTCCCTGCACCACGTATATGCTGGGTCTCCACATCATCCGCATACTTACCTCCCCTCTCAGCCTGATGAAAACTGTGGTTTAAATCCGAGTAGTTAATTTTAAGGATATGCAAATATTTATAGGCTTTCCGACTGCATGTGCCCCACACTCCCCTCGATAGACATGGGTGCAGTGTGAATCCGTACCAAGATTCCCTTGATTTACGCCACCGCCCCATTGCATGATCTCCCAAGACCTCAAGGGAGAGGAGTTCAATCCAGGTGATCAATAACCTGAACAAACGTGTATTAATACTTGGCGGCTACGGCAACTTTGGCGCACGTATTGCGCAGATGCTGAATTCAGAAGCCAATATCCAACTGATTATTGCCGGGCGTAATAAGAGCCTTGCAGATCGCTGTGCAGAACAGCTCGGCGGCCTTGCCGAGGGATTGCGCCTGGAGCGGGACTCCATCAACCTCGCGGCACAACTGAAAGCACTGCACCTGGATCTTTTGATCCACTGCGCTGGCCCATTCCAGAAAGAAACTGATTATCGGGTTGCCAAAGCTTGTATCGAATCCCGCACACCTTATATCGACATCTCAGATGCTCGCCGCTTTGTATGCGACTTTCACCGTCTCTCACCCGCTGCAGAAGCAGCAGGTATTGCCATGGTATCCGGTGCCAGTAGCCTGCCCGGCCTGAGTTCGGCTGCGCTCGCTGAAATTCACCGGGAGCTTCCGGATATTCATGCTGTAGAGATTGCTATTGCGCCAGCGCACCGTATTGACCGGGGATTGGCTACTGTGCGTGCAGGTTTCGAATATTTGGGGCACAGCTTTCCACAGCTGCGTGATGGTCGCTGGCGCGAGTCCTTTGCGGGAAAAAATCTTCGCCCGGTAACGCTGGCACACCCTGTGGGAAAACGTTGGCTGTGCGATTTCGACGTACCGGACCTGGAGCTATGCCCCAGATACCTTCCCGACCTGCAAAGTGCGCGATTTGCCACAGGGCTGGAACCATTTCCGCTACAGCTAGGCCTGTCTGCCTGCGCCCAATTAGCCCGGCTGCACTTACCTGCAACCAGTGCCCGCCTGGCCCAGCTGGGACATAGACTGACTCCACGCTGGCCTGGAGGCACTCCCCACGGCGGTATGATCGTGCGCGCCGAAGGAAAAAACACTCATGGCGAATCCGCTACACGACAATGGCAAATTCTCGGCTTAATTGGCGATGGCCCCTGGATTCCCGCCGCACCAGCGGCGGCTTTAGCGCGTAAATTTCTATCCGGCAATGCTATCGAATTGGGTGCACGCCCATGTTGGCAGCTTCTCAGCCTGGATGAGATCCTGATGGAGCTGAATAACTACTCCATCGTTACCGCCATTGAATCGCACTCCCGGGAGCGCATGCCGGCTCTCACATTCTAAGATGCCTGTTTAACCGCAGATCGCGATGAGATAGCGGCAAAATTCCTATAGATGATCTAGGTTCAGTATCGGTACTCTCTGTAACGACACTGGCCTTCATTTTCTATGATTATCTCAAGTGCCTGGCGTGCCTACGCCAGTAGGAACGGAATCAAGCGCGCAATCATCCCTGTGACTGCCCTGATTCTCACACCGGTCTTTTTAGTGCTTACCTTCTCCAGAAGTGCCTGGTGGCTAATTCCATTGGCAGCCAGTTTATTTTTGGTAGGTCTGGGCCTGTATGACATGTTCCAGCGCGAGTGGACCCTCACCCGCAACTTTCCGGTGGCCGCACGTATCCGCTGGATGTTTATGAACCTGCGCCCCTATTTTCGCGCCTACATTGTGGAAGGAGACGAGGAGGGCAGGCCGTTCAGCTATGAGGCCCGCAGGGTTGTAAACTCCCGGGCCGAAGGGACTTCTGCCATGCATCCGTTCGGTACTGAACAGGATGTCTATTCCGGGGAACAGATGTGGCTGACGCACTCCATCACCCCAGCAAAAGAAGCGGATGTGAAGTCCCGAATCAAAGTAGGCACAGAGCAATGTTCAAAACCCTACTCTGTATCCCTTCTCAATATTTCAGCCATGAGCTTCGGTGCCCTCTCCGCTGCGGCCATTGAGGCATTAAATAAAGGCGCTTCGATTGGCGGCTTCTACCACGATACCGGAGAGGGTGGCATCAGCCCCTACCATCGAAAACACGGCGGCGACCTCGTATGGGAATTGGGCTCAGGCTATTTCGGTGCGCGCAAGGACGACGGCAGTTTCGACCCCGACCTGTTTCGAGAAGCCTGTGATGACCAGGTCAAGATGACCGAAATAAAATTGAGCCAAGGCGCCAAACCAGGCCATGGTGGTGTATTGCCCGGCGCGAAAGTGACTCAGGAAATCGCCTCCACCCGCAAGGTAAAACCGGGGGTCGACTGTGTCTCACCCCGCGCTCACTCTATGTTTTCCACCCCCATTGAAATGCTGCAATTTGCTGAGCAGATGCGCACCCTGTCCGGTGGTAAACCGGTAGGGATCAAGCTGTGTGTCGGGCACATTTATGAAGTCATGGCAATTATGAAAGCCATGATCGAGACGGGTATTCTGCTCGACTTTATCGTAGTGGATGGTTCCGAGGGAGGCACTGGAGCAGCACCGCTGGAATTGTCTAATCGGGTGGGAATGCCGCTACTGGAAGGGCTGATTGTGGTACGCAACGCTCTCGTAGGCGCAGGGCTGCGCGACAAAATACGCCTAGCCGCCAGTGGCAAAGTGTACTCTGCTTCCGGGCTGGCTGAATGCCTGGCTATTGGCGCTGACTGGTGCAATGCGGCACGTCCCTTTATGTTTTCCATCGGCTGTATCCAGTCCCTGCGCTGTAATACCGACACCTGTCCCACCGGTGTCACCACACAGGATCCCAAACGACAACGCGGACTGGTAGTGGATGTGCAGAGTAAACGGGCAGCGGCATTCCAGGCAAAAACCCTGGAGGCACTTGGCGATATCGTTGCAGGTGCAGGCCTGACCGACCCTCGAGACCTGCAGCCCTACCACCTCTATCACAATGTCAACGCCGTTGAGACACTGCCCATTCATCATATCTGGCACTTCCTTGAGGAAAATTCCCTGGTAGATGCACCAGAAGAAACTCCCTACGGGCGCTGGTGGCTCGCTGCCCAGGCCAACTCTTTCCAACCCGCATTTAAACTTGAACACGGCCTGGACAGGGAAATTCGGCGTATTTCTAAATAAATGGCCCTGTAACCACACCCCACTTTGTGGAGATCACCATGAAAACTGTTTCGGAGGTTATCGTTGACACCCTGGTGAAAGCCGGAGCCCAGCGCTGCTACGGGATTGTCGGCGATACCATCAACCACTTCACATCAGCGGTACGTACTTCAGATCTGGAATGGATACATGTACGTCATGAAGAGGTGGGCGCTTTCGCCGCGGGAGGTGAGTCTTACCTGAGCGGTGAATTAAGCGTTTGTGCCGGCACCGCTGGCCCCGGTAGCCTGCACTTTATCAATGGCATTTTTGAAAGCCACAGAAATGGTGCGCCAGTATTATTGATTGCCTCCTGTATCGATCGCGCCGAGCAGGGGCTCGGCTATCCGCAGGACGTCGACCAGAGAAAACTCTACGAACAGTGTTCAGTCTTCTGTGAAGTGCTGGCAGACCCACATCAGGCCCGCCGCATCGTCAGTCAAGCCGCCCAGGCAGCGCTCAATCATCACGGGGTTGCGGTTGTAGTGGTGAGCGGCGATATGTTTAAAACCAAAGTGAAGGATTCGCTTCCCTGGTCTGTGCACCGCCCTAAGTGGTTAACACGTCCCGCAGATCAGGAGCTGGATGCGCTGGCAGACAAAATTAACCAAGCCAAAAACATCACAATATACGGCGGTATAGGCTGCCGCAAAGCCCATGATGCGGTGGTAAAACTTGGCCAGCACTTGGCCGCTCCAATAGTACATACCACTAAATCCAAAGAATTCCTGGAATATGACAACCCCTGCAATGTGGGTATGAATGGCATCCTCGGCAACCCTGCAGGTTATCGCGCCATCCAAACCTGTGACCTGTTACTTTGCCTGGGCAATGACTTTGCCTACACCCAGTTCTACCCGGAGAAAGCCACCATTATCCAAGTGGACATCGAACCTTCGCACCTGGGCAGACGCACTCCCATAGATATGGGGCTGGTGGGCGATGTAAGCACCACCATAGAGGCCCTGTTGCCAAAATTAAAAGCGTGCACAGATAAAAAATTCCTCGATGATCTTCGCGTACGTTACCAGAAAGATGTGGAGCAAATGGAGGAGCGTGGCCATGAGCCCGACCCCAAACTGATTCACCCCCAATTTGTAGCGCAAACACTCGACAAGCTGGCAGATGAGGACACTGCATTTACCGCTGATGGAGGCTCGCCCATGGTATGGCTGCTGCGACAGCTGCGTGCCAATGGTAAGCGTTCATTTCTCACCAGCCTATCCCACGGCACCATGGCCAACGCCTACCCACAGGGGTTGGGTATGGCTAAAGCCAACCCTGGCCGCCAGGTAATTGCCATGTGCGGTGACGGTGGCATGACCATGTTGATGGGGGATTTATTAACTCTGGTCCAGGAAAAAATACCGCTTAAACTACTGGTATTTAATAACCACTCTCTGGGCTTTGTAGAAATGGAACAGCGCATTGAGGGAATACTGGACAGTTTCACCGGTCTGAAAAATCCCGACTTCGGCCGCATGGCAGAAGTGATCGGTATCGCCGGGGAAAAAGTCGAGGAAGCTGGAGAGCTAGAAGGTGCCATGAAGCGCTGGCTGGCGACAGAGGGGCCCGCACTACTCGACGTTACGGTAAACCGATTGGAGCTGGTAATGCCTCCAGAGGTGACCGCCCAGCAAGTATCTTCCACTGCCCTGTTTGGGCTCAAAGCCATTCTCAATGGGCGTGCTGATGAAGTGGTCGACCTGCTGAAAGACAACTTCCTGAAGTAGTCCGAAATTGTCGCGCAAACTCGGGAGGTAAGGGGAATTACATTTATTGCCCCCTCCCCGCAATTTCAGGTGAGCGCCCATCAGGCAGGAAGCCATGCACAAACCCGGAGAAAAAGTCTCAACCGACTCGCTGGCACTTCTCGCCAGCGGGGAAATCGCCAGCAACAGTGCCCCAGGGCGTGCCGCTGCGCGCCTCCAAGAAGAACTGGCCCTGCGTCGTATTGAGCTGATTACCACCGTCTCCAGCGATGATGCCAGTGCCATGCTACGGGCCAACCCGGCAATACAATGCCTGCTGCTGAACTGGGAGCTTCCCGGCAACGGAGAGTATCCTGCTCTGGCCGTATTGGAGCAGCTGCGATCGCGTAACCTGCAGTTACCGGTATTTTTACTCGCCGACCGCGAAACTGTTGGCAATATGCCGCGCCGCGCACTGGAATTGGCCAACGATTTTATCTGGCTGCTGGAGGATACACCCACTTTTATCAGCGGGCGTATTCAGGGTGCCATTGAACGCTACCGACACGCGGTATTGCCGCCGATGTTTTCAGCCCTCACACATTTCGCCCGTGTGCACGAGTACTCCTGGCACACTCCGGGCCACACCGGCGGCACAGCTTTTTTAAAATCCCCCGCTGGTCGCGCCTTCTACGATTTCTTTGGCGAGAATATGCTGCGATCAGATCTGTCCATCTCTGTAACCGAGTTGGGCTCTCTACTTGATCACACCGGCCCTATCGCAGCAGGGGAACACTACGCAGCAAAAGTTTTTGGGGCGGACCGAACCTACTATGTCACTAACGGTTCCTCCACCTCCAACCGCGTGATCGTCATGGCTTCAGTCACTCGCGGGCAGCTGGCACTGTGCGATCGCAATTGTCACAAATCAGTAGAACATGCGATCACCATGTCCGGGGCCGTACCCGCCTATCTCGTGCCACTGCGCAATCATTACGGCTTGATAGGCCCTATTCCGCCGGAACAACTGACCAAGGCCGCAGTAGAGCAGACAATCCAGGAGAATCCGCTTTCCAGCATTGCGGATAGCCAACGAGCAGTGCACGCGGTAATTACCAATTCTACATATGACGGCCTCTGCTACAACGTACAGCGGGTTGAGGAATTACTGGGGAAATCCGTAGACAGATTACATTTCGATGAGGCCTGGTATGCATACGCTCGATTCAATCCCATTTACCGGGATCGCTTCGCCATGTATGACAGCGACGACCCAGACCCAAGCCTTAAGCCCACCAAGTTCGCCACCCAGTCCACGCACAAATTACTCGCAGCGCTATCGCAAGCATCCATGATCCATATTCGCGATGGCCGTAGTCCCATTGAACACGGACGCTTTAATGAAGCATTTATGCTGCACGCTTCAACCTCTCCGCTCTATTCAATCATGGCCTCCAACGATATCAGCGCCGCAATGATGGATGGTCCTGGCGGCGCCGCTTTAACCGGAGAATCCATTGCCGAAGCCGTAGCTTTTCGCCAGGTATTAGCTCGACTAAAAAGGGAGTACGAGGATAAAGGCGAATGGTTTTTTGATGGATGGCAACCGGATCGAGTAACCGACCCCAGTAGCGGACACAACTATGCATTTCACGCGGCGCCAGCAGAACTGCTGTGTAAAGAGGCCGCATGCTGGCTGCTTGACCCAGGAGAATCCTGGCACGGTTTCGGCAACCTGGAAAAAAATTACTGCATGCTCGACCCCATCAAGGTCTCTATCACCACTCCCGGTATGCAGCGCAACGGCGAGCTGGATGACTGGGGGATACCGGCCAGTATCATCAGCAAATATCTCGACAACCTCGGAATCATCGTAGAAAAAACGACAGACTTTACCATTCTGTTCCTGTTTTCTATCGGCATTACCAAGGGCAAATGGGGCACACTGGTGAATGCCCTGCTCGCCTTTAAACGGGACTACGACGCAAACCAACCTCTCAGTCAGTGCTTGCCAAACCTATTATCAAAACAACCAACCTATGGCGATATCGGCCTGCGCGACCTCGCCGATAAAATGTTTACCGGTATGAAAGACCTGCGTAGCACCTCGACAATGTCGGCCGGTTTTTCCGCCCTGCCCGGTGCCGACTGCAGCCCAGTCCAGGCTTATGAGGCATTGGTACGTGGTGATGTAGAGATGCTGCCGCTCAACCAGCTGGCCGGGCGCACCGCGGCAACCGGTGTTACGCCCTACCCACCCGGTATTCCCCTCTTAATGCCAGGGGAAAATTTTGGCAGTACAGATAGCCCCGCCCTGCAATACCTACAAGTACTGGAATCCTTCGATCGCGAGTTCCCAGGGTTCAGCCATGATAACCATGGCGTAGAGGTGCGCGATGGGCACTACCATATTTACGCCTTGCGCGGGGAGGCAGAGCCATAGCCCAGTCCACCAAGGAAGAGAGCAAAATTAGCCTGCTACCCGCCACTCTGATGGTGGCAGGCAATATGATGGGCTCCGGGGTATTTATGCTACCTGCCAACCTCGCAGTCGTCGGCAGCATTTCCCTGATAGGCTGGCTGGTAACGGTCGTAGGTGCAGTCTCTTTGGCACTGGTATTTGCGCGACTCGCCGCCATAGATCCCGCCGCAGGCGGGCCATACGCCTACGCACGCAAAGCATTTGGAGACTATATCGGCTACCAGACCAACCTCGTGTACTGGCTGGCAAATGTAATTGGCAATGTAGCCCTGATCACCGCTGGACTCGGCTATGTCACCCATTTCTTCCCGCCCCTCAAAGACCCCCTTACCTTTGCCTTGGCCCAGGTAGCCCTGATTTGGCTGCTCACTTACGCCAACATCCTAGGCCCCCGCACAGTGGGGCAGATACAATCGCTGACCACCAGCCTTGTACTGATCCCTATTCTCGGAACGGCAATATTCGGATGGTTCTGGTTTGACAGCCAAATATTTAGCGAGGGGTGGAATGTCTCCGGCAAGAGCGATGTCAGCGCAGTGATGACCACACTTACCTTTACTCTGTGGGCCTTTATCGGTGTTGAAACCGCTTCCGTTTCCGCCGCTGTGGTTAAAAACCCCAGCCGCAATGTACCTATTGCCACTGTGGGTGGCGTATTGATTGCATCTGTGGCTTATGTACTGAGCTCATCGGTGATTATGGGGATGGTGCCTAACAAAGAACTGCTTGCTTCCTCTGCACCATTTGCCGATGCCGCACGCCTGGCTTTGGGTAATACTGCAGCAAATGTTGTTGCAATCTGTGCGGCTATAGGCTGTATCGGCTCCCTGGGCGGTTGGATTCTTTTGGTAGGGCAATCTGCTAAAGCCGCTTCCGATGACGGATTATTCGCCAGCATCTTTGCCAAAACCAACAGCAAGGGTGTGCCATCTGCTGGCCTTACGATAGTTGCCATACTGATGTCGATACTGGTGCTGGCTACTATATCACCCAGCGCCAACCAACAATTCGGCAAGATTGCTTCGGTTGCAGTAATTATGACCTTATTGCCCTATATCTATTCCGCCATAGCACTCAAGGTTCTCGCGTATGGCAAAATGCCACACCACCAATACAGCGTATATACCGTTATTTTACTGATCGCTGCTGTTTATTGCCTGGTAGCACTAGTTGGATCAAATGCCCAGCAAACACGTTGGTCCCTGATATTTGTAATATCCACCGTGATTTTTTATGCATTGATATTAAACCGCCGGCGTAGTGTAGAAGAAAAACATCTGCTGCCAGGTGGTCCCGGGCCTATATGGATACATTATTTCACTCTGTCAGTCACCATTGGTGCACTGTGTATTTTTTTCTGGATATCAGTTGGACAATACAAAGACTTACAATTGCGCCTGAGGGCACCACAACCCATCGAACGGCTAATCCATTCTGAGAACAAAGCCGGTGAGAACTCTTAACTCAGTGAAACACTTGTTGGATTATCTCCGCGGTCCTATTCGCCAGCCCCTTTGAAGCAGACTCACGATTACCAGCGACATTCAAGACATTCGGCTTTACGATATTTAAAAACTCACGAATTTTAAGTACGCAATTACTGGATAAATCAACTAGCAGATAAGGTTTCTCCAGCGCTTGGCAATATCTAAGAGTTAACAAAGTACCATCCACACTTAGATCTGTAGCAAAAATCAGAGTAGCATCTGAGTTTTTAATATTGTGTAAAGTGCGATCTTCATACCTAGCCGAGCAATGTTCCACCAGCCCAAAAGATTTGAGTATCTTCGGATTTGCACCATCCTCTGTCAGGTATCCAAGCGGGGCACATCCTCCAGTTTTGATTCCCACAAGCCGAGCACCAACCAGCCCACCAGTATCCGCACCAGTCTGCCCACCGCTGATAATTATTTTTGGCCAAAACAATAATCCACCCCTATTAATTCAACCTTAATAAAACCCAAAGATATCTAAAAAACATTATCCATCACAACAATAGTGATTTTTAGCGCCCCAAAAATTCACCAAAGTGAATATTAAGATCTCAGGCAAAAGTATTCATAGATAAGTCCTTTAAACTATGATTCTAAACCTTGCCAATTAATCCGGAATTATTGATCTTGTGGCACAGCGTCAAATAGCTCTCGCGTCAACCAAACTAAATTTTAGCATCCTGGTTTATCAATTGAGCATTCGTTGTATGACTTTGCATAAACAAGGATTAGATCACTATAAATAACGTAATAACAGCAATCGGTGACCATCCAATGCTCAAAGAGATCGGAGAGAATCAAGTGATTCAATAATTCCCTTAAGAAACCATCCTCTCAAAAAAACGGTAGCATGACGCAAAATTAAGTTAAAAGCGTTGACTCCAGGTGCCAGAGAACAAAATTGATAAATAGCAAACAATTTAGCTATATGATTCATACGTTAGTATTTCATTCTTTCCTATTCTGTGCATACCTTTCGCCTCCATCATCCCGCATTTCATCAAAAACATTAATCTCCAAGGTTTCTTAAAGCTGGGTTATCAAAAAATTAAGAATTGGAGTTAATACATAAAATACACTACTAGAAGTTAAGGATATTCAGGTGGAGATAGAAATACAAGCAGTTACAGATAATTACTGGTTCACCGTGAAGGAATATATGTGTCCGAAAGGAATGGGGGCGGGGCAATCGAAATCGCTAAGCAATCTATGGGCATCTAAGAACACTAAATATTTCCGATGCTTAGCCATATCTAAAAAAATGGCCTAAAACTGGCATCAAACACCACGTACAAGAAAATTTGTATCCCTCCGAATCGGTTGGGGAAGCGTCTTATAGGAATGGAGATAGGAGGGTTTGGGAATTAAATATCAATGCAGTTTAAGTGAATCCAACTTTTCGCTTCTCCAGCGATGATTAATGTAGATGCTTTACTCGCAAGGGATGGATACCCCGTGTATTCATGCTTCTACCGGTTCTAATTATTAAAAATAGGAAATAATGAACATGAAAAAGATCCTTACTGCGCTCGCCCTGACTATTGTCAGCACCGGCGCCGCTGCTGATACTTGGTCTCCCCAGGGAACCATAGGCCTGGCCAATGTCGGTAATATAGCTGTAAAAAAAGGTATAAACCTTAATTGTGGCCTATCCGGCAGTACTACTGTAGATGCGGCAGGCAATTCCTCGGTGGGCAGCCTGTCACTGAGTGGCTTCCTTTGTGGCAGTGTTACTTTTACCAAACTGCCGTACACATTGGTAGGTAATGCAGACAACACAGTCACCCTGCATAACGTGAACGTTAACGCCATTACTGGTGATTGTTTTGGTAATATTACCGGTGACTTTAACCAAGCGACCGGAGAGCTTACTTTCAATGCAGCGCAACTGCCAAGTGTTGGCACTGGCGCCAACTGCGAGATAAGCGGCACTATCTCTACTAATCCTCAGGCATCCTTTGTGCCCTAAGCAGTCCCAAAAAGCCTGATATCTAACGTAGAGTAGTCAGAAAGTACTGGCTACTCTACTTTGCCACATCTGTATATTCATAAAAAACCCAAGATGTCTATTTCTAAATATCAATCATTATCCGAGAATAAATTTTTCATCCTCTCTTTTTAATATGCTTGCCATTAGTTGACCCGTTCGCTTCATTAACTCGGCACGTTAATAATATACCAAATGTACAGATATATAGTTTTTACCAAACTATTTGTCTATAGATTGTATAAACTTGCATTTTCAGCTCAAAGTTACTTTAGGTCTTAATAAGAAGACAATGCAGGGAGACTATAGGTATTCCCAAAAGAATGTACAATTGAGAGGTGTGTGGCCAGCCCCAGCAAACAATCATCAACCGCTCGCTATACGATTGATCGATGATTTATATGAATGAAAAGAAGATTAGAAATGGAGGTGTTTTCAGGTATAACCAGTCTGAAACCCCAGTAAGACACTATAGAACTATTAGTGTCTCACTGGGAATATAAAAATCAGAAACGCTTATTTAAACTAAAGCCTATAATGCGTGGATCCAGAGTAAACACATTGGTGGTAAGTCCGGAATCGTCACTATTGGTAAATGCGCCTGTGATAGGAGTATCATCAAAGATATTCTTAACATATAACTGCATTTGCAATTGTGAAGCAGGGTGGATTAGGGTTGCTGATGCGTTGAAGTTATCCCAAGCTTTTAAGCGGTCATACTCAGTATTATATACCCGTGCATAACTCTCAGACTGCCGATAGTAATCGGCACGTAAAGCTAGTTCCCAATCTGCTAGGGGAATAACATGCTCCACAGCTAAATTAAACGTTAAATTAGGGGAGTTCGGTAGTTCATTGCCGCCTAGATCGGCAGCAAAACCACGCCCACCATTGGGAGCATCTGTCAGGGGATTATATTGGGGTAGGTCGTAACCGAAAAGAGCTAAAATTTGATCATATCTTAGGGGAGCTTCAATCGCATCAGAGTATGAGCCCCACTGGCTTGAGCCTGCACATAATGCCCATAGGGGTGTCATGAAAAATGAAGGCTCCAAGGCAGCAATAGCAGCTTCAACATACTCGACTGGGGCAATACAGTTGGAGGGTACCTGTAAGGAGGGCCGCAGAACGGTCCAATCTTCATTTCCCTGGGTACGATCCATGACATCTATGGATTCCTCCCCCTCCGCAACTCGGGTTTTCAGGTAACCTACATTCATATTCACCCTGGTATTATCCGTCATCTGCCAGGCGAGCTCCAATTCCAGCCCCATACTTTCCGCATCAAAGTTCTCATTTAATGCGATACGGTCAACAATCTGGGAAACTTGGTAGTCGGTATAGTCGTAATAGAAGGCAGTTGCGTTTAAGTTTAAGCGGCCATCCAGCAAAACATTCTTGGTGCCGAATTCTAGGGAATTTACAAATTCCGGCTCAAAAGTGTTGTCTAATGGCTGATATTGAACCCGCGCAGGGTCAATCTCCGCCCGTGGTGGGTTGGAGCCGCCTCCTTTATAACCGTGAGCAAAAGAAACATAGAACATTGTATCATCGGTAAAGGGGGTATCTGTTCGCCAGTCCAGCACCGCTCGTCCGGTATATTCCTTCCAGCTTTGAGAAAACTTCTCCCCTTTAGGATATCCCATATGCGTATAGCCACCTGAGCTATTACCTGGAACAGTAATACCATCTTCATGATACGTACCAAGTAATAACTGGCTGGATACAGGAGTGGTAGTTTTTTCGTCATCAGTATACCGCAGGCCTGTGGTGAGTTTTACATCGTCCGTGATTTGCCAATATGCCTCCCCAAATACAGCCCAGGAACGGGTATCTACTAAGTTACGGCTGAGGAAGTAGTTGTGCCCCATTTCATCAATATTTTCTAGGGAATTAGGGTCGATATATATACAGTCTGACCCAACTAAATCTGTGGTGGGGTCAACGCAATTGATCGGAATATTATTGCCATCCTCATCTGTTCCCCGACTATATATATATTCAGTAATCATTGTGAACATATTATTAAAGACAAAATAATCATCCTTGGTTTCAAAATTCAGATAATTTGCACCGAAGGAAAAATTCCAGGGCCCATCAAAAGCCGTTTGTAAGCGGAACTCCTGGCTCCACTGTTCATTTTCGGAACGGCTGATATCCACTCCCAAAATACCATCAGAAGGACCAAGTTGTGGGTCAGTATAAATGCCGCCAGGGGTGGGGCCCAATGACCACTGATCACCCACTTCTGCTAGGTCATTAAAGACCGCGCCAGTGGTAAACCGATTATAATCCTGTGAAGAATAGTAATCATCCTTAGCATAGGTAGACTGGGAGTAAAAGGTGAGGGTATCAGATAAAGCCCATTCAAAATTCAGCTGTACCAAGTCATTTTCTGCACGAAATACTGGGTCAAAACTAGTAGATATTTCACGTAAATCTCGCGACTGCTCTACACCGCTGTAGGGATCTTTCCAGTCTGTATAACTACCTCCAAAAAGGTATGGGTCAATCAGCCCCGCTGCTGAAAGTATATAGGCGAGCCCCGTTCCATTGGGTGCATCAAAAGCATCTGCGCTGTATAGTGAACCAGGCAAACAGCCCTGACTTGTCATACCTTTTGATAGACTTGTTGTCTCTGTATCCCCAATCATTTCATCACCGGGATCAGTAGTACAAAGCTGCTTTCCGGTACGGGACCGCTTGTCATCTTCCTTAAAGTGTTGCCAAATTAAATTAGCGTTAAATTTATCACTGGGAGTCCATTCAAAAATAGCACGGGTGGAATATAGATCCCGGTCGTTAACATCATTTTCAGTATAGGTATTGTAATCGAAGCCATCCCGCTTGGTCATGGCACCAGAAAAACGGAAGGCCAAGGTTTCACCTAATGGTATATTCAACATACCCTTGGTACGCTTACTATTATAATTGCCCACTTCTACCTCAATCTCTGAGGCAAATTCATCTTCCGGCATAACTGGTAACATATTAACTACACCAGCAGTGGCGTTGCGGCCATATAGTGTGCCTTGGGGCCCACGCAGAACTTCTACCCGCTGCACATCAAAAAATTCCTGCTCAAACAGGCGATTCCTGATTAAAGAGGCATTATTAAAGCTTACCGCAACAGCAGGATCACTACTGGCGGAAATTGACTGTGTACCCACCCCTCGAATAGAGAAATTGTATGAGCTAAAGTTTGTTTTGGAGAAGTTAACATTGGGAATGGCCCGCAACAGTTCATTTCCCCCCTCAATCTTTAAAGCATCCATGTTATCCCCAGATAGCGCAGAAACTGCAATGGGTACATCCTGAATACTTTCCTCAATTTTCTGCGCGGTAACCGTAACTTCTTCAATAGCTGAACCAGAATAGTTACCGGGCTTGTCCGCTTGCTCTTCCTGGGCAAAAGCTGCCATAGGCGCAGTGTTTATTACCAGGCAGGCAATCGCCACACTGTACCAGGGGGTTGAATAGTCGCTTGAGTTTGCGGAGGGGATTGCTTGAGCAATCAACTTTTTTTGCTTACGAAGGCTCATCATCATGCTGAGTTTCTCTCTCTTATCTCACTATTATTTTTTTCAAGGCCAAAAACTGCCTTCTCTCGGACCCAACTACATTAAGGACGCAAGAAAATGATAAGAGGGGGGATAAAAAAGTAAGTAAAAGTTATAAGATTTCAGTTTTTTTAAGTGACGCACAAAAATTGGGCACAATTGAAGCCTTCAAGGTTGGTTTACGCGCCTGAATGGTTAGTCAGTGCACGTATCTTACTTACAGGAACCCGCTAAAGGTGAAATTCACTAAAAGGAAGAAAAAAACGTCAAAGAAGCCGGGAATGTATTGGCTTATACACTGATGAGCGAACTTGCTGAACTAGGAAAATTGAACCGTAAAGAAATCGCCGCACTCGTTGGAGTCGCCCCAATGAACCGTGATAGCGGCATCTTCCAGGGCAAGCGATACATTTGAGACGGAAGGCATCGCGTACGCACAGTTATCATGTCGGCTATCCAGTGCCATCCTAGCCGATGTATAAGCGATTAGTCGACGCTGGCAAACCCAAAAAAGTGGCTCTTATTGCCTGTATGAGAAAGCAACTTACCATCCTGAATACCATGGTGAAAAACAACACATATTGGGATGAAAATATAGCTTAAAAGATTGACGAAGAGCCATAGTCACTTGTTAGGCAAAATCACTGGGAAGCTTACTAGGGTTGTTTTTAAACCACCTGACTCTATCTTCAAAACCGACCGTATATTTTTCTATCCGTTTCTGATCAATTACTGAATCCAGAAATGGTTTTCGTTTCCCTACAATAAACGTATTTTTATTTTTTCCGCCAATCTCAATCGGCTTATCAATGGTCCAGAATGGATTCAGAACTTTAGCTTCTATTGCTTCTGGAAGCTTAGTCTTTAGCCACGCTACTTGTTCAGTTGTGAATAAATTACTAGGGAAAGATAGGCTTTCGAGGCCAGCTAGACTTCCCAGTGGTTCGATTCTGCCGTCTTCGATTTTTTTTGCACTAAAATTCAGGTTTTTCAGATTTACTAATTTTGCAATAGGATCGAGTGTTTCAAGCTTATATTTAACCCAGACTTTATCGCCAAACTCAAGCTCCTCTAAATTTTTAGCATATTCCAGATCTGATATTGACTTCATCCTTGTAAAGTCATCGAAGCTAAATCCTTTAATTTTTGGAGTCTTTTTGAAATCCCAAAGACGGGTAGCTCTTTGATTCCAAAAATAAGAGATATATTCAACGTTTGTCAAATCTTCGATCGGCGAAAGGTCTTCAACTAATGGGCACTTCCAAAAATTAATTGTCCTGAAATTTTTACCATATTGACTTACCAGATACTCAAAAGTGTCCTGCCTAAGGCCACTTACAGTTAATACATACTTATTTTCTGTATTCTGAAGGCGATCGATAGTAGATTTAGAAATATCTCCTCCAGATATCTCTTTCTCAATCAGTTTTATCTGATGAGGAACATCCTTCCCGATATTTTTTATATGAAACTCTAAGTTTTTCATGCAATTTTCGCAACTTGCTATCCGCTGCCTAACACTTGGCGTACAGGCCGGAGCACGCAGTGCGGAGGTCCAGCCAGCTTTGCTGGCGATTGTGCCGCCACTTGTTAAATGTTTTCATTGTACTTAATGGGAAAGATAGATTTTTCCCCTAACCAAAACTTGAAAGCTTCCATTTGAAAGAACCCAATTAGCTCGTTTGAGAGCCTACCTTTTTGTTTCTTGTTCAGGTTTTGGGACAATAGTTTTTGCACTTCATCAAATACCTGGTCTTCGTAATACTCATCTATAGAGGGAGACCCGTCACCTTGCTCTCTTATTTCGAAGATCAGATCGTCGATTTGAGGTTCAGATTTTACCAAAATCTTTAACTTAGCTAGCAATGGAGAGTCTCTCTCATAGGTTTCTGTACCTATGATTGTTTCCATATAGTTCGGTAGCCCGACTTCTTCTATTGATGTAATCTCGATGCTCATAGACATTTAACGCCTCAAACACCGGCTTGGTGAAGTTGGCGGCTTTTTTGCGCAAGCGAAAAAGGTGACAGCTTTACCAAGTCCGCGTGCTTTGATTTGTATGGTTGTTTTTGGTTAGATCTATATGACATCGGGGTTGTTACCTGTTTGCATGCGCACTGCAGGGAATTTTTTAGCTTTGAACTCAAACACCACTAAACCACCCTCTGCCAACCATGGTTCAACTACCTGATTTTTTGGAACCTTACTAACCGTATACTCCAGGCCGTACTTACCAAGGGCTTTGATTGCCGGTTTCCACAACCCCTCACAATTTTCTGAATTAATGGGGAGTTCGCTATTGTACTCCGAGTTAAATAGCCGCTCGCGCCATGTAGGATCTTGGCTAAGATCAATAACCGCCAACTCCAACCAGTGCCTATAGAGTTTTTTCAGTATTCTAGGCTTTCTCTTCATGTGAAACTTAACACCCTGGGTATGCGGCCGGAGCGAAGCGTAGGTCCGGTAGAGGCCACGTAGTGGCTGGAACGAACATTACCCACTTGTATGGTTGTTCTTGTCCGATTCTGATGTTGAAAATCCTTTTCGCTAACGGGTAAATTGAGACCCACCTTCGGCGGCCACCGAAGGCCTTGTTTATCACAGTTCGCTGCCTGGCCGGTTCATAAAAGACCGATAACAAGTATGAACGTGATAAGCACTCACTAGGCATAACTCGAATAGTCATGTGGGCCTCGAGCCCGAATAGCAAGGCGGAGATAGCTTATCTTATGGAACCTCAAGAGATCAATGTCGGTATCGATACTAGCAGCAAACAGCTCGATATCTTTGTGAGACCAACTGGCCAATTCTTTAGTGTTACCAATGATAAGGATGGTATTAAGGACGCCATTAAACAACTACAACCCCTTAAACCCAAAAGAGTACTTATCGAGTCCACAGGAAGGCTTGAACTGGAGTTTGTCTGTGCTGCCCACAAAGCGGGATTGCCGATAGTTGTTTGCAATCCTTCGCAGGTAAGAAACTTTGCAAAGTCAGCGGGGCGACTCGCCAAAACTGACAAGCTGGATGCTGTCGACATTGCTCACTTTGGGGAGGCAATGAAGCCGAGGCTATCGTCGATAAAACCTGAAAAATTAAGGAATATCAGTGATTTACTGGTTGTAAGAAGCCAGTGCTTGGAGATGAGCACCATGCAAAAGAACCGTCTCAAGCGAATGCCTAAATCTGTACACAAACCTATTCAATCCATATTGAAAGCCATCAAAAAAGAGTTAGAAGTAATCGACAAGCAACTGGATAAGCTCGTCAGCAGTATTGCCGAATGGCGACAAAAACGCGATCTATTGTTAAGCGCTAAAGGAGTCGGGAATGTGTTGGCCTACACCCTGATGAGCGAACTACCTGAATTGGGAAAACTGAACCGAAAAGAGATTGCTGCACTCGTTGGTATCGCCCCAATGAACCGAGATAGCGGCAGCTTCCAGGGCAAGAGATATATTCGAGGCGGAAGGCATCGCGTACGCACAGTTCTGTTTGTTTCCATCATGTCGGCCATCCAGTGCCATCCTAAATTAAAGCTAATGTATAAACGCTTAGTCGACGCTGGCAAGCCTAAGAAAGCGGCCCTCATTGCATGTATGAGAAAGCAACTTACCATTCTGAATACGATGGTGAAAAATAACACTTACTGGGATGAAAATATGATTTTAAAGCTTGACGAGCAACCATAGTCACTTGTTATCGGTTACCTCGTGACCACGATTTCATTCGGCACAAGCCGCCAACCACTTTTAGCCATACAATCCAGTATCATCAATTTCTTGGTGTTAGTTGAGATCTTTAACGATTGTCTATGAAAGCTCTGACTTTCTTGGCGCCCTGATAGCACATCTAAACATTGAGCCAAGTCAGCATCTGCATTTCTTTCAATCTTTGATTGATTCTCCCATGTTGGGACAAACGCAATATTGCTTTCAATCCAATCAGTTTGAAGTAGCGATTTAACAGCTTCTTGATACGTAGTAGTGCAAGCAGACAAGAAAACTGAAATGCTTGCGACGATAACCCGGTTCATACTGACCTATAACGCCCAGCGCAGGCGCAGCCAGCGCGGAGCGCATTTTGTGTTAATGTTTGAGCGCCAGCGAGTAACACAAAATGTGCGTAGTGTTGGCTGTCGCTCTGCCGCTGCTTGTTATGCATGGGCCTCGCTCATGGGGTGGATCAGCTCTGAGTAGTACTTAAACTCAAGGATGTTCCCCGATGGATCTTTTATAATGTATTTTCCAGACTCGGCTTCAGTATCTATTTTTATTACATTTGGCGAAAGAACATAACCAGTATTACTTGCGGAAACTCTTTCAGAAAGATTATGCCACTCATCTTTATCAAGAATCACACCAAAGTGATCAATAGGGCTTACTTCGGATGGGCAATTATTCCTATGGATAGTTAGTTGGTGGCCGAAAAAGTGAATATCAAGCCATGTCTCTTTTTCCCTACCGGTACGACACCCAAGCACTTCCTCATAAAATTTTCGGGTGGTTTCAAAGTTGTCAGCCACAAAAGATAAATGGAATATTCCTTTCACTTCTTCCTCACTTCTTTAATGCATAACGACTTTAGCAACGGCCGAAATGTTGCGGCGATGCCGCGGAATGTAGGTCCAGCCCCAAAGGGGCGATGTTGCCTAAACTTGTTATGTTTTTACTCGTTAACAACTTTAATGCCCCTATTCTCAACCACACCCTCATTAAAAATGGCCAGCACTTTGAGCTGAAATTCAGTGATGTGCCTTGGAGCGAAGCCAGTATTAAGATTGTGTATTGTGTAGGGAGGCTCAATTGAGTTTATATCTCCGGTCACAATACTATCAATTAGTGCATCGAGATTCCGCCCATGCCAATCAGGTGCTTTTACTTGAGAGAGGAATATATTGTAGAAATCATCCTCTGACTCAATTTGCTTCCAGTCTACGGTTATCTCCATGACTCACTCTGAAACATAACGCCCACTGCAGGGGCGGATTACCTTGTGCGCCTTTTGCGCAAAAATGAGAGCGAAGCGACCCGCGCAAAATGTGCACAAGGTAATCCGTCCCGCGGAGGCCCGAAGGGCCGTAGCATACTGCCTGTGATTGTTAAGGCTGGGCGTGCCACAGGTCCAGAAGCTCCTTTAGTGGTCGCGAGTACCATACATCACTTCTAGAGGTAGAAAATTTTAGCTCTTCTAGCTCTTTGATGTGACTTGAAAGCTCAATTTGCATACTACAAAAATCTATTCTTTTAGAATTACTATAGAAAAATAAGATATAGCTTTGACCGATCACTAAGCCATCTATACCCGGCCCTTTCTCTACCTGAAAATTGAATTTTCCACTTTCAGGTTTACCTTTTAGAGTATGAAAGACCTCAAATTCATAAATTTGATCATAAGTTACAGCGGGATCTTCAACTATTGAGCCACTCTTAACACGGCCAAATATCACATCAGTAGCTGTATGCCAATGCGTGGAAACATCCGTACTATTCCCAAACTGAGGACATTCCCATGAAAAAGCAGGAAATGAAATAAACGCGATTAAAAGTAGTAGGTGTTTCATTTACTTGCCTTTACTTGTTATGGTTTTGTTCATTCTCGATTGCCAATCTACAACCAAAACCATCGATATATTCGGCCTTGATTTTTACACTGATGCTACCTGCATATAGTAATTTACCTACATACGTAGCGCCCTTATCTTCAATCTTTAGCTCTGCTGCGCCAGCGCTATTATTTTGAGGAGACGAAAATACAGCCCACACCAATGACGGCTTATATTTCTCAATTTTTGGCAAGTGCACTTTATAAGTTCCGCCAGTACTGTCGCCTTCCATTTTTTCAAATGTTATTCGCTCGTCATTTTCTTTGACCTCAGGCTTGCCGCACGCAAAAGAGGTTGCCCAAACAATATTTGGGAATAAGACAATGACGATTAATATGATAGCTCTACTCATAGGAAACTTAACGTTGCTAGCAAGGGCAGCCGAAGCGGAGCGTAGGCTGTCCAGCCCGGCCCCGAAGGGGCTGGGCGAGCTTGACTAGCCTGGTTATGGCTGGCGCGCTCAGGACTACCTACTGGCACTTTGCCAACCACAGCTTGGCTGGCCCCTGCCCAATATTTAAGAGGGAAGAATACCGCACTTCCCCCAACCAATTCCTATCTAATTGGCACTCCGCGAATTTTCAGCGGACTGCCGGTTTCTACTGCGCCTGAGCAAACACTCTAGGAATGAAACTGCTTGAATTGCAACCAGCAAAAATTGCTCAATACTGGCTGCTATTTAGTGGCACTAAACCTTCAGCTACCACGAAAAATCAATAAATCCGACCGCCACAATAACATTTATATAGTGATCACCATGACCACTATTATCCTGATTACTATTTCAGAAGCAATTCCATGTCAGAACTCCTTGAATCACCTCAAAATCATACACTTACACAAACTTGATACGAGGGTACAACATGGAAAAACGGTCACCGAGACCACTATCCCGGAATATACCACTTTACGTAACTCATTGTATTTAATGATTTTTCTGGCATATTTGCAAAACCTTTCAAAATAACGATCACGATGACCGAAATTCCAGCTCGCATTTGGTCATACGTTTTGAGAAACTGTATATAAAACCAGCTCTAGGCGTATTTAACAGAACAACACGCCTATACCACCACTCCATGCATATCTCGCCATATGGACTGATTGCAGATCTTTATGCATTTGGGGTTGACCAAGAGGATTGAGCAAGTCTGTTCCTTGTTAATGAAAAGGTATGGCCCCGGAATTATGGAATTCGAAACCGAAGACGTTGGGTCTCTTTGAGAGGCTCTATACGGTGAGCCTGGGCAAGCGGACCAAACTCCTCTCTGGCCAGCAGTACTTTGCAATCCAGGATTTCCTCTTCTTTTATTTTCCTGGAGTAGCTATCCAGCAGTAGCTTGTCCGTACGATAAATACGCCCTTTCTTTACCTCAATACAGCGCTGATACCCCTCATCCTGAAGTTTCACAAAACGCGCTATAACTCGCCGACTAACATCCCGCCCAAATAATTCGATCAGGGCATTTTCATCCCTGGGGACAAAGTATTCACCCAGCTGGGGAATATTTTAGGACTTTGTCCCAGCCATAAGCAGAAAACCTCTGTTTGCTAACACAGGTTATAAATTAGACATATCACCGCAACCCAGACTGCCGATGCCTAAAGCACTCCCATCATAATCAGGTGGCACCCGATAACCAGCCAGGTCACCCTGTTGCGAGTACGAAAATACTGCTCGCGTCCGGGAAGATTCGGGTTCAAACGCGCTTCCATCCAGGCGATAAAAGCAAACCCGATAGCCAAGATAGGAAGCCCCCAAGCAGTTTCGTAGAGCAGCATTCCTACCCACCCAAACAAGGCGACCAGGTTGCTGAGGAGCACCAGGGCAAGCCGGTGTGGATGACTTGGGCGATTGAGCGCCCCACCCCACCATATACCGCAGAGGAAACTGAGAATAACCACACTATAAGCAGAAAAGAACAGGCGTCCACCAATACCCAACAGCGATACATCCAGCAACTGCAGTAATATCCCTACAACAAAAGGTATAAGACCCAAGTACGCCAGGGCGTCAAACAGGCGGGTATCGACCACAGGTTGCTGATAGCTATGACTATCCATGTTGTCTAAGCTTCCTGTTCAGCCCGATAGGAAATTTCCGACATCAGAACAACAAGTTTAGCGGCACGAGATCAGAGTTATGGGTGAAGAACACAAAGTCGACGTCAAACAGGCACTGCGGGTATTCGACCGGGCCACCAAAGAGGGGCAGAAAGAGGCTGATGGATGGCATTTCCAGGGGTTAACGATGAGTACAGACTTTGATGGTTATACAGTTTTCATCAACTCCCCCAAGGTAAAACTCACCGTCTTTTTCCACAACAAGTACTCCGTGGACTACGAAAACAGCAAAGACCTTGGGGAGTTTATTAAGCTGATAGCCAGCCTCGACAAGGATTAAATGTCAGCGATCACTCTGCTTCGGGACCCCACTGTGAAAGCGAAACTCGCCATCACTACCCTGTACCAGACCCCTCTCTACTTCCAATAGTGCCTGCACACGGGCCTCAATATCTTCACCAGCCGCTTTCCTTGCAAGGTGCAGGTAGTCGCGGAAATGTCGGGCCTCGGACTTCAGCAGGGACAGGTAAAACTTCTGCAACTCCTCGTCCAGATGGGGAGCAATCTTGGCAAAGCGCTCACAGGAGCGCGCCTCAATAATCGCACCACAAATCAGGGTATCTACCAGGCGACCCGGCTCATTGGTACGCACTTCTGCGCGCAGGCTTGCGGCATAGCGGGAAGCGCTCACGTGGGGGTAAGCGATACCGCGTTTTTCCATTATGGCCAGAACTTGCTCAAAGTGGCGTAACTCTTCGCGAGCCAGACGCGACATCTTGTTCAGCAATTCGAAGTCATTCAGGTAACGAAACATCAGATTGAGCGCTGTGCCCGCTGCCTTCTTCTCACAATTTGCGTGATCCACCAACATCATTGCAGGCTCTTCCAGCGCCGCTTTAATCCAGGCATCTGGAGTTGAGCAAAGCAGGAATTCGTGGATAGCGGAAAGATCGGGGACTTGGGCACTCATAGGATAGATACTTCAACTGGAGTAGATCACTTGGCGCAGGATTATAGCCGCCCGCTCAAAGAAAGGCAGGCCTATACCTTCAATCGACCACCTCCCCCCACTTCTGTTGACCGTTGGTCGTCCTGACGGAGAGCACGAACAGGAGCTAGCTATAGTGGCTTCTGTTGATAACGGTTTATTAAGTGAATTAATATAAATCTTTCCTATCCCCCATAAAACGATATCTATGGAAGATCACCGCGAATTGGCACGGGCAATAGCCCCATTACTGGAGCAGCTCCATAACAGCGCAAGTGGGCTTCGCGACTCACTTGAGCAGCTGCAGAACGCGGGCAAGCCCTGGCAGCATTACTTGCTGCAACCCCAGTTCGCCCAGGATACGGCCGAGACCCTGGGGCAAAGTTTCGAGCGGCCATTTTCACTGGCCGGTGCCCTCTATGCTCAACTGGACTACGTTGAGCCGCTGGGTTCAGGCAGTGATGCCCGTGCAACCCTGCAGCTTCCCGGGCTTCTTGCGGTACCTCAAAAAACATTGGGCCTGGCGCAACAACTCAACGCTCACAAGGAGAGCTTCAGTGCAGCTATCACTGATTTCCGCTCTGCGCTTGGGGAGCGACCAGTCGCAGAGCGAGATCGCACTGTGCGGGAGGTTTTGGCAGATGCCGGCTTCCCCCGCGCCCATCTGCGTCAGTGCTACCGGCTGGTACTGCTCTGCCCCCAGCGACCCGATGCCATTACCCTCTCCTGGATCAAGGCGCGCAAGTCCATTCGTAAAGTGAGTGTTAAATGGTGTGAAAAGAAACTGGTGCAACTGGACCCACTGGGTTCCGACCCAGGCATTCAATACCAGCGACAATTACTTGCAGGTTTGCACAAGCGCCAACAGGGCGACCTGCGCCAGGTACAAATACAGAGTCGCCCCAATCTCCAGGTCGCAGAAATTTTCTTCGGGCATGAAGCCAGTGAGGAAGACGAATATCACCAGGTTGGTTATTCATCGATGCCAATCCTGGTGGAGGGAGATGCGGCCGGGCAACTGCCGGAATTTACCCGTGTGGACCACCAGCCCAGCCTGAGCCGGCGCCGTCAAAGGCGGGACCTGGCACTTTCTACCGAGGCATTTCTACCTGCGCTCAGGGTATTCCTGCGGCAGCAGCGTTAGCCGCCAGACAACAAAATAACTGACGCCTTATCGCCCTACTCCACCATGTCAGCTCTTAATCAGGCCGGGCACAACAAAACGCTGGTAGTAAGCAACCGATAAGGCATAAAAATCCTCATCAATACGCCTGCGCACCTCTACCAATGGAACACCACGCGCCTGCACAGTGGGATTCAGGCCATACTCCCGCAACTCATTAATTTGGCTTGCACCCGCGCGCAGTAATTCGAAAACCCAGCAGTAGGCATTCTGGCTGTCATCAAAACGGATTTGCTGGTGGTGGAGTTGTGCCAGTAACTGCTCTTCGTCAACGATCTCCAGCTGGCTACGCACTGCATTAACCAAATAGGCCTCACGTCGCTCGGCAATAATACGGCGCTGCTCTTCGGTATAGGCATTCCAGTCGATTACCTCGTGGGCGAATCGCTTACAGCCCCGGCAGACATCGTCACCAATTCCCGTTGAGCAGACCCCGATACAGGGCGTGCGGACTTTTTTGTACATCGATTAACCAGTTCCAGGCATCCAAGCCCCAATGGCCGGGATTAAAGTTGCGCGTAGACTATTTTGTTTCGGGCGGCAAGAAAAGTGCCAAAGCACTTACTGCCAAACCTACTAAAATTCACCTCATTAATAGTCGTAATTCACTTAAATTATTGATTTTTCGATAAACTTAACAGCTGTAAGGCTTTCCTGTAGTATTCGCCACCCGCCTTCAGCGGCCTCGAAAAAAAAATCCCAGCAGCCCGTGGTGCATAGACTGGGAATTACACCTGCTGTTGGTGCCACTCCACACACCGAGAGGGACTTATCCGTGCTTGAAGCCTATCGCAAACACGTCGCAGAACGCGCCGAACAGGGCATCCCACCGAAGCCGCTCGACGCCGAGCAAGTAGCTGGCCTGGTTGAGCTGCTGAAAAATCCGCCAAAAGGCGAAGAACAAGAATTAGTTGAGCTGCTCACTCACCGCGTACCGCCGGGTGTTGACGAAGCGGCTTATGTTAAGGCCGGTTTCCTGTCCGCCATTATTAAAGGCGAGGCGGAATCCCCGCTGATCGACCGCAAGCACGCTGTAGAGCTGCTGGGCCAGATGCTGGGCGGCTACAACATCCACACCTTGGTTGAAATGCTGGACGACAAAGAGCTGGCTGAGCTGGCTGCAGAGCAGCTGAAAGGTACCCTGCTGATGTTCGACGCCTTCCACGACGTGGAAGAGAAAGCCAAAGCCGGCAACGAACACGCAAAAGCGGTTATCCAGTCCTGGGCCGACGCCGAGTGGTTCACCAAGCGTGACAAGGTGCCCGAGAGCATCAAAGTTGCCGTATTCAAGGTAACCGGCGAAACCAACACCGACGACCTGTCCCCGGCCCCCGATGCCTGGTCCCGCCCAGACATCCCCTTGCACGCGCTGGCCATGTATAAGATGAAGCGCGACGGCCTGGAGCCGGAAGAAGCTGGCGTTACCGGCCCACTGAAACAGATCGAAGAAGTTAAAGCCAAGGGCCTGCCCGTTGCTTTCGTTGGCGACGTAGTGGGTACCGGTTCCTCACGCAAATCCGCAACCAACTCTGTGTTGTGGTACTTTGGTGAAGAAATGCCCGGCGTACCCAACAAGAAGGGTGGCGGTATTTGTATCGGCGGTAAAGTCGCTCCTATCTTCTACAACACCATGGAAGACGCCGGCGCACTGGTATTCGAAGCCCCCGTTGATGACCTGGGCATGGGCGACATTATCGAAATCCGCCCTTACGACGGTAAGATCCTGGCTGAAGATGGCAAGGTACTGTCTGAATTCGAACTGAAGTCCGACGTACTGCTGGACGAAGTTCAAGCTGGTGGACGTATCAACCTGATTATCGGTCGCGGTCTGACCACCAAGGCACGTGAGTCCCTCGGCCTGCCCGTTTCCGACCTGTTCCGCAAGCCAGAGCAGCCCGCTGACACTGGTAAGGGCTACACCCTGGCTCAGAAGATGGTTGGCAAGGCCTGCGGCGTTGAAGGTATCCGCCCGGGCACCTACTGCGAACCGAAAATGACTACCGTGGGCTCCCAGGACACCACTGGCCCCATGACCCGTGATGAACTGAAAGACCTGGCTTGCCTGGGCTTCTCTGCCGACCTGGTGATGCAGTCTTTCTGTCACACCGCCGCTTATCCGAAGCCTGTCGACATCGATACCCAGCACAAACTGCCAGACTTTATTATGAACCGCGGCGGCGTTTCCCTGCGCCCGGCGGATGGCATCATCCACAGCTGGCTAAACCGCATGCTGCTGCCGGACACCGTAGGTACCGGTGGTGACTCCCACACCCGCTTCCCTATGGGTATCTCCTTCCCGGCGGGTTCCGGCCTGGTAGCCTTCGCCGCTGCCACCGGCGTTATGCCACTGGATATGCCTGAGTCGGTATTGGTACGCTTCAAGGGCGAGATGCAGGCCGGCATTACCCTGCGCGACCTGGTACACGCCATACCTCTCTACGCGATCAAGCAGGGCCTGCTGACTGTAGAGAAGAAAGGTAAAAAGAACATCTTCTCCGGCCGCATCCTTGAGATCGAAGGTCTGGAAGACCTGACGGTAGAACAGGCATTTGAGCTATCCGATGCCTCTGCCGAACGCTCCGCAGCTGGTTGTACTATCAAGCTGTCTGAAGAGACCATGGCCGAGTATCTGCGCTCCAACGTCACCCTGTTGCGCTGGATGATCGCCGAAGGTTACGGCTCCAAGCGCACCCTGGAACGCCGCGCGCGCGCCATGGAAGAGTGGCTGGCCAATCCGAAATTGATGGAAGCCGACGCCGATGCCGAGTACCTCGAAGTAATCGAAATCGACCTGGCTGAAATTAAAGAGCCGATTGTATGTGCGCCGAACGACCCGGACGACGCACGCCTGCTGTCCGACGTCGCTGGCGACAAAGTGGACGAGGTATTTATCGGTTCCTGTATGACCAACATCGGTCACTTCCGCGCTGCCGGTAAGCTGCTTCAGGAACATAAAGGTGGTATCTCCACCCGCATGTGGATCGCTCCTCCCACCAAGATGGATGAGCACCAGCTGATGGAAGAAGGCTACTACAACATCTACGGCGCAGCCGGTGCCCGCACCGAAATGCCCGGATGCTCACTGTGCATGGGTAACCAGGCGCGTGTGGCTCCGAACAGCACTGTGCTGTCCACCTCCACCCGCAACTTCCCCAACCGCCTGGGTGACGGTGCAAATGTGTACCTGACTTCTGCTGAACTGGCTTCAGTGGGTGCCATTCTGGGCAAACTGCCTACTCCCGCGGAATACCAGGAGTTCGCCAAGAACCTGGACTCCATGTCCAGCGAAATTTACCGCTACCTGAACTTCGACCAGATTGAAGACTTCCAGAAATCTGCCGAAGAAGGCAAGCGTATTGCCGCGACTGAGATCCAGGACGTTGCTGTTTAAGCAGTAGCTCGGCCTCAAGGAAAAGCCCCGCCATTTTGGTGGGGCTTTTTTATTGCTGGGGGAGTCAAATTTTTAATTTACACTCTCTATTATTCTGCAACTTCTACATGTCTACAGCCTGTATTTCTAACTTTAAGCCAGCCTGAAGTGGTCTACAAAACCCCTCGGTATTGTTGCAACTTCGCATGACTTCCCTTCCGTAAACCAGGAAAAGAGCAATCCTTGCTATTTAGTGGCAACACTTACGCACGCATTGTCCGCCAGTGTTAGGGCATCCAGTTTACACTCCTCAGGGTATTGCTCACGAGTAGTTATGTTTAATTTACTTGATCTTGTCATAGGGCACCTCTGCCACGTAGTTGATTACCTAAGAAAATGTCCGTCGCTGGTGGGTGGGCTCGGCTTTTCTCAGCAATAAATCTAGTATCATTCGTTCTCGGCCAGCTGGTAGTAGCTTATTGGTGCTTTTCTCTGAGTTGAGCGAGGCCCTGCCCCTACTAACTAATCTCGCTATTACAAATTGTATTTATCTTCCAAAACCAAGTAGTGCTTCTTCAGTAGGGACCAGATCTCTTCTGCGGAGTTCACTAGGTGATCTGCGCCCCAGTTGGCGGGGCTTTCAGACGCATCAATGTAGCCATATCTGCAAGCGATAGTGGCCATACCTGCTTTTTGACCTGCGGTAATATCACGCTGGTGATCACCAATATAAATAGCCTCAGAGGGCGGGCAACCAATCTGTCTACAGGCAAGAAGTAAAGGTTCCGGATCAGGTTTTGACCTCTTCACATGATCAGGACAAATTACAGTTTCCGGAGCTGGCAGGTGTGCAAATGCCTTCATAAGTTCAAATGTAAATACCATTGGTTTATTGGTTACAATACCCCAAGGAATACCTTTGTATGCGAGTTGATTCAATAAAGCCTCAATACCTGGAAAAGGTATTGTTCGGTCTGAGAGGTGTGTACGATATAGATCATGCAGGCGCTGGAGTAAGCCATCAAAACCCGGATCCCCTTCTTCTTTTTCAAATCCTAATTTTACTAGTGCTTTAGAGCCATTAGTAACCATGTTGCGAATTTCTTCATCTGGGAGAGGGGGAAGTCGTTCTTGTCTCCTCAGTAAGTTAAGTACAAAGATAAAGTCTGGAGAAGTATCGAAAAGGGTACCATCAAGATCAAACAAAATAGCTCTCATTACACAATCCGTTTATATTTATTATTACTTAATAATTAGCATCATTGCCTTGCAATTATTGGCATTATAATGCAGTTGGCGAGTATTATTTAAAGCCAGGTCATCTGATACAATCAACTTGATAAATAAAAATTGCTTACATTTTTAATGATTGATCGGCATGATATTCATAAAGGCATTCTACAGTGTTATGCTAACCCAGCTGATCAAGCTTTACGATATTATGTGGCTTCCATGGTGAATTAATAGATTTTGGTTGAAGTGAGGCACACCAAAGCTCACTTTGGTTACTTAATTTAGGAATGCTTTGCAAGGTAGTATGATTATTGACAATTAACACATCACCCTCCATTAAGTGATGTGAAATTTGAATCTGATCATCCATACATATTTCATCCAGCTTTTGTGTTAGAGAAGACTCATTATGAAACTCAGGAAATGCCTGGATATCCATTTCACTCGAAGAGGAAGTCTGCAATGATAAAGTTTCACCATTGCATGGTATCCAACGGATTATATCCTGATGCGTCAATGGGCATTGCATTAACACAGGATGTGAGATGTATTTGTAATTTAAATTTCCGTCAAGTAAGGGGTATCTGAGGGTTAGCTTTCGAAATTCCTCTCGTTCTTTTCCATGCATTCTAAGCACAGCCAAAGCGGTATCGACAGTTAAAAATTCCTGCTTTAGAGACTTGTTTTTATAAGCATAAATTACAAAATGACCAGGTGTAATATCCGCATAATTATATTTACCATGATTTCCGTCAAGATATGAAAGAGGCCATTTCAAGTTCCAACTTAGTAAAACAGGAGATTTAATGCCAGAGAGGTAAGAGTTATTGCAAAATGAAATACTATTAATATTTCCTGACTTATATGGGACTAGTGGACCAAACCTATCATACCAACTCTCCAGATCCAATCGATTCTGAAATTTCTTAAACCCACGCAGTGTAACAGAGTTAAACTCTTTAATTAAATTACTTAACTCCTTATGGGAAAGCGAAAAAATGGATAAATCTAAATTTCCACAATCGAGCACAAGCCCCGCCTTTTCACGATAGAGAGTAGCCTTTATTGACCTTTGAGGTTGCTCTATTGACGTCATATTGATTGACAACTTAAGAAGGCACCATATCTTGCCTTTAAAAACAACAGGAATGGCTAGATATCTGTTTTTATTGTTAATAAAGGAATCAACAACATACTTTCCGGACAATGAATCAAACATTACTGTATTATGCCAAGGCGTCCTGAAAGGATAATTCTCAAAAAGATTTAGAGAATATTTCTCCCCAGTCATAGGATGTCTATGGATACTTAAGCGAATACAATTGCCAAATTTCCTCAGTAGAAATTTATCAAGCGCCGCCCCTTGAACCATCATACCCTTGGCAATTTGAGAGAGTCGCTTACGACGCTCCTTGTCAGAAAATTCGGCCAGAATATATTTTTGATCCTTGCTCATAAACTTCTTCAAGCCGAGATACGTATCGTTCGTTTTATTATTTCTGAGCTTTAATGACTCAAAATTATTTATGTAATCCTTATCTCCATACTTTAGAAGTAGTGCCCTGCTGTATTCCTGTGCTTCAAGCAATTTAAAATCTTCAAAATCCTCAAAATTTACAATCTTTAGTGAGTCATCGCAATTCAAACTTTCAACCATATCCCTAAGCCCATTGGCGTAGCTATAATGACGGTCAAGATCCACTGAGATGTATTCTGAAAAAGTATGATAATCTGAAAATATATAGAAGATAACTCCAGGTTCATATACTGACTGGATATCACGTATGGCTTTTACAAATTTCTTTAAAACCAAATATTCACCTAAATCCGGATCGCACCCTGTCACCTTATCAAGATTGTTAGTCTTACAAGGGAATGCCGGCAGCAAAAATTGAATCTTTTCCTTGCTTAGGGAATAATTAGTGATTATTTTTTTAAGGTTTAATACACCCTCAATATTTGCATCAGACTGCTCCAAGAGCTGATTGAATATTATAAAAAATACTTCCTCTACATTTCTCTGAACAACCACATTGGACATAATTAATGCACCCTGATTGAATTTTATAATTTATTATCACACCAAAATGAACATATACTTTTTTTAGCTAAGCACTAAGCTTATCTTTATGCAATAAAATAATATAACCCCCAAATAAACCGAAGATATATTTGCCCTCCCCATATTGCAATTGAGTGGATTATTTTTAATGTGAGCAATACCTAAGCAATCGAAAAACTTAAGGGTAAATTTAGATTTTCAAATAGAGAACCAATATTTTCCAGAGAAGAAACAGACTCAATATGACCATCGGGACGAATTAAAATCGCTTTATCTTTATATGTGGTGTCATCTGTCCAATAGCGGCCAAAACCTTCCTCGAAATAGACCTGCATCAATTTAACCACTTTTGGCATGCAGATTAAAAATTCAGCATCACCAACAATTAGTAAAGTAAATTTCGAATAGTCTAAAATACTATATAAACGTTTTTTTATTTTTTTTTCATATATACTAAAATCAAAAACTCTTGACCCTGAAAGACCTTTTCCGCTATATTCAACCCCCATCCCCGTTATATACCCAGCCCTTTTCTCTATAATTTTTACATAATCTTGTGCATGCATTCCAGCTTCAGAGAACTTAGTTGAACGAGTTAACTCTCCAGATCCTTCAATCACATTTTTTGCAACAGGCTTTCTTTCATATTCATAAGTGCGCAACAAGTTGGAAGGCATGCCGTGATTCATTACCATATTAATTTTCCAAATCAAGTTAAATGCATCCGATATACCAGTATTTAAACCCTGCCCTCCATTTACAGAATGGATATGAGCTGCGTCACCCGCCAAAAATATTTTATCCTGGAGAATAAAATTTTCAGCAACTGACTCCCTTACTGAAAACTGGGAAAACCACTCTATTTCTTTAAAGCGCACACTGTAGGGGCGTGTCACCTTGTTAATCTTATCTATTGCATCTTCGATGGAAAATTCTTTTGTATCCATCCGCACGTAAAATCTGTCTAATTTACCCTCTCGAGGAATCCAGGCGACATCGGCTGTTTCAGCTTGAAACACAATTATCTCTGGGACTTTAGGGAAGTCGGTATCTAAAATACCGTCGATTACTGCCCAAATAATATTTGGACGCACAATTTCAAAATCAACATCGAAAAGATTGCGGACAAATGATTTAGAACCGTCTGCACCCACAACATAACGAGAAGAAATTATTTCCCCGTTGTTTAATGTAGTGTAACATCCGTCACCTTTAATCTCTATGTTATCGACTTTTATTAAACGCTTTACTGAAGATCCTTTTTCTGTAAGTTTTTCGTCTAATAAATTTTCCAGATGGGATTGACCAAGCATAAGAAAATGCTTATGAAAACATCCCTTTAGACTTCTCCACCAATCAGATTGGCGAGATATAAATTTCCCATCCTTCCAAACAGAACTTGTATCACAAGATAAACCCAAGGGGTAAATGTCGTCAAATAAACTGCCTATCTCTAATAATTGCAAAGTCCGAGCATTTAATGCATCCGCTCTGCCCACTTTTAATGGGCCACCAGACTTATCTAGTACGATGGAATTTATATTGCTCATCTGAGCAAGATAATGGCACATTAGTCCAACTGGGCCCGCCCCAATAATGACTATATCGGTTTCCTTTATTCTCATTGGTAAGAATCCAAGCCTGGATTTTCAAATTGGGGGTTACTTAGCACCTGAATCCTACGAATATGGCGAGAGGATTTAGACTTAAAAGATTCTCTACCATGCAAAAGTGTAAAGTTATCACTGATAACTATATCGTCTGTTTGCCACCTGTGAGCATATAAAGTATTTTGAGAATATAGGGCTTTACGTAGACTTCTATGAAAATCATCAATATACTCTACATCAATACCGGTGAAACGGGTTATAGGCGGGTTGATTAGCTTGCCCCTGGATTCAAAATGCGGCTCGCTGTAACGAATAACATTATACTCTCTATGCGGATGCTTGGTGATAATAGGCGATATAACTTTACTGTTGTAAAATTCCATCTTCCTCTGGTAAGTCCCTGTTACCTGCTTCCAAACATTAACATCTTCAGTAGAGGCATTTTCTAAGGCACTAAAAGTGTTGGAAAAATACGTTTTGCCGCCTTGATTTTCTGATGGTGCTTTAACACATTGAAATATTTGATACTGAGGTATTTTGGGTCGATACATTCCATCCCAATGTAAAGGCATATAACTATTATCAAAAATATGATCATCTGGATCTTCATTTTGGATTAAATCCAGCACTTTCCCGAATGGCCAGATGTCAATTTCACCCCAATACTGGCTAAAAGTTTCAAAATCCAGGGAGTCTCTTAGGGGCTCAAAACCCCTTAACACTACAAAGAATTCCTTGTTAAATAGCTCACGTAAAAGATCGATTTCTATGTGTCTAATGCTGACAGCACCACTCTTTGGTTTCAGCATCACACCAAACGGATTCAATTTTATTGTTTCGTAATGCACGATAGATTACACCCTTTGTTAATCAGGTAATAATTTAAAATCTTTCGAATATGTCATATGATTATGAGCAATCGTCAATAAAAAATGATTTGATGCGTAACCCATTCCCTTAAAGCCATAGTCTTATATAGATTAACCGTTAATCCAAATATATTTATTATCATTCCTTTTATATTTCGCGAGAACAATTAAGCCAGAGTATTTTCTAGAAATATGTGCCAAACATCTCAATTTCAAACTTGGAGGGTTTGCTTCTGTTTAGCGATTGTTGTTATGGTAATAGGGTTGTGAAAATTAGGATTAGTACATATTCAGAGCTAATCATAAAATGATAAAAATTTTAGCAGTAAGCGATCTATACGGAAGATATTTAGAATATTAAAATATAATTATTTTTTTGTATTAATTTCAATACCTAACTTTATCCAGATAGTAAAGTCAATCGTTACAGTAATAACAGCATGTCCCAATAGATTCAGAGTTTTACCAAGCTTCTAAATATATAAAGCGGGCATCTAGCCCGCTATGATAGATCAAATAAATATCAGCTAGAGCCTGCAGGGGGCGCCTGTATTTGGATAAGAGCATAGCGGTGCTTCATTTACAATTTTAATACTGCAACAGGAAGTTGCTCCTCCTGGAAGATCTCCGCAACCGCTACCGCCGCAAGAACCGCAGGAATTCATGCAGCAGGCTCCATTTGCCGTGTAGATTCCCCCCTCTTTATACTCACATGTCCAACCATTCTTACCAAAAATCCGCTTTTCGCTTTTCACAGTAAAATTATCAAAATATGCTTTAACAGTCTTGGACGGTGCCCAATCCTCGGTTGAACCTCCATGGAATGTATTAAACATAAATGTGTCTACTAATGCATTCATATTGCCTGTTAACCGTAGACCATGTTTCTCGACAATCTTTTTTCCATCAACATAAAGCTCAATATACCCATCAGCGTTATTAGCAGTGGTATTCAATTTTACAAAAACCTCTACTCTATACCATCTATTCAAAGAAAATTTAAAGCCTGTAAAGTTTGAAAAGCTGTCACCACAGGAACTTTGCCTATCTTGATGATATACATATAATTTGGGTGCCCCATCACCATTAAACATTACACGAACACTCCAACCATTAGAATCAACAGGGTCACACCCTGTAGTGCTACTACCGCCTCCAAGGCCGTGGAGCTTACCTCCCTTAACAAACTGGAAATCGCTATGAAATTTTACATCGTAACTTAGGGTTGCTGATTTAACAGCATTGTTCAGAGGTAATTTTCCGGTGATACGCTCAGATCCCCTATTATATGGGATATAGCTAGCTTCAAGTAGTCTGTTGGCTCCGGATGAGGAAAATGTAACCACTTTTAAACGATCATTATTTATTTTAAGTGGGGAATTAACTTCGAAGTTCATTCTAAATAAGGCGTAATCTGTATACTCAGTAGCTGTAGATAGAGGTGTATCTTTTAAAGCATGGGTCGCCGAATCAGGCTTTACCGATAAAATATCGGAAAATGTTAAATTTGAAAATCCATAAAAAAACACCAACAGTAATAAAGCAATTTTATTGTTCACTATTTACTCCGCTACTTAGGTTGAAATAAAAAATGTAATTATTTAATACTATAAGTAGATCGACTCTCTAATCTGAGAGTAATTTACTTGGCGACTTTCGATCTTTACTTCTTTGTGAGTGGTACCGACTGAATCAGTTATGTACCCTCCTAATAAATTGCTCTCATTGATTGAGGTCAAGGGGTATAGAGTTTTTTAGCGGACTAGAGTGCCGAATATGAATATACTAATCATCTATAAATTGGCAGATAGGTCCAGTTTTGGGGTAAGTTGGAATTATGACGCCCTTCTCATCTTGGTGATGCATCTTTTGGGTAAATATTTATTTTTATACTGCGACTATTTTTAACCCTACATTCTTGCCGAAGGGTATAGAAATTGGCAAGATACTCAGCCGGGTTGATGATGCAGCGTTTCAAATCAACACCCGCTCAAGGAAGGTGTTAAATTACTTGAGTCCACTGAAATTACTGTTGGGCAGGCGCGTGTCACTTAGGTTGGCAATCTGGGGAAAACCTATAATGCTATTATCAATTGCCTACCGAGGCTGCCACTTAGCTTAAGCCATGAATAAATTATGCTTTATTTTATGTCAGCTGCTTACCATCCACCAACACTTACTCTTTGTCGGTTAAAATAAAAAGTAAACAGCTGACCACCCTGATCAATTAAACTTATACTTCACTATGACGATATGCAATATTATTGGCAAGTTATTTTACTGTGACCTGCGATACTATCACCTATAAATCCGAAATCAGTTGATTCGCCAGGCTGCAATAGGTTATTCCACTCTAAGCCACTAGCTTTTAAAGGATTAGATGATGCGTTAAAATTTGCGGACCAGCCATAGTTAAAGGATTCACCTACCCCCAATGACAAATCAACTTGCCAGTTTCTTAGCACAGCCTCTGAAGTGTTAGTTACAGTAACTGTGGCTAGAAACCCTCCGGTCCAGAATTCTTCTTTTACATTACAGCTCAAAGTCGGAAGTGTATCTTCTATAACCGATAATGTAACTTTCGCTGGCACAGAAACATTGCCATCGTCGTCAGTAACGGTATAACTAAAACTGTCAGAGCCGATATAATTCTTCGATGGTACATAGTTCACCTGACTGCCTGACCAGCTTATAGCACCATGAGCTGGCTGCGTGTGAATATGGTACGCAGTAATTGTGCCATCATCAATTCCTTCTAAGCGGATCAATACAGGCATATTCATTGTAGTGGTAGCCGATTTACTCAGTGCAATCGGTATACCATTATCATTACCCGTGGTTTGATTGGGCGCCCACCAATTACCAGTTAGTGCCAACAAGCTTAAAAGGTTTATTGTATCCTCGAAGTAAGATTCGTGCTTTGCTTTTATATAGTTCCAACCAGCGTTGACCATTTCTTGATTAGCAGAATCAACAGAGGCAGCCACTACAACTGGTGCAATAAATACAGTGGAATTATACTCAGCGCCAGGAAGTACATTTCCATTTATAGTATAACCAGAATAGTATTTATTAAAATCGTAACTATCGCCTATTTGTAGCCTAACCCAGGTAACAAGTTTTTCTGATGCCGATTTTGATCGCTGATCTCCATTATGAATGTAATCCATAGACAATCGCAAAGGCGTACGAGCAGCATTGTAATAGTAATGTCCAGAGTTTTTTTCGCCAGTGCCGTTGTCATTCTCGGTATCGGGTCGAGGATTTTGTCCAGTAACAAAGTCAGGCATCAAGCCACTATTACTATTTTGAGTGTTAAGCTGAGCCACCATATCATATATCGAATCAATCGCTGCTAGCCATTCTGCATCATTTGTGGCATTTTCATACGCACGTAAGTGTCCTGTCATCCAATCGGAGCTGCGTGTCGTGTAAATTTTTTGCGTATCCCAATCGCCCAGCATCAATCGCTTCGATTCACTATTGTAGTCAGAAACTCGAAGCCCATTGTTGATCATATCAATGGCTTCTTGCTTGTAATTAATCTCAGTATTAGACCCCCATTGTTTGTCGGCTAGTAATAATGCGTAAGCAATATCCATGTCACCGTCTGTCGCCGAGCTATAAATTCCAGATGTTTCCGATTCGTCAATTTTCCATCCCATTAATTCTGCATTAAGATGGCTACGATGAGTATTGAAAAAGGTAAACAATCCATCAAATTCAGATTTAGCATTCTGGTTATATCCAGCCATAAGTGCTGTAATAACCATGCCGTAGCCGTGACTTTCGGAGGTTCCCTTACCATGACCATCTGTATCGGCGCCATGTACATAATAGCCACCTTCTATTGTTGCTGACTGACGAAGGTATTTATCTTTCCAATAATCATAAAACTCTTTGACAGATTCGTTTTGGCTCTGGGTTGTTTGGCTGTTAGGTTTGATGCCGTAATAATCAATATTCTGTGGAAATGGGTAGTTTTGTGCAGTCACGAATGAGGCGGACAGTGCCATAATTACGACACAGAATAGAGATCTCATAGATTTAAAATTAGCCATACTCTTCTTCCTCGGTCTGATATTTAAAGTAATGGTCTTTAAATTATTCTGTGATGCAGTTTTACTTTGAGAGAGGAAAAACTCCATATCAAATCTATCCATGAGCTTATTCATTACAGATTCCAAAGTTCACAGTTAATGAATTACATCCATTTTAGAGGAGAAAATTCATTACTAGAGCTAAAACTGTAAACAACTATCCTTTAAACTGTATCTTTGAAATATTCTTAGACTCGCTGACAACTTTGAAACAATAATTTGACTTAACTAGAACGTATAGATTTGGGCGTCCGACCCACCCACAAAATAACCTATTTCATCTCGTTCAATACCAAGTGCTGCTCTGCCTTCTCCCCTAGGTAAACATCACCTTAAGTGTTCTGGAGTAAGTAGAGAAACCATTACATTGAAAATACATACCTAAAAAAGTGATCGTGTTCACAAAAAGGGGAGATCTGGGGAAGTTATTAATTGGCACGTCCGTTTTGTCTCAAATTTATCGCTTCTTATCTTAAGCTGATTAAATTTAGCAGATAACAGTTTTTTTTTATTCAATAATTGTACTTCGGAATTTATCGTTACTACTCCAATGTGATGACACTAAATACTAAATTGAGAACTGGGTACGTTGTATTGCGAGTCTTTAAGAAAATAATTGGGATTCTGAAATGTATAAATTAACTTTGAAGCTTTCTGGAATTATACTACCCCTCAGCGCCAGCCTATTTACTATGAGTGCAATGCCCACATTTGCAGCGACTTGCGAATACAGGGTGCAAAATGAATGGAATAATGGTTTTGTTGCGTCAATTAGAATTACCAACGATACCACCAGCACTATCAGTGACTGGGATGTGAACTGGGTATATAGTGGGGAAGATCGTATAACCAACGATTGGAGCACTAAACTTTCTGGTAATAATCCTTATACCGCATTGCCAGAATCTTACAACGCAATTATTGAGCCAGGTCATTCCATAGAATTTGGCTTTCAGGGTACCAAGAATAGTGACCCTGCTGAAAGTCCAGTCATTAGTGGCTCTGTTTGTGAACCTGTTGACCCGCCAGAGCCCCCGGAACCTTCTGAAGGTGTCTTTCGTGTGAATGGTAGCGGAAAAATTACAAAAAACGATGAGGTATTACCAGTACGATGTGGAGCTTGGTTCGGTCTTGAAGGGCGCCATGAACCATCGGATGATGCGAATAACCCAGGTGGCGCACCGATGGAACTCTTTATAGGTAATACGTTTTGGGCCAATGGAGGACAAGGAACCGGACGAACTATCCAGCAAACTATAGATGAGATCAAAGCACAAGGTGTTAATGTAATAAGACTTCCAATTGTGCCACAAACACTGGAGGCTGATAACCCTCAAGGCATTCCTGATGTATTTAAAAATCACCCATCTGTATTATCTGAAAACTCCCGTCAGGCCCTGGAAGATTTTATTGTACTGGCAGATAAAAATGACTTGAACCTCATTATTGATATTCATTCCTGCTCCAATTATGTCGGTTGGCGAGCAGGTAGATTGGATGCAATACCACCATATACTGATGCTGATCGCGAAGAGTATGACTTTACTCGAGAAGATTACGCCTGTTCAGATGCAGGACCTGGAGTTACCGTCCATGAGTATAACGAGGATAGGTGGCTAGAAAACCTGCGAGAAATCGCTTCTTTATCAGATAAACTTGGGGTTGGAAATATATTAGGTATTGATATCTTCAATGAACCTTGGGACTACACATGGGATGAGTGGAAATCACTTGCTGAAAGCGCTTATCAGGAAATTGATAAAGTCAATTCAGATATATTAATTGTAGTTGAAGGAGTTGCAGCTAAGAAGTCTGATGGAACTCCTGTTCCTCATGGAAATGAAGAGTCAAATCCCAACTGGGGAGAGAATTTTTATGGTCAGGCCGATAATCCACTCAATATTCCAAAGGAACGTTTAGTTTTATCTCCTCACATCTACGGGCCCTCCGTGTTTGTTCAGAGACAATTTATGGATGAGTCACAAGAAAGATGCAATGGACTTGAAGGCGATGCTGCTGGAGATGAGCAATGCAATATTTTGATAGACACTGAGAAACTAGTAAATGGCTGGGAGGAACATTTTGGCTACTTGCGTGACGAGGGATTTGCCATAGTAATTGGTGAATTTGGTGGAAATATGGACTGGCCCGCCGGGACAGCACCAATCAGAGACCAAAAAAGATGGAAACATATTGCACCAGGTATTGATGAAGATTGGCAAAACGTTGCTGTTGACTATATGGTAGAACATGAAATTGAAGCTTGTTATTGGGCAATTAACCCTGAATCTGGAGATGCCGCAGGGTGGTACGGTCATGAATACGACCCCGTTTCTAATACTGAAGGTTGGGGACAATGGAATGTGTTTGACACCAGGAAAACCGATTTGTTAAACCGACTTTGGGGTAATAAATAACAGCTGATTTCCAGTGGCATAATTCGCTTTAACTATTATTTGTGAATTATGCCACTCCATCCAATTGATGCAGATAGCAATCCTGAAGCACTGTGCCCAACATATATTTCACCAAATTTATTATATATAAGATCGATAAAATGGTTACAGTATACACAACTCCGAAACATAAAGATGAAATCATAAATCACTCAAATAGAAAAAAACAATACTATTTTTTAAATTAAATTTTTAATAAAAAAACGATTTTTCAACCATTCTTTTAGTTAACACCAACTAAAACTAAGCTCATCTGTAACCAGAGTATTATGGAAAAAACTAATGTCGGAAGTTAGATTCCCAAAGAGACACTTGGAGGAAATAAGAGGTGTAGCTCAAGATAGGCTCATGAAATACCTATACAATGATGCCGGAGGTTCCAACGAACAACTTGCAGAGCTAGCTTCAGCTATTAGTAGTAATTGTTACGGTGGACTAAAAATTATTCCGGGCCCAGTTAAAGGTAAAAACAGAGCTCTTGATAAAATTAACAAAGATTATGGCGGGGATGTTTATGACCTTAAAGATCTTGTGCGCATGACAATTATTGCGGACAATAAGAGCTGTTTATCTCAAGTAAGACAGGGATTAATAGCCAGCTGTATAAGCCGAAATGGCTATGGCATAATTAAAAATTCTGAGACTTTTCCCGAACAAGATCCTTGTGGGTATTCAGGGCTTAATTTTGTTGCTAGATTGCCTAATGGTCGCGCTGGTGAAGTACAAGCTAATACACCAAACAGAATGTATGGGAAAATGGCGAAAGAAGATTTTGAGAAGTTTCTTGGACCCCATAAGTATATTTCAATTCTTTGCAAATATAGAATTGAGGGCGGCTTGGGTCATGGATTGTATGAAATATATCGTTCTAATATGGGAGGATTTAGAAAAGCTGCAGCTTCACTAAGCAAGCAATACTACGCTTTTCTTCGTTCTGATAACCCCAAAATAAATTCGGCACGTTCTTTACAGGAAGACCTAACAGCTATGAAGCTACTATTTGCTCATATTTTTCATTAACCTATATCTATTTTCATAAAATTAGTACAATAGATGATGGACTACTCTTATATTAAGTGAAAGCTTTTATAACCACTGTCGAATAAGCGAAAAATAACTATACGAATCTATATTCTGAGGAAAGCCAGCTAACAATTTGAAAGGAATTAATCAACTATATATAGACTCCACATTCAAATTGGTTATAAATATACATACCAGCCTGACACGTAAACAAAGCAATCCTGGACGTTATCAATCGTACACAGATATCAATGATCACCGAAACTAACTAATGATGGAGTCTGACATTATCATTTTAACCTTATAAGCACGAAGCAAAAAAATAAAATTAATTATGTATGTAATAAATATATATGCAGAAATTACATATCTAGATAGATCCATCACATAATTAACGACCAGAACTTAGCTCTCCAGAATTCCACAGTGAAATTTAATTTTACGTTATGGTGGATAGATGTTTGTACTTCAGATATTGCGACTAAAAAATCAAAGCATAAGTATTCATTATACACATCATAGATAAATCATTAATTTAGTATCTATTTTACAGGAACATAGAATATGTTAATTTCCGTCAGCCATTGATACAAGCAGTTAGCAAATAAATTATTAAATTAATATTCCATTCAGATGATAAAGGACATAAATTTGATGCGTTTTTCTATTATAAGAGCCACTTCGGTTGGCGCACTATTACTTGTATCTACAACAGTTTTTTCTCATGGATTGATACAAGAACCCAAATCAAGAAATCAATTGTGCGGTGTGGAAATCAAACCAGACCAAGCAAGTGGAACTATTTGTGAAGAGGCGTTTGCCTCAGATCATTTAGGAGGGTATCAATTCATGAGTGTTCTAACCCATACTCAGGGTCGTTCAGTTGTAAAGCAATTACCTGAACGTGTGTGTGGATTCGACAGTGAAACTTGGAATGGAGGTCCGACTCCTTGGGACTCTGCAATTGACTGGCCGATAGTAAACATCAGCGCAGGAAATCGTAAATTCACTTGGAATATTTCCTGGGGTTCCCACTTTGAAGATACGGAAGAATTTCGATACTGGATAACAAAACCAGACTTTCACTTTCAAGTTGGAGTACCACTGAGATGGTCGGATTTTGAGTCAGAAGCTTTTTGCAAGCTAGATTATGATGATACTAATCCAACTGGCAACCTAAAAATTATTCCCGATAAAGACAATTCTCTATTTCATACCTACTGTGATGTTCCAGAACGTAGCGGCCGTCACGTAATATATGCGGAGTGGGGGCGTAATCAATGGACCTATGAACGCTTTCATGGCTGTGTAGATGTTATGTTCAACTCTGGTGCGGGTAGTCCGCCAATCGTTTATGACCAATCTGTAACTGTTAAACAAAATGAAAACCTGATAGTCACTTTAACTGGCACAGACAGTGATGGGTTTATTGAGGATTACCAGATAATACAACAACCGAGTCATGGTACTATTTCTGGCACTAATGAAAATAGAGTTTATACACCAAATGTTGATTATGTAGGTATCGACTCATTTATGTTTTCCGCTACGGATAATGAAAATCTCCAGTCATCTCCTGCCACGATAACCATAGAGGTAAAACAAATAGATACTACGAATCGTGCACCTAATGCAAAATTCTTGCACAAGATTGATAATAAAACTATTGTCGTTGATGCCGGTACATCCAATGATCCTGATGGAGATACGTTGACTTATGCTTGGACATTTGGTGACAATGGTCCAACTCTATATGGTGTTAATGCAAATCATACATATATAAATCCCGGGTTATATGATGTCCAGTTGACGGTAAGTGATGGTCAGTTAACGGATCAAGCCTCACAAACAGTAAATGTTGGTGTTAACGATAGTGGTAGTGTTATTTGTGACTATGTTATCTCAGAGGAATGGGATACCGGTTTTGTTGCCAATATTCGACTTACCAATACAGGTTCAACGATCATAAATGGATGGGAAGTATATTGGCATTATACTGACGGCTCCCAGGTTACCCATCACTGGAGTTCGGAACTGTTAGGCAATAACTCATATACTGCGACTAATCTTGACTGGAATAAGAAGATTGCTATCGGTCAAACAGTTGAGTTTGGATTTCTTGGTACAAAGGGTTCTCCCAATATCCAGAAACTAAAGGTTAGTGGTGATATTTGTAGGTAGTATAAATAATAGAGTAAGTTTCACTTCACTCTATTAGTTAAAGAATTTAATTAATAGGGTGTTTGTTTAAAATTACTTACAGCATTAACCATAAATTTGATATGGTCGAAACTAGTAAGCTTAGGAACCCTCTACCAACTTGGTTTCCAACCAAGTTGGGGAGATAAAAATGCCCCCCTAATGAATACGTAGCTTGATTTATCTACCCTCGAACAGTCATCCCGTAGAAATTTACTGATCAACTACAATCGTCGTCATTTAATTCTCGCCAGACGCCCCACTGACCAGTGGTACCAGGCTCTTCACCAAGCGTCCACCAACCAGCTTGCCACAGTTTGCCTTTATGAAATACTCGCTCACCAGCAATATAGACTGAGTTCACATCCCACGCAACTGCACAAGTATTATTATGAACTTCAACAGTCCTAACTTTGGATGTAACATTGTTATCACTGTCTCGCACTCGATACGTCAATGTATAGTTCCCTATAGTTGAAGTGTCGACCTGACCATCAATCGTAACGGCAAAGGTCAAATCTCCATCCTCAGAATCAGTTGCTGTTACTCCAAGCATGGGATCAAAGAATGAGCCCTGCACTACCCTGATATCTTCTATTCCAATAATTGTTGGCTCACCATTGGTCGGCGGTGTCGGTTTCTGACCGTGAATATAAGGGCCATAATCTTTTATGAATTGTTCTCGATAGGGTTGCCCTGATGCATTAGTCCCCAGATCCCAGTTAACTGACCATGTCATCACACCTCGTAAAGGCTGACCATCCGCCGCGAGTTGATCAAAGGCGAGGTAGAGATCTTGAGGGTTTTGAATAAATCCAGTGGCTGCTGCATCGATATTGGCTGGTATACCAAATACCAACTTATTGTGTGCAATTTTATGGAACCCACGAGTGCCGTTTGCAAGCGAGTCTGACATATAATAGACAAAGTCCCGTTTTAGTGCATCGTTATTCTGTGCAATCCAACCAATACCATCGACCCATATGCCATCGCCGCCTTGATTATAAAACTGAGGGTTTATCCAGTCATAATAGCCTTCAAGGTTTTCAATGTATGGAATATATTTACCGCCCTGAGTCAAGTAAGGAAACTCCGGAGCCATTGTAATTTGGAAATTTTTACCTTGTGCCCGATAGTGGTCTTTAACAATGCGTAACGCTGCCGGAATAACTGTCTGGTTATCAGAAGCTTCAATTGCAGCCTGTTCAAGGTCAATATCTAATCCATCAAAACCATAAAGCTCTGTTATACGGATAAGCTCCTCAGCAAAGGATTTTTCATCGCCCGCTCTCAATGCTATATGAGCGTTCGCACCACCCAGTGCAATTAATACCGCACGACCTTGCTCGTTCAACTTGTCAACTTGACTGATAAACTCTGATTCAGAAAGACCTATATTAGGGTTTAACTTAAAAGTTGGAATTCTATCGCCTGATAAACTCTCTACTCTCATGAAGGATACATTAACAACATTATACATCGGGTTAATTTCTTCCAAGGAGACACAAGGTGAATTTCCGCCTGAATATCCAGCTCCATTACACCAGTTATGCCAATAACCAACTACTAAACCTCCATCTGGATTAACCATTTCATTTGCAAATGAAAAATTAGAAACCACAGAAAAACCAAAAGCAACCATCACTTTTATTGTTTTATATCTTAACATTATGAACTCCCCTAAAATAATAACCTGAATTTATCATCCATCTAATTTAGATGAATAAATATTGATGCCAACGCTTAGCGCCGTTCCTAATTCATCAAACCTTTTCTGAATATAGTTCATGACACAATTCATCGGAATAACAAATTGGAGAAAGCCGGCAATTATCAGATCATCTTAAAACTGCTATAGATAATTTACCGGCAGTATTTTTTATTTACTGACAAACATCTCCAGTAAGTTCAAATTGTGGCACTGGTAAATCAACAGATTTAGTGCCTTGGAAACCGAACTCTACTGACTGTCCAGGCTCAATGGTAAGATTCCAATCCAGTGGAGTTGCTGAGTACGGATTACTCCCTATTACAGTTGCACTCCAAGCATTACTCAACCCAAAATCTGTTGGCAACTTCCATGAAACTTCCCAACCATTGATCGATTCACTTGTTTTGTTAGTAATATTTACCTTCGCAACAAAACCGGAATTCCAATCAGACTCTATGCTGTAATCACAGGTTGCACTAGCAGGAGGAGCAGTAACTGAAATCATGCGCTTAGTCGTATGGCTATCTATGCCGTCACTCACTGTCAATATTACGTTGTACTGGCCTTCACTGACATATGTATGTTCGACATTTTCACCACTACCAATAGTGTTATCACCAAAATCCCATTGATAAATTAGTATATCGCCATCCGCATCACTCGACGTAGATCCATCAAAAATAACAGTCAGTCCCTTCGTTTCTTCAGAAAAATCTGCAACCGGTGGCGTGTTGGGCGGAGGTTCTACAGCATTCAACATAATACTATCACTAGCTCCGACATAATTACCCTGTTCATCAACGGCAAGAACTTCCACCAGGAAACTCCCAATAGTTGTAGGTGACGTAATCAGTGAAGATGGCCCAGTAACGCCAGTAGCAACTTGAGCACCATTAACTATTATATTTACTGCATATGCATTAGACATATTAAAATTAATCATGAAATTACGGTTGGTATAAACTTCACTACCGTCGGCTGGTGAAACTATACTTACTGCTGGAATTATCGGCTCTTCAACATTAATAGTAACAGTTGCCGTATTTGATATTCTCCCTTGATTATCAACGGCAGAATAAGTGAAACTATCTTGACCGAAAAACGTTTCATCGGGTGTGTACAACCGACTAGCCCCAGTTCCAGACAATGTACCATTACCTGGAAAACCAGAATTAAATGAGACCACTTGACCATCGACATCATCTGCGTTGAACATTATCTCAACCTCCGTTTGATAAAATGTGTCAACATTAACGTCTTGTGCTGTCGGAGGACAGTTTATGCCGGTGCTTCCACCACAAGGAGCTGAAGGCTCTTCACCCCATACCAGCTGTTCACCACTGTACAGCGCAATTTTTGGTGCTTGTACATGACTGTTACCGTAGCTGTCCCAGGAAGGATCTCCCTCGTTATCCCATTCGGGTTGATTATTGTTTGTTGGCAGAGATATTCTAAATTGTACTTCTTTCTTTGATTCAGATTGCCCACCAGGGAATATTTTAATACCGTTAAAAGAGACCTCTGTATAGTAGATGTCGTCTTCCGGATTGCCCCAGGGTTTTAAGGGCGAAATAGTTGCTGCTTGGCTAAACCCTGTACTCACAGTAATATCATTCAATGAGTAGCCTAGTGAAAACTCTGTACTTAAATCCACCCAGTAACGAAATTTTAGGTCAGTGATCACTTTAGCTGGCCATGCAGAATGATTGTGAACCAATGAGCCTATTTCAATATATCGAGGTCCAGATGAGTTTACTTTTGCCTCAACATAATATTCCAAGTCACGCGTTTCTTTTGGCGGGAATTCACTTTCAGGAATAGGGTTACCACCAAAATCGAGATACAAACGCGCTAAAGCCGATGTGAAACCTGCGTTGTAATCGGTTGCCACTTCATTGGCAATGTAGTCTCCACGATCATCCTCATATGCGTCACCACTTCCGGGCCCGCCAACTAATGCACCAATTAATAAATGACGACTCTCTACCGGAAATTGTAGACTGTCCGACCAGGAACCATGTGCAGTTCGATGATGGGGGTTTTTCGGCCCGTTTGGTGCAATACCAATTTGGTAGGGAATCTTGTTGGGGTTATCCCCCATAATATATTTCATCTGACCGACGGCAAAATCATAATAAATTTTTGCACGAGGATTATCAGGTTGTAAACGCTTGAGATAATCTGAATAAAATAACGCGACAAAAGACGTGTTTGCTGCATAGCGTGTCGCCCCCCATGTATCCAGTTGCGCTAAGCCTCCAGGAGTGTAATTTACACGTTCACCATTAACACCTGTTGTCCAATAATCTAACCAACGTTCAGCATCCTCGCGATACACTGAATCATCAGTTAACGCAGCTATTAAGACATAAGAACCATAAGACTTATCATCCCAGGCGTGTGTCCATTTATATGCTTTTACCGATGACTGTCCTTCATTACTTAGATTTTCATAATTGGCAATCGCAGAATCCAGGTAGCTTTGATCACCAGTGGCACGGTGTAACCAAATTGCTGACCATACAAGTTCATCCTTGTACCCACTCCAGGAATTATAGAATCCTGACGCATCTGTGATACAGTCACTGTACTTTCCAGGATAGGTTTTCGCAAAGGTATACAACTCTTTAGCGTGGTTGATCAACTGTGCGGAATAGTTTGGATCATCATCAGTAAAGACCATTGCAATAGCCGATAGCGCTGCGGCGGTTTCTCCTGCTAAATCAGAACCAGGACAAGTCGGTGACAGTGAAAATGATGGACGCTCAGATGCAGATCGAGAGGTTGCGTGTATCACTTCAACCGGTCCCCACCACGCATGATCTCCACTACCGGTACCTACTTGACCATAGAAAATATTGGCCGAAGGGTGGGCTTTTACAAAATAATCAGCAATATAACGCAAATTATTTTTAATATGCTGCATTTGGCCACTTTGTGAATAGGCTTGCGGATAGTCCACCACTCCCCAAGCCAACATAGTGGCTGCACTAGCCATTGGAAATCCAAACTTTACATGATCGCCAGCGTCATACCAACCTCCGGATAAATCGACATCATTATCTGCCCCATCATCTAACGTAGAATTACCGCGCCATTCCACCCGATTCCAAGACGGAAGCACACCCGATTGTTGTGCTTCATAGAAGTAAATGGATTTTTGTAATGCTTCACCATAATTCACTGTAATTGCTTCAGCGATATTGCCATAAAGGGCGGTAACGCCGATGGAAATACAGGCTGATATTTTATATAGCTTCATAATGATTCTCGTGTTGTGATCACAATCTAAAACTAGCGAACTTCAAAACTTGGTCGTCCTGCACAAAATCCGAAATATCAACCTCAATATTTCGATGTTAATTGGGATCCCCCTATAAACGGTTTTCAATTGGCAATTTTTAGAACATGCCTATCCAAATCTCTTTAATACAAGAAAGATATTACGTAAATAAGAAATATAATTGGGGGCAAAGCCATAGAGATGCGCTAAAATGGGGCGAAATTTACGATGAAAAGTCTTTATAATAAAAGTAATGTGAACCGGTTCTTATAAATTCTGAGATTCTCTAGCAGAAGTAAGTCAATGAATTGGTTTATAAGGTATCGTAACCTATGATATTTATCGTGTTCCGTAAACGCCACTTAAAATAAGCCCACGCGCCCCAGTACTGTCAGCAGTACTCACAGTAGAAAATTCATGTCCATGCTCATTTACCTTGAATCATTTCTTCTTAATCATTTGAAATTACAGCTGCTTATACTTACAATGGGTTAGTTAATAATGCTAAGTTCCTATGGTTGGGTCATAATGTCTATTTTAAATACTACAGCGATTTGATAAGGTCGCTTTTAAATACCTGATTTCATATATCTGGACTTGGAAGCTCTGGCTGAGAATTTAATAGATCAAATCAAACTTATGACCCAGCGACAGTTTGGATATCTTCGATATCATTAAAATCAGTAATCACTCGAATATATAATAAGCCTGTGGGGCTCATCTTCTCCTATCAATACTCTTTACATTCTTGCCTCTTACTTTATCCTACAATCACTTATTCATCCAACTCTACCGCACTAACATAGTGCTCTCGCCCTGTAAATGATTCCCAGGAATATTTCGTCTCACATGTATATCTTTACGAAGTATTTGAGCTGCTGACTTTTCTTTTAGGAACCCTGAGCTTCGGTGGAACCGTCAACAGTATATGGACGTAGCCCTTCATCGTATAACTTTCGATTGAATGTATACCCCTTTGGCGACATATATCACACAGTATTGATCAAACCTGTCAACGTAGCTCACAAATAACGTCTTATCCCGATATTTCAGTTCATATACGAAGTGACACCTGCAGTAATACTGCCTTAAGCTTGGCATTACGAGCCCCACATATTCTCTCCTTATAAGAATTTACCCATTCATGATGGCAATTTTTTACCCTGTGTGCTGTAAAAGTGCAGCCTTTTCAAACATCACGACCAAAGGTGGAGGCTACCTTAATATAATTAAGTTCTTTATGGTTCATAAGTATCATCTGGAAAAATTCTCAGTTATATTTGGCGGAAATGATTAAATGTTCAGGTCTAACGCCTAAATACTGGCCCTGGACTGATCCTGCAGTAGAGTAGAGAAACAACAAAGCCGATAAGAGTAACAAAAGCATCCACAGTGAATACCCAGCGAATACCAACTTCAAGATTTGGAGCCGTGGCTAAAATTGTCGCATTTATCCCAAGCCCAAGTGCACCACCAATAAACCTGAACATATAAATAATGGCTCCGGCAAGGCTTGATTCAGTGGGATCAACAACTGTAACAGCAGCAGTAACAATAGTAGGACTATAGATCCCCAAGCCTATCCCGACCAAAAGCAGACCTGGAACAAATTGAAAGTAGTTATCTCGTCCACCTAAGTTCGCCAGCCAAAAAAGACCCAGGCTCATCCCCAGCGCTCCTATGCAGATCAGCACTTTCTTCCCAACCTTCTCATAGAGAAACCCCGAGAGGAGTGCAAAAACCCCAGAGGCAACCATCATGGGTAACAATGCAACCCCCGCCTGAAGAGCTGTATATTGGTATATTTTTATAAGAAGAAGTGGGACATATACCAGAGAGGCAAAGAAGGCAATAGCAACCAGAAACACACTCAACCCAGCTGTCATAAAACTACGATTATTCATCAGCTCAATTGGAATCAATGCATCACGCCCATTTTTGCGCTCAACCCAAAAGAACAACAAAATAAGAAAAAGACTGATCGACAAGATAACAGAAAATAAAACAATATTAAAAATATTCTGAGTCAACAAATCCATCGCCAACAGGAATAGAAAAAGTGAAATGGAAAGTGTGATCACACCACTGTAATCAATGCCCTCTTTTACTCGGCTTAATTTTTCGGCAGGGTATCTGCACCAGCATAAGAATGCAGTGATTAGTGCCATGGGAAAATTGATAAACAGGATCCACCTCCAACTAATATACTCGGACAAGAACCCCCCTATCACCGGCCCACAAGATGTAGCCAAACCGAGTGAAGCTAACATAAACCCACCGGCCAGCCCCGCTTTCTCAGTAGGTAAAAGGTTGTAAGCCATACCTAATATCGCAGACCAGATCAATGCACCACCAAGCCCCATAAAAGCACGTGAAATTAAAAGGACCCAAATATGCGATGCCAAGCCACCGATAATAGAGAAAACAGCAAATACTACGACTCCTGCAATAAATATATGCTTACGCCCATAAATGTCTGCCAGACGACCAGCGGTAACTATCAACACTCCATAGGATAAAGAGTATGAATTTACTACCCAGTGAACGGTTGTTATTTCAACCGAAAAAGTGTTTGCTATTGATGGCAGTGCTGGAGAAAAGGCTGTAAAGTCACCAGCCACAAGGAATACAGCCAGGAAAAGAACCAGTAGTCCCCAATAGTGCTTTCCCAATAGCGGTCCATTATTTTCTGTCATTTGCTTCTTCACGGCCTAGAGTAGGCTGTCATACCTTTGCCCTACTATTTTGTGTATGTCCACAGTAACAAAATAGTATAGTTATAATAAGGCTTACCAGATACAGATAGGCATCTACGGTAAAAGCTCGAGAAATCCTCGTAGTAATCTCAGGGGCCAACGCCAGAATTATCGCATTAATCTCAAGCCCCTGTGCCCTCGCCAACCAGCCTCAAAATGTAGATACTCGCGCCAGCCAAGCTAGATTGGAAGGAATCTACTGCTGATATGGCCATGGTAACAATCGCGGGATTATAGGAACTTATAATGACACCTAGTATTAGCATCCTTGGCAAAAAGTGTATGTATCCAACATTTATATCGCACCCAGAAAGCATGACAAGCCTCACGCACATTCCAAAGGCACCTCAACAAATCAATATTTTTGTACCAAATTTTTTATAGAAGCGACCTGGAAAATTCATAATTACCCTTGGGGGAAGCAACGCCATACCCGACTCCTTGGCAGTATACTCTTACACCATTGTTAGAATGGCGAGAAATGTACACTAACGCTGTAAAAAACTATTGCTACCAAAAGTATACTAATCCCTCCGAAATACTTTTTATATTTCTAACAAAGCCTAGCGGAACCAGGGCATCATTCTTTTTCTTAGCCTCAACCTGCACAAAAGCATAGGCACATAAAATTGTTATTATTAACAAGTGGATATTAATCACATACGAAACCTTCAACTGTACGATAAACCCCATAGCCAGAAGCAAGCAAAATATTGCCAAAGAATGTAACAGGCCCCCAAAGTAATCAATCTTTTAGACTTAACGCACCGGTAATCCGGAGAATATTTTCTCCAACAAATCAGTGCAGTAACAATAAAGATTGGAACATTAGCAAACGTGACGAACCTCAGATGCAAGGTGGGCAGCAGCATATAGACACCTGGCCAGATACACACCGAATTGAGAATAAACTGGGATAAAGCTATCTCACAATCAAGTGCAAAAAATTAGCTGCCCCTTGCTGTGATTTAATTAACTCTAGTGGGCGCTGACTTTTGAAAATAGGTTGATAACTACTACGCCAGCGACTATCAGCGTCATGCCAATTATGCTTGCAAAATCCAGCTTTTGCCCAAACATCAACCAGGCCACTAATGAAATCAACACAATACCCAAGCCAGACCAGATTGCGTATGCAATGCCAACAGGAATCGACTTTAGTGTGAGTGATAGAAAGTAGAAAGCTACACCGTACCCCAGAACAACAAGTAGACTAGGCCAGACCTTTGTAAACCCTTCACTTGCTTTCAAACTTGAGGTCGCTACCACTTCAGCAATAATTGCAACACCAAGAAACAACCAATTTTTCACTTAAACGATCTCCAATATAGCTGTTACCGAAAAATAATTTATAAGAAAAAAATTTCACTCTTTTATGATTCCCCTGCCAGCAGAAACAACTAAAACTCCTCCTATGCTCGCCATTGTGCCGCCAATCACTTTACCAAAAATATACGAAACATTGTCACCCAAACTACCTATAGTTCGGTTAGCGAGATAAACCGTGACTAGCAAATAAAGAGTAGTTAGAATCGCAAACGTACTTATCATCACTACGAACTGAGCACTAAGATCGAATGCAGGGTCTATAAACTGTGGAAAAATAGCTGTTGATACCGTAAGTGTTTTCGGGCTCGTTATTGAAACCAGTAACCCCTGCCTATACATACCAAAGATATTACTATCTTTATCAACCCCATAATTTTCAACCAGGGAGATACCCTTTTTCCAAAGTAGGACACCTAAAAATATTAAGTATAATGCTCCAGCAACTCTGATAATCGTAAAAGCTATCCCTGAAAAATAAGCTATTGATCCAACACCCAATACTGATAAAGTTGAAATAAGTATAACCCCCGAAGCTGCTCCAGAGATCGTTGTTAATGATTTAGGCACCCCATATTTAATACTATGGACTGCTGCCAACATAGTCGCCGGCCCAGGTAAAACTACCGCGATAATAACCACCGAAAAATAAGCCAACCAAACATCAGTGTTCATATCTCCTCCCTCATTCCTTACATCTCAATAATTCGCAAAAAAGATTCAGTGTATTGAGGTTGGGCCTATTGCTTTCCTAGCCACTTTTCATTAAAGCCAGCTTAGAGCCGAAACCAATAAATACTATACCGGTTATGGAATTTATCCACCTTTTAAACCTAACGTTATTTGCGGCAAATTTGATACGCGACAATGTAAATACCATTATAGAAAACCACACAAAGTTAACCATCGCGTGTGCAGTCACCAATGTATATGCATTTACAACCCCCTCATGTATCGACATGAACTGTGGAAAGGCTGCCAAATAGAACAATGACACTTTGGGATTGAGCACGTTTGTGAAGAACCCCTCTAAAAACGCAGTACGTATCGAGGCGGGCTTAATATTTTTCTGAGCTGAAACTGGCAAACCTGCATTACCAGCTTTCAAAGCACTAATTAATGATTTAATGCCAACCCAGATTAAATAAGCAGCGCCTAATATTTTGAAGATAAAGAATGCTTGAGCGGATTGAACAAGAAGAATAGAAATGCCAAATATGGATAATGTACCATGTACGTAAAAAGCAGCAACGAACCCCCCTATATTAGCGAATCCGGGTTTTTGCCCGGATAATGGAACTGTTTTAGCGATAAGAATACTATTCGGACCAGGTGAAATAACCAATAAAGTCGCTACCACTATAAAAGTTATGAGGTCATTTATATCCACTTAGCTCTCCTCAGGCAAAAATTACATCAATAAATCAATTGGTTATATATATGGCACACCTACTCATAATAGAATAAATATTATCATACCCTCTGTTCTGGATCACATGAGTATTGATATCTTACTGATTTCTAATGTTTCTTCACCTATAAAATTCCATAAATAACGCACACCGTAACCGATAACCTATAAGTTCCTCCTCACTTATTCAATATGATTCAATGGCATGTTTACTTAGGAGTAAATGGCGAAAGTGCCATTTAAGACTGAGATGTGGAATCATTGCGGGTGATTAGGAAAACCCACACCTTACAGGAAAGTACTGGAATTTTTGGTTTTAAACAAACACAAAAAAGATAGTACGAATGGAAATACTTTGTTTTGTAGGGGTTACTTTGGTTTTTACCAGAACCAAAAGTAAAAGGGCCCAGCTAAAGCCGGGCCCATAAATCAAAACTTACCGATAATATTCACAAACACGCCCTGACTGTCGTAATCCAGCTGGGTGAGATCATCGGAGAAATCCGTAAAGTTATAGCCTACCCCAAGTTTCAAATGATCGCCTACATGACGGTACAGGCCGATCAAAGCACCGCTCTTGCTATCCTGGGCATCAGGTAAGTCAAGCAGACGACCTTCGATCAGGAAGTCCCAGTGTTTTACAAAGTGCCAGTCTGCACGCAGTACATAGAGGCTAGCGCGGCTATCGAAGAATTCCGGGTCTTCCCTATCCAGGCTTAACTGCCCCAAACGATAGGCGTACTTAGCTCCCAGTGTCCAGCGGCGGGTGAGGTCATAACTGGCATCTGCGGAGAAGATATGGCTCTTTTGGATAAACTCTGCCGAGGTGTTATTTACCGTCACCTGGTCCTGGGTTGGGACGTTATAGAAATAGGTGTACTTCACCAGGGTATTCAGGCGGTCGTGATTGACCGGTCGATAGGCATACCCCATCACAGCTTCAGTAAATTTACCATCGTAGAACTCCCCCTGGGAGCTTTTGCTATCGGAATAATTCAGTTTCCCCACCAGACGCCAGTCCGGAGTGAATTGATAGCTGAAGGTATTTTTTAACAGCCAGGTATCCCGCTCAGTTTCCGTCACGGTATTTTCATCCAGTGCGGTTTCCATGGCATCTGTGCGGTATTCAACTGCAGAGGCCAAGCGGATGGCATCCAGACTGTAGCCCATATTGAAACCCACGGCATTACGCTCAGTTTTAGCCCCGGTACGCGGATCTTCCAAAGTGCCCGCCTCTACCGTGGTGCCATAGGTCCAGCGATCGTTAGGGGCCAGGTCCATACCCAGGGCATGTGTCAGGCCGGTGGATACATCACCATGGCTGTAGCGCTCCTCACCGTACATGCTCAGAGTATCGGAGTAGCGGCTGCGGAAGCCGGTACTCATATTACCCTTGCGTGCACGCACGCCGGTATCGCTACGCTCATTATCAAGGGTGTAATTCATGTAAAGGCTGGTTCTGTCGCTCACCAGGAAATCGGTACCCAGGCGCGCCGCCATGCCGGTATCGCCACTGGAGACTTCGCTATCCATGGTGAGTCGATCGCTCACCCGATAAGCTCCGCCCAAGCCTATACGATTGTTTTCCTCGCGGGTGCCGCTCACTTCCATGGTGTTTTGTACAAAGCCAAAGGCACTCCAGTTTTCACCGGAATCATAACTCGCCTCCACGGCCATATCGGTACGATCACCCTGGGTTTGGGTAGCTGCTACGACAGAGGAGAAGTCCTCACGGCTGTCTTCACGAACTGCGGAACTGAGTCGCCAGTGATCATTGAGTCGGTAGCCAAGCGTCAAGTCTGCGGCACTGGTGTGCAGTCCAAACTCCTCTTCCTTGCTATCCGCTTTAACGCCTACATCGAAGCTTTCACCAAGGGGCAGATTAATACCGGCTCCGTACTGGGTGGTATCACCCTGCACAAATTGTCCAGGGCCAGAGAAGCCGGCTTCACGCTCCTGGTGATAAAAGTTACCTGAACCGCGCAAGCTTTCGAAAAAATCACCTAGCTGCAGGCTGCCCTCAACTTTGGTTGCACCTGCCGCAGCCTCGGGGTCAAGGGTTTGCCCATTATCAAAGGAGAAACCACCATCAAGGGAACTTGTACTGTCGAGGTTGCCACCTTCACTATCTGCAACTTCTACTTTTAACCAGCTGCCGGCACTTTTGCGCAGGGTTAGATCGAAGCCCTGCAGAGCAGTTTCATTATCATCCTCGTCCTGTTGAGTACCGCTAACGCCAAATTTTACATAGTCACCAAGCCAATAGTGGGCGCGGCCACCGAAGGCCAGGGTATCCATTTCCTCAAAACCGGGGGTGTATTCGTAGCGAGCTACCAAATACTGAGGGTTGCCATTGTAGGAACCATCCTGGATTAATAGATTATCGTTAGCCAGGGCGGAAAGCGGTTTATTTAGCAGGATACGTCCCTGGATATAGTCAACATCGTAATCGATCACTGGGGAGAGATTTTTGACTCCCAACACCAGACCGGAGTCCTTATCCCGCACTTCGACACGCAGGCGTTCAGAACCATTTAAAATATCCTGGTGGCGCAGGAAATACAGCGATCCACCCGTACCACGGTATTCATCGCGACCGGCAATGGTGCCGGGTTCCGCGCCAAAAGCATCCACCTGGAAGCGTTTTTCCCCAAAGCTGGTCATGGAGTCGCTTTCAAAGTGACCATTGGCACCATAGAGGGCCCGGTCTATCTGCGCTAATTCATTATCGGCATAGGTCGCCTTGAAATTACCCCACAGACCATAATCATCGTACTTGGACAACTTCACATAAAACTTGCCAGAGGTAGGTGCGTCCTCGACTACGGTAGAGTCGTCACCGAAAGTGGGATAATAAAGATCGCTATCCAGGCGACGGAAAAGTGCATCCGGGGATTTTTCCATAAAGTTGGAAAACAAATCGTCGGCGGGGCCCTCTTCCGTATCTGCACTGGCAGACAAACGCCAACCCTCACCGAAGCCGCCGCTGGTATAAAACGCCAGGCGACCGTCGTAGCTTACGGAATTGTCGTAATGGGTTTCATCACCGGTAACCAGTGCTGCCGGGCCATTGGTTTTGTCGTAGCCGATAGTAAGATCGGCGATACCCACGGTAAACCAATCGTTCTTGGCAAATTCCAAATCCCGCAGGAATAACTCGCCGTTGCCCTCGTCGTCCAGAATCGCGACCTCTACAGTATGCATACCGGGATCAAAAATCTGCTCGGCAACAAACTGACCCTGGTCGTTCACCGGTACCGGATTTCCAGCCAGCCACACGGTGTGACCCGAAGGTACCTGGGCACCGTTAACCAAAACACTGTTGCCGTCCAGGGGAATATTTCGTCGGGCCAGACGATTTTCACCGTACCCAACCAGCAGTTCCTGGGCAACGTTCACATCTTCGGCGGGCGCTTCAATATTGTCCACCAGCCACAGGGTTTGCTCGGCAGTTTCATCAAAACGACCTTTTTTATCGTACACCCGCAACACATAGTGAAGCTTTTTCAGCGGTGCCTGGAACTCGGTAAATTCCGCCTGCCAGCTTCCTTTTCCATACTGGTCTAACACCACTACGGCAACAGGTGTATCGCGCAGGGATTGCCCCTCTTCAAACAGGCGCACCTCGGCCCGCTCAACAAATGATGGGTAATTTGTATAACTGCGAAAAACTACGCGGTTCTCACTCAGCTCAGTATCTGGATTGTCCGCATAGCGAATGGTGTTTGGCCAGGCAGTAACGTTCAAACGCGGCTGCATCTTTTTATTATCGAAGCGGAACTGGATGTTGGCGTTATCCAGGGCAATATCGGTACAGCGCTGCAGGTCAGCCGAATTTTTGTAGGGATCATATTCCGGGCTGCCATCCACAGTAATACGCATCAGATTGAGTGCGTAGGGATTGTTGGCGATGGCCTCGCGGTTAATACGCTCGATTTCCAGGCGATCGCTCTCCGCCAGGATCGCCAGCTCATCATAGAGTACCTGCACTTCCACCCGTGCACCGTCCTCCAGGGTAAAGCCGTTGGCTACCACATCGTCGGACTGTACATAACCGCGACCTTCGAATTCCACCTGGGTGTCTTCAAGATTAAGAAGCTCTTTTACCTGATCCATGGCACGGCGGGCTCGGGCGCCGGATAGCCCAACATCATCGCCATAAACCATGGCCTCGCGGCGCTCCATGCGTTTGTTTTCGCTGTAACCGATAAAACTCAGACGAACATTGGCCTTGCTGGAAATTTCCTCCATAGCGGTGCGCATCTGTGTCAGTTGCGCCTGGGTGATAATGGGGTCACCATTATCAAAGCGAATCGGCGCTATCGCGCCACGTAAGGAATCATAAGCAATAGTGATGGTTTCCGCGGCAGCTGCCTCAGGACAAGCCTGCACACCATCCGCCGCTACTTCGAGGGGATCGTTGTACCAGAACTCCACCTCTACGCGGCGGTTTAGGGAGCGCCCCTTGGGTGTATCGTTAGCAGCGAGAGGCTGGGTTGCACCCTTGCCGCTACTGGTAACCATGGCATCGGGCAAGCCCAGAGCATCCCGCACCCCCAGAGCAACACGACGGGCTTCACTGTGGGATTTTTCCAGGTAAAGGTTTTGCTGCTCTTGCGAACTTTCGCCCACATCCAGTGGTTCGGCATCAGTGTGCCCGACAAAGTGCAACACCAGGTTGTTTTTATCCGCGAGATTTGATCGCACCTCACGAATGCGTTGGACAAAGGCTTCGGGCAGATCCGATTGCCCCGGCGCCAAGCGCAGGGGGGTAATCAGGTTTTTCAAGCGCGCACGCTGCTCAGTGCCTGCAGTGTAATTGAGCCTACATACCGTTTCCTGGCGGCAAACTTTAACGCGGTTTAATGCCAGTGCTTCCGCGCGCGCGCGGGCTGCCATGGCTTCTTCATCCAGCGCATCGTAAGTCACCTGTACCTGGACGCGACGGTTCAGTTCCCGCCCCGCGGTGGTGATATTATCGACAATCGGCTCCACATCACCGCGGCTTTCAACGGCAATCATCTGCTCAGGCAGTTCCAGGGCCTGCTGGAAAAAGTCCGCTACAAATTGGGCGCGGGCCAGGGTAAATTCATCCTTGCTTTCAAAGTCCGCCACCAATTCTTTTTGCATCGGGTCGGAATCGGTATGCCCGATAAAGTGCAGCTTGAAATTGGGGGTCTCACCCAGCTCGTTCAATTTTTCCCGCAATAATTCCACGACCTCCGCAGGAACTTCATCGTTCACCGTGTAAAACGGCATTGGCTCGATAAAGTCTTCCACCACAATCGGGTCCAGGGGAGCAATAAAAGTGGTCGCATCCTGTAGCCACTGGTTGGAGGGAGCGTGCAGCAACATCGCTTCAGTGTTACTGCCAATGGATTTCTCTTCGAACTCCGCCTGGGGCGCTTCAATCTCAGGGGCCAGTCCGGGAATTTTTTGCCACACCTGCCACCAGCTGACTTCCTGGGATGGAACAGACTCTGTGTCGGCTTGCTCCTGGGCCTGTGCTGGCAGTGTCAGAGCCAGGGCGATGGCAGTGGCGAGACAGCGATCGCGCCGGCGAAAAGTACGGGCAGATTTCCCCATAGCATTTACCGCACTAGGCCGATCCATTTTATTGCGCTTTACAGAGGACATTAATCCAATCCTCCATTGCTGGGCGGCGCCCCACGCCGCCAGAACACTTCAGTTTCAATATTCAATTCGTAGTCGCCATTATTGCGCGCCCACTCATCGGCAATCTCAGACTTGATCGTTTGCAAACGCTCTTCCACCAGATCCGGGTCCTCATTTTCCGCGAGATAGGACAGGCGCAATACAGAGGGAGCCTCACTGAGTTTTTCCAGCAACAGTTCAATACGCGACTGCCACTGGGGACGCAACTCGGTGGTGCCCGGCTCAAATACTGCCTCGGCCATATCCAGGCGCACTACCCGGTGCAAGCTGGCGCCGAAGTTAAACTTCACCATCTTGCCTCGCGTCGCACGCATTACCCGCGGGTTTTCAGTGGTGAGACGATAACCGCTAGGCAGACTGCGGTCGTCGAGCTTGAGCACAAAATTGGAACCCCGGTCAGCATTCGGCACCACCGCACAGGTGATATGGAATCGTCCGTGAGCATCGGCGGTGGCATTCAGACCAGTTGCAGTAACCACCCGTGCACCCGGAAGGCCGCCCTCACCCGCATCCTGGTAACCGTTCATGTTTTTATCGTCGAAGACTTTGCCGATTACATCGGTGCAATCGAAGGTGGGGTCCGGCACCACGCGAACGGTAGCTGAGGCCTCACCAGATGCAACCTGGCCGGATAGCTGGTTAAACATACGCGCGCGGTTGACATACTTACCCTCGCCTACACCGGAGCCGACTACCAACAAGAGTTTCAGCTCACGTGTTTGCTCGGCTTCCACACGCAGATCGGACCAGATCAGCTGTAGCCCATTCATCACCGGCTCCACTGGTTCGCCATCCATACGCGCCGAACCAGCCACGTATTTAAAACCTGCGGGGAAGAAGTCCACCAACTGCAAATCCGAAAGCGGTATCGGCAGGGTGTTGCCAAAGGTAATGGTGTAAGGCACCAGCTGGCTTCGGGTCACATTCAGCATCGCCGCAGTTTTGGTAATGGAAAGTGCACCTTCCAGGTGCGGGTCCATGGCGATATGGTTATTGAACAGCTGGCTGTCTCCTGGGACCTGATCATCGTCCAGTGTCAGGCGCAGGTAATAGTCGGTAGCTGCATCGCGTGCTTCTATATCCAACGGTGGGAGCGCTGGAGATAGCTGTACTTCACAATGCTGAGCCGTGCCAGGAATCATATCGGCATTGCTACCGAGACAGGCACCTACGTCAAAGCCAGCGGTCTCACCGTTGGTCTTCGCGGGAATTACCAGGGATTCACCACCGACATAATTGTCATCGGCAATTTCCACTTTAATCAGGTAATCCGCATTGGCCGGACAAGCGGCGTCGTCGAAATTAATATCGAATTTGTAGTAGCCGCCAGCGCTGGTCACCTGTCCCTGCTGCTTATCATCGTCAAAGCAGCGGTCAGGTAACGCCTGACCAGAGCTGACACGTAACATACTCAGGGTGGCGCCGGTAATGGGTGCACGCTGGATCGAGTTGTACACCACACCATTAGGTGTAAGCGGCAGGTTCAGATCCTGGGGATTGGCCCCGGACTCCACAAAGATCTCACTGATACGCTGCGGACCATTGGTGAAGTCGGAAACCGGATTACCCAGAGATGCGGTATTTTCCCCAGCTTCCGGTGCGGTATAGCGCATTTCATAACTGATACCCCCGTAGCTGTTGGGCACCAGCCCCTGGAACTGGAAGTAGCCGTTTTCATCGGTTTGAATGGTTTCCAGCAGGGCATCGTTGAAATAGAGATCCACAGCCCAGTTCAACAGCAGGCGTTCATCCGCATCCGCCTGGTTATTGAAATTCACATCGTGCCAGAGGTAACCCGCTAAATTGGCAATGCCCGGCGTACCGCCCACATCAATGGCGACGCTGGCCTGATTGGTTGAGGGGGGATCATTCCACTGCACCTCTGCAGTGTTCAGTACCGTGTAACCGATCTCCAAGTTGTCGGAAAGTTTTGCCTGGAAACGCAGCGTGGCACTTTCACCCGGCAGCAGATCACCATAAATGCCAGCGTAATCCACATTGATCAGGGTGCCGGTAACAGTGACACCATCAACCTGGCCATTGAGCATGGCAGAGTCAGCAACATAGGTGAGGACACCATCGCCAGCAACAGCCAGGTCATCAGTGATTTTGACATCGGTCGCCGGCACACCACTGATATTTGCAATGGTCACCAGGTATTCCAATACCGTACCTGCTTCAGCTGCACCGCCGTCGACAACTGCAACTTCCTTCACGATCGACAGCAACTGCGCATCACCCACAACCACCAGTGTGGGTTGCGCACCATTGGCCGGGTTACCGTCCGCATCGGTCAATACCAGCGGCAATTCCTCGGCGGCAACACTGCCCTGGTTACTGATCACCGTACCTCTGGCTGCGTCGGCATTCACCATCACATCGAAAGTCACAGTGGCAGTTTGCGCTGAAGTAATTACACCTTCACTGGCACCCGGCAGCGGAGGTGTCAGATCGCTGGAAGAAACCGGCAGGGCCGTATTGAGCAACGACATTCCACCAGCATTATCGGCAACCGCCACTCCATTCAGTGTGGTGGTACCGGTCACATAAGTGGTATTTGCCGGTACCTGGTCGGTCAGCGCCACCTGCATGGCATCGACACCGCCCATATTGGAGATAGCAATGGTGTAACGCAGCACATCACCGGGATCGACAATACCTGTGGAAATATTATCCACGGCAATAGCCACAGTTTTGTGGGCAATCAGCAGGGGCAGGTCACCAACAATATCGATGGTGGGATCGTTGGGCGCATCGGTGGCCGGGTCATCCGACGGGGCTTCATCGAAAGGACCACTGCCAGCGCCTTCTCCATTCACAAAGCCCTGGTTGGAAATAATAGTACCGTCGTTGACATCATTAATCGTAACATCAAATGTGACTATTACCGCTGTGGCACCGGTTGCAGTCGCCCCCACAAAACCGTCAGCCTCCCCGGCGGTATTAATAGTCATACCAGCAGCAAGGGGGGAAGCGCCGCTTACATCCGTAAGTGCTGTGCCATTTAAGGTAGTGGAGCCGGCAACATAGGTAGTATTTGCCGGAACCTGGTCCCGCAACATCGCATTAACGAGATTTTCGTTACCGGCATTTTCCACGCGAATGGTATAACGCAAAGCATCCGCAACCATCAGTAAATCCGGGTCACCGGTGATATCTGCTGAGGTTTTGTGAATTACCAGCAGAGGCTCGGACTCAATTAATACCTGGGTAGGATCTTCATCATCCGCAACGTCAGGGTCGTCAGTACCGTTGATATTGGGATCATCACTGTTCTGCAACAACTGGCCAGGCAATTGCACCTGGGCCTGGTTCAACACCGGCGTACCGCTGTCGATCACAGCTGCCAAAGTGACCTCGTATACCAGCTGAACAGAATCACCAGCGCTTCCTGTGGCCGCCAAATCCAGGTTTTTCACCTGTAAAAAGCCGCTGCCGTGTGTGCCAGCAGACGCATCAGAGCCACTGCTATCGCTACCCACCGGCGCTGTCACCAGTTGTAGTGAACCCGACTGGAACAATGGCAGGCTGTTCAGGCGACCCAGATCATCAGTAATTTCAATACCACTAACATCTGCACCACTCAGGTTGGTAAGCGTGAGTGTATAGCGCAGTACATCTGCCGGAGTGGCCGCAGTTGCCGGATTTTCTGCACGGGTAACATTCTCAACGGTTTTGTAGAAAGTTACCTTGGGCACAGAGGCGCTTACGGTATAGGCATCTTCGTGATCGAGTACGCCTGGCGTGCCATCAGTGGGCTCCGGGCGTGTGTACTGGCGTGCTTCCGGTAAGCCGCTATCCCAGCTGTGCCAGAGTTCCACACCGGCAATATTGGTCAGTGTATCGCCATCGATGGTATCCACATCCAGGGTGGCATCGTAACTCAACAACAGGTGGTGGTCCGCAGCCAGCATGGCCGCCGCTCCCACGGAGGTGATCGTCAGAGTGCAGCTGGCTTCATCAAAAACCGTATTAAAATCAGTTCCTGCTACCAGAGTGGCAACCGCAGTGCCTGCACCATCAATAATTTGCGCAGCAAAATTATTCGGAGGAGTTTCACACATACCACCGGGATCTTTATCCGGCAGAATATCGGTCACAGTAATATCCCAAGCAGGGCCTGTGCCGATATTATGAAGGTCGAGGGTGAAGGTACCTGGCAATCCAGACTGCATACTGGCAGGGCCGGTTTTAGTCAGGGTGATGGCCGTTGGCTCCACTACCTGCATATCCAGGGTCGTGTTTCCGGCACCGGCACCCTGCCCCGCGGCGGCATTGTCATTGTCGTAGTTATAGCTGTAGCTGGCGTTATTATTAAATGCCAACCCATCCACATTGGGTGGATTGCTGTCGCGCAGGCGCAGGGTCACATCAATAACCACCTGTTCACCTGCCGGTACATCAATGCCGTTTGTGGCATCAGCAATGACCAACGCAGTGCCCGATCCACTATTTTCTGGAGTGAATACGTTACTGCCCGATACTTTTGCCGCGCCAACAAATTCCAGGTCGGCTGCAGAAGTACTCAGGTCCATCAGCACACTGACATCGTGCAGGGCTGTGGGCTGCACGGTTTCCGGAATAGTGATGCGGTAATTAAACGGTTCGCCAATAGAGGCTGTCGGCTGGGTATTTTCAATCAGCAACGGCGCGGCATTGGGCGTATTGAACTGCACACTGACTGGTGCTGTAGGACCGTAGTCCTCTCGCATATCAATGCTAGCCGCAGTCGTACCCAGGGAAGGTAAATTATCGTCATCCAGTGAGTAATACAGCTCGACATAAGCGGCATTTTGCAGATTCAGACCCGCCCCCAGATTGGCATCTGCCTGAACGCGATACACCATCTCCAAAACCTGGCCAGGATTAATGGCATAACCTGTGCCCGCAGAGAAATCCCAAACTGCCGCACCGGTGGCGTTGTCAAAAGTCGGGGCAACAATGGTTGCTGCAGCGCCATTCACAGTAAGGGACTGCACATTGACACCGCTCTGGCGCAGGCCAATGGGAATCATGTCGCGGAAGACCGGATCGTAGGCCGGCGCTGATCCGTTATTGGTAATCGTTATGGTGTAATCGACAATATCACCGGCAGACAAGGTAGTGCCACCAGCAGGGGTAGAGCTGATTGCCGCTATGAGATCCGGCTGTAACAGGTCCAGGGTATCACTATCATTTCGCAGCTCGGCACCGGCGGCAGCATCGAAAGTGAACTCCACATTATTGGTTAACGCTGTATTACTGGCCGGCCAGGGGTGTACATCCTTATTCAGAACCCTTGCCTGATAGCGAAGTATAAATTCATCGTTAGTGAGATTGTTATCACCACTGTTGATCAGCTGTGCAATATTCCAGCTCAGTGTTGTCGGGCCGGTAGCGGGATCACCGGCCTGCACAGGTTCGGCGATATCGTTATGAATAAAGGGGGCCGCCGCTGCGAAGGGTGCAGTGGTAACGCCATTAATTGATTGGGTACCTACAAACACCATCCCCTGTGGCAGGGTATCGACAATTAAGGTATTGGGAGCGGTGCCCTCTGGCAGGGACAAACGCAGCTCGTATTCCACCAAGTCGCCGATACGCAGCTGTGCATCTGCACTACCGTAACTGTCGTCAACGCGGGTTTTACTGATTGTGCTGTCATTGGCAGCGATTAGCTGAGCGGCAATATTTTCCAACACGTAATCATTCAGGCCACCAACACCATCGGCGCCATTGCGCTCAAAAGGACTGCTGTTGTCCTCATCCAGGCTGGTCCACTCAATACGGGCAGAGGCAGACAGCGAGGCTTCAGCTAGCACTTCATCCAGCACCAGCACATCAAATACCAGTAGACTGTTAGTGCCAGCAGCAATATCCAGGTCGCTGTTCGAGCGATTCCACTCCAGTAACTGCGCAGCATTAATGCCATCCCCACTCACAGTAGGATCAGCTTGGGCGACACTGGCAAAGGTCACACTGCCCGGAACAAATTCCAGGCCAAGGGACAACTGCTCCCTGACCAGCAAATCGTAAGCAGCGGCGTTTTCCGGATTACCTGCCGCGGTGAGATCCAATGTGAAACGCAGGATATCGCCAGCATCCGGGTCGTTACCGGGGTTGGTCTGGTTAGCCACAGAATTTGTCGCAGACAAATCCGGCTCCACGATAGTTAAGGTCGGTGCTGTACCCGTGCCACCGGCTTGAATCACACCACCGCTTGTAGCGGCATAGGAATAGCTGGCTTCATTATTGAAATTATGACCCGCCTGTGCCGTTGCATTGTTTGCAACCCTGGCACGCAGCTCAAAAATAGCTACAGCACCAGCCGGAATAATATCCAGGGCCAGGGCAATATTGTTGTTAGTGGTATTATCGGTAAATGCACGGCCATTAATTTCCTGCAGCTGGATCAGCTCCAGGCTTGGGTCCAGAACATCGGTAATTTCCACATCGTAGATGGCCGATGTGGTTGCACTACCTGGAACCTGTATACGGTAAACCACTTCTTCGCCCACCGCTGCCGTAGCAGCACTCTGCAGAGTTTTTTGCGGCGCAGTAACTGTGGTGGCAATGGTCCCCATCGGATAGGGTGTACCCAGTGGAACAGGAGCATATTGCTCTCCGCTTTTTGCCGACAGTGACCAGAATTCATTGACCGTGAAGGTATTTACCCAGTTTTCGCCACCGCCAATATCAGTATAAAAGCCAATTTCGTAATTGATATCCAGGCAGGCTCCCGCTTCGACAGGCACCAGGAAAGTGAACTGCATATCGTCGCCACGATTACCTGGCGCGGTGTAAGAGTAATCGGTGCCCTGTGTAAGTACGGTGCTATCCAAAGTGACCTGCAGATTGGCGATGGAGGCCTCATCCATCTGAGTAGCCAGGTCATCAGTCAGGGACAGATCGTAGGCTGGCGCCAAACCGGAGTTACAGGCATGCAGAGTAAACTGCATCACATCGTTGGCCGGGTCCACATTCATATGGGAGCTTGGCCAGGTAGCGTCCGTTTTTGTCAGGCTGTCGATCACCGGCTGCAATACTGTAATGTCGGCACTATCTTGCAGGGTACTGGCAGCGCCGGTGTAATTAAGCACGGCTGTATTGGTCAGGGTCGCAGTCGGCGCTGCAATACCCGAACCCGCCACTACTTTGGCGGTGTACTCGATAACAAATTTATTGGTATTGCCGAAGTTGCTGAGGATATCTCCCAGGTTCCAGGTGACCGTACCTGTGTCCCCTGCCGCGGGCACAGCAATGGCTGAATAAACAAAATCATTCAGGTTGTCGTCGTAGGGCGCAGCAGTATCACCATTCACACTGACAATGGAATTAAATTCCAATCCGCTCGGCAGTGCATCATTAATAGTCACTGCCGGTGTCGTACCCGCTTGCAGGTTCAGGGCCAGTTGATAGGTAACCGTATCGCCAACCCTCAGCGTGCCTACTACAGAAGCGCTATCAGAATCTGCAACAACCGTTTTCACAATACCGGTGTTGTCCACAGTATCGATACTGGCTTCAGCCGGACCCTCACAGTAATCGTCCGGTGCGGATACTGCCGGGCAGCCGGCACCATCACGCTCGTAAGCCAGCTGATTAATGCTGCTGTCATCAAGGGACGTCCAGTCAAGCATTACGCTGTTGCTAATCGGCGAGCCAAATACTCCTGTTACCTGGGTTCGATAGGTAATAACTAAAGTTTCACCAAGCTGCAGGTCCAGAGTGTTATCACTGTTATCACGCCCCCACACAAGAGGCCCAACGGGAGCCCCGGCAGGTGTTGCGACAAAACCGGCAACAGCACCACCATTGATCATTGCTGTCGGGGCAAAGCCACTATCAAACTGCAGCTCAGATGGCAGTGTATCCACCAGGTTGAGATCGAATGCAGCTGCGGTAGATGCCGGATCGTGGGCAACTGTAATCACATATTCCAGTACATCCCCACCCACCGGAAGATTGCCGGGGTTGGTTGCATTACTGACCGCTTTATTGATGGTGAGCAGAGGTTCCACCACAGTAACTGCAGCGGTATTGTCATTGAGGTTTTCTGCCGCCCCACTTTCACCGTTGCTATAACTGAGCGCCGCACCGTTCTGGCGGGTATCAGCATTATTGGTGGCCAGATCATTTTGCACACGGGCAAAATAGGTAATCCTGATCAGCGGTTCCAGGGTACCACCCGCAGTGTCATTTTCACTGGCCGTATCTACAGCACCAATATTCCAGGTGGCATTGCCAGAGGTATTATCTGCGGGGAAGCTGTTGAAAGCCGCCTCGGACGGTGCATTGCCATTAATAGTTTCAATGCCGACAAAATCGTACGTGACATCGTAATCGGTATTGTGACTCAGGACATAACCTTCGGGGCTGCCGAGCTGGTCGGTAATTACCACATCCCGGCTGATGCCTTCCGGCAGGCGGATTTCCAATTGGAATTTCTTATGCGCACCGATGGTAGGAACCACGGCGGGTTCCAGGTCAGATTTGGTTAACTGTAGCGGCGGTACTTCCGTCTGCGCACTGGCAGTGGTTTCATAATCGTTAATCGCGTCGCCAGCATTGGGTAACACCCCAATACGCATACCGTCAGCCGCTCCATCCGGGCCAATAGTATTTGCGCGGTTCAAGGCGACATCATTTCCAGGAAGAGACTGCCAGCGGGCCTGTATAGTGTTATCCAAGATTTCATGGGGCTCTACGCCCTGCTCTACCCGCACATTAAAGGTAAAGGTTTTGGTCTCACCCACAGCAATAGTGTAATCCGCATTGCTGCGATTCCAGCTAAAGATAGGCGCATTGGCCCCGATAGTAGTGATATCGACATTCTGGGGCGGATCAGTACCACCGATATTACCCAGGTAAACCAGCTTGGTGCCTGTGAGATCGTCGAGCACATGTAGATTGTAGGCAGCTGCAGTGCCGGTATTTTCTGCCGTTACGGTAACAGTGAGAATGTCATCCGCATCGCTATTGGGTACAGCGAATGACTTGGTCAATTGAATCTGCGGCTCCTTTACAGTGATTGCATGGGAGTCGAATGGCACCACCACTGCCGCGCCTGTTTCATCCACATAACCTACCTGTGCAGTGGTATAGCTACCACCGTTACCCAGCACATCGCCATCATCGGTATTACTGCTGTTCTCAATACGCGCAATAAATTCCACTGGGAAATCAAACAGGCTGCCGGTTACCGTGGTGAGTTCCTGATTGCCAAAATCCCATTCGACAAAATCGGCGGTGCCTGTGCTGGTACAAGTCGCATTAAAAGACCCACCGGGAATAAAACCCGCCGCATCGTAAGGCGGTGCATTGAGGTTTACTGTCTGCCCTTCGATACAGCGCATGCCTGCGGGCAGCTCATCACGGATAACAAAATTGCGCAATTTCGCCGCAGGTATTTTCGCAGTTAACTTATACCGAACCTCCTCACCGACAACAGCTGTATCACTGTTAGTACCACTGGCAGCGCCATTAGAGAATTGCAGGGCCTGCTTTGGCTCCGCCTTTACTTCAATAATCTGCATACGCGCTTCGGCGTCTTCAGATTGATAGTGACGTGCACGTCCGGCAGCCGGGGTGCCATCACCAACACCATCGTTATCCACATCGCTGTCAATTTGTGGCGAACTCTGGTTGCTATAGTCTCCCTCCAAACTGTCATAGCGCGTATAGAAGGTATTGGTGAACACCTGCAATGGCGCCACAGATCGGTGCGGTTTAACTCGATAGTAAAGAGTGACCGAATCACCGGGGTTTATACGCTCCAACGCTGTAGAGTGTTCATAGGAGAAAGTAATAATTGCCGGGGTTCCACGATCACTACAGTGGGTAGCTTCGGAGTAATTGTTAGCGCCCGGAGTAATACCCACCAAACCGTCAGCGCCTATCGCGGTTTCTGAGGAGCTATCTCCATCGTTGTCCAAACCATCGGCGTTTAAAGGTTGTACACACATCTGTCCAGAAGGATCGAGAGTGTCGGTTACTACCAGATCATAGGCGGGAGCGCGATTTACACCACTATCAGCTGTACGGTTGGTTAAAGTCAGTCGGAAGATATATGTCTGGTCTCGATGACCTTCATTAGTGAAATCGACAAAGTTAGTACAACCGCCCCCGATGCCATACAGGTTTTCATTACAGACTTTTTTATCCACCTCAATATGGGGTTCGGAAACAGTAACTGATTCCGACCATTCGGTAATATCCGGATAGCCCGGTACAGTAGTGGGTACACCATCAATATTGGTCAAAATACCACTGGTGTTGTAGTTATCCACTATAATAGTTTCAGTATCAAATACCGCGGTAAATTGCGCGCGTGCGTAGTCGATACTGGGACTTGCATGTTGGTTTGGATCGGTATTTTCGGTATCTATCGGATCATTTAACAAGCGCGTGGTCATATCCGCAAGGAACCAGCGATTCCGCTCTTTAATTTCAGAGGTAACTTCCCAAAGAAAATCTGTTTCGCTAAGAGGAATATTCAGACCTCCGCTTTCCACAATGTCACCGCTGGGAATTACCACACAGTTAGTCTGAGAAATTGGATGCGGTAGAGTTACATCAGCACAATTCAGCGGCGCATCGGAAATATATCCCTGACCATCTGGCAGGTCATCGTTCACATCAATATCGCGCACTTCGATCAGGGTAAATCCGTCTGTATCGAAACCAAACCAGCCACCGGCCTGGATTTCAAAGCGACATTCTTCACCGATTAGAACACTGCTATTAGGAAAGGCAGCTTCGGAAGTTAATTCGTTACACTGATCAGAGCGCTCCTTAATTAGGTTAAAACCCATTACCCGCGCGCGCATACCGTCGAGAGTGTAGTTATTGGCAAGCTGCAATTTGGGCGTTGTTTGGTTCAGTTCTACTGGCGCCGGAAAATCCAGAGGTGTACCATCAGAAAGGGTAATTTCACCCACTACATCGGCACGGAATGTTAAATCGTCGTCACTGGCAGAATGGTTTTTCTCCACCTGGAAAACAATGCGCTCAGTTTTATTCGGCTCAATCACTCCCCCCAAGTTTGAGCAATGATAAACAGTCGACGAGGCTGGCAGGTAGGCCGGCTGATTCCACAGAGGGTGTGTGGGCACCGTGCCAGGGTTGGGATTACCCATTGCCGTACAGGCGCGGTTATTGGACAGTACGCGCATGGCCTCACCAAAGGTGACGTATACACCGTAGTTGTCCGCATCGTGACCACCATTGTTGGTCACATCCACTATCAGCTCGGAAGTACCACTGTCCCTCACAATATACAGAGGATGAACCGTACTGATATCGAGATCTTCCGGATCTGGTGTCACCGACTGATTTTCAACCTGGGTGGGTGGATTTGTACCCGGGCAGAAATCGTCATAATCAATACTTAAAACGTTGTCCGACAGGCGAATATTACTGTTTGGATCTTTACTATTAGCAGCCGATTCCTCCTCAATATCTAGGTCGGCGATCTTGTCATAGAAATTAGGCTCGATAGTAACAATACGGAAACGAATCTGGATTTCATCTCCATAGCGCATCATATGCCGTTGATCCGGATAGTTGGGATGCTCGGTGCTGCTCAACAAACGGAATTCTGGCCTATTATTATTTAAAGGGTCTGGATCCCATTGATTCCAATTAGTCCCCACACGCCATTCCAAGGTATCCACTTTGCCAGGATAAGTGGAGCTATAGTTCGCATTGTGATCATCTTCACCACGACGTTCACTGATAATTTGCGGCGTATAGGTCGTGTCTACCACGTACTCATCGGGCAGATCACTAACAAACTGAATATCCTTAACCGATCCATTCGTTCGGTTGTTGATTGTAATCGTCACAAAGCCAGCAGAGCCCAATGGCTGGTTAAGATTTGCTCCTGTAATAGCCTGGGCAATATTAAGATCAGTGGCTACCTGTGCATACATTTGCTCTGAGTCAGCCATCGGAGCGCTTGCTGTGGCCGGATCAAAAACACCACCCACACCAGTATCATTATCAATCTCACAGCCCCACTGCAAGTCTGAAACTGTATTTGTGCCATTGCTACAAGAGGTATTTACCTTGCCCACCAGATAGATATTCAATGTCGAGTTTGCGGGAATATCAGTGCGTACGGGGCCACTGGAGAAATCTCCACTCAACTCAAAGTTGTTGATGCTGTTACTCGCAGGTACACATCCAGATCCTGCAGGATTTACTCCATTGTTATTCGCAACCGAAAGAGCTGCACTCTGGCTTGGACAGGCATAATTGATGTCCATATTGGGATTAGTCATCAAATCATCAAAACGCACATCCTGCATATCGGCGGTACCACCATTCGAGATGGCAATACGCCAGATAACATCATCATTGATGTTGCCATAAACATCATTGGTATAGTTGGTCTGGGCCGCGTCGATATTCCGTCCCCGCTTATCCATAGATGGCCAGGGTTCACGTATGGGTAACTCCATACTGTCTGTATCTGTAGTAGTGGGATAACTACAGTAATCAAAGGTTGATGTAGCTGTCAGGGTACGGTTATTGTTAACCAAGTCCTCTTCGCGGTCAGCCCTACTGCGAACACCAAAGGTAATCGTCATAGTGGTGTTTTCATTGCGCGCGGCAAGCGCGGAAAGGTCATTTTGATCCCAGCGAATAGTGGTACCACTTATTGTGGGTTCACTCAGTACGGAACCAGAACTTACTCGTGTGGAACCCGGAATATACTCCAACTCAGAAGTACCCAGATTTTCCGTCACGACAATATTTTCAATATGCTGCGTACCCATAAAATCACTACGGATTCCAGGCACGTCAATTTCAATGGTTACTTGACCATCGCCGCACAATTCACACCAGCTGTTACTGCTGCGGTGATCCAAAATATTGAATGTTGCTGGATTGTCGGGAGATGAGGGGCAATTGTGATCAGCCAAAGCCTTTGGCGCGAACACGACTGCCCAGATGCACAATAGCACCAAGCCAGTAAGCAAGTTATTCCAGGATTTCCGCCCAATTACTTCTGACATCATCGTCACTATTTGCCGCCGCTTTTCTATTTCAAAAATCCTTGACAATGCTCAGGAGCATCGCCGCCGGACAGACACAGTCCGGTGCGCGAACTTTAATTACAGAGCGGAAAAGTGGCCGTGAAGCAGGTCATAAATAACAGTCAGGTAAGGGAACTTTTTCAGGGATTGCCAAGTGGTTCTCAAGCTGGAACTCAAGAAAGGCTGAAGCAGTGAAGCAGAGTTAACAGGGGCACCCCCAGTTTTTAAACGTAACAACCTCCTCCCCGTTTACACGGGAAGGAGGCCACACCGGTTAATTGTTGGGGAAGAAGTCGATCGGGAAAAGAATGGTGATCGTTGGAACACCGGCCTTTTCGCCGAAATTAAACCGCTTGACCCGCGCAACAATTTTGGCGTTGAGTGCCGGTGAATCCATATCACTGGACTCCACTTCCGCACGAGATACCGAACCATCCGGCTCGATGGTGATCTTCAGAACCATCTTGCCTTGCAGGGCCGGGTTATTCCGCAGCTCGCGATTGTAGATGCGATACAGCGAGGCCTTGTAGCGGTCGAAGACAATCTGAATCTCTTCATCAGTTCGAGATGGACCCACACCGTCACTGAGCGGCCTATCCTCACCGGCAAAGTCACCCTCGGTACCGATAGAACTCTCCACCCTGGAGAAGGCCACCCCCCCCAGGGATGAGCCAGTACCGCCAACATTGCGGCTCAACTCTGCGGTGTTAATGCCACCACTACCGGCAGCTGCGGCCGCTGTAATCAGCGAGCGCTGACTGCGATTCTCCTGCTTGCCGGCCGTACTCAGCTGGGTTTGCTGGCCCAGGCGATTGTCCAGATCATCCTGAATAAGGTCCTGGAAATTATCCTTGAAGGCCAGTACACCCGCGCGCTCAGCTTTCTTACGCGCTTGCTTTTTCTCCGTCTTAGAAGGCTTCGGCTCTTGCTTGGCGACCTTTTGCTCCTGCTTAGGCTTAGGCTTTTTCTCGTCCTTCTTGGGTTTCGTCTGCTCCGGCTTGGGCGGTGGCTTGGGCTTGGTTTTCTTCTCGATTACCAGCTTGGCCAAACGCTCGGGGATCTCGACTACCTGGGTTTCAGGCTCAGGCAGCACATACAGGGGAACCAGATAACCTAACAGCGCGGCCATGAACAGAGAGGCGAATACGCAAATCCGAAACCGTTTCTCGTCCTCCCCCTTGGTATGCCAGGGCATTTCCATCGGGCGAAAAGCCGGCTGTTCATACTCACGAGTGATTTCGAATTCAAATCTGGATTCTTCTTCCTCACGGCGCAACTCGTCAGCCTGCTCATCAAGAGCAAAAACTTCCTCATTACAGTATTCGATTTGATCGAGGATATCCCTGCGGGATTGATGCAGCTGATCCAGGCTTTCATTGAAATCTCGGGTGGATTCACCAATGCGTGTAATTACCCGTTCAGAAGCATCTGCTCGGTAGTCCTCAGCCCAGAACATCTCCCCTGCACCAGCTTCTTCGAGCTTGTGCAAGCGCTCTGAAATTTCATCGAGCAGCTGATACTTGGAGCCATGCGCCTGCAATTCAGCCAGCTTCTCTTCGATCTGCCGCTGCTCATCCTCGAGCAGATGCATACGCTGGCGAACCGCATTGAGCGTTTCGCTGACCGCCTGCTGTTGTTGAAGAAAATTACTCACAAACTTCCATTAACCCTGAGATGCTTTCTGAATAACCGCCAGTGATACCTTGGTGTAGCCCGCTTCGGTGCAGCTGGACATTACCTTTTTCAGCAAGCTGAACGGAATGCCTCTGTCCGCGAGAATATTCACTTCCGGTGGCTCTGGCCCCTCCTGCTCACCTTCTTCTCCCTCTCCTTCTTGAGCTGAGGCCAGGGCAACACCAATAGCCTTATCTAATTCTGCAATCATCGCCTGCTTAATCAGCTCGATGACAATTTCCTCACTTTCCAGTACTTCGCTGGTGGCAACAACGGATTTGGATTCCACCAGAATTTCCTCAGCCGTCACCATCAGGGTTACCGTTTCACTCGGCTTGGTCTCAACCACCGAATCCGGCAGTGTGATCACCTTGGGCGGCTCCAATGCTTCGTTACTGGAAGTATTGGTGAGGAGGAAAAACACCAGGATAGTGAATACATCCATCAGGGACGTCAGATTCATTCCTGAGGTTTTTTTGCGCTTATGGCTGCGAGCCATACGCTTCATACGTCGGCTTTCATGTCTCACGGCGCATCTCCTATGGAAATATCAGGAAACAGAATCACCTTCTCCACTGCTGACGGATCATTGGGATCACTGCCTTCAACCCGGACTTCAGCACCGCGCACGGTATCCATTACACCCACCAGGTGCTCATAGGCAATATCCGCCTCCATCAATAAAATAGAGTCGGTTTTTTCCGGGTAGCTGGCTTTCACCTGCAGCAAAAACTCGGTAAGTTTTTTCAGGTCGTAAACTTCAGCCGTTGGCAATACCTCAATTCCGTCGTCCTGTCCGGCAGTTTCCTCCACAGCCACTTCCGGCTGGGTGGAGTCCCCCTCACCGGAGACATTCAGGTTAGGGAAGCGGGCAATAACCTTTTCGCCATCGCTGATCTCCAGTGCCTCCGTACGCACTACGACTTCCACCGTCACCGTAGGGTCATCCGGGGCACCGCCGCCAGCTCCACTCGGCATGTTCAATTCCAGGATTGTCACCCGTGAAAACACCGCCGATACCAGTAGGAAGGGTACCAGTACCACCATCAGGTTCAGGAAGGCGGTGATATCCAGCTCCGGGGCCTCTTTATCTCTCCCGTGGCGCCGCCTTCTCATTATGCAGTTTCCGTTTGCTGTTCTTCGGTTTCGACTTCTTCGGTTTCAGCTTCTTCGGTTTTAGCTTCATCCGCAGGCTGCTTACCAGGCTGCTCTTCTGGCTTGGGCGCATCCATTTCGAAGCGGCGACGGGTTGAGCTATCAATCAGGTTGGAAGCTTTTACAGAAACCATTTCCAGGCTATCGATAATTTGACCCGTCAGGGAGTTGAGCAGCGCATGCACTATCAACAGGGGAATACCGGTCATCAGACCAAAGGCCGTGGTGTTCATCGCTACGGAAATACTGGCAGAAAGCAAGTCAGCTTTTTCCGCCGGGTTGGCATTGGCTACCGCAGTGAAGGCTTCGATCAAACCCATGATGGTACCGAGCAGGCCCAGCAACGTAGCGATATTGGAAAAGAGCGCTACATAAGGCGTGCGTTTTTCCAGCTGAGGAGTGATCTCCATCATGCTCTCTTCCATCGCGATCTCGATATCTTCGCGACGACGCACCGCACCCTGGCGTGCCAGACCCATGGACAGCAATTTACTCACACTGGAGTTATCCTGCTTAACCAGATTGCGCGCGCGATCAAAATCCCCGGAGGCGAGAACGGGTTGTAATTTATCCCACATGGCACGGTTGGTATGTCGCTCGTAGTGCAGGCGAATAAATCGTTCAATGGCTACGGCGCCGCCCAAAGCGGCAACGACGAGAATGGGGTACATAAAAGTACCGCCCGTCTGGAAAAACTCAATGACGCTGTTAAAAAAGTCCATTACAAACCCTCTTGAGAAATACTGCAGTAATTTGTTGCTGCTCCGGCCTCAACCGGAGAAAGGACGGCGTTAGTCGCCGGACAGGCTGAGCTGGTAGAACTCCAGCTCACGCATGAAAACTTCCTTGTCGAGCGGCTTGAGCTTGTCATCCATCAGGCTGGAGACAAGATCGCTTTCGACACCCACCTCGGAACTTTTCCAGGGGACAATATAGAGAGACTTGGGGGCTTCCTTATTACCGATAATGGAAATGCCCGATAACTCTTTGATCTTAGAGTCAACTTTCTTTTCTGTAGACCCTTTCGCTTCTTCACTCCCGGATTGGGCAAAAGCTGTGGGGAGCCCGGTGAGGCAAACTGCCAGTAGCAAAATCCATTTCAACCTCAATGTCACTTGCCAGTCCTCCGCTTGAGATCGGCCAACCAGATGGATACATCCTGGTCTTCCGGCTCCAATTGTACGTATTGTTGGAATTGTGCCAGAGCGCACTGGAGATCTTGCAGATAGAGATCACACAATATGCCAAGGTTTTTAATCAAAGGCAGGTATTCGGGGTTTTCTGCCAAGGCATTCACATAAATTTTTCGCGCATCGGCGAAGCGACCCTGCTTACGATAAAGTACCGCCAGCTCATTGGTCGCCACTGGATGCTCCGCATCCAGCTCCAGAGCTTTGAGGAAAGCTTCCTCCGCATCTTTTTCGCTGCCAACCTGGTAGTGCGCTATTCCAAGATTGATATAGGGCGCGGGAAGTCGCTGCTCCCTCTCAACGACCGACTGCAGCAAATTAATAGCAGACTCATATTTCTCTTCAGCCAGATATTCCAGCGAGCGTTCAAAATCCCGGCTAACACTGCCGGAAACCTTCACAGAAGAATAATCGGAAATTTTTCCAGTTTTGGTATTAGTCCCCACACAGGCGGATAGAAGCAGCGCGAGCCCCACCAGGAAAAATCTTCGCAACCTTGTTTGCATAACTCTCAGCTCCACTCTTGCCACTATCAACCCGGCAACTTTATTGATTTCCAGACCACTATTTACAGTTAATGACCAGAAACCGCTTCACCAGCACCCAGCTCTGGCTCTGGCGGCAGGGGCACAATGCTTTGCAGGTACCCCCCAGCCTCTTCAGCCCTTGCGTAGCGCGCAGGCATCAGTCCGGCAAGCTTAGCGATGCTCTTGTCGACCCAGGGGTTGTAGATACCGACCCCGAGAAGTTCGACATTCTTTTCATGCACTGAAATCGCCTTCTCCTCGAACGGATAAATCTGGTCTTCCAGGGCCAGTTCGTATTCCTCCAACTCAAGCGCGTTCAAGTTGGTGGGGCGCTCAGAGTCTTTAAGTGACTGACTAAAGTGCAGATAGATCTCCGCAAGGTAATAAGTAGCTGCAGCGGTAACATCCGCTACCTGATAATCAATCAGGTCGGTGAAAGCGCCAATAGCAGCCTTCATCCGCTTGCGTTTCAGGTTCAGGTTTTTCTCAATGGGCTTTACCAGGGTCACCTGGGTGAAGGCCTGGTAACTCGGCTCAGCGAGTTGCAGTGCGGCATTACCGGCGAGATAACGGGTACGGTCACTGCGCTGGGAGCCGCCGCGCAGTTCGATACGCACCATTTCGCGCAGCTCTTTCATGTAGAGCTTTTCATTGCTATCTGCTTTATAAATATCAGCAATTCTCTGGCGGGTCTCCAGTGCCGGCTCCATTGGATTGGGGAACAAGCCTACATATCGGCGCAGTACTGCCAGTGCTTTTTTGCTGTCCCCTGCCGCGCTATAGAGATCCGCCGCCTGGGTCAGAGCTTCGCGGCGGATTTCCTCATCCTCAGATTCGCGCTCAATACGCTCGAACTCCGCAGCAGCCAACAGCAGCTCACCACTCTCCTGATAAACCACGGCCAGTTTCTTGGTGACATCTTTTGCCAGCTCATGCTCTGGGAAATTGGTGCGGAAATTGTTAAGCACCGTTGCAGCCTGGGCCCAATCTTTCAAAATGATCAGGGAAGCTGCCGCATCGTATTCTGCAGTCGCTAACAGGGTTGCTCCCGGAGCGGCGGCGCGAATACGCAGGAAGTGCCCAGCAGCCGTGACATGATCTTCCTGCTTGCGGGCCATATCACCCTGCTGGTAAATAGAAGCCGCCAGGTTATCGACAAGCCCGGCACGATCCTTGGCATCGGCAGCAGTGAGATTCAGGGTTTCTCCGTAGGCTACCTCTGCATCCACAAACGCCTGTACATCAAACGAGGCATGGGCTACCAGCATCCAACTGGAGCGACGAATTTCCTGCTCCGCCGCCGGGAATTTCTCCAGCAACAGGCGACCATTTTCGATAGTAGGTACGTAGTCCTTGAGACCATACAAATCCTCCACTGCACCCAACATCACCTGGGCCGCCTTTTCGTGCTGCGCGAAAGTATCGGCGAAGGTGAGCGATGAACGGATAATTTCACGCAGCAGGGGAGCGCGCTGTTCCGCAGAGGCTTCTTTCAGATTATTTGCCAGATGCTCGCGGTAGGCATAGACCGCCGCATAGCCAGCTTCACTGGAATCTTTGTGTGCCGGATACTCATAGGCGGTGCGTTCATATTCCAGGGCAGAGCCATGGAAATCACGATTCTCCAGCATCAGGCCCGCGAGTTGATAGTTGATCTCCGCTGCGCGCTCCGTTTCGCGGAAGGATTGCAGATAACTGCGATACCAGTGAATCGCCTCACGATAGTGCTCGGCCTTTTTATCCTTAAGCTTTTTGTTTTGGTAGGCGGCGTGATAATGACTGGCCAGGTCGATCAGGTTCGCCTGTAGGAACTCAACCACCTCTCCATACTCATTGATATCAAACACAGTCCAATATTCAGCTTTGAGGGCGTAGGTATTGGCAAAGGATTTCTTGGCATCCAGAACCAGTTTGGGGAATCCGCCCTTACCATAAATTTCGATCACCCGAATGGAGAAGTCCGCGGAAACCTTGTGGAGTGGATTGCGCTCAACAAAAGCGGTATAGGATTTAGCCGAATCCTGGTAGCGGCGCTTCTCCAGATAGTACTCACCCAGGTGGCTGTACACTAGGTATTCATACTCGCGTGCACCCTTGCGGGTAAAATAATCGACAATGGAATCTGGACCTTCCATGTAGGAGAAACTCAAACTCACCACGCGGAATGTATCTTCAACGTGCTTGCGCTCTACCTCATTGGTCTGCTGGTCAAAGTCATACCCCTGGGAAACCTTATAATCGAGCATGGCAACATAATCGTTCAATGCCATCTCATACATATCCTGCTTGAACAGGGACCAGCCGCGTTTGTACAGGGCCAACTCATAGAAACTGGAAACCACTCCGATGCCGATTACCTTACCGTAGGCATCCTCAGCATCCAGGTATTTCTTGCGGGTAAAGTAGTATTCCCCTAGACGAAACCACGATTCATCGATATGGCGGGAATCAGGATATTTGGCAACCAGCTGTCGCAACACATCCACCGCCTGGTCAATCTGGCCAGCCTCCTCATAAGCTCGCGAGAGCTGGTACATCACCTGATCATTGCGGTCGTACAGGGGATATTTTTTCAGCAGCTCAAGATACAGGTTGATAGCTTCACGGGCGTTTGCCGACATCAATGCATCGGGGTCATTTGCAGGTACAGGCAGGGAAGTGTTGTCCGCGGCAATCTCAAAACTGCCGCTAGCGCGCGCCTCAAACTCAGCGTCCGACTCTGTGTCACCACCGTCTTCCGCTACTGCTTTCTCAACTTGAGCAATCGGTGCTGACACTTCAGCAGGTGCATCAAGGGAGTTATCTGCGGTCACCACTGGAGCATCAATGGCAACCACCGCTCCACTTGTACTCGCTGCGCTTGCATTGCTGACGATGCCATCAATGGCCGCATCCTCAGCGCGGTGCGCCTGCTTGATTTTCAGATCGGCAATGCGCCGCATTGCCTCGGGCGTGAGGTTGGATTCGGGCGTTTCCTGTAAATAGCGCTGATAACTGGCCAGGGCTTTTTCGAGACTTCCGTCGATATATTCTTCTTTAATCTCGATATCGACATTCTGCAGGCTGCCAATAGTTTTGCCATTATTGACCGCACAGGCATTGAGCAACAATGCAATACCAACCAGGGTGCAACGGCGCACAATAGCCATGCTCGACAAGCCAATAGGTTTATTAAACCAGGGCATCAGGCTTCACCCTCTTCGCTTTCTTCCGCTTCCAGTTCCGGAGGATTTTCCCCGGGCAAAGGTTCAGGCTGGGCCTCGCGGTGCTGTTCAATTTTACGCTGATCTTCGCGCTGCTCCTGCAGCTCGTTGGCACGGTCGAAACTGTCGGCCAGGGCGAAACGGGCTTTTATTTGGTAGCTCTCCAACTGGGTACGACGGCGCTCCAACTCTTGTATTGCCAAAGCTTCAAGCATTCTGCCCTGACGCGCCATCAGCACTTCCAGGCGCTGCTGGGTACTGCGAATCTGCGCACGCAGCCGGGTGATATCTTCGTCGTAGCCGGTATAACTGTGGGTGGCTGCCTGTCGGCTGCGCACATAGGATTGATAAACTGTCTGCAGCTTTTCAATTTCCACATTGAGTTGCTGCAGATGCTTATAGGCTTCCGTAAGCCTGCCGTCATACTCTGTTGAGAGACGCAAATCCAAAACGCCCTGAAGGCGCTCTACCCTGCTGCGGGTCGATTCAGTGAACTCCTGAGGACTCTCGGCAATCCGGCTGTGCAGCTCTATCAATTCCAGTCGCGCCTCCTGCTCATCAGCAGTGGCAAGATATTCGGGGCGGCGAGAAACCAGCATCTGTTCAATACGACTGGCAAATTTATCGCGCTGCTCAAAACGCAGCTTGATGCGAGCATCCAGTTTGCGAAATTGGTCATCAAGTTGTGGTAGCAGCGGTTCGTAGTAGGCCCTGCGGATACCGATAATATTCTCGTAGGCACTCAGGCTTTTGAGCCACTCCTCATTGCGCTCGTAGAGATCATTCAAGTCGCGGTAGTTGCGCAGGAATTCCTGGTAATCATTAGAGGCCATCAGATCGAGGAGATAATGGGTCTCCGGCGCATCCGGCAGGTTGCGCAGTGCCACCACCCAGTTCTGTACCTGGGTAGCCTCTTTGCGGCGCAGTGCTTCCAGAAATTTCCCTGTGCGGATACTGTTAATTGAGGCCGTCAGCGTATCAATTTCATTGCCAAAGGCGTCCAGTGCACGGCCGTAGTTAATCGCCGCCGTACTGTGTACATCCAACTTGCCGTATGCGTAGGGCACGGCGAGCATGGACTCCTGCACGGACTCGTTAGTGCCTTTGCGATCCTGCAGCATTTTCCAGGGCACCAGTGCCCGGTCGTAACGACCAGCGCGAGCTTCCACCCAACCCGCACCGAGCAACGCGCGGTTGGAAAATGGACCTTCAAGATTCACACGGTCAAAATACGGGCGCGCCAGCTGTAATTCGCCAGCTTCCATCAAGTGGGAACCGAGCAACAGGTTGGTCTTGTCATACAGTGCCTGCTCGGCAGCTTTCCCACTGCTCTTTTTACCCAGAGCAGTCAGTTCCAATATACCGCGGGCTTCCTCACCGGATTTTAGCTGGGCAATACCGAGGTTGAACTCGACAAAGCCGGCCAGAGACTCGTCTCCCTTCAGGTCTTTGAGCAACTCAACGGCTTCATCAAAACGGCCCAACTGCATAAACACCCGCGCGCGCAAAAATTGCTCTTGCGAGCGCACACGCATGGGCACCCGCCCCTCAATCATTTCCAGCGCATGTAAGGCATTGGCCGGCTGCTGCTTGTGGTAATGGATCTTCGCCAGGCGATAGGCTGCCTCATTGCGCACCGGCTGAGAAACATCGCCTTGCAACACCGCCTCAATGGCACGGCCTGCTTCGCGGTGCATGCGATAGGAAAGTTCCAGGTCCCCCACAGAGAACTCTGCCTGCCCCAAGTGCGCACTGAAGGGATCAAGTTCCGGTTCATCCAGGCGGTGAAATTGAGCCAACTCGGTATCCAGGGCCACTATCGCATCGAAATAGTTTTCCTGGTGAGCGTGGAACATAGCCGAGCCGAAAAACAGATCTCGCAGTTCCTCATTCTCTTCGGCTTTAGCCATTCCGGTAAAAACAGATAAGGTACACAGCGAGGCAGCCAAAACCCGCAGCGTCGCCTTTACCTGGCCCGGCAGTACCGATAGCAGAGAAGTACGCATGATTACCAGTCCTTGAAGTTAATCTCAGACTCGGTCCCCAAAATACTGATCTCGACAAACTTCGGCCCCACAGCCTTGTCTACCTGATAAGAGGCATCAGCCCGATATTCCCTTCCCGAGGAAGTTTTGCCAATAAAACGCACTTCTAATGGATGCGCACCGGCTTGTACATTGCCCGTGTAAATCTTTTGCACCCCGCCTTTTTGCAGGGACTCAATCTCGCGGTAAGTGTAAAGGTGATGCGCAACAATCTCGCCATTGAGCTTGACCTCTACGGATTCCAACTCAAATGGCCGCTCATCGGCAATGGAGACAAAAAAAGCCACCTGGGTATTGGAGGGGAATAGCAGCTTCTCCTCCAGTTGCGCCAAGGTAGCAGTCAGGTCGATTACATCCTTTTTTACGTCCTGGATTTGCTCATCCAGGCCACGGATATCATCACGACTGACATCTTGCGCAGTTACCACGCTTGTCAGTAGCAAAAGGATTGTTACCTGTAGAATTCTGAACATGTGACCTACCTCTGACCCTACCTTTAACAATGAATACCAGCTATGCGGAGACCCTCGCGGGCCACATTGAAATGCCTGTACACAGGGACCTTTCAGCCAGCGGCATTGTATTGAATAGGAGAAAGGGCAGATGTGAGGAAAGTCAAATCTAGCGAAACAGACAGGTATGAATTTTCTGAAGTTTAGAAGGGAGCAAGGGGGAAGAGTGTGAGGCAGTTCGCACATTCCTTGCAAGAAGACATTGAGTGCGGGGTGAAGAGAATTTGCTTTTTCACGAAAGGCTATATGGACTCAAGTCAAAAACTTACAGGAATAAGGCTTTTGTACTTAAAGCCTCCAGTCTGTTTTTTTAGTGCCGCTCCCGGTTTTTTGGGGCGGCACTGCACCCGAGTCAAATTCACCCTTTTAGCTTTGAAAGGCTTTATGCTGTAGCGGGTTCTTCCATTGAGATAATTACTTTGCCTTTGGCACGACCGGCAGCAAGATAGGACAGCGCTTCTTTACTCTGCTCAAAAGCGTAAGTTTTATCTATAACTGGGGTGATAATTTTATCCTGGTAAAGGTTCCCCAATTCCTGTAACTGCTTACCATTGGCCTTCATAATCACCATCCGGTAAAGAGCGGACTTCGCCTCGGCCGCTTTCATCAGCTTGCGGGACTTGAGAGCGAGCAGTTTGCGGATCAGCCAGCCCAAGCCGAGCTCTTCGGTAGTCTGTGGGTCCAGATCACCGGAAATCGATACCACACGCCCGCCAGTTTTAATAACTTTGAAAGCATCCAACGTGTAATGGCCACCCAGGGTATCGAACACCACATCCATATCGGAGAGCAGGTCCTGGTAATTTTGCTTTTTGTAGTCAATGACAAGATCAGCACCCAGCGCCTTTACCCAGCCAACATTCGCCGTGCTGGTAGTCGTCACCACATAGGCACCGAAGGATTTGGCCAGCTGGATTGCCATAGAGCCGATTCCACCTGAGCCAGCATGAATCAGCACTTTATCACCCTGCTTCAGCCCGGCAACTTGAACCAGGGACTGGTAGGAAGTCAGCCCCACCAGCGGAATGCCGGCCGCCTCCTGATGCGAAAGGTTTTGTGGCTTTGGGGCCACGTGGGAAGCGTGCACAGCTATAAACTCCGCCACGGTGCCCACATGCTCCTCTCCAACACGGGCAAACACCTGGTCGCCCTCTCTAAAGTGGGTGACCCCCTTGCCTACAGCGACCACCTCACCACTGACATCCCTGCCGACACCGGCTGGGAAGCTTTCCTTGCGCATCGCTTTGAGGTCCCCGCGCAGGACCATATTATCAACGGGGTTCACGCTGGCGGCATATACACGCACCAAGATCTCATCAACTTTGGGGCTTGGCATATTTGCAGATTGAAATTCCAGACTACTTTCAATATCCCCATAACGGGTCATTCTCAACGCTTTCATAAATCTCTCTGACTTTCAGATCAACACAGTATGAAAGCGATAGTGCCTTTTGTTCTCACAAGGAAACAGATAGTAAATGGTGGAAGTCTTTTGTCTTTACAACAATAATCAGGAGATTATAAAGGCTAGAAAGGGGGTAATAGAGGCCATTATGGACAAAATAAGAGCATTACGCTATTTCAAACGTGTTGCAGAACTGAGCAGTTTCTCTGCTGTGGCCAAGGAGTTTGATGTGCCAGCCTCCTCCATTTCCCGCCGTGTACGCGACTTGGAGCAATCCTTGGGGGTCGAGTTATTACAACGCAGCACCCGACAGGTTGAAGTGACTGAGTTGGGCAAACTGTACTATTCGATGGTCACTGAAGCCATTCGGCAACTGGAGCAGGCTGACGAACTTGTTAGCCAAACTTTTGAGGCCCCCAGCGGCCTTATCCGAATCAGCTGCCTGCCTTCCTACGGTGAACAACACCTGACACCATTGCTGGAACAATTTGCCCAATACTATCCGGATATCGTATTCGACTTGCACTACAGCGATGATCTCACCCAACTAGGCAAAGATCCCGTGGATATCGCCATACGCGGTGGCTATGCACCGGACGAGCACGTAATTGCCAAGCGCCTATCTCAGAATGAATTCTCTCTAACAGCTTCCCCTGAATACCTCAGTTCCCTGGGCCAGAAACTCCCCCTTGGTAAGCAAGCCATAGAAACCGCCCAAGCCTTGCAATACCGAGGGCCCCGGGGGCCCATAGACTGGTACTATTTAACTGACGGCCAATGGGAGCCCTTAAAACTTTCCACCCACCTAATCAGCAACAATGGCAAAGCCCTGCTTACCGCAGCGCTAAATCATCGCGGAATGTTCTGTGTACCATCATGGAGTATTTGCGAACATATCGATTCTGGACAGCTGGTAAAAGTGCCTACCGAGGGCAAAGTATCAGTCAGCCCTGGTGGTGATATCGGTATTTTCCTGCTCTACGAACGGACTAGATACCAGATTCCGAAAATCAAACTCTGCGTGGACTTTATATACACAAATTTGGCAGACAAAGAATAGTGAAATTTAGAGCGAATAAACGTAAGGGGCCTAGCTTTTGTGTTTCCCAGGGATACTCTCGACGATAAAAAATAAACCCGCTATCAAGCTCACGAAAACCAGACAGGAATTTAGTAAAAAGGCCTGGCCGATACCTACAACCATATCCGGGGCGAACGCCACAACTACAGCGTTTAAGCCCAACCCCAAAGCACCACCAGCAGCTTTAAACATAAACAGGATTGCGCTGGCGAGACTTTCTCTACCCGGATCAACTATGGTGACCGCAAAAGTGGTGACAGCAGGATTAAACAGCCCCAGACCAAGCCCCAGCAGGATTAAACCAGGAACAAGGCCTATATATCGAGATTCAGCTGACAGAAGAGAGAGCCACAACATTCCAGCACCCATCAACAGCATACCCGCACAAATTATTAGTTTCGGCCCAAAGCCCAAATACACTCTCCCGGAGAGAAAAGAAATAACACCAAATGAGGCCATAAGTGGCAGTAGCGCCAAGCCGGAATCAATAGCAGAAAACCCGAGAACTTTTGTAAAAAATTGAGGCATATATAGAATTGCCGAAAAGAATACCACTGCTGTTACAAAGGTTATAACACCAATTACTGTAAATTTTTTATTAACTATTATATCCCCAGGTATCAGCGCATACTTCCCCTTCTTTACTTCCAAAAACACGAAGATCACAACAGCAACAAAAAAAACAAAGAAAAAATATAATGTCAACAGGCGATAAAATCCGATCTCCGCCGCAACATACATACCAAATAAAAGACTAAATACCGAAACCATCAACATAATCACGCCGGCATAATCCACTTTCTGAGGTGGTTTCGTTGGGGTATCATCTGGAACGAACTTCCAGCATAGAAACACAGATAGCAGTGTTATAGGAATATTTATCAAGAAAATCCATCGCCACCCCCAAAGATCCGATAAACCTCCTCCCAAAATTGGTCCTATCGCGTTCGCCAACCCAGATACGGCCATCACCAACCCGCCTACCTGACCAGCCCTGGTTAGGGGTACCAGTGTATATGCTATGCCCAGAATCGACGGCCACATCAGTGCAGCGCCAGCTCCTATCACAATCCTGGATATCAACAAGGTTACCGTATTAAGGGAAAGCCCTCCTACCAGGGAAAATAGTAAAAAAATAGCGCTGCCAATAAAGAATAATCGGCGGCGCCCATAGATGTCAGCCAAACGTCCTCCTGTGACGATCAGGACTCCAAACATCAGCGCATAGCCATTGATTACCCACTGGGAAGTAGTAACACCAATACTGAATTCCTGCTCAATCGCAGGGATGGCAGGAGAAAATGCGGTAAAATCAATAGTAATAAGGAATAGGGCAAGGTTAACCGCAATGAATCCCATTTTCTGAGACTCTGAAAGGTCCATCTGGAAATATGTCATAAAGAGCGGTCTTCCTGAGCAGACTCACATCACCATAGATAAAGAAGTATCTACGGTGATTACAGCAATGGCTGTATCAATCTTTAAATAGACCTCAACCCAATAAATGTTCATTGCAGGCCATACTCCCAACTTTCTACATTAATTGACTAACACTATCCCCTTCCACTCCCGGCCACCTTGGGTGCACTCATAAAAAAATGCGATAATAAATCCTGCCATTGCTAAACAGGCATTCATCTCAAAGGCCCAACTGATTCCAGCGGTAATATCCGGGCAAACCCTACAATTGCGGCATTGATACCGGGCCCCACGGCGCCACCAGTAATTTTTAGCATAAAGATAATTGCACAGGCCAGACTGGCACGACTGGAGTCCACTATCGCGGGTATCGCAGGGGAAAAAGCACTGATATCGAGTGCAATGATGAAAAGGGATATGCAAATTGCCAGTAAGCCGAAACGGGGAGAGTTTATGGACGGCTCCTGCGCATATGACATGGATGATACCAACCTTAGGGATTCCGATCCGGCATCACAGCCCAACCGAATTCCGTCTAAGCTTTCCCGAATACCCAAGTTATGGCCCACATTCTTGGATGTGCGCTATAAATCCAGCCCCGGCCAAACTTTATAGAGTTTTCCTCTCAAGGCGAGATTGAGTGGTTATAAATAAGTTTAGTTGAAGTGCCTCAGCTAAAATATGGATATTTGTAATTCTTGCTGGATGACTACTATCTACAGCATCCAGCCCGTAGCAGAGATTTCTTCATGCGCAAATTTATTTTTTTTATCATGATCATCTTCACCTCTCACACCTTGATTGCGGAAGAGGATACCGTGAACAACCTGAATGGTTTCCAGTGGAAAAACCGAATATTGTTATTAAATAACCCCACCAAAGCACCAGAGACCATGCAGTCCCTATTAAAACTGGGGCCACAATTTGCAGAGAGGAATCTCCTCTGGTTTGTTTTTACCAAGGGAAATATCGAAACCAATTATCCCGGCAAAATAACCAGTGATTTCGGTACGAATATCAAAGAAAAATTCTTTAAGGGAGACGGCGAGCAGGTCGTTTTAATTGGCAAGGATGGCGGTGTGAAATATCGCTCGGTCAAGTATGCTCCCAGGGAGATTTTCCGCCGTATCGATAGTATGCCGATGCGTCAACAGGAGGCGCAGGACAACTCTTCACCATAAACCCATGATATCTATGGCAAGGCGCTATAGCTGCTGGAACACTCAGTATCCTGTGCAGGGTTACTACCTGATTTAGCGTTCAGTAACAGAAAGCTCATGACATGTAGGTCTTCAAAACGATTCTCGTAGGGCGGGAAGCTGGTCACCCCCTGGGGAAAGGCATTCAGGTGACAGCGAGCACAACTGAATCCTCTCTGCGTATAGGTCTCCAAAGTAGTATTCACCAAATTTTGAGTATTTGAAGTCTGCGGTCCCGAAATACCCGGGCCCAGACGCGGATTGGGTGACTCCAAGTTTTTGTTTTGGGCACCGATCAACTGGTAATAGGACCAGACGCTATCCCTGAGCAGGGTCTGGTATTTCCAATTCACCAACTGAACCTGCAAAGGGATCGGGGTTACCCTGGAGACATTAATCCGCTCTCTTTCGTCGACGGGAATCAGCTGCTCACCATCTTTGTAGGGCAGCGGTATCACGCCGGCGACACCACTCTCACCATTGACCTCATAACCGTTGTCGTACCGGGCCGGGTGCCCGCCAGTTCCACCGGGATTCAGGGTCGGGTGCTTGGGCTTCGGCAGAGGGTCGAACAACCGCTTACCGATGCGCACATTGTCCACCTGTTCAAACGTGGACGGCAGGTGCCCGAAAGGTGTGACCCGGTGGATATGGAACCCAACCAAGCCCATCAACACAGGCTCTCCCAAAGAACCATCCGGCAGGGGAAAACGCATCAAGCGGCGGAAGTAGCGACCGGGAATATCCGGGTTTTCCCCACTGAGCTTAAGCACCTTCCAAGCAGCCTTTACCTCGGTCAGGCCCTGGCGTGCATAGAGCGGTAACTGGTCCAGGTAAAACTCCAACCCCGTTGGTACCGGCTGGAAGCGGCTGGCATTATCCGATGGCGACTGCGCTGGAGGTGGTGATTCACCCTTGCGATTGGCGTAGCGGATATATTTCCTGACTGCCTGCTCCTGGGTATCGGAATCGAAGTAACCGAACTGCTTGATGTAATCGAAATAGGACCGTCCCAGGGTAACTTCGACGCGTAAATATTCTTTATGCTGGTCCACCACCGGGCCCGTCGGCACATTGGCACTGGTGTAGGGCTGGTTGATACCCGGTGCAAAAGAGGTGCCGTATTGATAGTTGCCGTTGTAACAGGGAGGCGTGCTGATCCTAACAAGGCCACTGGTGTCGGGCTTCCCCCAATGTACTGGCCACTGCTGGGGTGGCACAAATACCGTTTCCGGCGACATATAGGTTTCCCAAACCACCAGATCATCGGGAAGCGGCAAGTTGGTGATCGGCGCTAACCTGGCTTTGGGATCAGGTTGGCCACGCAGGCCATTCTCTTTGTAGGGCCAGTTGAGAGCAATAAAACTGCGCCAGGCAAACTCGTATACCTCCCGCTGGCTGGGCTCTCCAGAGAGGCTTGGATGGATTCTGGAAGGTGGGAAGCGCTGGTCCACATCGAAGGGCATAATCCAGGGCTTGCCCGGCAAAGGTGGTGCAGAGTGGGTAACAGCGGAACCGAACAACAAGGTCAGTGCAATACCCGCTACCAACTTGGATGTGTCCATTTCTACGACTCCATGGCTTCCCTACCGCTCAACCATTCACTAAGCGTAGACTTCCCCAAAATCAATTTCGCCACACCGGGCAAAAGCAGCGAAGTTACGCTGAATGCTCCGCCCAATAACCCAACTATCAGTCCCCATAGATTCCATGCTGGGTAATTCCTCCAGAGGCAGCCCCAAAGCCCGGTGGAAGGTAACTACGTTCAGCACAAACACGGTTACCGCCACAAGCGTCACGTACTTCCCCACAGGAAAGCCTGTAAAAACAAGTTGCTTGAACCACACCTCACTCAAGCGGGATGGATCGGTCACTATCCGATGAAGCGCATCAAATATGGCTTCGGGAAGATTGGAATTACTATAGTGCCTGCCTTCCACCTGATAGGGAGATAATGCCTTCTTTCGCTCCCCACAAAAATCACAGTCGAATGCAGCACGTACCTCCCTGGCCATGGTAACGTGCTTCTTCGCAGTTCATCAGTTGCCGGTATTTTCACTAAACTGCCAAACCCTAACATTTGCCTCCCACAAATTTTCACGGACAGGGTATGGTGACTTAGAATAATCAAATAGCATTGTTTAAACACACTCCAGTGACTAATGAATTCAATGCTTGTTATGGCGTCCTGAAAAAGAGCCTGGTGTAACGCCATGATTCCACCACCGTTAAAAGGGGAATTATTTTTAAACAAAACAAGGATTTTTTAAAAATCCATCCGCAGTAGCCTAAAAAAGTTCAGGCACCATTAATGTACTTGACAAACATACCCCTTCACGGGAGATCATCCACAAACACCCTAAATAGATTGACCGGGAACTATGGCTAAAAAAGCAATTATTATTGGTGCGACCGGGCTGATTGGCAGCCATCTTATTGAACAACTGGTGCAGGATGATTCTTTTGATGAAATAGTCACCCTAACCCGCCGCAGCGCGCCCTTTTCCCACCCTAAAGTTCACAATGAAGTGGTGGATTTTGAGCGCCTGGAAGAGCACGCAAACCTGTTCCGTGGCGACCTGCTCTTCTCCTGTCTGGGCACAACAAAAAAGCAGGCAGGCGGTCTGGAGCGGCAATACAAGGTGGATGTGGAGTATCAATTCCGTGCGGCACAGTTGGCTGCCGATAACGGGGTATCCCATTACCTGCTGGTATCCTCCAGTGGAGCCAATCCTAAAAGTAGCAGCGCCTATTTGCGCATGAAAGGCGAACTCGAACAGAAAGTACTGACCCTGCCTTTTACCCGCATCAGTATTTTCCGCCCCTCGCTACTCCTGGGGGAGAGAGGGGAATCACGCCCTGCCGAAAAAATAGGCGCTGTATTGCTACCCTGGGTCTGCCGACTCCCCGGACTACGCCAATATCGCCCCATTAGCGGCGCCCAGGTGGCGGAAAAAATGATAAACGTTTGTAATAAAACGGGTACAGGCATAGAAACCTTCACCCTGGACGAACTGTTTTACACCTGATTATTCTTTGCCTTTCCAAGCCATCCAGACTGGCGAATGGCGCCCCAGCAGCACAGACTATCTGTATAGGTACACACTTTCCGGTGAGCACTATGTTGTTGTTTGTGCGCCATCTCACCCCTCTACTATCCCTCTATTGGGCCCTGCTTTCGCTATCCGCAACGGCGGACTGTCGCCTGGATCGACAGGAACAGAAACGGTGTGGTCCGGGCCAGTGTACTCGCAACAGTGACGGCCAGGTCTATTGCGCGTATCACTTTGGAGGCGGAGCTCTACGTGATTTGAACGGCAATATTGCCTGTGGTGTAGGTTTTTGCGTCAGGGACTATCTGGGTAAAATCTGGTGCTCAAAGCACAAAGGTGGGCTCGCGGGACGCAATAGCAAGCAAAAAGTTGAATGCCAGGGAGGTTGCGCACGGGGAACGGCAAAATTATGTGTGCCCGGGCACTGAGGAATCGCCCCATATGACACAGAAAATCACCGGACTGCGGCAACTGCTTGAACAAATTGAATCGAGTAGCCAGCACACTGCGCGTATCTCCCTGCAGCTTGTACTGGAGGCAATCGGGCCCAGGTCTTATGCGCCCTTCCTGCTGTTAGTGGGGTTGATCCTGTTTTCTCCACTGAGTGGCGTGCCTGGCTTGTCTACTGCCATGGCCTCACTCCTGCTGCTGGTAGCCATCCAGCTGTTACTGGGGCGCAAACATGTATGGCTACCACAATGGTTGCTAAACCGCTCCATCTCCCATAAAAAGTTAAATGCAACCCTACGCTGGATGCGAAGGCCGGCGGCCTTTGCCGACCGCTGGATGCAGCCGCGCCTTGACTTCCTGGTACGACGCAGTGGTACTTTCGCGATAGGCACTATTTGCTCACTGATTGCTCTGACTATGCCCCTGATGGAATTTGTGCCCTTCTCGGCAACTACTGCCGGATTTGCACTCACCATCTTTGGCCTGGCCCTGGTTACCCACGATGGACTATTAGCCCTGATTGCATTTGTTTTTACCGGTCTACTCACCTGGCTTCTCGCCCACGCCCTACTTTGACAAACATTGGTGTATCCGCACTACTACTCTGCTCACTGGCATCATAGCTTCAAGTTTTTTACTTTTAATTAATACCTTGAGATAAACCCAGTATAAGATTTATGCATGAATGGATCAGTATAAAAATTAGACTTTAAATCGATAAATAAGGAGCATAACTTTTTATGCAGTGCTCCAGCTAAGCTCATCCATTCACTTGAATCGTATCCAAAGCCCCCATTACCCATAGCCTATGTAGGTGCACATAGCAGCTATGGCTAACAATTAGACAGTAGTCACAATAGCTGGCCTATCAAAGCCTTATGCACACCCTTTTAATGTCACCATATGCCAGCCTGAATACCCTTTTCTTCTCAGCCGGGAGGCTGGTGTTAGTCTTGACCGAGAGGATAGGCGAGCAAAGCTTCCTTAAGTTCATCTGTTAAGGGTTCTGCACGCTTAGCATCATAGTTAAAATAAACATGTACCGTTTTACCGGACGCAACCCGCTTTTCGCTTTGCCACGCCTCCTGGTATACGTCAAATGAGCTTGATCCAACGCGAGATATACCTGTACGTATCTCAACATCCTGACCGTAGAAGATCTCCCCGTGAAATTCTATTTCAAAACGGGCAAGAATCAGTTTCCACTTTTGTATATCTAAATTAGGTGTGAACAACTCAAAAATAGGGTTACGCGCACCTTCAAACCAGATAGGCAACATGGTGTTATTGATATGACCTAACGCATCCGTGTCAGAAAAGCGTGTTTTTATCGACTCTACAAACATATTTCACCGGCACATAACATACATTAATAATGCACACAGCATGACATGGCTTTTACAGAAATCAACTCGTGAATAGATTGATCTAACGAAACGAAAAAGTTGCTATTGACCCTTGGTGTTGACATTCCTAGAATTGAATGCTTGACGTATAACTTCAGCAGTTTAATTGGACTACCCGTATGACAGATTTTATCGAAGTATATGATGGCGCCCTTCCTTTGGATTTCTGTCAGAAAATTATCGAAACATTTGAGAAAAGTCCAGGCAGGCAGGTACAGGGAGTAACAGGAGGGGGTGTTGATCCTTCGAAAAAACTCAGTAAGGATATCCATTTAAACCAACACCCTGAATTTAAAGATATCTTAGCCAAAACTGTCGACTACACCTCAGAGCATATAGCCCATTACTTTAAAAAGTACTATTTTTTACTCATAGGCACCTTTGGCCTTACTGTCATTCATCCCAAAACGGGCAAACCGGTTACGCTCATTCAAGACAACTATGAAGAAGTGGGCGCACCTCAAGCGCACATTTTGATACAACAGTTATTCCGCATAGGACATATCAACGCCCAAAAGTATAATAAGGGTGAAGGCGGCTACCCCTATTGGCACAGTGAAATTTTCCCTCAAACACCCCACAATGAGGCACTGCATCGCGCCCTATTGTTTATGTTTTATCTCAACGATGTCGATGAAGGTGGACATACTGACTTTTACTACCAAAACAAAACAGTAAAGCCGAAAGCTGGCCGGATGGTGATTGCGCCAGCTGGCTTTACTCATACCCACAGAGGTAACGTACCTGAATCAGGTGATAAGTATATTTTAACCTCCTGGGTCTTATTCAATCGGGCCGAACAGATATACGGTGTGAACCAATAATTAAACAAATAAGGCCAGTTTTTCTGGCCTTTCCATACTTGCCACAATTTATCTATCATAATCTCATTTGTCGTACCAAGACATAAGTACGTTTTTATCCTTCCCACCAGCAACGGGCACGTCACTGATACAGCTCAGTTAATCCATCACTTCTTTCAGTCGAACACCTATCTCTGAACACTAAAGTGGCAAGTACTTTGTATTGGCGCAATCAGGGCCCCAACCATTTAGTTGACCTCAGCATTACTTTAACGGGCAGATGACCTATATCAACTGTTGAATTTATACGGGGCTTTATTGTTGCGTCTTTCAAGGAGAAACCTAACACTATGAGTCGCCCGCTGAGGTTGCTATTTATGGAGGAATATCAGCCGCCATTATAGAATTTATTCTGGGATATTGCCCTCGGTAAATCCCGGGAATGACCAACGCCTGCTGCTGATGTGGGACTCATTTGCTACAGTCATGACGGTGATAATGCCCACAATGATGTAGCTGGCAATTGCCAGTATTTAGCAAGGAAGCATCCCCACTCAATTCAAGAGAAAATGCTGCTCTGCCCGAACTGGGGTTAAATACACTTAAAGCTGATCTCGCTCAAGATAACTTTCCGACAAATAAGTAATTTATCAGTAAGTCGATGTTTCATTATGAGGCGATATTTCCATGCTGACTGGCGAAATTAGTCCTGGAACAGGAATTATGAAAGAAATATGGAGTAAAAAAGGAACAAATTAGGAACTTGTAATTACTACAACTATTTAGGTGGCAGCCTAAATATTGACATGATAAGTTCAAGAACAGCATCCATATAGTAACATTCAATAATCAAAATGATTTTGTTATTTGATGAACTGGAAAATTCACCGACTGTTAATCTATATTCAATTAAACTGCACCCACTGTCACTTTAATAATCAACCATATACTTCTTAGAACAAAAAACGAACAAAAGGGAATAGAGACATGCCGAGTTATGAAAACTTCTTAAGCCTCTTAGATAACGATTTGGAGCAGGCTTTTAAGACCTATGAGCTTGACTTCAACAGTGCCGAATTTGATTCTCAGGCAGGTGCGTATGAAACCAGCATCGAATTTGAGTTCAAAGGCCCTAACAAGATTCTAATGAAAAAGGATCCAAAGTCAGACAAGAAAGCAACCTACTTAACCTGGGCTCGAAAAAAGGCGGTTCCAGTAAAGCTTGACAGTAACAGTCCTCCTTATTTTATGACATCGCACTTGAGTAACTGCCGTATGACCTTCAAATTTCACGATGATCAAAATAAGAGCGTTACAGTTATACATGTTGCTGGAGATGTCCCCAATGGTGGCACTATTGAAGGGAGCGTACAACGGGATGAACTTGAGAATGAAGTAGTAACCCCTGAAGTGAAAAGGACAAGGCGACTATCAATTGGTGGCCCCAAAACAGGTCAAAAAGGAAGAAACTTCAAGAAGGAGCAAGCAAAAGCAGGTACAGCCTATTACGATACTTGTGCTCGTGTTTTTGGCGTTCGCGGTGATGATGACAGATGGACATTCTACACTCAGGATATTGGTCGCAAAGACAAGCTCATAGGCTTTTTTGAGATTGAATAAATAAATTAAATGCGGTAGTTCAGTATAGGATTAGTGTTTTATCCAATAAAACATGCGTCTGAACTACCCTTCCCTAAATCGCCTGGCTACTGCAGCTACAATTTAAAAGAATACATATTTTAAGAGAAGCCTTGGGACATTGACTCCCATTTGGTGAAATTGTAACTAACCTCTACTCGGCCACTTGAACATCTGAACCCAGTAAGCGCGGATAATAAGCGATCATCATAAGCGCAAGCACATCATAAACAGTATGCCAAATGATCACCCCCAACAGGCTTCCAGTTAGCTGATAGGCAATTCCCAAAATCAAACCCACAACAAATGTCATCAGGAAATAGGTAAAAGAGGCCCAGTGCATAAAGCCGAAGACCAGCGAGGCCCCCAATAACCCGAGTAGCGGAGAGCTCTTCTCCGATAACCACGCCTGCAGGAATCCACGAAACAGCAGCTCCTCACAAACACCCGCTGCTATAGACAGTAGAACAATCTGTACACTGGAAAGCCCGGAAAATAGTGAGGTTAACTGCGCGCAATGACCGCGCAAAGTGCGGCCAACAGACGTATGGGATCGGGTCAGGATAACCACGGCGGCAAAGGTGACCAAAGCACCGATAAGGCCCCAAATCATTGAACGTATCGGGGTATCACCCGGTAGGGAAACCTCAATCCCTGAAAGCTCAATGGCCACCAGGGCGATCAGCAGGCATCCTGCTTCTATCCACATCATAATGGAAAAAATGCGCGCGCTACTCTTTACCTGATTAGGCTTCTCAATTTCTGGTTTTTCGCCTTCCGACATAGGCCCTGGCTCCATCAGTTCCTTTGTACATCGCTCTTTTCATCACCAACTACAGACTTGAGGCTCACTTGACCACTGGAGGTCACCATCAGCTCCGCCACGCCCCCTTCTCGCAGGTCCTTTTCAAGCTGCAGCGCTTTTTTCTTGGGTGCGAAGTAAGCTTCTATCCCGTATTTAACACGATAGCTATCGTCGTTACGCCAGGCACCTATGTTAGTAAGACGCCCTCTAAGGAAAATACCCTCAGTCGGTCTTTTCAAACTCGCCGAGGAAAACACATATAAGCCAGACGGCGACATTTTCATGGAAACATATACCACCTCTCCCTGGCGCACCGGCCTGTCAACAGGCAGAGCTGACTTCTTAATCTCAGAGAAGCCATAGTTCAGGCGGGCGTAATTGCCACGAAACATTGAGCGGGGGTCCACCGGGGTAGTCTTCACCCGGATTGGCTCACCAGACCAGAGTGGAACCTGAGCCTTTACATACAAGCCCGTAAGAATCAAAAATTGTGCGGCAATTGCCGTAACCAGGGCTAAGATAACTCCTTGCTTCATCGTGTACCCTCCCTTCCCTGGTGGAACTTCCAGTATTTGGCCGCTCCCAACAACAGGCCCGCAAATAGAATAAAAATCAGGGCTGCACCCAGGTAATCGCCAATCAGGTCGATATAACGCAACAAGGCGGTGAGCAATACTGCCATCACTCCAAGGAAGAAATAGTGGGAAATGCCATCGTGAATTCCACGATAAATCAACCAAATACCGCTGCCAATTAATGCAAAATTCGTAGCCACCTGTAGATACACAGCAAGCCCTTGGTTATTACTGGTACTCACAAAAGCCAGGGCACCGGCAAATAGCACAAGAAAAATGCCTGTAGATAGCAGGCGTCGTGTCGGCATAGCCAACACCAAGGTTATTACGGCCATAACCACTACTACCAACCACATAGACCACAAGTGGTCCCAGTCCGCTTCAATCAACGACTCCCAGGGGGATTCAAAACTGAATACTAGCAAGCTGATCAGTGCAAAGCGCAAACACCACACCGAAACTACCGCCGCATAGTCACGGGCAACTGATGATTGCTTCAGGGCCAGCCAATGAGCAAATATGTATAACAGCACAAACAAGGAAATAGCCACCGCTAGGCTCTCGACTTGTAAGGCCAGCTTAAAGCCGTCTTCCTGGACTCGCCAAACTTCCGCCAAAGAATACTCAATCCATAAACCAATACTCCCCAGAAGAACCAAAAGCAATAAGGCATTCACCCGCCCACGCAATAGCACAAAAAGGGAAACCAGGATAAATAGTGGGAAAAGTACCGGGTAATACCCCATTCTGACCTGTAAAAAGAACCAGAGTAATGCCAGCACATTAGCCTGCAGTGCTATCCAGGGGCTCCGTGTGATCAGGGCAAATGGCAGGCACCCCAACGCCCACCAGAGGAGCCCATCGGGCATATGCTCACCCAAATGATAAATCTGCGAGATAAGAATTATCGAAGCACCGAAGAAGAAATTCCCCAGCAGGAAAAGGCCCTCGCCCGCGCGGGGATCGCGTTTCAGATATATACGCAGCGCAACACACTGGGTGGCAACAGTGAGAGCAATCAGCCCCCCCATACGCAGTGCGCGGGGAATCTCATCCCAGTTGGCGCCAATCAGGGTGATCAACGCCAGGGCAATAAACAAATAACCGAGGCCTACCAGTACGTTGTATCCGAGGGAGCGCTCCCTGGCCCTGTGATAGTCCACCTCGTAGCGGGCACAGATCAATTCAGCTTGCGCCTCACTGATCACCCCATCGTCCACCCACTCCCCGGTCTCTCGTGCCAGATCATGCTTTAACAATCGAATCAATCGCATACCACCATCCTGCGGAAAAGTGTCCATCCCCGGTGCGAATTATTGTCCACACCCTGTGTCAGGGCCGAGTATCCCTAAAGTCGCCCATACCCACAATGAAATGTCTCAGATAGCTGGAGGCTATCTGCTGGATTTAAATTGTTAATTTTTATTAGGAGGACCCCAGCAATAGTATAGATTCCATAGAGAACACAGACAGACAACGGAATTTCTAAAGGAGCTATCCATGTCACGCTATATCGAATCCGAGCTGAAGCCATTCAGTGCCAAAACTTACCAAAATGGCGAGTTTCATGACCTCAGCGAGGCCGACGTTAAAGGTAAGTGGGCGGTATTCTTCTTCTACCCTGCCGACTTCACTTTTGTGTGCCCCACCGAGCTGGGGGACCTGGCGGACAACTATGAAGAGTTCAAGAAGCTGGGGGTTGAGATCTACTCCGTATCCACCGACACCCACTTCACCCATAAGGCCTGGCACGATTCCTCAGATACTATTGGCAAGATCCAGTATCCGATGATTGGCGACCCCACCGGTACTATCACTCGCAACTTCGGTGTGATGATCGAAGAAGAAGGTATCGCAGACCGCGGCACCTTTGTCATCGACCCGGAAGGCCGTATCCAGATCGTTGAGATCACGGCAGGTGGCATTGGCCGGGACGCCAGCGAACTGCTGCGTAAGATCAAAGCCGCCCAGTACATTGCCGCGCACCCAGGTGAAGTCTGCCCGGCCAAGTGGAAAGAAGGTGAAGAGACCCTGGCGCCCTCCCTCGATCTGGTAGGTAAGATTTAAGATTTCCCAAGCCCTCACAGGATTGGAACTGGCTTTGCCCACCTTTTGGTGGGCATTGTCATTAAATTATTAAAAACAACCTACAAGAACCAAAGCCTCTCCCAAAGCTCTGAATATTTAACATCTCTACTTATCAGAGGACAAAAATTAATAGCAGGTATTATCTTGACCATAACGGGCTCTCATCTCAGTAGCCCGCTCACTACAATTGAGCCCAATATTTTAACTTTCATTAAATCCATGAAAATATGGGAAAGTTAAAAAACATGTCAATGCACGCCGCTCCCCACTGCTCACAGGTTGAACATAATGAGGGAATCTTGAGCTTAAAGCGATAACCATAGAATTTTCCTCTGTATGCAGTTCCACCTCCTCATTCCTTAAGTAATTCATATAGATATACTTACCGCCAGAATATTCACTGGAAAAATGCAATACTATCGAGGCAAAATAATGTGGATTTGTATCTGTATCCAGGTGCTCAGAAATAAATCCTCCATTTTTCAAAATGGTGAATTGACATCGCGGTATTGCCCACTGATCACTTCCCACTATCCCCCTATAGAATTTCCTCATTTTTTCAGACAACAAAATTTGGAACACCTCTGACGCAATTTCATGATTAATGATTTTAGGCGTGTAATTTTCAAATTGGTCATACGCCACCCTACCAACAAGGGTTTTATGAGTATCACCAGTATTACTAAGAGTCACCTCTTCATATTCAACTTCATTAGAAAGTTGCCGCAGTACCTGCCATTCAGAATCCGTAAACGGAATTTTTTTCTTAGAGAAAAACAATGGTTGGTGTAATAGTTCATGCTTAAAATTCAGTAACTCATCATTATATAAACTTTTTTCTCTGGGCAAGCCGAAGTTGTCGGACAAAAAATACACCAAAGTCGTCCTATAGCCTTTCGATAAAGGAGTAACTTCATGCAGAAGGTTACCATCAGTAATTAACATAGATCCTGGTTCTATTTTTATTTTTTTATCTACTCCAGAACAATGAAGAATAGTCTCTCCCCCTCCTGCTGATGAGAATCCAAGTGCACCACTATTGCAAACAGGTAATCCAGGTGACTATCTGGCTTATCTGGATCTCCTTGCATGTCGGAATGTAAGCCAACAAAATTTCCTTTCTTTAGCCTATTTACTTGGCACCTTCTAATACACACATTCTCAAATCCAGTTATCTCCCGATAAAAATGCTGCATCCGCTCGTCATTAATAACTGCATCAACCTGCTGCATGTATTTCGAACTATCTTCAGGAAGGCCAATATCATTCCTGAGCCTTCCGACTAACAGGTTATGTTTATCACCTGCATCGCCATCTAAAACCTCTTCATAGTCCAGGTTGCCTGCAATGGAGTTTATTTCCTTTAGCTTATCCTGAGTAAGTGGATTTGAATCCGACCTTAGATATAAATATTTATCCTTTCTTAGTATTTCCCCTAAATCTGGAACATTAAGTGGTAGATTCATCTTACCCTCACTCATCTCAAAACTATCAACCTCAGAAAAGCATGGTCATCTACATTTACTTTATCCCCCAAATAAACCTCCATATAATCGCATATGGAACTCATTAATTTAGCCTAGGTTGCCCTCGCTTAAATGCCCAATACAATTAGACCTAACTGGGTTTTACTATTGCTCTTTTGGCTACTATTTCTACTAGTTTTGAGCACCAATCCTTGACGCCACTCCTTCCTGCTTACCCGTAGCTTTATCTGTCGCATAATTTCTGCTACTCCGTCGCCGAGCCACTTCGGCACATATAAAGCACCCCTCCTCAACTATCAATCCATCAATATATATTGATAAAAACTATCACTGACATTTATATTAATAATTTCTATCAATATAGCCCAGTCGATAGTATGGATCCTGTTCCCCAGACAACGACCAACAAGACAGTGATGAGTAAGGAGCTATCCATGTCACGTTACATCGAATCCCAACTGAAGCCTTTTAACGCCAAGGCTTTCCAGAATGGCGACTTTTTTGACCTCAGCGATGCTGAAGTAAAGGGCAAGTGGGCGGTGTTCTTCTTCTACCCTGCCGACTTCACCTTTGTGTGCCCAACCGAGCTGGGTGACCTGGCGGACAACTATGAAGAGTTCAAGAAGCTGGGGGTTGAGATCTACTCCGTATCCACCGATACCCACTTCACCCACAAGGCGTGGCACGACTCTTCCGACACTATCGGCAAGATCCAGTACCCAATGATTGGCGACCCCACCGGCACCATCACTCGCAACTTCGGTGTGATGATTGAGGAAGAAGGTATCGCAGACCGCGGCACCTTTGTGATCGACCCGGAAGGCCGTATCCAGATCGTTGAGATCACTGCCGGAGGAATTGGCCGGGACGCGAGCGAACTGCTGCGCAAAATCAAAGCCGCCCAGTACATTGCCGCACACCCCGGTGAAGTCTGCCCGGCCAAGTGGAAGGAAGGTGAAGAAACCCTGGCCCCCTCCCTCGATCTGGTAGGAAAAATCTAACCCCGAATAACTCTGACCCGGCCCACCAAAAAGGTGGGCCACAACAAACTTGAAACTGTTAGAGAAAGGACACACCGATGTTGGACGCAAACCTGAAAAAACAACTGGACACATACCTGCAGAATATCGTCAAGCCGATTGAGATTCGTGTGTCTACCGACAATAGTAAAAAATCCAAAGAGCTGGAAACCCTGGTCGATGAAATCTCAGGGCTCTCCAGCAAAATTACTGCGCAGCAAGGCCAAGCCCAGCGCACCCCAAGTATGGCTATCTCCCCTGCCGGAGAAGAACCCCGTGTAAGCTTTGCCGGTATTCCCTTGGGTCATGAGTTTACTTCGTTGGTGCTGGCTTTACTGCAAGCTGGCGGCCACCCATCGAAAGCAGACCCCGAATTGCTGGAGCAAGTGCGCAACCTGAAAGGTGTATTTCACTTTGAAACCTATATCTCATTGTCCTGCCAGAATTGCCCCGATGTAGTACAGGCACTGAATCTGATGGCTTCCCTCAATCCGAACATCACTCACGAGATGATTGATGGCAGCCTGTTTCAGAAGGAAGTTGAGCAACGCAATGTAATGGCCGTACCTGCGGTCTACCTAAACGGCGAACATTTCGGCCAAGGCAGAATGTCCCTTGAGGAAATTGTCGGCAAACTGGATACCGGCTCCGCAGAACGCAAAACTGAAGAACTGAATGAAAAAGCTCCCTATGATGTTTTAGTTGTGGGCGGTGGCCCAGCCGGTGCCGCGGCTGCTATCTACGCCGCACGCAAAGGTATTCGCACAGGCTTAGTAGCGGAACGCTTTGGTGGGCAGGTGATGGACACTGTTGGTATTGAGAACTTTATCTCCGTACCTTATACCGAGGGCCCCAAGCTCGCAGCCAGCCTGGAGCAACACGTTAAAGAGTACGGTGTAGACATTATCACCGACCAGCGCGCAGCAAATTTAGTGCGCAACGAGCTGGTAGACCTTGAACTACAAAGTGGCGCCACCCTATCCAGCCGCTCAGTAATACTGGCCACCGGTGCACGCTGGAGAGAGCTGGGCGTTCCTGGCGAGGCAGAATACCGTACCAAGGGCGTAGCCTACTGCCCCCACTGCGACGGCCCCTTCTTTAAAGGAAAGCGTGTAGCAGTGATTGGCGGAGGCAACTCCGGTATCGAAGCAGCTATCGACCTTGCCGGAATCGTTGAACACGTCACCGTACTAGAATTTGCCGATAAACTGCGTGCAGATGAAGTATTAGTGCGCAAGGCACAGCTGATGGGCAATATCGATATTATCGTCAATGCACAAACCACTGAAGTATTGGGCGATGGCAACAAGGTCAACGGCCTTGCCTACACTGACCGAGAGTCAGGCGAGAGCAAAAAGCTCGATCTGGCCGGTGTCTTTGTACAGATTGGCCTGGTACCAAACACGGAATTCCTTAAGGAAACCGATATAGAGATGAACCGTATGGGTGAGATTGTGATCGACGAGCGCGGAGCAACCTCCATCCCCGGCGTCTACGCCGCTGGTGATGCCACTACCGTACCTTACAAACAGATTGTAATCTCTATGGGTGCAGGGGCCACAGCCGCACTGGGAGCTTTTGACTATCTGATTCGCTCCTAAGTAAAGTAACCAGAAGCAACTAATAAAGGCCGGTCTTTGACCGGCCTTTATTTAACTCGGTACAACCTCGAACTATAAGTAGCTCACCCTTAAACAGAATAATACCCGTCAATAAGGATACTCCTTTATCTGCTACTCTCAGTGCAAAAATAAAGAGAGGAGTTGAAAGAACTACAAATCTTTTAGGCAGTCCGGATCAGAAGTGTCTGCTGTATTATTACTCCAAGTATTAAATTGATTTGTACATTCTGCATTTTCGCTTAAATCTACCAAATCATCCTCTCCATTGTCCAATGCAGTATTATTTTTTACCGTGTTATTTGTGGCACTACTCGAAACCTCTATTCCTACAGTAGCATTATCTAAAACAGTATTACGATTTATCAAGTTGTCAGTTACAGCAGCATCTATATCGATGCCGCCCTCTTTATTCCCCTCAACAAAGTTCCCCGAAATTGTATTAAAACCAGTTTCTATGTCTACACCATCATCGTCATTTAGAATTATCAAGTTGTTAGTGAGCGAAGTGTTTTCTGCACTAATTTCCACCCCATCACTTCCACTGTTTTTTATCTCATTGAGTGTTATAACAGCAAACTCTCCATCAACCAAGATGCCGTCATTTCCGGCGCCATCTATATAATTATTACTTATAGTATTGTAATCACTCCCTTCTTTAATAAAAATCCCATCATCTGAAACCCCAACCTCTGGTCCCAATATTTTAGCCCCAGAAATGAAATTATAACTACTCACAACCTCAACCCCATCAAGCGCGAAGTCAAGAATCTTTGTATTCAAAACTGTATGTGACCCAACCCCTTCCAAAATTACCCCAGTTGGGCAAGAGTTTATTTCCCCACCAGTTACAATTGACGACAAACCCTTTACCCGTACCCCAGCAATACCAGCACCGAGAGAGTTGTCACACGTTATCTTACCACCACCTAACATCCTTAAATATCCAGTCGGGCCAACTACAGTTAGCGCATAAGGACTGTCAGTTGTTAATGGGCAGTTCAATTCCTCCAACAGGAAAGTTGGAGTAAAAATAGTTTCGCCACACTCAACGGCAAGCGCATAAGAGGATTGAAAAAATGCACACATCAGTACAGAGGCATATACAGGTGGTTTAATTAAATTAGAAACCATAATCTTCATGATAAATTCCCTTTAGTTTAAAAGTATTCAATGCCAACAAACATACCCAGCCAGAGACTGAAAGCATCTGACAGCACTGAAGAAAAATACCACAAATAATATTAATTACATTTTATCAATAATACTAAATTTGAATAATTTCAATAAGCTCACAGCAAAATAGATATATAAACGCACAGAGCTCCAGTGGACCATATAGAGCAGTTATGAAAATTTCTGATAGCTTTATTGGAGCATTCCGCTATAGATCCATATAAAGGCGCTAAAAACACTTTCAATCCATTTATTGAGAGCCCATCATATCAATCCGATGCGACATCAACACTTGCTTCGCTGAAAAACCTTACTGTCAAGTTATTTTTATGCAAGACCTCAACTCTAATAATCTTCAGGGGTAAAAGATCAATCTCAATTCAATGCAAGCACCGCCACCTTGGTAATCAAGAACTCCTGTTCGATACTGAACACTGTCTCGCATTGTCCTAATTTAAGATAAAAATTCAGAACTTTATTCCAATTACTTACATATTACCTTCCCAAACCACAGTTACCTCTGTCACAAAATGCCAATAAATCCAATACATCAGAGACGCCCTTAAATACTTCCCCCCGAGAATTTAGAAAGAAATTTAACTGGATAAGTGAATCTCTACCCACCAAAGGGAACCCGAGCTAAAACTACTGGTCTGTTCAATTAGCGTTAGTGAACGAGTTCATAAATTTAGCCAAAGGCGTCATTCAGTTAGAACCTATAACTAAGCAACAATAATTGCAGGCCCGTAAAAACCAACATGCTTCACAGTTTATGCCGAGAAATTACATTTAAAATACCATTCAGGCTTGATCAGCGCATTATTATTGAGATTTCCTGAGCAATGCAGAATGTCAGGCAGCAATTCAAACACTGCCATAGATTAATTTTTAAATTTTTTTAAGCCTTAAAAAGGCTCATGAAAATAATAGAAACCAGGAGTAATTTTATGCAATTAAGAACGAAATGTGCCTTTGCAACAATACTACTGATACCTTTCAGTCTGCAGGTGCAAGCTCATGGCTGGTCTGAATACCCTAAGGCCAGGCAAAAAATCTGCTATGACCAGGGTAATATATGGTCTGGGACACCACCAAATCCCGCTTGTGCACAAGCTAAATCTATCTCTGGGTCTTACCCCTTCCAGCAGCACAATGAATTCTCAATTAACATACCTGACTACAATAACTTTTCTGCTGTAAAAAGTGCTATCCCCGATGGGACTCTCTGCTATGCCAATGACCCACAAAAAAAGGGCATGGGTGCAGCAACTGAAGGCTGGACTCGGGTTGAAGTCAACGCGGGAACATTCGAATATGTATTCACTGCAACAGCCCCGCACAACCCTTCATTCTGGGAGTTTTATTTAACGAAACCTAATGCTGATCTGTCAAAATCTCTGGCCTGGGATGACCTGGAACTTATTCAGGAAGTTGGCGATGTACCTGTCGTGAATGGTCAATATCGCATGAATGTTACTATCCCCCAAGACAGGGTCGGCGATGCAATTTTATTTGTACGCTGGCAGCGAGAAGACGCAGCTGGAGAAGGCTTCTATAACTGTAGTGACATCACCATTGTAAATGGTGACGTTGAGCCCCCCACTGAGCCAGACCCCGATGATGGTCAGCCATACCTTATCCAAGGCAACACCTTTATTCCTCAAGAAGTTAATTTAGACTCAGTTGAAGTCGGTGACACAGTAAATTATACAGTATTCAATAAAAATGGAGAGGAACATTCATCATTCTCACTGGCAATTACCGAAGACAATAAAAATGATTGGGATAGACTGCTGGCCTCTCAGGTTACCGGTTGGTATCAATCAAATCACAATGGAAATGTCTTTATTGGCCGCTGGCATGAGGAGATGAATCACTACATGTATTTCCAGGGTGATTTACATGGAAACTACTTCAACTCCAAAGATTCACGTGCTTCCGGCGAGTTCACTATCACGAGCAATGGAAGTGAGTTAATAGCCGCTATCACGCCTAAGGTTTTAAAACCTCTCGACATAGCCAAGGTGGAACACGGGGATTTACTGGTGCTCTCACCGGGAGAAAGCACAGGAAATATCACTGATACCGAATGGTCACAGGTAAGTGGAAGCCCTGTTGAAACTGCAACTGGACCTAGTGGTGCGCTGGTTATTGATACGTCAAGCCTGACAAATGCACGCCATGAGTTAAGCTTCAAGCTAACCGTAAGCGGTGACTCTGCGACAGATGATGAGGTCTACTCTTTTGTAGTTGAACCCTCAACTCCCACTGACCCCACTGACCCCACTGATCCAACGGACCCAACTGATCAGGCATGGGATAGCAATCAAGTCTACACTGCCGGTGACACTGTAACGCACGACGGTAAAACCTGGACTGCTGGCTGGTGGACAAGGGGCGAGGAACCTGGCACAACTGGGCAATGGGGAGTTTGGCGCTAAGCCACCCTATTAGTAACTTGTATTTCACTGACTTAGGGGGAATTATGACAACTGACATAGCCCCCTAAACCCTTTCCAGTTTATAAGTTAAAAGGAGGCCTCGGAAACCCCGAGGCTTTCTAAAACTCATCAACTATAGAATTCCAGGTACTATATTTCCTTGCGTTTACCAGAAAAACTATCCATAATTTTCCATTTTGAGAGATTTCTTAGATATTAACCACTAAACATCCCACCTTCTAAAGCCGTAATTGAATTCAAATATCCCAGGTCATTTTTTTTATGATATCCATATACTCATTGGCATACATGGAGATACTGCACCTACTTATTAAAGGCTCACAATACCCAAATACAAAAACCGAATTTCGGAATGTCGTGTAATTTATAACCATAATCGGATTTATACCATTGGTTTGTGTAACCATTCCCTCCCTGATCTCAAAATACTTAATTTTTTCTGCCATACGAGTCATATCACCTACGTTCGAGACAACTATACCAGCAGAAAATGAATTTTGAGGAGCTGTAATTTCCGCAGCCATGCGGATTATATCTTCCATCTTGTAATCCGATCTCAGATTTTTTGTCAGTGGACTTTGCTTAAGTAAAACTGAATCAATCTGTTCCTGAAAAATTTTGGCAATATCAATAACATTAGTCGATTCAATATTCGAAGGAAGTTGCAAACTTGTCGTTTCAGAAAATGAGCCAATATGATCAAGGGGTATATTAGGGCTGCAAAACCCGCGAGCATCCAGTGCTAAAATTATTTCCGTTAAATTCTTATATACGGGCACCACTCGCGCTGCAATCGCAGCGACGGCACAGAAAATTGCTGTTAATTTTACCTGATTTTTTTTACCAATTTCTGCCAACAATCTGATAGCCTCTAATGGCATCAGGTATGATATTGCGCAGGCTGTTCGCTCAGATGGTGGAGCCTCTTTTTCTACCGCCCATTGAAAATTACCCTTATTTTTATGCTCCACCTCATTCTCTCCAGAGTATCCAGCTGCCTCCAGTCGGCTTGCAATACTCTCTAGAAGGGGAAGAGATTGGAATCTATCTTTTTTTTCGTTCCGAAGATATTTATCTAAATCAGAAAATAGAGTCATTATTGATCTTCCGTCCATCACTGAATGTACATTGAGGACAGAAATCCACTCTACTAGTCCGTCTTGATCAAGATAAAAAGTTAAACTATATACATATTTTTCACTATCCAAACAATTCATTCCGTGATGAATAAACTCACTCTCTAAATTTAGAGGTTTATCAACACGGCATATCTGCAGAGGAATATCCTTAAAATCGACGTCACAGACCCAGCAAAGTTTCTCCCCCCTTTGTACACGAGCACGTAGGAGAGGATGACGTTGATGCAAGTATGCCAAGCCCTTACGCAAAGGTTCTACTCTCAGGGGCTCACAGACCTTTATAAATGAGATGAGTTGTAGCCCACCATGAGACTGCCTGGTCATCTCGCAGAAAAGAGCTTCTTGAGGTCCGAGCTCTCGGGAAAATGGCTTCAAACCCATAAACATATACTCGACATGACATAAAGAGTATCAACAGGCTCGAATTATAGTTACAGGTAAGCAGACTACAATCTGTACAAAACAGAAGTATCCCAAGATGCTGGAATAGAAATAGCTTATTACTAAATATAATTTAGGCTGCTTACCCAAAGCAAAAAATTTTCACTTTACTCCTTCACTATTTTAAAGACCTATCAAGTAGAGAATACCTAGGTAGTTGTTGCAACATCAGGAAATATCAACCTATAAGATATCCAGCAGCAAAGGCAAACTCGGAATTACCTTTCCTAAAGGCAAACCTAAAACACAACTGATAATCGGAGGCGGATGCCTCATAAAAAACAACTCAAATGTTATTACATTCTTTTTATTTTTGTCATCAAAGATCCATACATTAGTGTTATATACACTACAGACAAATTCTTATTAGACACCCCCCGTTAGTAGATTATTCCTGAGTCAATTCGTGATGCCATACGCAAACATAATCAAAGTTAACCCACCACCTAAACGTGTCCATTATAAGTTGTTGACATCGGTAATTTTAATTTTAGAGTGTAAAGCATCTGAGGCAACCAGGACAAATCACAACAAAAGGCCATTTATTTAAGCAACATACATCTGACTCACTGAAGTACTGTATATTTTTATTAACCAGGAAATGGAGAACATAGATGTTTAACAAACTTGTAACCTTCGCGTTTTGCGCAATTTTTTCCGGACCGCTTCTGGCAAAGTCAATTATGATTGACGGCCAGCAAATTGAAATCGGCGAGATCGCTGTAAACGGCACTGGCTGCCCTGTAGGATCAGTAGCGGCTACAGCAACAGATGACAATAAAAATATTGCCATTCTATTTAGCAGCTACAGTGCTATTACTAACTCAGCAAATCCAGTTGCAAACTCTGATTGCAATCTCGCAATCCCTTTGAGTGTTGAGCCTGGTTTTTCAGTTGGAATCCTGGATATTGATTGGCGTGGCACGGTTTACTCTGCTCCAGGATCGCTTATCAACTTCCACCGTGAATACTTCTTCTCAGGCAATCAGGGCCCCAGCCATGATAATAACTGGAATAGCTCGGAATTCGAGAATTTCCTTTTAAATGATCGCCCACCATTTGTCTATTACTCTGGCTGCGATGGAGAAGCCCTCATTGCCAGAGCAGATACCGCGGCAACTGTGATTGGTGCTGACAGCCTATTTTCTTTGCGCGCTGCGGATGTAGGGGCAGAACTACTTTTGAATGTACAAATAATCCCTTGCGATGAATAGTTAACCTCTATCTTGGTTACTCTCTGCCCACAACATGGTGGAGAGTAACCACAATTGAGTTCATTTAGCGATCAGACCAAAATAGCCTGTATGTCCACACCTCATAGTGAAATAACGACTAGTAACCCTTGCCAATTAAGCTGCACCTGCCACCTTACATTTAGTAAAACCACAGCAAATCCTACACCTGGAAATCAAACCATCCAGTTATGACTGGATTTAATAGAAAACTTGTTTCTTATTTAAGAACTTCCTAACAGAAATATTCCTGGTAGTTTTTCACGGCAAGGGCCTAAACTGCTATCAAGATGCTCACAATACACGCAACATTCCACGCCACAAGGTACTGGGATTTTTGTGTGAATTTGCGCCTCAGATCTGCTGATAACGGATGTTCCCCTTCTCTAAATGAATTAAACGCCATGGAAAGGCTCAGTATGTTGATATAGAAATATCAATATATGTGGACATGTTTACTATCAATTGGCTTTTTAATACCTGGGAGTATTTTCAATGTCTAAACGCTCATTCTCCGTAATTTTGTCGATATGTATTTTCCTAACTGGAATTACCGGTAGCGTTATCGCGCAACCTAACAACCTGCAAGACAATAAAAAAATCGCAATGCACGCGATTGAAATCTGGAAAAGTGATTCAAAAGCTGATCTGACAACGATTTTTGCCTCAAATTATGTGAATAATCTTGACTCATCCGTTAGCACCGAAGTTGGCCCACAAAAACGTAACTTAAAGGAATTCGAGGCTGAAGTTACTAAATTCCGTGCTGCATTCAAAGATATGAAACTGCTTAATACTAAGCAGGTAGCAGAAGGAGACATGGTCGCTACTCATGTGATGATCAGCGCCAAACATGTTGGTTCATTTATGGGTGAGACTCCAACCAATAAAACAATCACTTGGGACGCTGTGGAATTCGTAAAGATTGAGAACGGAAAAATCGTTGAGACCTGGGTCACATGGGATAAATATGGATTTCTGAAGCAAATTGGCATTCTAAAATAGCCACATTTGGTTCGCTTCCTCTTACCTATACTCGGCTTTTGGGGTTACCTTCCCCCGGGGCCACTTAAATCGGGTGCGTGGCAGAATCCAAGTTCTGTCGCGCTCCAGGGTTTGTGTTAGTAGCTTCTGTACTGGACCAATTTGCTAGTCGCCACACACCAGACACCCCCTCAGGCAGGATACAGGGAGGAAAGCCATAACTGATTGCCAGGTCAGCTCACCTCCCCCAACAGCTAATCGGCCTATTTTACGTGCTGTATCTCTACCCGGCTGATAGTTACTTTCTTCTATAAGGATGGCCGATGTCCTCAGGCAGGCCCCTCCCCCATCAAAGCAAATATCAAACATCAACTGAGACTGGCCCCTGATTTCCCCTGCTGATACCAGGGATATGATCCTACCCACCAACGACGGACACTCTCTTAAGCGATAAACTACGCAGCAGAGGTGCCCTATGACAAGATCAAGTAAACCAACCAAAACCACTCGTAAACAATACTCAGATGAGTATAGAAAAGATGCTCTGGCACTGGCGCTCAAGGTCGGGGTAAGCGTTGCCGCTAAACAGCTTGGGTTGCATCCTTCCCAGATTTACGGATGGCGAAGTAAGGCTCAGTTACATCAGAGCCGAGGGGATGCCGAGAGAGAGCTGGCGACAGAAAATGCTCGACTTAAGCGGCAGCTGGCTGAGCAGGCAGAGGAGCTGGCGATCTTAAAAAAGGCCGCAGCGTACTTTGCAAAGAGCCTGAAATGAGGTACGCCTTCATGCAAAAGCACAGGCATGAATTCAGCATCAAAGCGATGGCCAAGGTATTGGGCGTATCTCGCAGTGGCTTTTATAACTGGGTGTCAAGATCGGCTGACCAATCCAAGTACCAGCAGTACCGAATGCAGCTCGATAGCTTGGTACAGCAGCGCTTTATAGCCAGCAAAGAACGTAGCGGCGCCCCTCGTCTGACGAAGGAGTTGGCCAGTGAGGGGAGTAAATATAACCAGAAAACAATTGCTGCCAGCATGCATCGACAGGGCCTACGGGCTAAAGCAGGCAGGAGATATAAAGCCACAACCTACTCAAAACATGGTCTGCCAGTAGCTCCAAATTTGCTCGAGCAGAACTTTAATGCTGAAGCGCCGAATCAGAAATGGGCTGGGGATATTACCTACCTACGAACGGAAGAAGGTTGGTTATATCTGGCTGTAGTGATAGACCTATATAGTCGGCTGGTTATTGGTTGGGCGATGTCAGAAACGATGACGGCTACATTGGTCTGTGACGCCCTTCAAATGGCTTTATGGCGACGTAAGAAACCTACGAATGTTATCGTGCATACAGACAGGGGAAGCCAGTATTGCTCTAAAGATTATCAATCTTTAATTACAGCGTATGATCTGCGGTGCAGCATGAGCGCCAAAGGTAATTGCTATGATAACGCTTGTGCAGAAACATTCTTCCACTCACTTAAAGTAGAAGCAATCCATGGTAACCGCTTTCCTACAAGGCGCCTCATGAGAGAAACCGTATTTGAGTATATAGAGATAGACTACAATCGAAATCGCCTACACAGCGCCAATGGCTATCTCAGCCCTGAGGCGTTTGAGGAACAACTAGTCGCTTAGTAGTGTGTCCGTTGTTGATGGGTAGGATCAATAAGCATAAGTAACGGCTATATCTGTCGATAGAGTATCTAAGCAGCTTTCAAACCATAGTGAAGCCAATCCTGCCATCTCAGCCCCCTGAATGCTTACCTCATAGGCGCTCATCAAGCAGGCATCTAGAAATTACCGAATATGATCAAGGGAAAGTCATCAGGAAGCTGACTAAATTGGTTTCCAATTACACTCCGGAGGCATGACAAAGTAGGAAATATATTAAGTACTGCACAGAAAAGTTATTAAAGAAAACTAAAATGATGCCCGTAATTTTTCGGTCAAAAACAATGAGTCAATCAACGAATGCAAAATGTGCATTCACTTTAGGTAACGCATCTTCAGGCAAATTATGGATAAGTTATTCAGCAAGAAACTTTTAGCACTGGCATTTACTGTCGTATTGGCTTCATGCGGTGGCGGTGGGGGCTCCTCTTCAGATTCGGATTCCGACCCGGCTCCATCCACCGGGGGAGATGGTAGTGGTCAGGGCTCAGGAGGTGGCACAGATGGCAGTGGCACGGGCGGTAGTGGGTCAGGTAACACCACACCACTTCCAGACAATGAACCTGGCACGGTTATCGTAGGCGATATTGAAACTGCAGACCTGGGCTTTGCCCGGATTACTTCTCGGGATATCACCCTGCCAAATGGTCAACCCAACGCTAAAGAAGTTCACGGACTACCACACTATATCTCCAGAACAGATAGCACCCAGGACGATAACCTGAAGTCAGTCCCCATGCGAAGCTACACCGCGGCTTGTGCAACCGATACCGATAAGCCTCGTATGTTTGTCTCCAAGACTATCAGCGAAGGCAGCGGAGATGATGAAGTCACCTATGGCACAGTTTACGAGCTGCAATATAACCCCGAGACTTCGAGCTTCGATCAAACCGGCAATACCACAATACTAAAGCAGTGTTATGAGTCACACGGTATTTCGGCCAGTGCTGATTGCTCCCGGGTCGCAGTTCTATGCAACACAGAATACCGAGCAAACGAGCGCTACGAGGTACAAGGTGACCTGGTAGAGCAATACGGTAGCGACTGGATGAAAATGGAGGACAATATCAGCCCGATTGATGCCCGTATTGAAAGGGATATCGGCCTGATGATATCTACCAACCACAGTCAATATATCGGCTACTTTACCGATCATCCTACGCTGAAATTTGAGGACTTCCTGCCCGGGTTGAAAACCAACTTCCCCGATACCGATTTTGGTGATTCTCCATCCTTTAAGACCATTAAAGGTAACGAGATGCAGGAGGAGATGGCCTACATCGTCAGCCAGCTCTCAGAGACAGATTATAATGCGATGGTCGAGTATATTCGCGAGAAAGGCTATAAATACAACGACCAAATCTGGCTAATGGAGTGGGATAACAAAGCCCTCAGCGAAAAGCCCGCCGCCTATGTGGTAAACAAGATGCATGGTGGTGGACACGCAGGTGCCCAGGAGCTTATCTATGTCGAATCTGATAGCAAAGGCCGCACCAGCTATGCCTTCTCTGTAACGGCTCGGGTTTTTGACGGCAGCTATGGTGGCTCCCACTATTCCGCGGGAATGACTATTATCGATCGTGATAATTGGTCCCTAAACATGAGCGGTAGTAACAATCGGGGTTGGTATTGGCTGTGCGGCTATGGCCACGTACTAAATATCCGGGCATTCTATAATCCCGGTAATGAAAAATATGGAGCAATTTGCACCAGCGATGGTGGCAAATATTATAAAGCACGCGGATTAAATACAATTGCTATCAAGATGGAGGACACATCCTCTACTAGTAGTTTTGAAGGCAACTACAACTATCTTGTGCCTTCGGATAATGCGTTTTTCTCAAATGGTGGTGGCCACACAGTAATCCCGGTAGATGAGGACACCAACCTGTCCCTTATCGTCTCCCCCAAATATATTGATGACGCGGAAATGAATCGCTTCCTGCAAAGCGAATACGGTATTGATACAAGTAGTGGCGGCCCCTTTGACGAGCAGTGCTCCGATAACACCAACTGCTTCTTTTCCTATATGTCGAGCAGCAGCAATCCAACCATTTCCAGGCAAGGCCTGCGCAGTGGTGATGCTCTGGACTCCTCCTCGTTAACCCGTATTGGTATTGCCAAAGTGGATGGTAACGGAAGTATTGAAGGTGAAGGGTTTAAATGGTTAGTAGAAGAGCCTGACTGTCAAATCAGCGATCCGCAACTTATCGACTTGAAAAATGGCCGCTACCTGTTTGGTTACGCTCAATTCCAATGTATCTCCGATAACCTGTCATACAATCGCAGCTCTGCTAAAAATGGTGCAATGCGTATGCTGGTCCCTAAAGCGTACTATGTTATGGAAATTGACGCAGACCTTAACGTATTGCAAGGCCCAGTCAAACTGACAAAGTATGGCTGGGGCGGCCTTGATGAACCCGTTTTCCTTGGCAACGGTAAAGTGGCTTGGTCTTACATCAAAAATCCCACCTATGATAATTACGGAGGTGGCAAGCAAAATGTATGGCAAGCGATGATTTACCACTCAAATAGTGCCAACTAACTGAGTAGCAGTAACTCACGTCCAACTCAATAGAATGGAGAGCCCTGCTCTCCATTTTTTATAGGGAAGTCCGTTTTCCCTGGCTCATCGACTCTTTAAGTCTTTCTGATGGCTCTTATACTTTCCTGAAGACTTAATATTCAGGAGACCTAAATCGCTATCGCTTTTGAGGCAATTTCAATATCAAGGTCGAGATGCTCTACCTATTCACCATACCGGTGTGTCCCAGGTTACTTTCTTTCCCACAAGTACTAAAAGCATACTTCCTGGCTTGGCCGGATTAGGTACCCAGCCATATAAGCCCTGCATCGTAGAAAACTACCACCTTTGCCCACTTGAAACACGAATGAGAAACATTATCATGTAGGAGAAGTTAATTCCCGGGAAATTACCCCTCATGTTTCGCAAAAGCTTGATAGCACTCGCCCTAACCGCAGCAATCCCTGCCTCTTTTACCAGCGACAACGCTACCGGCCAGTCCCAATCCTCCGTAATGGAAGAAACCGTGGTAGTGGGTGTACGCCAACGTCTATATGAGCGCGGCGCCCTTTTGGATGCCATACAAAAGACTGAAGTCGTAGACGAGAGCCTGATCAAGTCCCTACAAGCGGTAAACCTGACGGATGCCATTGAGAATTCCCCCGGTGTACGGGTTTCCAATGAGTGTTCTATGTGCGGGGTTAAGCGGATAATGCTGAATGGTATGCGTGGGGAGCACTCCACCATCCTCACCGACGGCGTTCCCTTGCACACCATGATGGCTGGCTACTACGCGGTAGATGCACTGGCCACCACCGGCATCTCACGTATCGAAGTGGCCCGCGGTGCTGGCGCATCACTGCTGGCACCCGAAGCAATCGGCGGAACCATCAATGTGATTTCCAAGGAGTTAGAAGAAACTGGCGTCAATATAAATGCCTCCATGGAGGACAACGACAGTTATTTTCTTGGCTTGATGGCAGGCTATCTAAGCGATGATGAACGTACCCGCACATCGCTGGTCATCCAGGATGACAAACATCACCAGATGGACAACGATGATAACGGCGTCAGCGAAGCACCGTTACAGGAAAATACCAGTTACGTGGTGCGTCTCTCGCAAGACCTGAGCGAAAGGGACAACCTGATCCTTCGCACGGCATACACCGACTCCAATATTTTTGGTGGACCCCAGGGAGACAGCATTGGCTCAGTCTTGCACGGATACGATGGTGTGGAGTCTGGCCACTTATTTGTCGACGACGATGTGCAACAACAATATATCGGTAAACCCTGGGAAACCACCGAATGGATCGCCACCACCCGCAGTGAAATTTCCGGCAGCTGGCTACACGAATTTAACGAGTCCTATAACACTTTGCTGACAGTTGCCTGGTCTGAGCATAAACAGGACTCCTTTTACGAGGGGTTCGACTACAGCGCTACCGACACGCTCAATTACTTCGACCTGCGCAATAACCTGATCCTGAATGACCAGCATATGCTGACGTTTGGTCTCGACCTTCGCGATGAATCCATGCGCTCCGACTCTGCTGCAGGAGAGGAAAGCGGCAACTACATCGAAGATAGTTTCGACTACCAAACTACCGGCCTTTACCTGCAGGATACCTGGACAGTTTCACCAGACCTCGAAGTGGCACTGGCCATACGCCTGGATAATGCCAAAGCCGATTTCGTCGCCGAGCAAAAACTTGGCACTGAAATCGATGAAACCGTGGTGGCCCCACGCATAGACCTGCGCTATCTCCACTATGATCAGTGGACCTCCCGGGTAGCACTGGGGCGCGGTTACCGAGCCCCCCTTTCTTTCTTCGAAACAGATCACGGCATCCTTGATGCTGGAGACGGCTTCGCCATTGAAATTGAAAGCCTGGAGAAATCTCTATCTGCAACTTATGCGCTGAGCTTCGAAGGAGAGCGCCTTAACAGCACCCTGTCATTGGCATTTACCGAGGTAGATAACCTCGCCGCATTAAGTGAAACCGAGGACGGGGTACCGCTGCTTACCCAAATGCAGGAAAACGCCTCAGTAGGTGCCGCCGACATTACTCTCAGCTATGCACTGAACGACAATCTTTCCATCGGCGGCACTCTGGAGACCTACGACTACGATGATGTTTTCCGGGAATCCTTTGCCATTGCCCCAGTGGAGCAACGTGCGCTATTCAATCTGGATTACAAAGCCGATTACTGGATGCTATACGCCAGCGCCACCTGGATCGGATCTCGTGACCTGGCTGAATTTGGCTACGAAGGCTTTAACCAGCTGGGCGATTCCACACTTAAGAGCACAAACGCAGACGCCTATTGGACACTGGATTTGAAATTAACGTTTGATGTCAGTGAAAACCTCAGCCTGTACCTAGGTAGCAATAACCTGACGGATTACACCCAGGTCGAGGAAGGAGAGACACCGCTATTCTGGGATGCCAGTGGTGCCTACGACGTAGCCTATATCTATGGCCCCCTGCGCGGCCGTGAATTCTACCTGGGCTTCGACTGGAACCTGTAATGCGAGTCTGGCTTGCACTTCTCACACTTCTGTTCGCGTCCACTGGCGCGGCAGAAGCTCCCATTTCCTTATACGATTTTGAACTGCGCAGCCTCGCCGGGCCTGAGCGTATCAACTTGCAGCACTTCAAAAACAAGCCAAGCCTGATGGTACTGGTAGAACCCAACTGCCCCTGGTGTTTTCGCCAGGTTCGCGCGCTCAACCGACTATTGCACACGTGCTCACAACAGTTCCAACCTATCGGCCTGGGTATCAACGGATCGCGCAAAGCACTACTGGCTGAGTATCGAAAGTTGCGCCCGGAATTTCCTACGTTACAAGCGAGCCGCCAACTCCGCCAAGCGCTGGGCGATATTCCCGGCACTCCCTTTAGCTTGCTGGTAGCACCTAACGGCAAGCCGCTGCGCTGGCTAAGGGGTTATATTCCTGATGAGCAATTGCAGCCCATTCTGGAACAAAGCTTTGGCTTTACCTGTGATAATACTTCTCAAGAAACTTCATCAATTGAACGATTAAGTTTTGCCCCTGGAGAAGCGCAAGGATAGATGGAAAAACAGTCAAACTTTTTCCATTAATTACTCTACTAAGTGCGCGGCGTTTGTTTTCGAGAGAAGAATTATTTCCAGTGAAAATGGTGCTTACGCTAATACTCCACCGTGGATACTCTAATATCCAGGGTAACTAGTAGCTGCCAGTAAGCCAAACCATGACAATGTCTCTACGCCAGCTCTCAGAGTTGGTCCGTAAAAGAAAGATCACAGCGACATCCTTAATTGAAGAAGCCTGCGATAATGCGGTTGCCCACTCAGAGCTGGATGCTTTTATCTGCCTGGATAGGCAGGGCGCATTACAGAAAGCACAGCGCATTGATAACGAACTGAAAGAAGGCAGCAATAACAGGCCTCTTGCTGGTATTCCCATCGTCGTCAAAGACAATATCAATGTGAGAGGTATGCAAACTACTGCGGGCACGCCTGGTATGAACTTCAAGGCCAAGAGTTCTGCCCCAATAATTGAGAGTCTAGAGAAGGCCGGAGCTATCGTCATTGGAAAAACCAATTTGCACGAACTCGCCTTCGGCGTAACCTCTAATAACGCCGCCTATGGCGCTGTCAGAAATCCTTGGGACAAATCCTGCTTTCCAGGTGGTTCATCCGGGGGAACCGCAGCAGCCATTGCCGCCGGGGTCGTATCAGCAGGCCTGGGCACGGATACCGCCGGTTCAATCAGGCTGCCAGCAGCCCTCACAGGAATTGTGGGCTTTCGACCATCCACTGGCTGCCTCAGCACCGAGGGCATAGTGCCCTCTGTACCAGCGTTTGATACCCCAGGCCCCATGGCCGCCAACGTAGAGGATACCGCCTATCTGTTTGAGATATTAACAGGAGCTGCCCTACCCCAGGCAAAGCCACTCAATCAGCTGCGCCTGGGACTTGCCCACCCGCTATTTGATAATCTCTCACCAGGTGTATACCAAGCTTTTAAAGCTGCGTTACATTCCCTTAACTACGCGGGAACTACCTTAATAGAAGTCGACTTATCCTCGTTAGTAAGCGCAGTTCTTGATGTAGGGTTTCCTATTGGATTTCATCAAATGAAAACCGCTATGACCCAATTCCTGGCGAGCTACCAGCCTAACACCCAACTAGCTGAGTTGGTTACAATGATCAAAAGTAAAGATGTAAAGGCTGTCTATCAGGAGTCGGTACTGGGCCCCAACGCACCATCAACTGCCGACTATCAGAGCGCTTTAAATAAGGTGCCTGGAGTGCGCGACAGCTACCTGAAAATCATCCAGCAGCACCAACTAGACGCGATTGTATTCCCAACTGCACCAATTGAGGCTCAACCCATTAGCACGTCATCTAACCAACTGGAACTGAACGGAAAAATGGTTCCGACTCTGGATACGCTGATACACAACAATGTCATAGCAGCAGTCACCGGTGCTCCGGGAATAAGCATCCCCATTGGGCGAGGCAATAATGGCTTACCGGTAGGGCTGGAACTGGATGGAGTGCCCGGCGCAGACTTAACACTTCTAGCCATAGCGAGGGAAATCGAACGAGCGATAAAACCGCTAACCTAAATCAACGCTTAGTATCCTTTCCCAAGGCATATTCGCCACGATTTTTCAGGTATTTCTATTACTATTGCTCGACAAATAACAGCAAACCTTTTTTCAATTAAAGGAACCTACGTATTAACGTTAGCCAGCAGCTCAGAACTCGGCTTGATACTCTGGCACAGAGTATCGAAGGGGCGAAACTGCAGCTTTGTTGTAAGTTATCGCTTCGTCGTTTAAGTGGAGGCTCAAAAGCCAACTTTATACGTAAAATCACTTTCAGTACCGGTATTCTTCAATATCGCCAACAAACGATCAATATTGGTAAATTTAATTTTGAGCTCTAAAGCTGAAACCAATAAAAGTATCAAGTTAACCTGTAATCCTTAAAAGAAAATTTAAGATTCCCTACACGAGAACCAAAATATAGGCACGAAAATGATCTTAATGGATTTTATTAAGTTTGTTTTAGTGTCAAAGCTGCGTAGAATTGGTAGATATTTATCGGTATTTTGGGTTGTAACTGAGCGAGCTTCAATCGGCACATAGCTCAAGATTAAAAAGCCCAAAACCTTTCCAAATGATCCATTTCCTTATAGGAGAACAGTAGCGTGCCGTAAGAGTAAGTAAAAGGCGCTGACCCAGGGTGCTACCAACACCAGGGGCCAGCTAACCAAATTGATATTCAGAGTATCAAAGTGGCTATATGCATAGTACGCTAGAAACCCGCTCGTCTTCAATAAAGTCGAGTACATTCAGCAGCTTGGAGCGATTCCCCAAGCTCTGGGAGCGTAGCGCCCGCCTTTTCTTCTTTTGCCCCTACCGTTCTCGTGCCCCACCTCACATTTCCTGCAAACACGACTTTCAAAGCTTCCCCATTGCGGAATGCCGACCCACTGCTTGAGCCTCAGTAGGAATTGAATATGTTAATCTTGAAGCGCCGGACTGGCGAAAATCTAAGAATCGGAACAAATGTAACTGTCACAGTCTTGGAAGTTAAAGGTAATCAGGTAAAGATAGGAATACATGCACCTAAGTCCCTAGCCGTTCACCGTGAAGAGATTTATGTGCGGATCAAGAAAGAAATGGGCACTGGCGGTCGTTGAGAATTTGGCCCTGCGTTATCTTCAAGACAATACTTTCGATTATCAGATGGAAGATCTCTTGCGGCCAGTATAGCTCATATGGATTTCTATCCTGTCCGTGCCAATAACGCCAAGATTCTTGAAAACACTGGTTACACTTCGATTCAACAGCCTATTCGTACGGCATTCACAGGTAAACAGCCTAACGGACTACATAAAAGCGCTGGGATTTTAGTGACAATTACATGAACGTTTAGTGGAACCCCCTCTAAACGTTCACTAATAAACTGAAACTTACAGCATTTGTTACCTAAGCAAGACCTGCTCAGGATAAGAATTACTATCGATGTTCGAAGTTGTTTTGCACCGTGTAAAAGAAAGCAATAGAGGGATCAAGATCAAGGTAATTGGTGTAGCAAATAGCTCCCCAAACACCAAAGATATAGCCGCTGGCTTTAAATATTGGGCTTGCTCACTGGTCTCAGCTAATAATGGTAACAACCCACAGATAGTGGTCACCGTGGTTAGGAAAATTGCCCTTACGCGACTTTTTCCAGCTTGAAGTAGCGCTGTTTTTACTGGTACGCCCTGCTCGTAGAGCTGATTAAATCTGCTCATTAACACTAGGGAATCATTAATCACTACCCCAGTCATTGCCATCATTCCAAATAAGGATAATAGGCTTACTGGGAAGCCCAGCAGGCCATGCCCAATAATTGCCCCTGCAAAGCCCATTGGAATCACCGACATAATAATCAAGGGTTGCCAATAGGATTTTAAGGGTATCGCCAACAAAACATAGATAAGTAAAAGCGTCAGCAACATGGACTTTTTAAATCCAGCCTGTACTTCTACTATTTCGGCGAATTCACCAACGGCTTTAATTTGGACACCCGGATAGAGGCGCTCCAGTTCTGGCACCAGCTCTTCTTTTAGCCGCTCCCAGGTTTTTTCCGGTGAACTGACAGAACGATTCTGACGCCAGTAGATACTGACCACTTCATCGCGATTACGCCGATAAATAACCTCAGGCTCGTGCTCATACTTAAGCTGTGCAATTTCACCTAAGCTTACATAGCTGTCATGATCCAGGCTAATAGGAGTAGCTTTTAACTGCTCAATTGTTTTAGTCTGCGTTTGTGGAAAACGAGCCAACACCAAAGTTTCCTCACCTCTATCCAGCAGGCGATGTATCTCAATTTGACCGAACGCTCCTCCTATCAGCGCAGCCAAGTGGCTTTGATCAATACCCAGGCTGGCTCCGCGCTCATTTACCGTGACTTTCAGCTGCCTTTTAGCAAGTTGGCTATCATCGTATACATCATTCACACCAGATAACTCTGCCAGTGAAGACTTGAGACGGTCAGCCACCTGTTTCGCCTGATCCCGGCTGCTGGCAGAAACCGCAATGGCAGTATCGCCCGCCGGCTCTTCCGTAAGGCTAAACTTCACTGCATAACTACCCTCCAGGATACCTGTTTGCAGCCGCAGTTCCTCTAAAAAGCGGTTGCTCGCTACTTTAGCCAGGGCGTTATGTGTCAACTCCGCTGTCAATTCTATAGTCTTGGTGTCGTCTTTGGACACGATATACTTGCTAACAGGTGACTCCGGAAGTCCATATTCCTGTTGCAAACTATTTGCAGTGCGTTTGATAGCATCTTCAAGTTGATCGGTATTACGCTCCGCTAAAGTATTTGCAGCACCATGCTGCATGGTTACTTTAACCGTGGCATAGCGTCCTGGAATTTCGGGGAAAAATACTGAAGCGATATGCCCCTTAAACATAGCCCCATAGGCCAGCAGCAAAAAGGTAACAAACAGAGTGATGCTCGTTTTCCGGTTTTCCAGGCTCCATGACAAAAGCGGAAGATAGATCTTATCCGAAAATTGACTTAATAAACGGTTACATTTCTCCCTGGCAATCTCAATCCATCGCCTTATTATACCTTTAGTTTGAGTGCGCGTGTTTGGGTAGCTCAAATGCGCGGGTAAGATAAGTTTGCTTTCAATTAACGAAAATATCAGTGCAAATATCACTACAGCAGAGAATCCTGACAATACCTTTGCCAGCTCATTTTCAATCCATAGCATCGGTGAGAAGGCCGCGATTGTAGTCAATACGCCAAAAACTGTGGGCACGGCTACGGCTTCAACCCCCTTCCAGGCAGCTTCTTTGGTGTCAATTGTATTTTGCCTCGCCTGGTGAATACTTTCGCCGACCACAACTGCATCATCTACCAATATCCCCAGCACCAAAATCATACCGAATATGGTGATATCGTTGATGCTGTAATCCAGGGAAGGCAACCCCATCAATGTAATGGCACCAGCCAGGGATATGGGAATACCTAAAGCGACCCAAAAGGCCAGCCGAGTATCTAAGAAAAGCACCAATAATAATAAGACGATTAATAATCCTTGCAACGCATTGGTACTAAGCAAGTCCAATTGCTCGGAAATATACGGAGACATATCCGCCATTACGTCTAACTGCATCTTCTTGGGTAATGTCGTTTCTAAAGATTCCAATACTGATTTTGTGGCTTCATGGATATGAAACAGGTTGTCCTTTTGGCCGGTGGATACCATCAGTGCGACCGCAGGTAACCCTTGATATCGAACAATACTGTCGGTTTGCTCATAATCTCGCTTAACAGTAGCGATATCACCGAGCCTCACTCGTGCCGTCGATGTAGTGATAATGGGGATACTCTTAAGTTCCGCCAAGTTGTCAGCCAGGAAACTGCCCTGCAGCACAATATTGCCATTTGCCGTTCTTAATTCACCACTGCGATATTCCACTGACCATTGGCGAATACGTTCCGTTAGGTTTTCAAGAGATAAACCGTAGCGTTGAAGTTTCCTGAGGTCTGGCTCTATAGCCAATAGTTGCTTTCTTTTACCCAGGTTTGTCACTTTAGAGATAGCAGGATGTTTCTTAAGCGCTCGCTCTACTCTTGAGGATACCTGTTGAAGCGCATCATCATTATCACCACCGTAAACCATGACAAACGCCGCAAGATTTGTATATTCACTGCGATAAATACGTGGCCGCTCCGCCAATGCAGGAAAGCCTTCGATACTTTCAACTTGATTACGAATATCTTCAATCAAACGCTCCAACTTCACATCAGTATTTTTTTTCACCACCAATGAAGCGTAAGCTTTGCTCGATTGACTGGTTATGCGCTTTATCCCTGCAACACCACTGATAGCTTCCTCAATACGCTGTGTAATACTTTCATCGACCTGGCGGGCAGTGCCGCCGGGGTAGACAACGGAGATTTCGACTTCCATGGGTGGAATTTGTGGGAAGCTTTCCACCCGCAGATTTTGAAAGGTCAGCAAACCCGCAACCAGAATGAACGCCATGAGCAGGTTAGCGGCAACTGGGTTATCCAGGAACCAACGTGAGAGTGTTTTCATGCGAAGGCCTTAGTGGATAGTCATTGCAACCGCTTGACCTTCTACAAAGTTGGTCAAAGGAAAGCGAACAAGCTGACGATTCTGGTGGGGCTGATTCTTGTAACGAAATAGAACCGAATCCGGCCGCATATCCAGTAGCTCTATCTCTTCCAAAAGCAGGGATTGCTCAGAAACGCTCCATACTTTCCCATCTTCCGTAAGAACCGATGCCGGTGCGCTTACAATATAACTCTGTGTATTGCCTCCAAACACTACATCAACCTGCTGATCGGCGAGCAAGGGTGTCTCGCGCTGAAAGGGGTCAGCCACTTGCAACATGAGGCTACGCTGGCGGGTGGCCGCATCCATGATAGGGCTTAAGTAACGGACTGAGGCCTGCCATTGTTGTCCGTCAGGCGCTTCTATAGTGATTTTGTAGGGACCTTGCTGAAGGCTGTTAAAGCGCTGCCAAGCCTGCTCGGAAAGCTCAACTTTGATATCCAGGTAATCACTGGCTGCTACTCGAAAGAGTACATCCCCCTCATTAATCCATTGGCCAGGATGGATTAAATCTGCAATAACCACCGAGTCAAAAGGCGCTTTGATTTGCGTTTCGGCCAGCCTCTGCAGGGAGGAAGCGAGCGCTCCCCTTGCCGCTTCTCGATGTGCCTCTGCGGCTTTGACATGCGGCTCCAGTCGGCCAAATGATGACTTCGCTTTATCCCCTCTTTTTGCCACGTATTGACGCGTTAACATCTCGGCCAAGTTGAGTTCAGCCTCTGACACTCTGGCTTGAGCAGCACTTAGCTCAGACTGGTAAAAAGTATCCTGTAGCGATGCCAGTATTTCTCCTTTCCTAATAAGGCTGCCCGGCATTGCGTTGTTGGCAATATGGGTGACTCGCCCGCTGACTGATGCGATAACTTCAGTCGCCCAGCGGGGTTGTGTTATGCCCGTTGTTTTGACTTCAAGCTGAGCATCCGCCGGTATTGCCTCTACAACAGTAACAGCAAGGCCCAACTCTTTGGGCTTCTCCACCATAGCTGCTGTCTGTTGCTCGGCCATAAGCCAGAGCCCTACCAGGATCAGCAAGCTGGTGGCGACAATACCTGCGGCCCGCCGCTTTAACCAGATTCCCGCAATTTTCATCATGCCTAGGCAACTTACAAGTTATGGAACACACTTGCACCATAACCAACGGCAGATTATGATACAAGTATGTTCCATAAAGTTCGGGTGACAATTCCATGACTGAACACCTAGATGCGCGTATCCAGAAGTCACAAACTGCAATCATGCAGGCTGGTATGGACCTCTTGAGTAAAAACAGGGAGGCATCCCTTAGTGATATTGCCAGGGCGGCTGGAGTTGGGCGCACTACCCTTTATCGCCTCTATGACACGAGAGAAAAACTGATTAAGGCTGTTGCTATTCACTGCCTGGAGGCATTTGATAAAGCTACCGCTCACCTGGAAAGCCAGTCTGAATCGGCTCTACAGGCCTTTCACCTGATGTTCAAGGCAATCTTTCCGCTGTCGGCTGAAATGGAGTTTTTAATGAAGCTGGGAGACTTTGATGAAGATGATTCCGAGCTCACCGCCATCTATGAGAAGCAAGAAAAGGAAATTGCGACATTGGTGGAATACGCCAAGTCCGAAGGGAGCTTATCCAAGAAACTTCCTACTTCCTGGGTGGTAAACCTGGTAGAGGGCCTGCTGTATACATCCTGGCTGACAAAAAATGCAGAATCCATAGATCACGAAACGCTGGCCGATTTGGCATTTCACACATTTTGCAATGGTGTTGCTCGTTGACCATTGAGAGTGTTGTTAAATGACACAGCCAGTTACCACAGTTTCAAAATCAACAGCTGATGATTATACGAAAGACAGACGCAAACACTCTTTACTATCGATTTTTACTCGATTTAAGTGGCGAGTATCCCTGACCTTATCATTGGTTGTTATTGAAACACTCCTTGAGCTACTCTTCCCACTTTCTATCGGCTGGGCTATCAATGGCCTATTAGAGCATTCCTATGCTGGCATTTATCTATTGGCAGGCTTGGGTACCATATCTGTCCTTATAGGAAGTGCCCGACGGTTCTACGACACAAGAATCTATGCACATATTTACCAAGTTGTTATATCGGAAATGGTAACCCGTGAAAAAGCAAAGAGGCAGTCAGTATCGACTATTACCGCACGCTCCAGTTTATTAACTGAAATTGTCGAATTCTTTGAAAATACCATGCCAGAAGTAATTACCACCACTATTGGTATGGTGGGCCTGCTCATTATTATTAGCGCTATTAATCTTAATATCTTTCTGGCCTGCCTGGCACTACTAGCTTTGATCATCCTGATCTATTTCGTAATCGGAAATGCCAATTACCAACTGAACGAATCTTATAATAATGAGTTGGAATATCAGGTTGACGCAATTAAGCAGCCAAATGCTGAGCATGCAAAAGCACATTTCCGACGCCTTATGCGATGGAATATTGAATTGAGTGACCTTGAAACGGGCACTTACTTAATATTATGGGCTGGGATTTTAGCTTTATTTGTTTACGCCCCCATAGCGGCAATCGATGAAGGCCTGGTTAACTACGGATTAATAATTGCCTTATTAATGTACGTTTTCGACTTTATTGGGAAGGTATCTGCGTTGCCACTCTATGTTCAGCAGGTTATTCGTTTGAAGGAGATTTCTAATCGGATTGGATCATAAGGAAGGGAAGGTAATTGAGGGTATGGCTCAACCACCGGTGGAAATCGATCATGAGAATAAATTATTTATGATTGATTCTAAAAATCATCAAATTTTTATTTTCAAGTCACCCTAATACTCATGTGGCGCGCAGATCTATGGAAGATCTATGAGTGTCCAGAATCGTATTTGCATCACTCGCTGGGCACGCAGGGCATTTCTGTACGATAGAGACATGAGATCTGGTATTGACTATGAACATTGCCGCGAATGGATTGATTTTTAGGTGTTAAAACTGGCTAGAATATTTACGCTATATATTACTGACTATGCCGTAATGAACGATCACTGCCAAATCGTACTTTATATCGAAAAAGAAGCAGCGCCTTGATGTCTGATGCTAAAGTGATTCTTCGCTGGCTGAAGACCTTAAGGCTTCAGCCATGGTAATACGGAATTATTCAGGCGTCCCCTAGAAAATCCTCAAGATGATAAATCACTTCATATTTTCTTCAAGGAAGTCGACAATTGAGCGAAAAACAGCTACATGATGCTCATTATCAGTAGGGCCGTGAGCCATATCTGGGTAAGCTTTCCATTCATAATCTTTATCAAATTTACTCAACATCATATTCATGCGATGCATATGCTCTATATCGACAACCTCATCCTTCTCGCCATGAATAATAAATACTGGGCGATTGAGATCTTGGGCCAAGTATACAGGGGAAACATCTTTCAAAATATTGTAATTTTTAACAGTGTCGCCAACATTCTCCAGCAACCATTTACTCTGAGCCTCTGTTGCGTAAGGAGAGTTTAAGTATAAGTTAACATCTGTAACGCCAGCTACACTGATTGCACAACGAAATAATTGTTGGTGTTTGATAGCCATCATCAATGCTGCATAACCACCATAACTCATCCCCACTGCGCAAATTTTTGAGGACATAATATCGTTACGATCACTAACCGCCTTTGTGGTTTGGTAAATATCCTCAAGTATCAAGTTACCCCACTGTTGAATACCAGCCTCTTCCAGCTCCGCTGAATAGCCACTCGATCCTCGGTAATTTACTCTAAGAACAGCGTACTTATTCGCTACGAAAAATTGTGTATAGTAATCAAAATACTGATGATCAAAAATGCCCAGCGGGCCGCCATGCGGCATTACAATAAGAGGATATGGCCCATTTCCCTTCGGCATGGTCAACACGTAAGGAATATCCATTCCCTCTACCTTAATCCAATCATGGTACTGGCGGCTCTCAAGCCAACCATCTAAATGAGGATACTTGGAAGCAACAAACTGGTCAGATTTTTGCCCTTGCTTTCGGATGAAATAGCGTCCAGGCTGTTCGTGTGTCTCACTATAGTAAAGCTTTACCGCATTATCGATACTATTTCCTATGGTTGTTTTCAGCAAACTAGCCATTTCATCATTTAACTGTATACGTTCATCTATATACTGATACTCTAACCTTCCATCCCGGACTACCTTTACACCAATTAATCCCCCGGTTGATTCTTCTATAATCAGATCAACGATATCATAGCTATCTGATCGAAAAACTACGCTTTCTTCTCCAGTGGAAAAATTACAATGATAAACGGTGCGATCTTTCTCTGCACCTGTATCCAGGCAAAAGTAAGTATCAGCCTCCGGGCTTTTAGACACAGGAATAAGAATACCATACTCCTCGTCTGGATTTGGCTCCTCCTCCATACCTTCTTTGGTCCAGCTTTTTATTGCAGTTGCAGAAATACCGTCGGCAATCTTACTTAGGCGAAGCTCCCCTTCATTGAAATACAAGACAGATTCTGGCTGACCTTTCAGGTCGAAAAACCACCGTACCGCATACCCCTCAACTGAGGCTACTTCATTTTTAGCTGTAAATTGGCCGCCATCTTTTCGTATAAGCTTGCTCGATTTCTGATTAAGCGGGTTAAGCTTTGACACGTCGAGACTGTATACTTTGGAATAAACACCACTCTTAGCGTATAGAAAATGACCGGGCTTGCCCGGTAAGGCATGCACTAACCAACCTGATGTTTTTACCTCAAGTATTTTTGGCGGTTGACTTTCAGGACCTAAAACATCAAGCACCAATAACCGATAAGCGGGCTTGGTATCGAGTAAATTTCTAACCCCTTTCTTTATTTCCTTAAACTGCGCAACAATATATCTAGGGCCGATCCAGCGAATGAATCGAATTGACGCATCCCTATGTGTTAAGGTGTTGAGATCAATCAACGTCCTCTTAGATCCATCCACACCACTCCAAATAACCAACTTCTGACTTTCGTCACTCTGAGCTACAGAAGCTACAAACTTACCATCAGGGCTAATCTGAGCAGTCATAGTTTCTATAGGCTTGAAGTAAGTTTCTGCGGGCATCGCAACTGCCGACCCAATATTAAATACGAAACTCAATAGAGCTAATTGAATCACCTTAGAAACAACCTTCACTGCTCTACCTCCAATGGGCCCATCCAACTATGAAAGAACGAATCCTGTACTCCCACACCAGATACCAAAGGGTACAATTCAGTTAACGAACCAATAGACTCTTGAATTTCACTAAACTCTGTTGCTATACGATTTTTTAAATAAACTTCAATCGTATCGGATTTCCTCTGCTTACCTATAAACAAGCTACCGATATAATTTGTTTTCTTCGCTTCAATATGAAAACGCCAAGTACGTCGACTAGCCGTATCAAGCTTATAGGGTAGATTAAAATAAGGTGCATTTATCTGTGTAATCTGATAGAGGCCTGCGGGAATCGCCATCAAGTAAAAGCCCTCAGGTTTATCCTTAAGGCTAATACTGTAACGGCTATTTTTTCGCAGCTTGGCTTTTTCCCCACTTTCTAAGTAAGCACTTCCGCTGGTATACATTTTAGAAAGTTCAATAGAAGGCGCTGTTCCATCCACATCAAGCTTCACCAATGCATATCCCTGTCTACTTCCCAAATCAGGCGGACTATCATAGGGAACCAATGATAAAGTTCGTGCAATTGCCGACTTAGACAAAAAAAGCGCTATCAAAACCGCGCTCTTTAGAATCGGACCAATTCGGTCTGAATCGCACCCTACTAGTCTTCTATTCTCAAAGCTCTGCGTCAAGATACCGCTTCCATGTATTCGAGTTTGTAAATTAATTATACCGTTGAGAATATTATCTTAGAGCTAGTTGCAATACAATTAGCAGGCGTTGACCTAAATTTTGGAGAGTAATATGTCAGGGATAAAACCCCTCACATGCATTAAGTTTTACCCACTTATATTTATGGCCTGTATGATAATTCTACAGGGTTGTGCAGGGCAGATTAATATGCTACCCGCCCTGGAACAGACCACTCCTATTAATGAACAAGATGGAATCGTTGTCGCTCGGATTATCAATGCCTCAGGTAATGCCCTACCCTTTAATCAGCTTACAATCAATCCTGAAAACCTTAATGAGTCGAAGTCCATAAATCCCGATCGGCTCCTAGCCGCAAGACCAAAATTAAATGGTACTACCGTATTTGCCTCTTATGTCAAACCTGGGAACTATTCTCTGAGTAGCATCCGAGCGTTCTACACCAACGGCAATGGATGGTACAGTCGATTTGTCAGTGCAGATGAAAAATTAGGGACCTTCGCTGTAAATCAGGGAGAGGTAACAGACCTCGGCACACTGATCTATTATCCAAAACCACAAGGTGATAGGTATCTTGATCTCTTGATTCGAGCTCCAGAATTAGAAGAAGGTGAAGTACTTACTAAGTATTTTCCATTCCTCAAGTACGACCCTGAGGTGCTTAATGGATGGCACATTGATGAAAAGGATGAGGAACGTGAATCAACGTATATATCTATTGCGCAGAACCCTTTGACATACAATGAGCAGTATGTTGCACCAGATAACTCTATCTACTTTCTGGGAAAGATTGGTGTATTTATGAAGCGCACTCCTGAAGGAGAGTGGGAGCTTGATGCTGTTGACACCAATCATGAACTAACCGCCATTGCTCAGAACAGAAATGGCGACCTAGTGGTAGGTGGTAGTGAAGGTGCCCTTTTCTGGCGTCCCGATAATGGGGATTGGGAAGATATATCACTAGAGCACGACTCTCATATCGAGCACTTAAGATTGTCCGATACTGGAGAAATAGAGCTTTTAGCTACTCGCGATTTTGAGTTAAATATTCTACGAGGCACAGTATCTGATTCAGATGTGCAATGGGGACTTTTAAACCGTTATTCCACTAAGTCGGGTAAAGGGTGGGATCATATGTTAGAGGCTGAAATAAAAAATAAGCAGGCTCACTCAAAAAAAGCTGATCGTCATATATACAACACAACACTCTTTGAGTTTAATGGACAGCACTATCTAACTGTTCGCAATCACTCAATCTACGAAAATATTATATTTGCAAATATCAATAACAAAGTTTTCGCCTATAATCCTGATAATTGGATGATCGAAAGATCTGTTGATGACTTTGAACTTACAGCAATTATTGATGCAGGTGCTGTTCAGCTAGGAATTGAGAAGGCTGGTTTTTGGTCATGGAGTGGAAAGCCAACCTACCACAAAATCGACAAAAATGGCGGTCAAAATAAAATCACAACATACATTCAAAACTGTCCGGAGAAAAGGTCCTCAAAAAATTTCTGCCGCAAGAAGAATTTTACGTTCCGATCCATCCCCTGGTTTTCAAGTGAAAATGATGCTATTGCCATTGTCAGCTTTGCACTAAGTAGTTTTTCTGGGGGATATCGTGATACTGAGATCAAAATCTTGACTACCACTGATGGCGGAAAGAACTGGATGAAGACTGATAATGAACCACCAAAAGACTATTGTACTTCTATAGTTCCTCAGGTTGCCGACCGCCTATTAGTGTCCTGTGATGGTGCTAATGGGGACTTTTATGAATCAACTGACTTTGGCGCCAACTGGCAGCAAGTAAGACAGCAGGATAACTTCTAACAAAATATGGATGAGCATTTGTATTTTATGTGCTCACCTAAATCAAGTTCATGGCGACCTATACCATGAACCACTCCTAAACTGTAGTAGTTCAGACTTGATTTGACAGAGAACCTTCTTAAAAACCGGAAACTGTCAGATCAAGTCTTAAATCCCGAAAATAAGGCCTTCCATTAGGATTATCTTGTCAATTTTTCATAAAGGTAATTCCACTCCTTTACCCCCTACCTCAGCCCCCCCAAACGAAAACATCAACTTTAAAACCACAATCAGCTAAAACCTATCTGTTTCTTATAGATTTTATAGAGTTAAGAATGTTAGACAACTAATTAGTTACCCCAAAGCTAGCGCCAATAGTCGCTATGATATATCTTCTATCATTATTTCTTAACTTATTCGTACCGCACTAAACGCCTGATACTGGCTCAAAAACACCCCCCCAGAAAGCTTCTGCAAAAAACTGCTCTTCTCCAAACTATCCATCACCGGCCCCTTAACTTCCGACATATGGAGTTGAATGTCCCTATCCAACAAATTGGCATTGATAGATTCCAGCACCTCCAGAGCACTCCAATCTATTTCGTTCACAGCACTACACATCAGAATTACATGCTTTACTTGTGAATTAGTGGCGAGACCTGTGTAGATACGCTCTTCTAAAACGCCAATATTGGAAAAAATCAACCGGCCATCCACACGAAAGGTAAGAATTTCTGGAATAGTCTTTACTTTGTGTCGGTGAATATTGCGGAAGTGTTCGGTGCCTTCCACTAACCCTACTTCGGCAATATGGGGGTTCGATGCCCGATAGATAAACAGGAGTAGTGAAGTCCCTACTCCGCAAGCGACACCGTGCTCTACACCAAATAATAGTGTTACCGCAATGGTTAGGGTTACCGCGATAAAATCTGCTTTCGCAAAACGCCAGGTTTTACGCAGAATAGAGAAGTCTACCAATGATAGAACCGCAACAATAATGGTGGCGGCAAGGGTTGTTTTGGGGAGGTAGTAGAGGAATGGGGTCAAGAAAAGCGCGGCAAGGGCGATTCCTACCGCGGTAAAGATACTGGCAAACTGCGTTTGTGCTCCAGCTGCATCATTTACCACTGAACGGGAAAAGCCGCCACTCACAGGAAATCCACCAGAGAAGCCAGCCCCCACATTGGCCATACCCAGGGCGACCAATTCCTGATTGGTATCAATTCTCTGCCTACGCTTGGCCGCTAACGTTTTGGCAACAGATACAGATTCCACATAGCCAATGATCGCAATCATCAATGCCGGCACCAATAACGCTTCAAGTAGCGGCAACGATATTATTGGCATGGTGAGTGAAGGTAAACCTGCTGGGATAAGACCAACCAGCGCTACTTGTTGTGTTTCAAAGTCCATCCAGAATGATAATGCGATCGTTGCCAGCACTCCCAAAACAGGCGCGGCTTTAGATAACAGATCAGCGGTGCTTGAAGACAAACCAAGTGCTTTTAGTAGTTTTGCTGCATAAGCCCGTGCCCAGTACAGAAATAGCACCACCCCCAAACCGGTTATCAAAGCCAGGTTATTAACTGCATTAATATTTTCCCACAGGGAAGCCATCAATTCAGGCGCGGTATCGCCATTGGCAGGCACACCCAACAAGTGTCGAAACTGACTAAGTGCGATCAGTAGTGCGGATGCGGTAATAAAGCCGGATATCACTGGGTGGGAGAGAAAATTAGCGAGCATCCCGAGTCGCAAAGCCCCCAGCACGGCGAGGATTACCCCAGATAACAGCGCTAGTGCTGCCGCCGCGCTCAGGTAACCTACAGTGCCCGATGCGGTCACTTCTCCCAAGGCAGCAGCACTCATCAGGGAAACCACTGCAACCGGCCCCACCGACAAAGTATTGCTGGTACCAAATACGCCATAGACGATAAGCGGCACCATACTCGCATAGAGACCAACTTCTGCGGGCAGGCCGGCGAGCAATGCATAGGCAAGAGACTGGGGAATTAGCAATACCGTAACAATAGCGGCTGCTAACAGGTCGCGGATTAAAGTGTCCCGATCATATCCGTTGAGGGTGGCAAGAATGGGAAACCATCTGAAGAGTTGCTGCGTAGCCATCATTTACTGCTCACATTTTCTCTATCTGCGGCCCTCCCTGTTAGCAGGCCCAAAGAAAGATAAGGGACGGCACCAAGCTATGCCGCCGTATAGAGTATTTATTTTGTGGCAACCAGAATTGATTACCGGAAGTAAGCGGGACTAGGGTTCAATGGTGATCAATGTTGCGCTGATATCAAAACCCGCCTCCTGAGCCATGGAGCGCAACTCCTGCTTGTCGGCACCCATCAGAATTTTGGCTCCCGCCCAAACCTGACTGGAGCGGTTACCGGTTCGGCAAAACGCATGCACTTTACTCGCTGCTTGCAGCACATCGCGGAATGCTTCGCAGTGCTCACGCATCATACGCCCACGGGTAAAGGGAATAGCTACAAACTTAATACCGGCCTCTTCCGCTGCTTGCTCCATCTCTGTGTAGCTGGGGTGCGCTTCACTTTCCCCTTCCGGACAGTTACAGACCACAACCTGCACGCCACTTTGCGCCAGTGATATTATAGCTTCGCAATTAATATGCTCGGAAACACTAACTTGGTCATCCAGTTCTTTAATATTCATATTCGCCTCAAAATTATTTCAGTCCCAGTCATTGGTGCCACAGTAACAGACGCTTAAAGCTGGTTCAGCGGTACTTTTAAATAGACAGTACCATTGGATTCTGCCGGCGGCATTTGCCCCGCGCGGATATTGACCTGCACAGAGGGAATTATCAGCTTCGGCATACTCAAACAGGCATCGCGCTTTTTACGAATTTCTACAAATTCCTCTTCGCTGACACCTTCGCGCAAGTGGATATTTTCCCTGCGCTGAATCCCTACACTGGTTTCAAACTGGTAATCCCGCTTGCCTTTGGGCGGATAATCGTGACACATAAACATGCGGGTTTCTTCCGGCAGAGACAATATCTTGCGTGCTGACTGATACAACTGCCTAGCATCACCCCCAGGAAAATCGCAGCGGGCACTGCCAACATCCGGCATAAACAGGGTATCTCCCACAAAAAGGGCATCGCCGATTAACCAAACCATATCCGCTGGGGTATGCCCAGGGCTATACATCACTCGCACCTCCAGCTCCCCCACCTTAAAGGTGTCGTCATCCTTAAAGAGATGATCAAACTGGCTGCCGTCTGCGAGGAACTCCCGCTCCAGGTTAAAGACATCGCGAAAAATTCTCTGCACCTGGCAAATCTGGTCACCGATAGCGATACGCCCACCCAGTTGCTCCCGTAAAAAGGGGGCCGCCGAGAGGTGATCCGCATGGGCGTGGGTTTCCAGTATCCATTCGAGCGTCAGCTGCTTATCACGAATAAACGCAACCATTTCCTCTGCACCTTTGCTACTGGTGCGGCCGGATACCGTATCGAAATTCAGAACAGCGTCCACTACCGCAGCGGAACCGCCCTCCTTGTCGTATACCACATAACTCCAGGTTTCCGTGTCCTTATCGAGAAATGGCTGTACCTGAGCGCCTTGCTTTTCTTGATGCATTTCATGCCCTCCAGCATTCACTATGCTATCAATATACATTCTGATAATATATAAAACAATATATTGTTATTTTGTAAATTGTTCGCAGGCCCAGCCCTATGCCAGACCCCAACAATCTCGACTTTGACAAGATGCGCGAATCCGCCGGCCAGGCCGCGGCAATGCTGCGCTCACTCGCCAATCAGGACCGCCTAATCCTGCTCTGCCAGCTGAGCCAGGAAGAATTAAATGTAGGCGAACTTGAGGAGCGACTAGGGATTCGCCAGCCAAGCCTTTCCCAGCAACTGGGCATTTTGCGCCGCGAGGGACTTGTAGATACCCGTCGCGAAGGCAAGCACGTGTATTACCGGGTAGCTGACCGGCGGGTTCTCACCCTGTTGCAAACCCTATACCAACTTTATTGCGCGGAGTAGACCCATGACGATCGACTGGACGGCCTTTACCCCCGCCACAGCATTTACTGGCGGCGCACTCATCGGACTCGCAAGTGTCCTTTTGCTGCTTTTCAATGGCCGCATCGCTGGCATTTCCGGAATCATTGGCGGCCTGCTGGATAGAGCCTCCGGTATCGGCTGGCGCCTGGCCTTTATCGCAGGAATGCTAATCGCTCCCTTGGCCTGGCAAGTGTTTTCCGCATTACCAACCATTGAAATTGAAGCCGGCTACCCAACCCTGATCGCCGCCGGCCTGCTGGTGGGGTTCGGCAGCCGCTACGGCTCCGGCTGCACCAGCGGCCATGGGGTCTGTGGATTATCACGCCTATCTATCCGTTCACTGGTCGCCACGCTGGTATTTATGACAGCGGGTTTTGCCACTGTATTTGTTGTACGCCACCTGCTGGCATCCTGATGGAGGAAAACCGTATGAAATCCAGAATTACCGCCCTGCTGGCTGGACTGATTTTCGGGATGGGCCTGCTGCTCTCCGGCATGGCCAACCCGGAAAAAGTACTGGGATTTTTAGATCTCGCCGGCGCCTGGGACCCATCCCTGGCATTGGTAATGATCGGGGCTATCACCATTGGCCTACCAGTATTTCAACTGATGAAGGGGCGCAGCCGCTCCCTTTTGGGAGAGGTACTGCAACTGCCGACAAGCAGCGACATTGATCGTCGCCTGGTTACAGGTGGATTGCTGTTTGGCATCGGCTGGGGGCTGGCGGGATTTTGTCCGGGGCCGGCGATTGTTGCCACTGGAGCAGGACAGGAAAAAGCCCTTGTCTTTACCCTGGCAATGCTCGCCGGTATGGGGATTTTCCAGTTTGCTTCACGCAAAAATGCAGTTGCTCAGATTTAACCCAGCGCTTTAATCACTCGCCAGGCACAAGCCGTCTATCTTGTTGGAACAAGGCGACACCGCTGCGACCTCCAGCAGAAAAGGGAATGCGAGCACAGCACCTGATTCCACCCTGGCTAAAACGCTACCAGCCCAAGTGGCTGGTGGGCGACGCCGTGGCTGCACTCCTCGCCAGCATGATGCTGATCCCCCAGGCTTTAGCCTATGCCGCCCTCGCTGGTCTGCCGCCCTACCTGGGCCTGTATGCCGGGCTGCTGCCCCTGGTCGGTTACGCGCTGTTTGGCTCCAGTTCGGTACTCTCCGTCGGCCCGGTGGCAGTGCTGGCACTGATGACAGCATCGGCCCTCACCCCCATCGCCATACCGGGCAGCGCTGAATATATCAGCGGCGCCATTCTCCTCGCTCTGCTCAGTGGGATCATTCTGCTGCTTATGGGGTTTCTCGGTCTCGGCAGTCTCTCCAACCTGTTGAGCCTACCGGTGGTGGACGGCTTTGTCTCTGGCGCGGCAATCCTGATCATGGTGGGGCAGATTGCGCCGCTACTGGGTATTGAAGGAGAGGGCCACACAGCCCTGGAAATCCTGGTTAGCACCCTGAGTAACTCCCCCATGACAGATCCCGAAGCGGCGCTTCTGGGATTGGTGGCCCTGGCCAGCCTGATTGCAGCACGCCTGGGGTTGCCATTCTTACTACGTAAAATGGGGGCCAGCCCGCAACGTACAAAATTGCTTTCGCGCCTGGCACCAATGCTTATCGTGCTGATTTCGATCCTCCTCACCACGATCTTTCACTGGGAAAAAGAACTGCCGGTGGTCGGTGTGATCCCCTCGGGCTTACCGGCACTAAAAGTACCCTCTTTCAATCTGGCCATGGTCTACCAGCTATTACTGCCTGCATTGATTATCGCCCTGCTCGGCTTTGTCGAAAGCTTATCCGTAGCCCATAGCATTGCCCTGCGCCGGGGGGAAAAGCTCGACGCGAATGCCGAGCTGCGCGGCCTGGGCGCCTCCAACCTTCTCAGTGCTTTTTCCGGCGGTTTCGCAGTCACTGGCAGCTTTGCGCGCACAGCGGTCAACGATGAAGCTGGAGCAAAATCTCCGCTAAGTGGGATCATCGCTGCCATTTTAATCGCGCTGGTATTGCTGTATGCCACCAAGGTTTTTACCGAGCTGCCAATCTGCGTACTGGCCGCCACGATTATTGTGGCGGCAGCCAACCTGATCGACCTGCGTGCAATGGCCCACCACTGGCGTTACGATCGCACCGATGGGCTCGCCATGGGCGGCACCTTTCTGGGAGTTATCTTATTTGGGGTGGAAGCGGGTATCGGCCTGGGTGTGGGGCTCTCCTTCGCCACCCTGATCTGGCGTACCAGTCGGCCCCACATCGCTGTGGTGGGACGAGTGCCGGGTACTGAGCAATTCCGCAATGTACTGCGCCACACCGTCAAAACCCTGCCAGATATCCTCTTCCTGCGCATCGACGAAAATTTGTTTTTCAGTAATATCAGTGCCGTTGAGGAACGTCTGCTGGCGGAGGTCAAACGCCACCCCAACCTGCACGATATGGTGCTGATCCTCTCTTCAGTAAACCGTATCGACAGTACTGCCATAGAACGCTTGCAACAAATCAACAGCGACCTATTGGAGCGCAACATCTGCCTACACCTGGCAGAAGTAAAAGGGCCAGTACTCGACCGACTGGGGCGCTCCAAACTGTTACAGGAACTGAGCGGCAGGGTATTTCTTTCCTCCTATATCGCCGAGCTGGCCCTGCGCCACCACAAGATCCACGATGACAACCAGGCCGACGAACCCAACTCTCCTGCTGATCCCGCCTGACAACAAAAGCTACAGACTTGTAAGCGCCAACCAAACACTGGCAAAATATCCAGTATTTGGGCGAAGTACGCTATGGGCGGCAATACTCTCACTTCCGAGCAGCAGGCAATCGCAGACCACGCTGGTGGCCACGCCAAGATTATTGCCGTTGCCGGCTCTGGCAAAACCACCGCCCTGCTGCACTATGTGAAGAACCGCCTGGATACAGGTGTATCCCCGGAGCGGCTGCTGGTGTTGATGTATAACCGCAGTGCACGGGAAGATTTCGATCGCCGTATGCGGCAACTGGCTGCTGGCCACACTCCTTCGGTGCATACTTTCCACAGCATGGGCTACCGCCTGTACCAGCGTATGATCGCTAACGATCACATCGCCGCAGCCAACCTGAGCCCCCTGCCCCAATCCACAGTTCAACTTCAAATCTGGAAAGCGATTGAGGAATGCGCCCCCACCCATGAACTGGAAGAAATCCGTGCGCGCAAGCAGTCGGAGATTGAAGCTGCTGAATTTTTTATCGACTATACCAAGACCATTTTGTCCGGGGACCTCAGCGCATTCCAGGAGCTGAAACTCGGTGATGAATACATGTATTTTCTGCAGGTATTTCGCACCTTCGAGGCCTGGCGCCGCAGCCAGAGCGCCGTCACTTACGCGGACTTGATTTACGATCCGGCCATGCTGCTCAGCCTTGACGAACAAATGGCAGAACAATACGGCAGCTATTACGAAGATATCCTGGTGGACGAGTACCAGGACATCAATGAAATACAGCATTTTTTATTGCGCGTGCTATATGGAAAATCCGGCAACGTAATCGCTATTGGCGACCCGGACCAAACCATCTACGAGTGGCGCGGTTCCAAGCCTGATTTCCTACTCACTTTTTTTGACGGTGACTTCCCGCCCTCAAATATTTATCACCTGAGCCGCACCTTTCGCTACGGCCACCAGCTTTCTTTGGCCGCTAACCACTTTATCGAAAATAACCGCGACCGCGCCGATATTTTTTGTGTTTCCGCCGATGGTGAGAGACACACCGAAATCGAGCTTGTGAGTACCGATAAAGAAGGCCACTGGCTGGTAGAGCATTTGCGCCGCTGCCAAAAGCAAGAGCAGTCACTCAATGATATCGCTGTGCTTGTGCGCCTCTGGTCTATTGCTGCTCCCATTGAACTGGCGTTATTGGCCAACAACATTCCGTATCGGTCTGCCAGCCGCAACACGGTTTTATCCCGCCGCGAATTACGCCCACTATTCTGGAGCTTGAATATTGCCTCAGGTCGTTTTGCTGAACTACCGGCCAAGCGGCGCCAGCAGGGGCTCTATGAATGGCTGACTGCACCCCATGTACGCATCCCTCGCAAAGTATTGGAGCCTATTTGCTCTGCCCTTGCAGCCCAGGATAAAGGCTGGGGCAAACAGCTGATCACCCTGCTGCCTGAAAACCTGAGCAAACCGCAAACCAAACGCTTGCGCCAGCGTGCGGACCTGCTCACGCAAATTGAAAACTGGCGCGGCCACGCCGGCGAGTTGCTGCGCAGACATATCGGCGAACTGGAACTTCTCACTGGCATTGCCGATGACGCCTTCACCCGTCAGCAGGGGGAGGAGCGACAGCAAACGATTCTCGCTTTTTGCCAGTATTTGGACACACTCAAGCAGCCCCCTATAGAAGCCCTGGCACACCTGCAGGAACTGCAACGTCAGCACCGCGAGGGCGAACAAACTGAGGCCGATGCTATCCAGATCACAACCATGCACCAGGCAAAGGGGCTTGAATGGGAGCAGGTGATTATTCCCACCCTCACCCAGCACAATATGCCCTACCAGCCCCAGCGGGATTTCAACACTCCAGCCTCCCTGGAGAGTGAACGCCGTCTGATGTACGTGGCCATGACCAGGGCGAAAAGCAGACTATTCCTGCTGACACCTACAGATACAGCAAAGAAAAAAGACCCTGAGGCCTCCCAGCCATCACTGTTTATCAATGAGATGCAGCTGCCTTTGAGCAAACTGATGGCGAAATCCCTGCACGAGCGTCCCGAGCAAATCAACACGGATATTCCCGTCTCCCGCCAGGCGCTCCACTACCTGGAAGCCTGTGATTACAACCCCAATATCAGTGCCCCGCGCGCGCCCATACGCAAGCCTGAACCCGGCGAAGGCCTGCGCCACCGCAAGCTCGGCCACGGGCGCGTGCTGAAATGGGAAGACCAGCGAATAGAGATACTGTTTAGTGACGGTAAACCACGGCGCTTTGATTGGGATACTTTGTCGCAGTATTTAATGTAATAAGAACAACCTCACAATAAGATTTTGTCCTGATTGACCTTTAATACAGCTTAGATACAATTCTTGGCGACCAGGATGTAAGCAGCTTCTAACGAAATATTCCTTTTTAAAAAACATAAGACAGCATAAGCAAGGACGCACCTATGAGACTCTCAAAAGTATTGTGGTTATTGCCCGCCCTGGCTCTATCTAGCCTATCTCAAGCCGAAGAAAAACCATTCTACTTGGGCCTGGGGTATAGCTTTGCAGAACTGGAAAGTGATAAAGCACTGCCCTCCTATTTCACTTCCGGGCAAAGTTTTAGCGAAGACACCAACTCCATTGATCTATATGCGGGTTACCAGTTCAGCAGCTATTTCTCTATAGAGCTCAACTACAACACTTACGATCAGGCAAGAAAACGTTACGATATTGACCCTACGGTTGATTTTATAACTGCACCTAACGACCTGGAAGAACTAGAGGTTGACACTCTCTCCCTAAATAGCGTCCTCAGCTATCCGATAGCTGAAAACCTAAAAGTCCTCGCTTTAGCCGGCTTTATCTATGCCGACATTGACAATTACTGGTTTGGCGGTGAAGCCCCGTCAATATCCCATTCAGATAGCGAAACTGGATTTACTTACGGAGTGGGAGCCAGCTACGCATTTACTGAGCGCTTTTCCGGCAAACTACAGTGGAAAACCATCGATATTGATAATCTAGAGCTCGAAGGGTTACACCTTTCTGTAGAAACCCGTTTTTAACTGACTGTTAGTGGGAGGGGCAGGTTTTGATCGCGTGTTCCTCCATACTGACCATAGAATACAATGCCGTCATCCATTAAGAGCCTTCTTTGCCACCACCTTTCCCAGTTACTTGTAATCACCAATAAAATCCCACCGGAATTTTTCAACAAACAACTTTCCCAGGGTATATTTTCCCTCGGAGACAATGCAAAAATTGTGGCAAACTTTGCTCTGCGTGGATACTGGCCATTATCTCCTTTCTCAAGGCGTACTTAACCTCGTAAATATCAACAAGTGAAATTGTACGACTGAATGAAATGCGAGACAGCTTCAGACTTGCCCTAGCTGACTATCAAAGATAGTCCTCTACCCCACACCTCACAAAAGAAATAGACTAAGAAAATCAGTAAATATGAGGCCCCCAAAGAAGATCGGCGAGAAAACTTTATAGTATCTTCACTCTCTTTGGTATCTTCTATCAACGACACTTCATCTAAAATTAATGGTGCTATAGCAACAATTATTTCGTTCAAACGTATGAAAAAGAACCTTACTTCATTTGATGTTTCCTGGCTCTCACCTCAAATGTAGTAGGAATTTTTTCACCTACAGCGATGGGAAATATTCTTATACTGAGGCATCAGAGTCTTTGTGGTGACCTCCTTATACGTTACCGTCCCCTCCCTTGCTAAGCAGGTGCTCAAAGTAGTTGATGGTTTTCCTAAGTCCATTATTGAGCATTACTTTAGGCTGCCAATTAAGCAGTGCTCTTGCCCGGCTAATCTCCGGTTGACGCTGCTGAGGATCATCTTGAGGCAGTGGTAGGTAAACCAATTTTGATGATGATCCGGTTAATGCCAGTATACGCTCAGCCAGCTGGCCAATCGAAATTTCACAAGGGCTACCCAGGTTAACCGGTCCAGTTATCCCTGCCGGTGTCCCCATCAGGCCAATTAGTCCTTCTATTAAATCATCAACGTAGCAAAAACTCCTTGTCTGCTCTCCTACTCCATAAATAGTGATATCGTCACCTTTCAGGGCCTGAACAATAAAATTACTTATCACACGGCCATCATTTGGATGCATTCGAGGTCCGTAAGTATTGAAAATCCTCGCAATCTTGATTTGCAATCCATGCTGGTGGTAATAACTGAAGAACAAAGTTTCAGCGCAACGCTTCCCTTCGATATAACATGAGCGTATACAAGCAGGGTTAACCTTACCCCAATAACTCTCAGGCTGAGGATGTACTTCGGGATCTCCATAAACTTCACTCGATGAAGCCTGGACTATCTTAGCCTTGTTACATTTAGCAAGGCCCAGCATATTGATAGCGCCATTTATATTGGTCTTCAGCGTCTGTATGGGATTAAGCTGATAATGAATCGGCGAAGCTGGACAGGCAAGATTATAGATTTCATCAATTTCCAAGTGTAATGGGAGTTGTACATCATGCCGAATCAGGTCAAAGTAAGGATTCGATAACAAGTGTGAAATATTGCGCCTCGTTCCTGTGTAGAAGTTGTCAGTACAACACACCTCATGCCCAACTTCCAATAACCTCTCGCACAAGTGAGACCCTAAAAAACCCGCACCGCCAGTAACCAAAATACGTGACATTCCCACTCCATAATCAATACAATATCCACCCTTATCATAGAACTTAAAAAATAGATATATTCTCAAACTCATATAATATGACTCGCCTTAAACAATCTACGAATATGGCGTTTAAGATTACAAATCACCGAAACCACTACGCGGTATAAACATACGCCGGGTATTTATCGGTAAGTCTTCTGGCTACCCTCAATCAAGAGGGTATAGCGGTATCCCATCAGATGATCATTTATGCAATTCATTTAACATTTACTGAAATTTTATTTTGAATCATAACAGCTTGGTTTTTTAAGTATCTTGATATCCCCTTGATATCCGCCTCCCCAACCCAGAAACAAATATTCCCTGGTGAACTTATGCTGTAAAAGTTCTCACTTAAAAATTCTATACTAACGGTATAACCTGTCGTAATAATTACTTGGCAGACTCACGCAACTCTACTAGGCGGATTCCCAGGCAATGACACCAGGCACTCTTTTCTGCTTCGCCCACCGCGGCTACCAGCGCTTGGCTAGCGAAAATACCCTTCAAGCCATTGATTGTGCATTGGAATTGGCGGTGGGAGGCATTGAAATCGATATCTGGAAAGTCGGCGGACAGCTTCTGGTCACACACGACAGGCGGCTGGGGCGTTTACAGCCTGGAAGTGAGCTCATTACCAGTATGCGCCCAGAAACCCTTAGGAAAAGACCTCTTCCCTGCGGCAATATCATTCCCACTTTGCAAGAAGTCTTGGAGCTGATTGGTGACAGAGCGCAACTGAATATAGAGATTAGAGGACCCAATTGTGCTGAGTTGCTCGCACAGGAAGTTCGCGCATTTGTCTCCGATAAGGGCTATACATTTGATCAATATATTATTTCCTCATTTGATCAACGTCAGCTGTATGAATGCCTGTGCCTACTGCCAGAGGTACGCCGCGGAGTAATAGCAGTTGGCATACCTCTCGACTTAGCCGCCTGCACGGCCCCCCTTAAAGCCTATTCCCTACACTCTGCCCTGGACTTCCTCAACCCCGATCTGCTTATCGATGCCAGGCAGCGCGGACTGAAAAACTATATATTTATCGTCAATAATCCAAGCGACTTGAAACTGCTGGCAGAACAGGGTGTGGATGGGGTGTTTACCGACGAACCACATATAGTTCTGGATTTCAACGCACGTATGCTGGCCAATGGAGAGGCCGGCTGATATTTAATTGAGGCGCTATAGCAAGCTTCCCAGCAAACATTTGTGTAAGCACTGCTGAATATTGTTCTTCTTTTTTAAAGAACCTCCTCTTCCTCAACGTCTTCACCGAGTTACTTACTACTCAAAAATAGAATGCAGACTATCACTGATTTCTATACAGGTTAGGTATTCACCGTGAAAACTCGCTCTATTCCAGTAAAATGTCGAGCGAGTATTACTTCGCTAACGGCATTGATGCTGAGTGTAAGCGGTCTTACCAGATCGTAAGTAATGTCCGGTCGGTGAAAGTTCAAAAAGGCGTATCGCCAAACGGCAGGCGTGACGGTGTGCAAAGCTTTCACGCTATGCTCTTAGTTACGCCGCGGCAGCCAACCATACTCTCGCAAGCCCGATATTCCAGGGTAGCAGTGCCTCATAACCCTCAACACACTGGCAGAGAGGAATCTGCTCAAGCATCTCCACATAATACCTGTAGAAGTCAGGCCGTGGAGCTTGGCAGTGCGAATCAATCTGAAGTGCAGGCACAGTGCTTTAGTGTCATTGATGGAAGTTGCGAACAGAAAATTTTTGCGAGCCATCACAAAGGACCAGATTTCCCGTCCAGTTAAATTGTTGTCTATTTCTAAATGACCTTCGTTGAGAAATACACACAGCCATTCCAATATTTCAGACAGTAATTTATAGCCTTACCCAGCGGGGTTTTGGGTAGTACTTGCGGATGGTCACTATCCAGCCAGCACTTAAAGGCAGTTATAATGGGTTTAGATTATTGCCGCCGTAATTTGTACCTCTGTATCAATGACAGATGGCTGTCTTTGGCCTTACGTTCAATACGATAGAGCTTCTTATAAATGTGCATTGTAGTGACTTGGGTTTTCAACTTCCTGTAAAGCCAGCAAACCCGCATTTACAAAACTTTTGTGATCAGCGGCATTATATTCATAGAGGATAGCTTCCTCTCCCGGAGGACCACTACCGATTTTGATGGTTATCACAAGTACCCGGCTACTTTAACTTTGTCTAATACCGGGAGCCCCCTCTTAATGGTCGCTTTTCTACAAACCCTTGAACAAGCCCCCAACCTCTACGCCAACGCAGCCTTCTCAGGCCCCCAACTCCCAGAGCCTGTCCCCTGAAAGCGACCGGCTAGTTGCGCTTACTGGGTAAGACAATGATTTATAAAGACTTTCTTGTAAAAAAGTAGTTGACTTAGGCGAAGCGCCTCTATAGTATCCGCACCCGTAACGCGCTCGTAGCTCAGCTGGATAGAGTACCTGGCTACGAACCAGGCGGTCGGAGGTTCGAATCCTCCCGAGCGCGCCATACAAATCTAGGGCTTACGTCTCACGGCGTAAGCCCTTTTTTGTTATGGCGCAAATTAAATAGGCAATCACTCAAAGCCCACACATTCAAATAGCACCACTTCACCTTCCCCAATGGTACCGGATCGATGCCTTAACCACTCCCCCAGAATCGCCTCCTGCCCCTCCCATACCGGAATTGGTTAAGTACTTATCATTAGCGAACATGAATTGCTTCCAGCGTTTTTCTAGTCTTTTGCAGGTCAGCTGGCCTTCAAGTACAGCCACTAGAACATCGCCGCTTATTGGCGTTAAAGACGATAATAATGAGAGTCTCACGATCGAAAATGCCGCCCCTGCATAGCACCGCCATTGGCCCGAGCCATAAAGGTAGCGGGCGGATTGGTTATTAAATGCTTATCAAGGCTAAGGGCAGCCTCTTTTTGTTCATTTGCTGGAGAGAGAAAGCCGCAGGTAATGCTGCGGCCATATATAGGGAGATGTTTAATAATGGCTACTACTGCATGATAGAGCCCATATTGCCACTACCAATCTGTACAACAATAGATGTCTGACCAACTCCTGTCTGGGTGGTTATATAACTATTACCGCTACCTACCTGAGATATCATTGCTGTACTAAGTGTTGCTCCAGCTTGAACAACTCCAGCCTCATTCATAGAACCTACTTGATTGACGAAGATGCTACTAGCTGTCACCCCATCTTCTTGACCAACCCCAGCCTCATTCATAGAACCTACTTGATTGACGAAGATGCTACTAGCTGTCACCCCATCCTCTTGACCAACCCCAGCCTCATTCATAGAACCTACTTGACTGACGAAGATGCTACTAGCTGTCACCCCATCCTCTTGCCCACCCTCAACTACGTTCATAGAGCCAAATTGATTGACGAAGATGCTACTTAAGGTTGCCCCCTCCTGAAAAACTGCGGTTCCGTTCATAGAGCCAAATTGATTGACGAAGATGCTACTAGCGGTCACCTCATCTTCTTGACCAACCCCAGCCTCATTCATAGAGCCCACTTGATTAAAGAAGATGTTACTTGCATTCACTTCCTCTTGAGAAACATCAGCCTCATTCATAGAGCCCACTTGATTAAAGAAGATACTGCTTGCGTTCACTTCTTCTGGTTGACTAACTTCACCCACATTCATAGAGCCCACTTGATTAAAGAAGATGCTACTTGCATTCACATCCTCTTGAGAAACCTCAGCCTCATTCATGGAGCCCACTTGATTAAGGAAGATGCTACTTGCATTCACTTCTTCTTGACTAGCCTCAGCCTCATTCATAGAGCCTACCTGATTGACGAAGATACTACTTAAGGTTGTCTCCTCCTGAATAGCCTCAGCCTCATTCATAGAGCCTAATTGATTGATTGTGGCGATACTTGCGACAACAGGCCCGCCCTCTTGCTCGATCTCAGCTTCGTTCAGTGTACCTGTTTGATATATCAATGCCGTACTCGCAATGGCGTCATCATGTTCAATAAAAGCTTCATTCATTTCGCCTATCTGATTAATACTGGCGATACTTGAAGCAACACCACCATCGTAATCAATTTCAGCCACATTCATTACACCTACCTGATTAATAATGGCAACACTTAAAATAGGTTCATCTTCCTGATCAATATCAGCTTCATTCATTGTGCCTGCTTGATTTATTATTGCCGTGCTTGTAATAGCACCATCTTGCTCAATAGAAGCATCGTTTGAAGAACCAGTCTGATTAATAGAAATAACACTAAGATGAGTATTATCCGCTTGCGAAGATGTCGCAACATTTAGCTCCCCAGTTTGCAAATGCGTGGCCACACTGCTGCTAGTGCCAGTGACTTGTGATGCCACAGAATCATTAGCTGTGCCTACTTGGGTCTGCACAATTAGATTATTTTGGGTCGTTGGGTCCACTTGATCTGCATTAGCCAAATTACCGGAACCAACCTGAGTTAATATCGACGTATTATTATCCGATAAAACATTACCACTAAATGCGACTAACATGGCTGTAGCCAGGGGGGTTAACTTTCTCATAAAAACCTTTACCGCTGTTAACATTTACTCTGAAGGTGCCATCTGCTCTAACTGATTTGAGAGTAAGTTATTCAAAACCCAATGCCTGCACTGAAATTTGTTTTGCATAATGATCCCCAGTAATAAGTTATCCATCTACCAGGAGTTATGCCAAACGTCAGGTGTTAGCAAAGATATTTAGCAATCATTAACCAGAGGCCATACAGAGCGGGGTAACAATTAATACAACCATCACTTAATTATTAACGCCTATCAACCCCAATACTGGATCAATGAGGACACTTGATACTTACAGTCAAATCCTGATTAACTGCGAAAGTAATTCTTGCCCAAAAACTGACAAATATCTTGAGATGGAATAACTAAATTAGTGAGAGGAAAGTTTGGAATTATAATGGGACAGAACGTTAAGTACGCCAAATAGGATCTAATACGAATACCGACCAAGCCAGGAGCCAACCCTCAGCAATGTCAAATTCCGGTTTCCTATGATGCACTAGCTGCCAACCCATACTTCCTCGCTATTGCCATAAACCGCTGCACTTAGAAGGCCTGGGCGGGCGAATAGGCTTACCGTGCTTCATCCACCTGGCTCCAATCATCATCCAGCTACAGATTCTCAGGGTATTTCACAAACTGTCTTTTCGGCTCAACAGCCCAATTGGCTCCACCATGGTCATGCGCCCAGGACAGAGGCACGATATGTATAACGTCAAGGTCGGAAGCTGAAGAACTATTTCGTATATAGTTCTGCGGCAGAAAAACACCGAAGAACAAAAACATCCGACTTTCATTCTATATCAATGGTGGCTACAGGCAGTATGCAATATCTAAATAAGATGTATATCGCAAGAAATTTTTATTTCGGGGCAGCCATTTAAGTAACTGCATTGTCATTAATGACGCTCTACATATTAGTGGGAATGCATTTACCAGATTACACCAGCTTGTGGCCGGCATTGAATCAATATAGCCTTGCTGGCTTTATGGTTGCTGCATTAATGGGGAAGCTGGATTGTACTGGGTTTCTTCGTCGGGTATCTATGAGCGGTAGCCACAATTGTTCATATGGGACTATGTAATATTGCGTAAACTTTACTCCTAAATATTTGGTATTTTTTTCTCATAGATAGGTGCTAAATCCATGGCTAGACTGGATATAGTCACCTTGTTTTTACCTAGAACTCCTTTTAAGCAGTAAGAGATCCTCAAGGATAAGATGCTGTCGAGGTGACCTCATCACCCACTCGGGATCGCCAAAGACGCTATCGAAATGCACAGCCAGGCGGTTTGCCACTTCGACAATACAGCTCGTCACGTGGTCGACGGTCAAAAATACCTCTTACTTAATCATTCTAATATTTAAATCTCGCAAGCCTACGAACCAAATATCCGGAGGTTCGAATCCTCCCGGGTGTGCCATACACTAAAAACCATACCGAAAGTTCCGGGACTATTTTCTTATCTGCTATCCATTCCGCAGTCTTTGCCACTATCACTATCGGAAAACCACACCAAATGTAAACTTTATTCCTAGTGATTTGACACTTGCCTCCTATGGCAACCTGGCCTCACATCAACAACACTTCCCCTACACCGATTGACCTCATCAGGATATCGCAACAAAGGTGACTACAACGGGGTTACCCATGGTGCTCCCGTGAGGTATTTGACAGAGTAAAAGTAGAGCCTGGAAATTTGCAGTCCATCGGTGACGACTTCCAATCGATGGGGAGCTTCCTCCGTAGTATTCAACCGCAACTCTAATAGCATCACTCACATCGAATCCAAGATACCCCCACCACTCCTGCCTAAAGTGTACTTATACCCGTTGACCTCAATCAAAACTGTACAACGTACTGCAAGCAAGGAAGCACACCATAAAATCAAAGATTTTAGCCTCAGCAATCGTAGTTATTACCACCAGCATGCAAGTCTTAGCGGACAGCAATACCTCTGTCATGGAGCAATCAGGCATTGGCCATATCTCCATGGCAGATCAATCTTACCCTTCAACTTCAGGCAATACGATATTTCAGACTCAAAATGGAACAAATAATTTCTCTGGTGCCACTCAGCTAAACAACACCCAGAAAAGCGTAATCAATCATATCCAAATTGGTAATAGAAATACTTCAGTGTCTTTAGAGCAGGAAAATAGTAATACAGTAACTCTGACTATCTTACAAAGCGGTGGCGGGAACCTGTTTGCGGCAATCCAACTGGATTCCCAGGACAGCGCCTTCAATTTATTACAAACTGGGAGTGACAATCAATCTTCTCTGACTCATATAGATGCAACCAGCAATCATTCAGTCCAGCTACAGCAGGGAAATCAAAACAGCTTGAACGCAACCCAGATTCAGGGCTTCAATAACAGTATAACTACCAACCAGCTTGGATCAAACAATAGCTGTACTATCAACAAGTAGTTACTACGGAATCACCCATCGCGCTCCAGGAAGCTTTAAAGCAGGGCTTCCTACTTCCTCTCTCATGAACATGATTCCCCCCACCCACCCCTTAGAAGTCTACACATTGAGATACATGACGCACTTGGTCACCAAAGGTCAAAATTCAACTTGGAAAGAAGAAAGAGCTTGACTCCGATTCCATCTATCTATATTGTGCGCCTCCTCGACGCGCTCGTAGCTCAGCTGGATAGAGTACCTGGCTACGAACCAGGCGGTCGGAGGTTCGAATCCTCCCGAGCGCGCCAGTTTATAAAGGGCCTATGTTTTCAGGATATAGGCCCTTTTTTTATTACTCGCCTAGCAAGTGAACTGCTTCCTCTTCACCTCTTCAACTCTCAATGTAAAGCAATACCCATCACTAGCGTAATTGATTCAGGGAAGCTCTGAATAATTCATTTACACCTCCTTTTGCTTTCAGAAGAGGCACAGCTTTGTAAGGATATCTAGGGTCTTCAAAAGCCGTGTAGACCTGAGATCATAGCTTATGAAAACTGGCAACTGTCAGGTCTAACTAAAATAATTGCAGCCAGTTAAGGCATGAGGGCTCTGCTGTACAGGCTGTATTCAGTAGCCAGATATTACTTGAGCTACAGCCACCTGGATCGAAGTCATCCCATAAGTCAAATTCAAAGTTGCCCTGAGAGAGGTTGTTTATAATTCCATTATTAGCACTTTCCTCTCCATTAAATACAATTCCGCCTGGGTTTGACACTGGGTTCGTGCCGTTTCCTAAGGTAGAGTTAACCGTGTTATCGGAGGCATTTATACCAGAGTCTCCTATTTGTATTTCTGTCTTCCTATTCTTTTCTACTAAGTTCTGAATAAGTGCATTGTGCTCTCCATAAACTCTGACTCCACTTTCAGCATCATTCTTTGAAATATTGTTTGTTACTACAGTATTGTAGCTCGTGATATCTACCCCTTAACCTCCATTAATTACAGAGTAATTTGCTAAGAAAAAATATTGTCTCTTGCTGTTTTTATACCCTCACCTTCAGCTCTTGCAGTATAATTTCCTTGAATTTCTGTGTTGTTTTCGTCCACATCTATTCCATCGCTAAGTTCAACTCCTACAGCGCGGCTATTGAGGCTTGATCCTACTCACTAACGACGGACACTCTCTTAAGCGATAAACTACGTAGCAGAGATGCCCTATGACAAGATCAAGTAAATCAACTAAAACCACTCGTAAATAATACTCTGAGGTGTACAAACAAGATACCCTGGCACTGGTAACCAAGGTAGGTGTAAGCGAAGTGAAAAAGTTAACTGCCCAAGTGAGACTACAGGCCCCTTTTTAATTTTCTAGAGGCCTTTCAGTGTGCATTCGATTAAAATTCCAGGCCTAATCCAGGCAAGAAGGATCTGCTGTGTCAAAAAAATTACCAGTCCAAATGTTGCTTCCTGTGCAATCAGGGTCAATTCTGTCTACCAAATCAAAAGGTGTATTTCCATTTGCAACATTGCCTGAAATAACATTATTCGATGATGAAAGGCTAGTGATTACAATTCCTCCTGAGTCTGCTGAAACTCCATCACCATTACCAATTACTATATTTTGAGAAATGTAATTATTGGATGAAGCCTGCATTTCTATACCTGCACGACCACTTCCCGTAACATAATTTAGGGTTACTGTGCCAAAGTCGTTGTCAGCTTCAATACCATCACGACCGCTGAACTCAATATAGTTGTTAGTAACTCTATTAAAATCGCCCTGCATATCAATCCCATCTTCCCCGTTATGGCTAATATAGTTATTTATTGCAAAATTTTGATCGCTCCGCAAATCTATCCCATCCTCTAGATTATTTTCTATCTTCATATCATCTATTGTGTGAAGACCGATCCCTACAACGAAAACTCCGTAGTTACAATTACTAATTGCACCCTTAGATAATAGCGAAGATATTCCCTCTATTCGAACGCCAGCAGAGTCTGAAAATACAGGTATATTGTCCAAAATACACATTAAAGAATGACCGTTCATCACTAAACTGCCTGTGGGGCCAACTATTGTTAAGGCATTTAGGTTATTGGCGTCCAAAGTGCACACAAGATCTTCCGTCAAGATTGTGGGTGTAATTATCGTATCTCCACAGCTTACCGAAAAGGCAAGGGGCGATAGGGTTATACCAAAAATAGGAAGAGTGAAGTATAAAGCTCTGATGGTTTCCATATAAATTTCCTTGTCAGTTAAGACTGCTTTTATATGCTTCCTGCGACTAATATATTTATTCAGTAATAGTACTGCCGCAATAAGCAGCTACTTGGACACTATGCAATACCCTAAAAGCAAATCAAAATAATTTGTTGAAGTATTTAGGCAGCTTTTTAGTTCCTTGGTTTATATTGGATGCATCCTTCTACCTTTTTGGTCTTTTGTGTCGCGACTTGATTTGCAAGCTACTTTACTGGGCCGCAGGTGACCACTCAAGTTAGGGCAAGGTGTGCAATTTCTTATCTACCCATAATATCAGAAGTGAAATTCTTCAATGTAAAGTTTACACTAGATGGGTAAATGCTTATCTATTTATATGTAAAATTAATAACCGCCAAACATCTAAAGCCATTAGGGTAAACCAACTGATACGAAATATCGATTATCACGCGATGCACATTCCGCCCACCATCCTCTAATTATTTTAGGTGATAGTATTTCACAGAAAAGAAAAACTATTTGAGAATTCATAAACTATGACACAAGAAGTTAGAAACCTGCGTCCGGATCATCAATTTAAATATTTATGGAAAACTCTTTTCAAGCTTATATTTTTGAGATAAAAAGAATATTGCAAGTATTGAGTGCTAGAGCCACTCTTAATGACTCACTCAATATATCATTCAATTGAAAATATATTGATAAGCTTTTAGATTCTTTCTAAATATAGGCATTTGACTATAGACTTACTTGCCGTGATACTTTTTAATCTGCTTAGGACCTGTTAACACTGATTTAACTACTCTACCGAAGGGAATTTTTTCAACAAGGCCGAAGGAGTACAGAATAGCCATTCCGTGCAAGTGACTGATAGCACAGATGACTAAGACATTGCAGGTTACGGTTATAGTAGCGTTATTTGTTACTTATTTGGAATAACTAAACTATACCCCTCGTGTCTTGCTTGGCGTACTTACAGCCATAATAATATCGATCAACTCAGTGTTGATAGGCCCGAGGAAACCACATATCAATTGATACTCTTTAATAGTGAGGGCCTAAGCACCCTGACTATTTAAAAAGGAACTTGTCATGAAGAGCAACACGCTGAACCTACCTGGACCAATTATCGCTTTATTCTTGTTGATATCAGTATTTTTCACTTCCACTCAAGCACTAGCAGTTGAATGCGGCGCCACTATTGTCAGTCCCACTATTCTCACACAAGATCTCAACTGTGAGTTAACAGAGGAAAACCCTATCGCCTTAACCGTAATGGGGCCATTCGGCAGTCTGACAATAGAGGATGCTGAAATTTTATGTTCAATTCAGGCCCCACTTGCCAGTGAAACATTTGGCGTAGTTCTAAAGGGAATCAACGCTAGTGTATCAGGAGGAAAGATCTCCAATTGTGAGAATGGTGTTTCTGCTGAGGGGCAAGGAAGTCACTCGATTTCCAGTATTGAGATTGTCAACTTTAACCGAGACGGTATACGCCTGGCCAGCAATCGTAATACGGTTTCGAATGTAATGCTTACAGGGCTTGCCGGCTCAGGCTTAGCGGACGGCATTTCTGTGCAGGGGAATAACAATAGTATTTCCAACTGCATAGTTGGCGGCAATGGTGACGAAGGAATAGAAATCCTGGGAGATTACACCAATATTACCTTCTGCCATATCTCTGGATATGAAGAAGAGGGTATAGAAGTAAACGGAGATTACTCCAACATCACTCAAAATGTTATTCAAAATAATATTGATCGTGGAGTAACAATTAACGGCAACTTTACCACTGTGGGGCAAAACATTATCAGGTTTAACGGGGAAATAGGTGTTGACATTCGCAACACTCTGGGCAGCAGAATCACTTCCAACACCATACTTGAAAATGGATCACAGCTTTCAGCGGAATTTGGCGGAATTGTCATTACAGGCGACGAGGCTGCTGGGAATCAGATTATTGGAAACACAGTTTTCAACAACGAACAATTTGATTTATCCGACCCTTTTGATCCCGATTGCACAGGAAGCAATATTTGGGAAGGAAATCAGTTTGGAAGTGCCAACCCAGGATGTCTAAATTAATACTTGCAAAGCATTATTATACCGGGGAACGAAGAGGCCAACTCTTCTTTGCTCGGTATAATCTTCTTAAGAAGCTAACCATTTCTACCCTGGGGGCCTAAGAACTTGCCAGTTCCTGCAGAATATCAACGTTCCCGCGATAAATTCTATGAGTATCTTATCGATGCACGGAATAAAGCCAACCTCTGGAGCACCCATGTTACTTTCACAATGACTCAAGGTGTCTTTCAAGTATTCCGACGCCGCCTATCCCTGGCGGATGCAATCAGGTTCTCCCAAACCCTTCCTCCATGCCTGCGCGCTCTCTTTATTGAACAGTGGGATGTCACAGAAAAGAAAAAACCATTTGCAGATTTACAGACTATGACGCAGGAGGTCAGGAACCTTCGCCCGGATCATAACTTTTCCACTGACACCGCTATCCAGGATGTTGCCTGGGCGCTAAGAAAGCATGTTAATGAAGAAGTGTTCGATCGAATGCTGGACACCTTACCAGCGGAGGCAAAAGCATTTTGGTCGGTCAAAAGCGAATGATATATCCTGGTGCAAGTATAGCCAAACAAATTTACTCAGATCTTTATACCCTCCTCAACATCTTTTGCATTCACCACCCAGGATATCTATTGATCGCGGGGAAGTTTTTTTACTAACGCTTCTACTCCAGAATACCATTCAAGTGCTTAAGTGAAGGAGACCTTAGCAGCAACGCTGAATATAGAGTTGCATACTGAATATTTACTTCCAAGATTCGATGAAAACACTATGACCAGAAAAGTACTGATCAGTCTATTTTTTTTAGGCGCTCTCTATATCACGATTGCATATATCTATAATACTCAGTTCACTCAGACAGCCATATTTGATAGGACATCTGTGACTGAAGAGTTTATAAAAAGCACGGAAGATATCAAAAAAAAAGATACGGTTAACATTCTGATTATTGAAGGAGGCGGGGTCCGCGGGCTTATTCCTCTATATATCATCCAGTACCTGGAGTCCCGCCTTGGCAAGCCAATTAGCGAGCTGTTCGACGTATATAGTGGTGTTTCCACTGGAGCAGCAATCGCCAGCGGAATTAACGTTCCCTTCGAGTCTATCCCCGAATACCGCGGTGGTGACCTAACAGCCACAGAGTACATGATTAAAGTCTATCAAGAGGATACCGATTACGTGTTTTCATCTCCCTGGTACCACAAGCTACTTACTGCTGGAGGTTTGTTTTCTCCTTCTTTTCTCGGTGATCGTCTACACAAGACTCTGGTCAAGCATTACTCCAAAAACCTGCCGTTTACCGAACTAAAAAACTACGTCATTATTCCCGCCCTGGATGTACACAGTGGGAAGATTCACCTGTTTAAAAATCGAGGGGCTTCGGTCACCGATCTGCCAACCAACACCACATACCAGCTGGTTACAGCTTCTGTAAGTGCTGAGACAGCGTTTCCACCAGTGATATTCAGGGCAGCTGACGGGGAGACAAAACACCGTTTTTTCGCTGATGCCGGTATGGCCATTAATAACCCTACCAGCTTAATTCTGCTGGATATCATTAAAGAATTCCCTGGTAAAAATTACTATTTTCTGATCCTGGGTGCTGGCAACCCACCTCTCGCGGGTGCCAAAATCAGCTATGACCAAATAAAAAACTGGGGACGTTTACGCTGGCTGAGGGACGCTTTCTCCAATATTCAGATATCCATGGATCACCAGCAAATTTTTACACTGGAAATTGCCAAATCTCTCTCATCCAAGGGTCGCATCGAATATGATTATCTCGATATAGATATTGCCGAACCTTTTGTTGGCATCTTTGATGCCCACTCTAAAGAGCACCTAAGAGCCTATGCCGACCAGCTTATTGAAGATAACCGTCCAACTTTAGAGAGAATTATTAAACATTTACAACAGCAGAACCAATAAACTTCTTCTGTCTTTTTTTGCCACCCTTGTTACACAAGCAATTTTCTACTCTGGAAATCTAAGCGGCCTTTTTTATCCCCGCCCGCCGTTTTATACGCAATCCCAACTAGACTATTCTTTATTAAGACAGGACTTCCACTAACCGGCCTATGCTTATTCACTGCGATCACTGCTGCCAAAGTTGGGAGATCAAAGATTCTGCGATGATAGAAATAGAGGTAATCTTTCGGGCTTTTCCCGGCAATAGAGTCAGTGCGAAGCTGGTTAAAAAGCTCTATTCCTCTATTGGCCTGCCCAGTATGATTTCTGCCAAGCAACTGGCTATCCATAAGACCCACATAGCCGGTTTCTGCTTTCACTGCCACACGCGATTAAAGCCCACCCCCACACCAGTCCTGAATTGCGACACCTGCGGTGCACTCAATATCAATATTTTACATGGAAATCCTGATGCTGCTGCCTGCCCGTTAGACCTTCACTAGCGGCAAGGCTTGCCATTGCGTGGTGTAGGCCGGTGACCGATAAGCCTGACGCATCTTCCACTGCTTATGCACACCTTCAGCACCCAGAAACAAAGTGCCACGTCCGAAACGCTGGTTAGCCCTATCGAGGACCTGCATCATCACACCTGCGCGTGATGGCTGTCCGGCGGTGAATAAATCACCCTGCCCCAAGGCCCTGGGTACCATCTCTACCAGTCCCACTCCGGCCTTCATAAAGCGATGGCCCGGGTGATAGAGCTCTTGAATAGCCCGCTTTGCCAAAGTGGCGATCAGCCGAGTGTCATCCGTGGGATAGGGACACCGCACCACAGTACTACGACTATAGTAATTGGGCTCATGAGGAGATGTATGCAGGAATATATGAATCGCTGTGACCAAGCTCTCCTGCGCGCGCAACTTCTCCGCAGCCCGGCTGGCATAGAGCGTGGTAGCCTGTAACAGTGGCTGCAGTTCGGTGAGCTTCTCCCCAAATGAGCGAGTGCAATAAATCTGCTTCTTGGCTGGAGGTTGCTCCTCCAGGCTGAAACAGGGAGTACCATTCAACTCCTCGATAGTTCTCTCAATATTGATATTGGTGCGTTTGCGCAAGACTTTGGGGTTGGCCTGGGCCAGATCATAGGCGGTTTCAATACCAAACTCCTGCAACCGCTTTGCCAGGCGCCTACCAACGCCCCACACTTTGTCGACGAGCATTCGCCTCTGCAGCCACTGCCATCGCGGTGGGCTATCCAAAACACAGACCCCTCGACATTTTGTGATCTTCTTCGCTGCCCTATTCGCCAGCTTGGCCAGTGTCTTACTGGGGGCAATCCCCACTCCCACCGGCATGCGCACATCCCGCCACAAGGTTTGACGTATACACTGCCCATACTCGGCCCAATCCTTTTGCAGGCCTTTCAGGTTGAGGAACATTTCATCAATGCTATACACCTCCACCTCGGGACTGAAGTCCCGCAGGGTTGTCATTACCCGGTGGGAGATATCGCCATAGAGCGGATAGTTACTGGAAAAAATCGCAACATTGTGCCGCCTCAATAGAGGCTCAATCTTGAAAAAGGGCTCCAGGTCACCGATACCCAATAGCTTGGCCTCTTTGGAGCGCGCCACTACAAAACCATCGTTGTTTGACAGCACTACTACCGGCCTGCCTCGCAGGTCCGGGCGGAATATTTGTTCACAACTGGCATAACAACTATTGCAATCTACCAGTGCCAGCATTCAGCAGGGCCGGTGGTATCGAATAGAGGCCTTCACGACCCCCTCAACCACAAGCTCCTGGCCCTCCCTGATAGGTATTGGCGGGTAGCTGTCATTGGCAGAGAGCAGGCGCCCCCGGTATCGATCAAGCACTTTGCAAGCGAGCTGCCCGTCCAGGGCAACCACCACAACATCCCCCTGAGCCGGCTCCAGCGAGCGATCAACCACAAGAAGGTCGCGGTCGAAAATACCCAATCCCTGCATGGAGTCTCCATTGGCACGTGCCATAAAAGTGGCGGCGGGCCGGGTGATGAGATGCTGATCGAGACTCAGCGAGTCCTCCCTGTGATCATCCGCGGGAGATGGGAAGCCTGCGGCAACGCCGTGGCCGTAAAATGGGGTCAGTTTCATAAGGGAACACCGTCACTGTATATCCATACAGTTTAGAGCCTGAAAAGTGGCGCCGGCAAGGGAATTGGGTGACCATAGGGCCAGGAAGCGCTCACTGACAACTTGCACCGGGCACTGTGGGCCAATCTAAAGCCGTATCTTATGCTTCGATCCACTTGGCAGCCTGGCCCACTGGAACTATGATCCGCCCCCATAGGCAGAGACCGGGGCCCAATTACTCCTGCCACCGCCCCCTTAAAAAGACAGCCTGGCGCCCAGGCCAGTTGGCTCCGACACAGTATGAGATAGCACGTATGAATTTATTAATAGCTGCACTGATTGTGGCCTCTTACTTTATTTGCATGAGACTAAGCTCTTCGGCTATCCGGAGATTTGGCAGCGCCAGGGCGGTCAAGCTCTACCGCCTGAAATATATTTCAAAAACTATAAGCATTGCGCTACTACTATTTCATCTGGCCTTACTGATTAGCGCACTCGGGTTTGAGTATACCCAGATCACCATCTTTCTCTCCTCGGTATTCGCCGTAATCGGCGTAGCGCTGTTTGCTCAGTGGTCGATACTCAGCAATATTACCGCCAGCCTTATTATTTTCTTTGGCTTTCCCTACCGGGTTGGCGACAGTATCCGAGTCATGGATAAGGATGATGATATTTCCGGCATTATTGAGGAAATTACTCTCTTCCATGTCCTGATCAGAAAGGGAGAGGAGCTAATCACCTATCCGAACACCTTAATTCTTCAGAAAGGCGTGATTAAAAACCCACAGAAGAACAAAGCTGAGAATGAAAAAGCTCAAACGAAAACAAGCCCGGCAGAGGCACAGGAAGGTCCCACCAGTTAGTACGCCTCATTCAGCCAAAGAGGGTCAGGGTACAAATTGCCCGCCCCTCTCGCCAACCCGATATCCGAGTCCGCCCTTCATTTAGTGCCAGATAGATCTCGCATCAAGTTGATTCAATAGTCTCAATAGTTAAAAATGCGCATGATTCAGTAAAATTGGCTTTAAGGGACTACATGACCGACACCCTGAAAGATATACTCCACTTTATCCAAGAGATGGGCCTGAAAAATGGCCTGTTTGTCGTGTTTTTCATCTTTGCGCACTATTTACTTTTCTGGATGTACAGCGGACGACTGAAAGATCGCCAAGTTGAAATTGATCGACTAGCGGCAGATAATAGAGAGTATCGAGACAGGTTCCTGAAGCTGATGGATAACGCCTTCTCCTATTCCCCGCCCACCAGAAAAGTGGCATCGAGAAAGCCAGTTAATGAAAAGGAGTTTGAGTAGTGCTCTATATACTGTTAGCAGTTGCTCTTTTCTTCATTTCAATCCAGATATACCAGCTTTGGGAGATGAGAAAGCACGACCAACACTTATTTGAGTTTTGTCAGCTGAGGAGAGATACCCTCACGTATCTCTCCAACTCCTATGAGACTCTCTCCAGAACAGATTATATCGCTCTCAGAAAAATCAATGATGCGCTAAGCACTATCATTGCCGGATACAAGGAACACAGAACCGTTGTATTTAATTTTCGTTTGTTTGTAGTATATCTGGATGAGTTGAAGGCCTTCGAAAAGAAGGCCGAAAAGATCTCCACCAATAACAAAGAAATACAGAGCCTACTAAGCAGAATACACAGCTCTATCTTTAAGGCATTCCTGGCATTCACTCCCCACCTCAAATCAGAACTTGCCTTTTCCCTCGTTATGAAACTGAGCTCACTTGGAGTTAAAGCCGGGGTAAACTCTCTGAAGGACTACCTAAAGAGCCTCAAGGAAGCCAAAACGATGGTCAATACCTTTAAAAGATCATCCTCCCCCTGCTAGCACCCGCAAGTATCAAAATGGGGGCCCAGCCCCCTCCACTTACCCATATGATCCCCCCACCCGGTCCAAAGCAGACAAATAACTGTGATCCTCTAGCCCCAACTCAGCAATTTTGATCAAGTCCTGCCACTCCAGCCGATATAGTATGTCTTCAGCAAAGGGGAAAAGGCGAACATGGGTGGTTACCGGCAACGATTTATACAAGTATTGGCATATATCGAAGTCAATCTCGACTCTGAGCTGGATATCGATAAGCTCTGCCAACTCACCCACCTGTCCAAGTACCACTTCCACCGGCAGTGCTCGGCATACTTTGGCGTATCCGTAATGACAGCTGTCAGACTATTGAGGCTCAAACGAGCAGCCTACCACCTGGCTTACCGGGCAGACAAAAAGATCGTCGATATAGCCCTGGAAAATGGCTATGAAAGCCATGAAGCATTCTCCCGCTCATTCAAAAAGCACTTTGGGCAAAGCCCCTCCAAATTCAGGCAAAAACCAAACTGGGATACCTGGAACACACACTATGCACCGATACTGGTATTGAGGAATCAGGCAATGAGCGGCAAGACAAATTTCGAAGTGACTATTTCAGACTTCCCTGAGACCCTGGTAGCCGCTCTGGCGCACAAAGGTTCACCCAACCGGCTTAGTACAACCATCAGAACGTTCATTGAGTGGAGAAAGGCACACAAGCTCTCGCCAGATGTGAGCAGGACATTCAATCTTGCCTATAGCGACCCGACCACAACATCGCCGGGCGAATTCCGCTTTGATATCTGCTGCTCAATCCCTTCTCCCATCAGCGGCAACGATCACGGTATCAAAAACAAAACCATTCCTGCTGGTAAGTGTGCTGTAATCAGGCATGTAGGGAGCGATGACTCCATTGGCATAGCAGTGAAATATCTGTATTCAAATTGGCTGGAAACATCCAGTTTCAAGTTGCGAGACTTTCCGGTTTTTTTCGAAAGGGTAAAATTCTTTCCCGAAGAAAATGAGAGCGAAATGGTCACAGATATCTATTTACCAATAGAGTAATCGACTATCAGGTAGAAAAGAATGGTCATTCATCTATACCACTTTCGCTTTTCCTTGTTTGAAGCGGGCCTTATCTGGCTCATTATTGGTGATTTTCTCCCCGCCTACCAATTAATGACCACTTAGGTATTTTTAGCTGTGCACAGCCCTGGAAACTATTAAGCCAGCGCACTTGGACTGGCAAGTCTCAAAAAAAACCATCAAAATCTGGTTAAACTCGAACTGCTGGCCAGTATCCCCCTGGCTCACCTCGCCAAATAAATTAGAAATAAAGAGTTCCCGCTTTATTAGATCAATTACTACACCTTTACATAAACTATATGCTTACACATATTCTACAAACTCAATATGCTTATGGTAAAGGTATAGAGGTTGATTGATACTATGGTGGCCAGGAGGTTCTTAATACTATTTACCCTGATCATATTGGCATTTGGCACTATTGCCTATGTATATAATAATCACCTTATCCAAGCAATTACCTTTAATAGCACTCCTGTCTCAGAAGAATTTATTGTTGACAGTCAGTATTTGAAAGAAAAGGAAACGATCAATATCCTTGTTATTGATGGTGGTGGCATACGCGGAATGATTCCTCTATATGTACTGCAACACATTGAACAAAAAACCGGCAAGCCAATCGATGAATTGTTTGATATCTTCGCTGGAGTATCAACTGGTGCGATTATTTCTACAGGGCTAAACATTCCCAGCGAAAAACTTCACAAGCAATATGGTGATTACAAGTCAAAAACAGATCTGTTAATCCAGCTGTATATATCACAGAGTAAATATCTGTTTTCGAACCCTTGGTACCACAAGCTACTAACTGGAGCCGGACTGTTTTCACCGAGGTTTCTTGGCGATCGCTTACATGACGTTATGCAGGACCATTACGGTAATGATCTCACCTTCACCGAGCTGGAAAACTACGTAATTATACCTACGCTAGACATCCATACCGGCAAACTGCATTTATTTAAAAATCGGGGCAAAGAAATTACTAATTTACCCTCAAATAAGCTTTATCAATTGGTTACAGCAGCTACCAGTGCAGAAACTATATTTCCTCCTGTGGATTTTATGACCTCAGATAAAGACATTCGCCAGCGCTATTTTGCCGATGCAGGAATAGCCGCAAACAACCCCACAAGCTTGGTACTTCGAAACGTGATTGAGGAATTTCCAGATAAAAAATACTATATCCTAATCCTTGGCGCCGGCACCTCCCCGCTAAGCAGCGTCACCACCACCTACGGACAACTGAAAAATTGGGGACAGATGCGCTGGATTCAAGACATAATTACAAGCGTGCAGAGATCTATGGATAAGCAACAAGTATACACCCTGCAAATTGCTAAGATGCTAGCGCCCAAAGGAAAGATCGAATACGATTATTTGAACATAAAAGTTACAGATCCCGAAGTTGACATGTTCGATTATAAAGCGATCGACTCCCTTAAAATCCACGCCGATAGATTGATCAATGAGAATAGCTCGAAGATCGATATGGTTATTAAGCACCTGGAACAGGAGAAAAACTAAAGGTAGCAGGCCCCAATCAGAAAAGAAGACTTCATCATAAACACAGCTGGAATTCAGAAGATATTAATCTCACCTCCTTAATTACAAAAACATCTTAAGCCTCTTTGCCCCTTCACCTGAACAACATTATTGTTCAAAATCAGGTCGACACAAAAGAAGCTCCTCTAATGACTACAAAGTCTATGAAGCGATTTACTCTAATACTATTAACAGCAATAACAATCATAATTACTCCAGCACTAGCCTGGACAGAAACTATCTATGAACGAGAGGTGGTCAGCCGCTGTGTAAATACTTGTAGAGATGTCTACCATAAGTGCATTCGCGATAATGAGAGAGATCAAAATATCTGCGTTGAAAACCAAAGCCACTGCGACATTGTGTGCCGTGAAGGTAACAGGGTAGATTTTTACTTCGATAAGTTTGATTCTGAATACCCCTCCGGGTATGACAACTATGACTATTAACCGTCAGGACTCTCAGACTTAAACCACTCGCTGACCAGAAATCTCATCCAGGATTGGCCCTGGCAGAAATTAATAAATCCCTGCCGGCAACTACTCATGTCAAAATTCTATCTACTGTGATCGATTCAACATAACTGTTAACTGGCGCTTTTGTATCAGCAAGACATTCAATGGATATTGGAATTAAGCATCAACCAGCTGGATAGTGTAATAAGGCGTAGTAACAACAATATGTTAACGTGATAACCTATGCAGACTATTATTTAATATAGTTCATGGTTAATTTATTAAACTAAAATTTGTACCAGGTAGACATAAATAATGGGTAAAAATCGATGAAAAATAATCCACACATCACTCCAGCATCAAATACCAGCACAATTGGGGAAAATCATTCGGCGAAAGCAGGTGCGACTCTCACTATATTTGCTTGGCTAGCTGTGACACTAGCTTTTACCGCATCTTTTCTCGGCCAATTCCTAAAAACAGGCAATATTGCTGTTGGTATAGGCGGCGGTCTAGCGCCCATTATTATGGGAATAATAATTGTTGCCATTTTCCAAATTGGAAAGCCTTTTAGAAACTCAAAATCTCGTTGCAAAATACTTCTTTGGACTCAAATTGTGCTTATGCTGGGTAGTATTTCCAACTTGATATCTTACTTCTCGCGAGGCTATTAAGGATACTTTAAGATATGATACCCGAACTACCACAAAGTATTTCCTTAAAATATCTACCGGTTAACGGGTATCTTATTTTAGCCTTCAGTGAAAAATCATATCCAATATTTTTACTGTACAACCCCCGTCAACATAGACCTATAAATCTGACTCAATTTTCAGCCTGACCAGACTCTGCCCGCGGGTTGAAAATCATCCTCCCCCCAATTAAGAAAACATCCTCCATACCTCCTAAATAAATCAACCAGGATTAGAAGCAAGTCAAAAGTTGATGTCAATTCAGGTCAGTTTTATATTATAGAAAGAAACTTAACGGGGACTTTAAGAGGCTTATGCAGGCCACACGAACAGCAACATATCGCCATAGGTGTGGCAGGTCATACGGAAAAGATAAATTTATTATTCATTAACTACCATGTGAGGGGGAGACCAATTTCAACCCAACTATCCCAGACACAATGAGTAGAAGGCACAGTATTCTCATCAGTTCTCGTGACTCACCAAATAGCAACATACCTAATATTGCGACACCTACAGCCCCAATACCTGTCCACACCGCATATGCTGTACCAACTGGAATTGATTTCATCGCAATTGATAGCAGCCAAAAACTGATTGCCATCGCTGAGACAGTCAGAAGGGAGGGTATAGGCTTTGTAAAGCCTTCCGTATATTTAAGCCCAATTGCCCAACCACACTCAAATATACCGGCCACCACCAAGTAAAGCCATGCCATATTTCATATCCTACTTATTGATAGAGATCAAACTGGGCCCATCCTCTCACAGTACTAACTCTTGGGCAACTTACAAAAGGCCTGATTTTCGACAGAAAAAAATCCAATCTGATTAAGAATTTAACGTTACCCCAGCTTTGATCAGACAGTTTTTGGCATGATGTTTTCGACCATATGTGCAACGGAGGTACCTAATACGGCACCTAAGAAAAATTATTTAGTATATATGGCTGAAAAGTACAGAAGAAAAAATAGAGACTTTAGCTTCATTTCTTTTCCGTTTGGCAGATAGGTAAAAAATTTGAACAACCAATAACAGGCAATTTGAAGTTGCTCAATGGGCAACCCATCAGCTCACACAGCAACTAAAATGATCACTTTAGGTTTCTGGGTGCACCTAGAAAAAAAAATACTGGCACAAAAGCATCATCACTCATATGTTTGATGATGCAGCGCAAACATCACCAAATACTCCAACAAATTCATATAGCGTTCAGGGAATTTATTCAAATAATTATCGAGTTTTAACTTCCACTGAAAATTCTGCACCCTCAACAGAATCGAAATAATCTGGATTCTCAGGATCACTAATAAGTTTACCGCTAAATGTAATCCCATCTTCTTTTGCCTGCTGATTAAAAAGATCGGGAAGTCTACTTTTCCTGGAAAAGTCATATGCCTCTCCAGAATCCATATCCTCCTCAAAGACTACACTTATATCTATAGGCTTACGCTTCATTTCAGGAGTAGATGCCTTTACATCCTGCGGCTCTTCACTTACCGCCCGCTTACCTTCAGTCGATTCTAGGGACTGACTCTCTGAGGGGGAGCCTGAATTATCAACATCAGCAGCGCCCTCAGTTAGTTCATCAGTATCTACCTCAGAGCCCAACCTGTTTGTGGCAAGCATATCGTTTGACTTATCACATGAAGCCAACGCGAAAAAAAATAATATTGTTAAAGCATATCTATACACATGATCACCAACATCAAAAAGGCAAGGTTTAAAATCCGGGATCAAGAGAGCTTGCCATAATTTATACACCACCCTACCACAATACCATAACCAACCAAGAATTCCGGAACTACGTCGCCCAACAGAAAAAGATTGTAATATTGTATAACCGGTAGCGGCTAATATTTCTTACACACTTCCTGAGCGCCAATTATAAGTATGCATCCAGGGCAATTAAGCTCCCGGGTTAACCAGCACTATCAATCCGGCTGTTTATTACAACGAATAACTAAGCTTCAGATCATACCTTTTGCCAACCAAGGGCGCTTAACAAATAGAGCCCCCCTCAGAAGCGCAAAACCATCTTAGACCTTGCTACAATCAGTATTTTATAATCCAACTTTGCAAAATCTCTAGAATTCTTACCCCAAACAGATCCAGGTATATGCAGACTTTTAAATGATGAATATATATCCATGATATGGCACTTCTAATTCAGAATAATAGTACGAGCTGCATACCAACAGGACATATTTTACTCATCCCTCAAGGCCCATGATCCTATACACGACAAAAATACTTCTTCTATGAACAACCGTCCCATTATGTAAGAGCATGTCACAGGCAGATATGAAATAGCTTCCGATTTTTTCTTTATAATTGATTCGCTTTAATACGGGGAAGTAGTTTAACTGAGTATTCTGTTTAACGCTTCCCACATCCAAGCCCCCAAATACAACTATGGATAATCAATATGGAAATTGAAATCACCGGTAGCGATGACAGTCTGGATCCTGCAAATCCAGGACCCGGACCTGTAAGCACCAAATATACACCTGATAATCCACCTAGTGGGTGGAGCTACGTAAATTATAGAGATCAACCAGGTGGCGGGTTCCGATGCCCCAACTGTAATGTGGTTGAAGATGGATCGGATGTAGATGGGCATAGTTGTAATTAAATATATTTTAAGGGCAAAACTAAGCGTTTTGCCCTATCTGCCTGATAATAAATAGATTACGGAACCAACCTGGAATTTACTGGTAAGTATGGATACCCAGGTGGCGGGTCACCACATAAAAAGGAATTTTCTGAGCCCAACAGGTAGACTTGGAATACAGCTTAATTCTGAGCACCAGCCAGCTAAAAGTCTACTGACCTATATCGGCAAGTACGCCACTAACCAGCCTTACAAGATCATCAGGACACAACTCAATTTCCAGGCCCCTACGACCAGCACTGACATAAATGGTGTTGTGCTCTTTAATTGATGGGTCGAAGATAGTTTTTAGCTTCTTCTTTTGTCCTAACGGGCTCACACCCCCTAGCACATAGCCAGTCGAACGCTCAACATCTGATTGTGCAGCCATAGTTGCCTTCTTGGCAGCGGCAGCCTTTGCTAACTGCTTCAAGTTCAAGCTCGAAGATACTGGAATTACCCCAACAATTAGCTCCTTGCTATCGAGCATAGCAACTAAAGTTTTAAAAATTCTCGCTTCCGGTACCCCCAATTTTTCGACAGCTTCCAAGCCAAACGATTTGCTCGAGGAATCATGATGGTATTCATGTATCTTGTGGGTAATTTTGGCCTTCTTGAGAAGATTAATACCAGGTGTCATTTTTGACTCCATACTCACAACACTGAACTCTACCGTATCATGTATACACTCGGCATGTGCAGAGCGAATACACATTTCTTCCGACTGGGTTTTACATCCATCTTTATGTGCTAAGTAGCCACCGAATACATGCTAATACCCCACCGGCAAACAATAGATGAGATCCCCCTCCCAACTCCCAAAGATTTATCCCGATAACCGCGAGGTATTAAAAGGTAACTGGCGATAAGAGACTATAGGTGTAATCCGCTGATATTGATCAAGGCACTCAAGTATTTTATCGTTATATTGGTACCGACTGATCGGTCACATGCCCGATAAATATCCAATAAGGAGTCTACGCTATGGCAGTACAATTGGGAGGTGGTTATGCCGCTTATCGCTTCAGACCTGAGTGCACTTGGGTAACAGGTACCAACGCAGGAGAGTTGCGATCTGATGGTTACGGTTCCTGCGTGGGGCTAGTACTCTATAGTGGCGCCCCCAGAAAGATAGGTGTAGTTGCTCACTTCTCTGGCTCAATGCAAGCCCCTCAGGTAAGGGCTGATGCCCTTGAGATAATGGCAGCGGTCTGCCCTATTGCGCCAGGAAGAAAATGGAGAGGCTGGGTATTTGGTGGTGTGTCCCTCAATGGCAGCTCTTCTTATCAAACCATGAGCGGAAACGGCTCCAGCCTAAGACATACTCAAGCCCTGATTGATGAAGTACGTAGTGTATTGGATTTTAATCGAATGTTTGATGTCAATTTTAATATCTCCAATCTTGAAAAATTTACGTTCACCAGCCAGGGGGTTTTTGACGAGATGAGCCTGCGTCAAGGTGATAACTATGTTGGGCATCAAGGTGTAAAGCTTGATCTGGCTACCGGAAAAGTCACCTGGGATGATCGCAGCCACGGCTCAGGAAAGTCCAAAACAAAAGAAATGGTTAATTCCATGTTCTAAATCGAGAAGATGACCTGACTCGTGTCTACTACTGCGAGTCAGGTCTAATCCTGTCTTCTGTCATTCAGGGATACCCCAATAAATACGACATAGCTTCCTGGAAGTGAAAGGGCTGATGACAAAACTATATGGAGGCAATTAAAATCTGTGTTAGCTCTTGAGGCATATCTATCATCACATCATGACCGCAAGGCAAAGAAACTGCCTGCCATTCAGCGTCCAGCTGGGCTCTGTCGAAGAATGGCCTGCCAATGCCCGGACTCCAGCCAGTGGCATAGATATATACGTGTCTGCGTACCAGCGTCTCTCTATTTTTCAAACGAATTGATTGCTCAAAGGACTTAAGAGGATGATCGACGCACAACCGATCTACCCAGGCCCGATCTTGAGCATTAACCCCAAACTCTTTAGCTGGTGTCGGCGCTACCCGAAAGCCTGAATCTGAAATTTTGGCACTTTCCAGTAAACTAGCCCCAACTTCAGTGGGCAGAAGATCCAGGGTATTCTGTCCATCAGTTGGCACTAATCCATCAAGGTAAACAAGTGAAGAAATATGTTGGGGTGCTCTATCGGCAACACCGGTAATTACCATTCCCCCATAGCTGTGACCACACAAGATAATGTCAGAGAGTTCTTCATAATGAAGGACTCCAAGAACGTCCTGGACATGTGTATCCAAGTCAATCTTATCATCCAAAAGATGAGCCCGCTCTCCAAGGCCAGTCAAAGTGGGGGTGAATACTTCATGACCAGCCTTGCGCAGCAGCGATGCTGCCCTCTTCCAACACCAGCCGCCCTGCCAAGCCCCATGAACCAAGACGAAAGTTGCCATATGTTATCTCTATTTCATTTCACCGACACGCCATAAACAAAAAATCATCAAGCTGTTTTAAATGCGGATTAAATAGTGGGATTTTATCCTGCTAAATTTATAAGATCAACATTCTTATCAATACAAGTGTCAACAAGCTCAAAATTATTATATACCTTACTGAAAGATTATTATGTTAGCTAAAATGCTAAAGATCACGTTAAGCCCACCTTGGTTTCTTATCTCTCAAAGATCATCAATTAAACCAAAAAAATCAAGGCCACCTCCTATCATACAGCGCATAAAGCTGACATCTCTATCAAACCATACCAACAACCTAACTATTTAGAGAATTGGCAGCGGTAACGTACATTTAAAAATATATTTCCAACTTAAATATTTCAGGAAAAATAGTAATCAGTTCGCTCTATTTGGCTGGCGATTAATATACTATAGTAGTGGTAGTGATTTCGAAGAATTAATCATATTCATTGGTATTGCTTTTCTGTACATATTTATTCTGGCAGTGACTCCTAGCCCCTAGAGAGCTCATAAGAAATTAAAAAAACTTCCAAAATAAAAGTCTGCCTAATTTAATTTACTATAGGACGACACAAGGTCATATGAGGATAACAGCATAACCTATTGCGATCATTTAAAACGCTTACTGTCAATTACAGCTTAGAAAATCATAACAACCTAGGCATCGACTGTAATGACCTCACCTGTAATAAAGCCGTCTACAGACCGTGCAAACGCCTTGCCCACTAAGCTTCCAGGTACGGGCTGAAATCCTGACATCATCTCTCCATACACATCCCATGCCTCTTCAATAACCGTTGGATTGATTGAATTTATACGAATTCCTCTAGGTAACTCATAGGCTACACACTTCACAAAGGTATCAATAGCACCACTGGTGGTCGCATCAGCGATTGCCATGGGAATTGCCTTGGAACTTAGTATGCCAGTTATCAAGGAAAATGAACCACCATCATTAATGTACTCTTGACCAATACGAACCAGATTAATCTGTCCCATCATTTTACTGAGCACCGTAGTCATCCATTGATCCTCGTTCATATCAGTAAAATTTGCGTACTCACAAATCCCAACCGTATTGACAACAGCATCAAATGAACCAACCTGCTCGAATAGCTTACGGATAGAGGGTTCACTGCCAATATCCACTTGATGGTCACATCCCGTACCTGACATGCTGGCGGTAATCACCTGATGGTGCGTCAACCCACTCAAAGCGGCTTGGCCGATTTTGCCTGATGCGCCAATTACAATAACCTTCTTCATTTCTACCTCTCGTTATTTTCAACTAATCCTAGTCAGTGAGTAGATATAGTAGGCACCTAGAGATACAATTAAAAACAGTTATCACTTGTAAGAGATACAAGTATGAAAGATATAGATAGGTTGGAAATAAAACAGTTAAGGTTGCTACAGGCTCTTCTAAGGGAGCGAAATGCTTCCCGTGTTGCCCAGAAGGTAGGCCTGACTCAACAGGCAGTCAGTGATCAACTGAGGAAACTGAGAGATATCTTTAAGGATCGACTATTCCTACGTAAGAGCAACGGGCTAGTGCCGACACCCTATGCCGAGCAACTGGGCAGCAAGATTGACGAATTACTCCTGAGTTTTGAGCAACTATTAGAGCCTGAGTCATTTGATCCCAAATGTATTGAGGGTACCTATGTCATTGCCGCTACTGACTACGCTCAACAGGTGGTATTACCTGAAGTCATCGCAAAAATAAGACAGCAGGCCCCGGGCTTGAGAATCATCATTCAAGATTTAAATATGAATAATCTAGGTCATTCTCTTGAAATGGGAAAAATCAATTTGGTGATCGCATTTCCTGAATTTGTGCCCAGCAGCTACCTGTCCAAGACGTTGTTTTCCGACCACCATATTTGTGTTGTCTCAAAAAAATCACCCCTAGCTAAGAAAAAATTAAGCCTAAAAGACCTTGCTAACTACCCTCAGATCATTGCATCGCCTACCAGACCAAATTTTCGTGGGTCAATTGACACATGGTTTGAACAGCATGGTTTAAAATGTAATTTTGTAATTTCCGCGCCCTGCTTTTCTATTGTGCCGTTCTACTTGGAGAAAACTGAAGCGATTGCCTTTCTGCCCTCTCGAGCGCTGGATGGCTCAAACCTGGTTCCACTTAAGCTCTCAGAAAGACCTGTGAGCTTTGATGTGGTTGCAGCTTGGCATCCACGCTCAAGCAATGAGGCTTTACATAATTGGGTTGTAAGTTTTTTATAAATTGAATCAGACTTACATAAAAAGCAGCATCCTGATTAATTATTATACTTTTTTTACACACTCTCTAAATGTACCAAAATTAAATGGGCCTGGAATAGCTACGGCCTTGCAACGCACACCTTCACCTTTAAACCAGTATGGTGTCCCTGCAACAATTTTTGCATCAACAGAAGGCTGGAAAATTGGTGCCCCAATAACACCGACCATTTCTGGAGGTGGATTTTTTGGCAGAGAATTGAAGAATACATCAGCATCCCCATCCCTGATAGCTTCATAGCACTCCTTTATATCAAATTCGCGCTTTGTTATAACCTCATTTTCAGGAAAATACTGATTAGCAGTCTGAGTTGAAAGATTTCCAGTGCATATCTTGATATTTGCATTGGCTCGCAAATCATCAATAGAGCTAATGGAGAAGGTAGAAGCAACTGGCACATGAATAAATTGACCAGAGCTGACAATTGTGCATGTTGCCCGTCGCCCTTTTAGACGCCGAAGATTTTCAGATTCCCCTCCCTTAGCATTAAACTGATCGATAAGATCAACTGTAACACCAGGCTGCATTACAAATTCGAACATTTCATAGGTATCACTAAACCTATTGAGGCTAGTACCAAATATACCATCCTGTAAAGCCGATGTTGTATTGAATGGAAATGGAATTTCAGTCGAGGTAATTTCAATTGGTGGAATACCATAATTCTCAGAAATTTCCTTGAGGATTTCTATAAGGATGTCATCAAGGATACTGGAACCATACATCCCATTATTAAACCAATCAGACGTACTTGCTCCTGAACTCACAAACCAGGGCGCTCCGGCTACATAACCTCGACGTATTTGACCAGATGCCAATATCTTGGCAAATCGCCCCCTTGGCTTCACAGGAAAAGGTGTTACCTCAGGGTTTGGCAAACAATCTGCTTGATTGAGAATGTAATCTGATGCATCAATTACTCCTGGAATCGGCTCGGGAAAACCCTGAATTATTCCCCGGTATTTACCACTATTGACAACCCTAACCCATGCCGCATCAAATGCATCAACTAACTGATCATACCCATTAGCCCTAGAAACCGAAGCCGCCTGAGTTCCGCTCGCAGATAAAAACGTCATTAATAGAAACATTTTCAATAACATGTACTTACTCATAGTGATCCCCAATGAGGTTTGAGATTGGAAGCCAAAGGATAATCCAGTTAATTAAGCGATACATTCAGATTAGTTTCGCCGTTAACTTAGAAATTTCCTGAATTTATTATTAATGCAATGGAGGATGGCGCCTGTGTCATCTTCAAATATACCGAGCCGCTTCCACCAGGGAAACACCACTCTAGCTCACTCTAAATCGCCCGACCATTCCCACCAGCTCCTTTTTATGCAGCAGAATCTCAAGCTACTTAAGCACCCATGAAAGAGTCATTCTGATCATTTAATTTTTTCCTAATGGTCCATTGCTTTTCAAAAGACACCTCAAACAGGCTTATTGGACAGAGAAAGGGATGGGCTTCCCTGGTAGGAGATCACTTTGATGAAGTGACAGAGCAATGTCGCATAAAGACTTTAAGCTTATTCCAATGCCTAACTATATTTCCAAAGGTTATTATAATTTCAACTATTTTGAATTATTGGTCACCTCCCTACTTTTAGACCACCTCCACCAGTGTCTTATTGCTACATCAAAATGACAGCCCACCAGAGAAAGACAAATAAAAGTGAAGCTAACTAATAACAAGTACTTATATCAAATAAAAAATACATAAGTAGAAAGAACAAAAAAGCAAAATTACTTTTACCTTCATAGATTCCTATAATTGTTTTCAAATACTCAGGTGACACAATGAAAGCTTGGCGACTAACAATTATCTTTGCCCTGCTAACCTTAACTTTTGGCATTATTGCCTATGTCTACAATCATCATTTTACCGAAAAAACACAATTCTATAGAACACCCGTTACAGAAGAAATAATAATCAATGAAACGCGCTTTAAGGAAAAGGAAACCATTAACATTCTTATCCTTGATGGTGGCGGTGTACGGGGACTTATTCCTCTTTATGTGTTGCAATATATTGAGCAGCAAGTAGGAAAACCGATCAATGAGATTTTTGATGTCTTCAGTGGTGTCTCCACGGGAGCAATTATTGCTACGGGACTCAATGTACCGGTTAAACAATTAAGTGATAAATATGGAGACTATGGCTCAAAGGTAGATCTACTTATAAAGCTCTACAAATCCGAGAGCAAGTACCTTTTTACAACACCTTGGTACCACAAGCTTTTGACCGGTGCAGGAATGTTTTCCCCAAAATTCATGGGTGATCGTCTACATCAAGTAATGAAATTTCACTATACGGAAGATCTTAAATTCACCGAATTAGAGAAGTACGTCATTATACCTTCTCTCGATATTTATACTGGACAAGTACATCTATTCAAAAATCGTGGTAAGGAGGTCGCCAACCTACCCTCAAACAGTCTATACCAGCTGGTCACCGCCGCATCCAGCGCCGAGACTATATTTCCCCCAGTTGACTTTTTGAGTATAAAAAAAGATTTTCGCTATCGTTATTTTGCTGATGCCGGGATATCAACCAACAACCCCACCAGTATGGTATTACTGGATATCATGGAAGAATTCCCAAACAAGAAATACTATGTTCTGATTCTGGGTTCCGGTACATCTCCACTGAGCAGTGCGCACACTGGCTACCAAGAAGTGAAAAATTGGGGGCAGTTACGCTGGATGCATGACCTCATCACTGATGTACAAAGATCAATGGATAACCAACAGCTATACACTCTGAAAATAGCAAAACTCTTATCCCCAGATCAAATTGAATATGACTACCTAAATGTAAAAGTAGTTAATCCGACTGTCGGAATTTTCGATTATGAATCAATGGACTCTCTAAAAATACATGCCGACAGACTGCTAAAAGAGAATAAAAACCAAATAGATCAGGTAATAGAACACCTGAAACAAAGAACTGATTAATGTAGAAAATTCACTCCACCTGAGGAAAACCATTTATCAAGCAAGCAACACCTCCAAAATACATAAATATCTTAAGACATAGAAAATAACTATACTCCATTAACTGTCATTAGTTCTCATTAACACTTTTTTAAAAAGAAGATGGTCATACCCAAGGAACATATAATCACAGTGTTATCCAACAATATTTCAGTTAAGCTTTGCATGGCCTTTAGTCACAGCCTGGAAATAAAATTGAATCAGTATTTCCTATAACTCCAACGAAGATAATCATTAAATTTAACTTAATGCAGAAAATGACCTAAATCTTTATCAAACAGAATAATCAATAGGTTATTTTAGGTGCCACCAGGCATAAAAAGCGCGCCAATGATCGAAGAAGTAATCCAATGCAATTGGATAGATTTATTAAAGCAATCGATTTGTTGAGCCTACAGGGAAACTGTACAGATCAGCAGAGAAAGACATGAATATTAGAAAACTCAATTAGGACCAATCAAACTTTCTATACGTACTAAAACCCCATCTCCAAGCACACCTTGATGTTGGTAATGACGAAGTTGCTCACTCGAGATATGACCACGGGCCAAAAAAGGCCATGTGATGTATGTAATCGACGTAGTTTTTAAAATCTAATTTTTTATTTCAATTGCAATATTTTACAAAACTTTACTCTACTCCCAACACCCTGCAGCCCGCCTGTGCATATGCACTGGTCTTATTATTGTAAATAAAATATAGAAGTAGCTGGTGATTTCAACCTGTTGATTTCTAACGATTATTACCAGAAGGTATTATTAATTTGTCAATAAACTTGATAAATCTTATCCATTTTACTGGCACGGATTCCATTAAGTCTAAATGTCGATTTCTCTGTATCAGGCAAGCTTGAACCTGTCTCGGAATAATTTATCATATGGAAACATTCTACTGAATCGACACCTGTCATGAATATCTCCCAGTACTCTAAAGGCTGCGGTGCACTCGTGGAAGGCGTGCAGCTGGCCAACTTATCCGATGTCGAACTCAACGACCTGCGCCGGGCCTTCGCCGATTACGGTGTTCTATTTTTTCGCAATCAGTCCCTATCCCCGGAGGATCATCTGGCCTTCGCCCACCGTTGGGGCGAGATTGTTATCAATAAGTTTTTCACACACACACAGGAATACCCCGGTATCGCTGAGGTACGAAAGGAAGCGGATCAGGAAACCAATATCGGAGGCGGATGGCACACGGATCATTCTTATGATCAGGAGCCCGCCCTGGGTTCCATACTGGTAGCCAGGGAACTGCCCGAGACCGGCGGTGACACACACTTTGCCAACCTGCAAAAAGCCTATGACAGCCTGTCTAATGGGCTAAAGACGACATTGGAAACCCTAAGGGCCGTACATTCGAATGTGCACGTCTACGGCGAGGACGGCTACTATCAGTCCACGGACCTGGCCTCGCAACTTGGTGGCGTCAACGATGTTGGTGAGGCGGTGCACCCAGTAGTAATCCAGCACCCCGATACCGGGCGTAAGATTCTCTACGTCAATCCAGGGTTTACTCTGTGTTTTGAAGGCTGGACGCCTGAGGAAAGCAGGCCGCTGCTGAACTTCCTGTTCGCCCACGTACTCACCAATGGCTATACCTGCCGCTTCCCCTGGGAGCCAGGCTCGGTTGCATTCTGGGATAACCGGAGTACCTGGCACTCCGCCGAAAATGATTACCAAGGGCAGTTCCGCTTAATGCACCGAATCACGCTTGCCGGTAGTAATTTGCAGGCGGTCTAACTATATCGCGGAACACCCGTGAATCCACTTCCAGTAGAAAATGCGTGGCGCACTTGATGATAAATATGCTGTATTAATCAAAAATTTACTTGGTGGCGAGCTGCCAGATACAGGCACAAAGGACGGGGGTGTCACTATTTGAATTACTATACACTGCCCCCAAACTCTATCACCAAGACCCTTGCTTCGCCTTGTGGGTGTGCCATGTGTACTATGCCTACTGAAGCATAGAAAATATCCCCTGTTTTTATGATGGCAGAATCTTTTTTACCATCTATTTTGTATTTCATTTCGATGTAGATATTAAAAACAGTAAACACTTCCTCCCCATCATTGATGTACCATTTATAGTGTTGATCAGTCCAATGAAGCCTAGTGGTAATCCCATTCATGTTGGCAATATGCTTGGCTTCTCAGGCTTTCTCTGCCGTAAATTCTTTGCTTCTAATTATGTTCATATTCTTACTACTTGAGTCAGTTTGCCTATACCATACTTGCATGTTTGGCCGAAATCTAACTATATAGAGTGTTTATGAAACGTGGATAGGTCTTACGGATGTATAACACCGCTTATAAAAAGGAAGTTTAAGGGGAGGCCGCAGTAAAGACTACGGCCAAAAAGTGGGAGTACTTTGTTCTATAAAAAGTATCCAGGTACTGTAAATACAGTTACTTCAAGATTTTAAAGCAATTACTATTGCATGATAGTACCCATGTTTCCACTTCCAATTTGTACAGCAATAGCAGTATTCCCAAAACCTGCCTGAGTGATTGTATGGCTATTATCGTTACCCACCTGAAATGTCGCTGCCGCACTAAGGGTCGCTCCAGTTTGAATAATACCTGCCATATTTGTAGAACCAACCTGCGATATCAAAGCACTGGAAAAATTCGTTGCATCCTGCCCAATATCAGCATCATTCCTTTCTCCAACCTGCCTGACTGCAGCAACACTAAAGGAGGTCCCCCCAATTTGATCAACATCGCCATCATTTATATTACCGACTTGATCGATAGTAGCAATACTCTCCATGACATCTATTTGTTCAACACCCCCTTCATTCATACTGCCGGCTTGGTTAATAATGGCAATAGTTGATACAGTTCCGCCAAACTGCTCAATAAAAGCAAATTGCTCGGTGCCTATTTGATTAACAAAGGCACCACTTGTAGTGGTTCCCTCCTGAGAAACTTCCGTATCATTCATAGAGCCAATTTGACTAATTACAATAATACTGCCAATAGTCTCTTCTTGGCTAAGAGCGGCTTCATGATCTAGCCCTACTTGATTGATGAAGCCGCTACTTGCGATCACGACATCTCCTTGGCCGGCCTCAGCAGAGTTCATAGAGCCGAGTTGACTGACAAGAGCAATACTTGCCACCACTCCATCCTCCTGGAAAACATCAGCTTCATTCATAGAGCCTGCTTGATTGATAGAGGCGCTAGCAGCAGTAACCAACCCTTGCTCAACTCCGGCTTCGTTCATAGAGCCTGCTTGATTGACGAAGGCATTACTAAACGTGACCGCCTCTTGCTCAACCTCAGCTTCGTTCATAGAGCCTAATTGATTGACTAGGATAGTACTTGCAATTACTCCATCATCTTGCTCGACTTCCGTCTCATTCATAGAGCCTGTTTGATTGACAAAGATACTACTTGCAATCACTCCCTCCTCTTGTGAAACCCCAGCTATATTCATGGAGCCAAATTGGTTAATGAAGATACCACTTGCTGCGACCTCTTCTTGACCAACCTCAGCAATATTCATCGATCCCACCTGATTAACGAGGATGCTACTTGCAATTACTCCTTCCTCCTGAAAAACATCAGTTTCATTCATAGAGCCTGCTTGATTAACAAGGATACTACTTGCATTCACCCCACTATCTTGGGCAGCTTCAGCCTCATTCATAGAGCCAAATTGATTGACAAAGACACTACTAACCGTGGCCTCTTCTTGAATAATCTCAGCTTCGTTCATGGAACCAACTTGATTCACGGAAGCGATACTTGCAAAGACATTCTCTTCTTGTTCAATTATGCCTTCGTTCGATAAGCCTACTTGATTAATAAAGGCACTACTTGCTGTCACTTGAACTTGAAAAAGGGCAGCCTCATTCAAAGAGCCAACTTGATTGATTAAAGCAATACTTGCTAAAACGTTTTCTTGACTAAGATCGTCAATATCATTCGAAGATCCTATTTGATTAACCAAGGCACTACTGGCTGTAACTTCTTTCTGTGCTATCTCGCCTTCATTCATAGAACCTACTTGATTGACAAAGGTGTTACTAGCAATTACAGCCTCCTGCTCCAACTCAAATCCATTCATAGAGCCAAATTGATTGATAATGGCACTACTAGCTGCGGTCTCCTCTTGATTAATATTGGCTGAGTTATTTTCACCTACTTGATTAATACCCGAAACACTTGAAATAACATTGTTTTCGTAACTAATATTTCCTACATTTACATCTCCTGTCTGATTCACACTTGCAATACTTAATGCAGATTCATCTTTTTGGGTTATATTTGAAAAGTTCATAAATCCAGTTTGATTTATTGCTGCAGTACTACCTATAACCCCATCTTGTATTAGGAATGCATTATTCATTTCACCAAATTGATTTGTTAATGCGATACTTGTCGTTGTCGCCCCTGTTTGAAAAACTCGAGATATGTTCATACTGCCGGCTTGATCAATAATAGCTGCACTTAAAGCAGCATCATTGGCTTGAATACTAGAAGACACATTTCCAGATCCAAGTTGATTAATCAACACGCTAGTTGCGAAAACTATACTTTGAGTTGATGCTGCACCATTCATACTTCCAGTCTGATTTATGCTTGCAGTGCCTGTAGTGGCCTCCGATTGCGTAGAGGTGGCACGGTTCATAGTGCCTATTTGTAAGTGTGTGGCAATACTACTGGTAGCACCGGACGTTTGGGATACGTCAGAATCATTAGAATCTCCAATTTGAGTCTGTACTATTAAATTATTTTGTATTGTTGGGTCCAATTGATCAGTAACTGCCATATTACCAGAGCCAATCTGAGTTAATATCGCCGTATTATTATCCGCTAAAACATTACCACTAAATGCGGCTAACATCGCTGCAGCCAGGGGGGTTAACTTCTTCATAAACATCCTTTACCCACTGTTAACAATCATACTGAAGGAGCCATCTACTCTTAATAATTTGAGAGTAAATCATTTATATCAAATGCCTGCACTGTAGTTTGCAATACAAAATGGGGGCAATAGCATTTAGGTGGCTATACACCAAAATCATCATGCCAAACTTCAGGTCTCAGCAAAGATAAAGCTATTAAGCAGTCATCAACCAGAGGATATACAGAGCGGACCAACAATTAATACAACTATCACTTAATTATTAATACCATTAACCTCAATACTGGATTAATGAGAACACTGCGGCACTTACAATGAAGTCTCGATTCATTGCGAAATTAATTTTTGTTCAAAAAATGATAAAAATCTTGAGACGGAATAGCTAAATTAATGAGAGGAAAGTTTGGAATTTCAATACTGGAAAATGACAAATACGCCAAATGTTATTTAGTACGCCTCAAACCAGAAACCATCAGCAGGAATGCAAAACCCCACAATTTATGTGATGCACTAGCTGCCAGCCGCTACATTCACATTATTACAATCAATTATTGTACACGGATAACTTGGAGGGCTGACAGACAATAGTATTTCAACCATTTTTTAACGCTTTTGCTCCGGTTCTAATTTATGCCTACTCTCCATTAATTTTCTGGGTCCTCTGCAAACTGCTATTTCAGCCCTACCGCCCTTTACCCATACACCAAGGGCACCGATACAATGATACTAACACCCCGGTTGGTAGCCATTCAGGAAAATCGGCCTTTGTAAGGGGCTAACTGTAAAACAGTATCTAAATTACAGCCATTAGCTTTAATGGAGATCACAGAGACCAGGAGAATTGAACCGGCTATTCAAGATAGATTCACAGGCTGTCTCTGTCAGAATCAGAGCAATGTCAAACATTTGGTGACGGTATACTGGGGTCATTTACCCAATAACACCCAGAAATTAGCTTTAAAAAATCCCAATTGATTTCATGATATTTGAAAATGGTGAAAGCAAAAAATCATTTTACATTACGACATATCCATACCAAGTACCCCTTTATTTTTTTACGTTTTTCGACAACAATCTGAACTGATCTTTATCCACTCAGAGAATAATAATGAAGGATGTTCTGATTATTGGCGGCGGCCATAATGGCCTAGTCTGCGCCTGTTATTTAGCCAAAGCGGGAAAAAAAGTAACAATTCTGGAGCGTCGGTCAATTGTTGGCGGAGCTGCAGTTACTGAAGAGTTCCATCCAGGGTTCAGAAACTCTGTAGCGAGCTACACTGTAAGCCTGCTGAACCCGAAAATCATCGAAGACCTTAACTTGTATGAGCACGGCCTGGAAATCAAGTTACGGCCGCAGTCAAATTTTTTTCCGCTTTCAGGTAACGAAAACCTCTCCTTTCATAAGAATCTCGCAGATACACAGGCAGAGGTCGCCCGCTTCTCAGAAAGGGATGCAGCCACCCTGCCCGACTTTTATGCCATGCTGGGAACTGTAGCGGATATTTTACGAGAAGAATTGCTACGCTCTCCCCCCAACGTGGGTGGCGGGTTTGCGGATTTGATTCGTGCTGGTAGCTTTGGCATGAGGGCTAAAAAGCTCAGTATGGCAGCCCGCCGTGATGCACTGGATCTGTTCACCAAGAATGCCACCAGCGTGCTGGATGCCTGGTTTGAAAATGACCATGTCAAAGCTGCATTCGCCTTCGACTCTATCGTCGGCAACTATGCCGCACCCAGCACCCCCGGCTCTGCCTATGTATTGTTGCACCATGTATTTGGCGAGGTAAACGGCGAGAAAGGCGCCTGGGGCCATGCCATGGGCGGTATGGGTGCTATCACCCAAGCCATGGGTAAAGAAGCGAAGCGCCTCGGAGTCACTATTCGCACAGATGCCGAGGTTAAAGATGTTTTGATAGATGGCGGTCGCGCTACTGGAGTGCGGCTAAGCAGCGGGGAAACCGTTACCGCCAGCAAAGTAATCGCCAATGTTGGACCTAAATTGCTCTACTCCCAGATGATTGACGAACAGCATCTAGAGCCGGAGTTCCAGCGGCGAGTACGCGGTTTTAGGGTGGGTTCAGGCACCTTCCGTATGAATGTGGCTCTGTCCGAGCTGCCAGATTTCACTTGCAAGCCCGGAACTCACCTACAGCCACACCATCAATCGGGAATAGTCATTGGTCCCACCATGGATTACTTGGAGCAGGCCTATGTGGATGCGACACAATACGGCTGGTCGAAGCAGCCCATTGTAGAGATATTAATCCCCTCCACCATCGACCCCTCCCTGGCCCCCGAGGGCCACCATGTCGCCAGCTTATTCTGCCAGCAATTCGCTCCAGAACTATCGGACGGCAAAAGCTGGGACGACTATCGAGAGCAAGCGGCGCAAACCATTGTCGATACCGTTACCAGCTACGCTCCCAATTTCCGTGATGCCATCATCGCGCAGCAAATTCACTCGCCACTGGACCTAGAGCGCAAGTTTGGTTTGATCGGTGGCGACATCTTCCATGGCGCCCTGGGGCTGGACCAACTATGGAGTAACCGCCCCTTTATGGGTTTTGCGGATTACCGCACACCGATCCAGGACTTGTACCTCTGTGGCTCCGGTACTCACCCTGGAGGTGGGGTTACTGGAGTGCCTGGTCATAACGCTGCAATGGAGATTCTGAGAGATAAATAAGACTGGCTCGCACTGATCTTATAAACCCAGTGCGGCCACTATTCACAATAGTGCTCAGGTCATGATTAACCACTCAAGAAATTAGTGGGTATAGACGTTATTTGAGTGAGTGCCTGCACTTGCAGATTGGCAAGTGCAGGGGCCATAATGGGAGAGCGCTGACAGCCTGTATGATCTATGTAGATCTTAATCCTAACTGGACCACTATACAGCAGCCTTATAAGACTATGGTTGCGTCAAGCTAACGAATACTGATGGCATGGTGAGTTACCCCACCATACCAACAGCCGTCCCAGTAAACAAAACCCAATCAAATTAAAGATTCAGTTACTGTAGCGAAATAGCAGTCAACTCAGAGCCAGCGATATACAGGGTTCCGTCATCACCAAGACTTAAGTGCCCGGAAGATTCAAAACTCCAGTCCAGCTCCTGAGTACCTATATTAATGGCATAAGTATGTGAGGAACCCCCAACAAAAATATGCGTTCGGGTTACCACAATATTTGAAGTTAACAACGTTGGCGCCTCCCAGGCCCACACTTCGCTCCCGTCTTCTTCATCAATAGCTTTCAAAATGCCAGACTGCAAGGCGTAAATAATTCCACCACTAGAAGCTGGCTGCCCTGAAAATCCAGCAGAAGTTTTCTCCCACAAAATGTTGCGTTTATCGAGATCAAATACAACTAAAGAGCCCGATTGAATTGCCAGGACATGGTTATATCTAGTCAAAACTGTAGCCAAATTTACACTGTATCCTCTCCAGTCAAAATTAGGATATTCAATGTTATAAGCCAATTCACCAGAATCACGATAAAAAACTTGTAGATCAGTAATAAATGCATATACATACTCTTCATCTACAGCTGGGGTAAAATCTTCATAACGAGCTGTTGATGTAAACCAGGACTCCGATCCATCACTCAGAGCAAATGAGTAAAGTCCTCCGTAATACCCCCCCGCAGTATAAATCCCTCCATCATATACAGTTGGAGACATATAAGTTGTCCACTGATTTTCATATTTAGTAGCAAACAATAGTGAGCCATCATCTATGTCAAGCCCTCGTATAAAGGAATCCCCATGACCACCAGTTTGAAAAATGACTTTTCCACGGTCATAAGCTGGGGGATTTATAGAATGTATACCATCATAAACGCGCTCCCATGCCAAATCTCCCGTGCTTGTATCCAGAGCAACAATTCTATGCTCAGCAAAATAGGAATCATTAGATGCGAAGACCTTACCATCAGCCACCACTACCGGGTGTAACTTCGTCATATTAGGTAATGTCACGGACCAATGGTGAGAGAAATTATCTACATCTAGCTGTAGCGGTGTATAACCAGTATGCGCTGCTCCGCCTTGATATGTCGCCCATACCACAGGTAAGGGGTAACTATTGCTATCAATAGGTGAAGTATCTGAGAAGAACTCTTCAACATTTGTAAAAGAATCAAAATCTTCATCATTTGCTGCATCGTCAGCATCAATGGGGTCTAGCGCATAAAGCACTTCCCATCCATCCCGCATATGATCGCCATCAGTATCAGCAATAATTGGAGATGTACCATAGGTATTCGACTCTTCAAAATCCGAAAGGAAATCACCATCAGTGTCTATATCTATTGGGGAAGACCCCAAGGCATATTCTTGCAGATTGGTCAGGCCATCAGCATCAATATCACCAACGCTATCATCTGCCAACAAATCCAAACCATACTCGAACTCGTACATATCTCCCATACCATCACTGTCTGTGTCTTCAAGTAATGGGTTTGAGCCGAGTTCCTTCACCTCTGTAAAATCAGTAAGCCCATCGTTGTCACTATCTTGCGCCAATAAACTTGTACCTAATTCCACCTCTGCTGCATCAGACAAACCATCAGCATCTGTATCCGCAACAAAAGGATTAGAACCATAAATCAACAGCTCATCGCCATCGTTAACGCCGTCATTATCAGTATCAGGGTTGTCCGCATGAGTACCAAAGGTGTACTCCAGCAACGCAGATAAGCCATCCCCATCCAAATCAGAGCCCGCATCAGCAACATTCTTCGGATCTAATCCAAAGCCATACTCCCACCAATCAGGGAGTCCATCACTGTCAGAGTCAAAATCAGGTATAACATCAACAAATTTACCTCGCGCATCTAGCTTGGTAAAACTACTTAAGTCCGCCGTAACGCTATATAGCCCGTCCCATGCTGTAGCAGCAACTAACTCCCCATTACTACGAATATTTAGATCATTAAATGTCTGGCCAACGAATAATGTTTTTTGCAGAACCCCACCAGCCGTAAACTGATGTATCTCACCATTCCAGGTGGCTGAAAAAATATTACCAGCCTCATCTACGGCAATTGCTTGTGAAGCTTCAATAGGTATATTGGAGAGCAGAACTCCAGACTCCGGATTAAATTTAGAAATCTGGCTACCGCTTAATGCGTAAAGGTGGCCATCTTCGCCAACTGTCAGATCTATAAATGAATCTCCATCTACAAAACTCACAGAACCACTCGCCAAGTCAAACTTTACATACCCTTGACTAGGGCTGCCACTGGTTGACTGATTGGTGACGAAAACTTTTTCTCCAACAGCATCTATACCGCCATAACTCCTAATACTCCAACCAGGCGCTGGATAGTGCTCCCAAAGGTTTGACTCTGGCGTATACACACTTAAATAAGGCTCAAATGTCCCATTGAAAATCGCCACTCTTCCATCATCCAAAATCACCGTATCTTGTGCATATGCGTAATTACCATCTTTTGGATCAGGAATATCGAAACTTTTTATTTCACGGCCATCAACATCAAGTAGGTAAAGCTGATTTTCAAAAATAGAAATTCCAGAGGCTCCCGCTTCAAAAATTGTAGGAAGAGAAACCCCCTTCAGTTCATCAATCAAAATTCCGCAATCGTTAGCTGAGGATTCAATCCTCACATCTAATGTATGGTAACCCTCAGCAATGGGAACAGATATCTTTTCCCATGATGTTTGGGAGACAGATACACCTAATAATTTCTCACCATTTAGCTCAATAACCAATTCGGCATCGTAGATGGAATAGCAGGTAGTCCGAGCTTGAAGTGAAAGCTCTACAGGTAAAAAGTAATTAGTTGTCGAAATACCCCAACTACCCTCGGCAAATAGGCTAACTACCCCATCACTAGCTGATTGAGTAACAATTTGTGGGCTACCTTGTGGAACCCAGCCATCCGGTAACTCTTGATCCTCAAAAGAGAAATAGAATTCATCAATTGGAGAGGGCAAAGATAATTCTACTGTTGGGTCAGAGCCCAAAAGATACTCAACTAGATTAGAAAACGTATCATTATCCAAATCGCTATCGGCATCGGAAGCATCTAACGGATTCAGCCCAAATAGCACTTCCCAGCCATCCGGCATACCATCATCATCTGTATCACTATTAGATGGGTTGGTAAAATAAGTGGTAACCTCGTCAAAGTCTGACAACCCATCCTGATCCGTATCTGCCATCAAAGGCGAACTGCCGGCTAAGAACTCCTCAAGATTATTTAGACCATCAGCATCCGAGTCTTTCAAGGCATCTAGTTTGTCAGTGTCATCCAAACCATGGGTCAACTCCCACCACATTGGCAAACCATCGTTATCGGCATCAGATTCATACCGATAATTTACAATATTCAATTCATTGCCAATTGATTGATGAATTAGTATTACACCATTTTCATCAGCAATGAGGTCTATATAGGTATCGATATCGAGATGCTGTTTAAATAGAATCTCACTAAGGTCATGATTGAAAACTGCTAAAAGATACTCCCTGTCTACCTTAACCAGGCCAACAGCAACACTCTCGCTCCAGGCGAAATCCAGTAGCTGTATCTCTGCGCCCACATCCTCAGATAAAGAGCTCAAATCAAGTGCACTAACGAAGGGGTTAGCAGGGTATCCCTGGATAACACTTCCCTCTCCAGTCACAAATAATTTACCATCCGGTGATTGTGACAGCCATGCACCTAAAGACTCTCCGAAGTAATAATATTGATACCCGGAAAACTCCTTTCTATCACTATCAATATTAAAGCTATTTAAATCTCCATAAGAAGAAGAATAATAAAATCGGCCAGTTTCTTCCCCGTAAAATAGCTCCTTTGGCCTGCTTACCCAATTGTAACTATCTCTAGCCACATAGCTTTTATCAAGCAAGTGATAATTCAAATAAGCGCTATCTAGACCACCTCCAGCAACTGCCACATAGAAATCACCGGCACTTATTAATGCCTTCAGACTCCCCTCAAACGAGGCCACCTCCTGGTTTTTTATGGGTAAAGTTTCACTAAACTCAAGAAGTTTACCATTCTCAAAACTAACCAATACCGAGGATGGATTGGCGACATTAATAGACATCGCCTTACCGTTGCTCTCAAAGTGCCCCAAATGTAAAGGATTTAAATATTTACCAGTTGTCGTATCCCACTTCCAGATTGAGCTGGAATTGTCATCCAGTAAATAAAGCACGTCTCCTCTTCGAGCAATATCATCTACATTTTTGACCTGCACTTGCCCTTGAATATCACAAACACCATTTATGCCATGCCCTGCAAGGTAGCAGGCTGAATCCAGAGGAAATAAATCGAGGCTTAAGCTAGATTCTCCCACAGAAGGATCATATCCATCATTCCATGAGTCGGGCGCGCCATCGAGGTCAGAATCAATTGATGCAGCGCTATCGTTTGGAAATGCATCCTCTCTATTCGGAACTCCATCGCCATCTATATCATCTAATAGCTCAACGAGCTGATACTTACGGCCATGATTTTCAGTATAAGTAATGACTAAGGCCACTTCAGCTAACTGTACTAAGCTCTCAGGAAGTCCAGAATAGGTAGCAGAAAAAAACGCTTCAAAATTGTTATTGTAAGCAACTAAAGAGCTTCTATTATTAGTAACAGACGCTGATAGGGTTACAATCACACTACTATCGGAAAACCCATAATCAAAACTAGTTACTGGGGAACCAATTAAACTCAAATCACTGGCTTCGTAATAATCACCACTACCAAGTAGCACTCCATTACCACCGTTTACAATCAGAATCGGGCCTCTGATAGTGTAATCACCATGGTAAGGAGATTCCCCTTGGACACCTATAGTACCGTTCGACTGAGAGATTTCCTCAAAATGTATATCATTAGGGAATGTGCCGTCTCTAAAATGATAAAGCCGGCTATTTACATCGTTCCAAGCGTAATATTGAGAATACCTATTCAGATCCTTGCTATCTAACAAACTCCCATCCTTAGACAAGACATGATGTGAGTTCCGAGCTCCCAGACCATCTTGAACCAATAAATAATTGCCCGCTTCCGCTAGTCCGGTTGCACCAACAGGCATCTGAATGAGGTCAACTATTTTTTCAGGTGTATCAATTGAAAAATATCGGATCCAGCCATCACTATAAGCAAGATATACTCTCTTATGCACATCATGGTAACGTACAATCTCGGGATTTTGATTATCAACTACTAGATCAAATTTTCCAGTGAAGTTTAGAGTCTCTGAACTCCACTGGTAAAAATCATAAACCCCATTTTCAGAAAACCCGAGATATATAACACCATTCGCATCAGAAAATACTTCATCCAAAGCTAGTGTATCGGTCAGAGTAGCGAAACAGATCTCCCCATCACCTTCATTTATCCGGGAGCACAACGCATCAAGATCGTAATGGTCAGCATTATCACCAACACCGTCACCATCCAGATCTGATGACTCTGTTTTATCCCAAGGGAATGCGTCGTTCTCGTTTTCTACGCCATCATTGTCAATATCATTGTCAACGTCATTGGGGGTACCATCCCCATCTAAGTCGGCTCCGATAGCTTTGATAATGGAGTATTTTGGTTTACCCCCCCAGGCTGAGATCTCTCTTGAACTGTCATATTGACGTGTTTCATGAATAAGGAGCTTAACTAAACCACCAACTTTGAGAGGAGTTTCAGTGCCTGAAGACTCGGGATCAAAGGTGTTGGGCACAGGTAGCTCACCAACGTTCAGCCTGGACACAAAGTCGTAATTATCTTGTATTGCCTGCGTGGTACTTGTATCAAGATCTTCGGCAAGGCCATCTAATGCCCCATCTGTTAGATCTGAAACTAACAACTCCAGTACTGTTGAAGTGCTTATATCTGTCTCGTTTTTTAAAGCCCACACAAGAGACGCGGTAGCTTCAGAAGCGGTACGGTAGCTCAAAATACCATCAAGATCGGCCTCATTCCCAAAAGCCACTGGTGGCGTATGAAAAAGGTCTACCTTATCTAGCAGGTCAAAGCCTAACTGACTTTTAACAATCAGGGATTGGGATATCAAAGCATCGGTCAATCCCTGCTTATCTTCGATATTTCCACGCCGGATCAGATCAACTACGATGGTTGTTAGCGGTGTTGCGAAGATATCTTTAGATTTCTCGAGAGCTTCAGATTCAACAATTGTCGACAAGCTAGGAAGGATTGGAGCCATTCCAGTCGTTAGGTCTACCGTGGCATCACCAGCCAAAAATTCAATTAGATAGTAACCATTACCCGGAAGATCTAAGCCTACCTCAGTGAATTTACCTAACTCCGTGGTTTCACCTCTCGTGACAACATCCCCCTTTAAGTCCTCCGCTTCAAAAGAAACTTCATGAATCTTATAAGTGGCAAAACTTAGTGGCCCCTTAACGGCTGCCCCTGAAAGTGAATACGTCACGGGTGGGGGGGCTGGTGGCTCGGGTTCAGGTGAAGAGTCACTGCCTCCTCCCCCTCCGCAACCTAATAAAGCCACAGTGAGACCTGCCAGTATAAGCTTTAAATTAAATGCCGTTGTTCGCGATCCCATATCCCAATCCTTTTCACTCACCAAGCCTGTGTACTTAGTGCGGTAGTACCTGAGCAGCATAAATCGTGGCCTTTTAGCCACTTTGCGCTTCTTTACAATCAGTGGCCGCGAATCATATACAGCTATTAAATGAACTGCAAAACCTAACCTGGAATACGGCACCTTATTATCATTGTGTCTGCCGCGATGTGCGAGGGGCATTCCTTAGTCGTAGGGATTCCGAGTCCGATAAGGGCTATGAGCACCAGCGGGTTGAGGGCAGGATGCAAAAACTGACCGAGACCTTTGCTCTTGATATCACAGTCCCAATTACACCTCGATCCAGCAACGTATTCACGCTGTAATATCAACTGAACAGCCCTAAAGCCTATTACCTCTGGTGGGCGAAGGGTACCGGGATATGCCCAAAGGCTTTGTTTTTTCAGCTGAACCACTATTTAAAGCCGGTAGACTGGAGGGGCCGGCAACTGTATCCGAATAAACGCGAGGTGCATGGGTTACGCAGTTGCCAACACTTTCTTTCCCCCCTGCTAATCTCAGCCAATTCAACAGGAGTGACTTACATGCTGTGTAACTCTTTGCCTAAGCTCCTATCAACTGTCTCGATAGGCTATAGGGAGCAGCATGTCACCTGTTTCTGCGCAGAATCTCTGACAACCAACCAATTGAGGCAAGCGTTTGACTTCCATCTCAATGCTTTCCAATTGGTGGGTGTCGAACATCGTAAGACGCTTGGGGTCATTCAATGGGTGGTATGGGTGCTATCACCCAGGCCATGCTTAAAGAAGCGGAGCATCTCGGAGTCACCATTCGCATAAAAGCTGAAGTTAAGGAGGTGTTGATTGATGGCAATCGCGCTACCAGGGTACGGCTAAGCAGCGGGGAAACCGTTACCGACAGCAAAGTAATCGCTAATGTTGGACCCAAACTACTCTACTCCCAGTTGATTGGCGAGCAGCATCTAGAGCCAGAGTTCCGCCGCCGTGTGCGCGGTTTCAAGGTAGGTTCCGGCACCTTCCGTATGAATGTGGCACTATCTGAACTGCCAGACTTCACCTGCAAACCCGGAACTCATTTACAACCACACCACCAGTCTGGAATAGTCATTGGCCCCACCATGGATTACTTGGAGCGGGCCTACGTGGATGCGACACAATACGGCTGGTCGAAGCAGCCCATTGTAGAGATATTGATACCCTCCACCATCGACCCCTCCCTGGCCCCCGAGGGCCAACATGTCGCCAGTTTATTCTGCCAGCAATTCGCTCCAGAACTATCGGATGGCAAAAACTGGGACGACTATCGTGAGCAGGCAGCGGAAACCATTATCGATACCGTCATTAGCTATGCCCCCAATTTCCGTGATGCCATCTATCGCCGCGTAAATCCACTCTCCGCTAGATTTAGAGCGCCAGTTTGGTTTGATCAGGGGCGACATCCGCCATGGCGCCTTAGGGTTGGACCAATTGTGGGGTAACCGGCCCTTTACGGGTTTTACGGATTACCGTACACCCATTCAGAGCTCGTATCTTAGTCTTTCCGGTAGTCACACGGGAGCTGGGGTTACCGGAGTGCCTAGGCATAATGCTGCGATGGAGATTCTAAGGCACAAGTAGATATATAGATAGAAGCGATCCACGAAATACGAATCACGTTCAGATTCAAATACAGAATAGAGATGCCAATAAAAACCAAAACTTCCATCTCAAAGGTATTGATCATTCTTTATGCTTAGCATAGAAAAATTGAGAATTTAAAGTATTAGCTCTGGGTTGAGCCAAGAGCTAAGGAAAGAGCGCCAAAGGCGCTCATTTCAATCAAAACTAATTTGATATACCACGGACTTTGATAAATATATCATCACCCGGGTTAACTTGCAGTCCATATTGTTTACAATCGTGGGACAATCCATCAACTGTTGCAGTAATTTTCTGGCCAGAAGTTTTATTTTCACAAATAAGCTTGTTTGGTGCCATCCCATTTACATTAACGCCAATTGAATCACTTTCTGCAGCGATATTATAAGAAACAATACCCTTCAATGATGGGTCACCTCCCTCACAATGTTGCTCAAAGCCAGCATGAAGCGAAGTCAAATCCCCATCGTCATCGTAAGAAACCTGATAAACTTCAAACTCTCCTGAGACAGTATTGCAACCACGCCCCTGCCCTGAAAATGAAAGTCCAGGTTTATCAGCACCCTGAAAAGGAAAGCGCTCTGCTAGTAAATAGTTGCCGACTTTAATCTCTTCATCACCAGGTGCAGCTAAATTCAATGTCCAGCTTAAATATGGTTCATTTGCAAGGTTCGAAATAGAAACTGTGATTCCGTTGTCATAGTTTCTCTTGTAAGAAATTTTTGCATTATCGTCATCGTATAGGTAGCTCAATCCCTGACCAATATAGTCGCCAGCCTCACTCTCAAGCTCAATCTGTGACTCAGCTAATACACCTAGTGATATAGATGCAAGAAAAACAGCTATTGAAATGACAGTAAAATTCATCTAGAAAATCCTTCTTTTGAATAAAATTCCACAAAAAATGGAAGATTAGAATACACCAATAATTCTAGAAACTACTTCCGTGATAATTCAATTCAATAGCACGACTGTACCAAATCCAAATTTTACAAGATATCTAATGGAAAAGTTAAACCCATAAATACCAAGACATGGCACAGTCATGAGGGTGCCGCCATAAAATTGGATATAAGTAAGCCGAATAATTCGGCAAAACCAAGCCACCTTATCGAAACACAAAAGATTCCAACTGAATCAAAAGCACTAAAAATATTTATGGAAAATACTCTTGCAGTATCACGCAAAATTAAAAATAAATCAATTTTCACAACTGTATTTTCCTGAAATTTAAACAAGAGTACTACTTATCAGCTTACCAAATACAACTGACCTAGTTTTTAAGAAGCAAAACCTAGATTACCAACATAAGCCCCAAACGCTTACCCACCAGAAATTCCAGTAGGCTCCAATAATTTAACATTTTTCTCGGCCGGGCATTAACAAGAAACACTGCATCGTCAATCTGGCTTTTCGGTAGCTTGACAATTTCCATCCCTTTTAGGAAGGGGCCCCACAACAACCCATTGGTATTTTCGTTTAACCCATGTTCCCATGCGTGATACGGCCTGGCAATATATTGCAACCTAGTTTAAGCACGATCGACTGGTGGCCCACGAATTCAGCACCATTCTCGAATTGTTATGGTTTTACACACCGCCAGATAGGGCTTGCCTTTTCGCGGCAAGCGTGGCCGCCAGTTAAGCGGGTAATGGTTTCGTATGAACAACTGAGTTGTTGTGAATGGCTCGTGCTGAATAGCTCTGGCCGCTGAGGATTTCGATCTGGTATCGTTCTTTCAGAGTCAGCTGGCTGATATGGGTTCCGATGGCGTTCCTGGCTTGATTGTGTGGAAGCTAACCAGCATACAACCAGCTGGCCCCCCTCGCTATCGCCAAGTGTGTCGATTGCTGTGGGAAAATAGGTTTCTCTTAATCTTTGGATGTCCAGAATTAGTAGAAATGTGATCTATGAACCGCTTTTGATTTACGTCATAAGCTATAGGTGTCCAGAATTGTGCTCTTGGCCGTAAGCGCCAAACTGTATCCAAGCACCTACCTTTCAGCAAGGCCCCTATCTCAGGCTGATAAACTGGAATGGTCGTTCATTCCTCACGCAAGAGCTAGAGGCCGTTGATGAGAATGGCCCCGCCCCTTAGGCATATTCAGTCCCTCACCTTCTGCTCCCTTTTGATCCGCAGATAAATTTCTTCACGGTGAATAGGCAGTGACTTGGGGGCACTTATGCCTATCTTCACTTGATTACCTTGAACCTCCAGCACTGTGACTGAGACATTGGATCCAATCCTTAAGTTTTCACCTGTCCGCCGCTTTAAAACCAGCATATTCATTTCCTTCTATAGACAAACTTTGAACACTTCCGGGGTGGGGATGCTTGGGTTTCAACGTTTGGAGGAAATAGGAGGAGGTGCACGAGGACGATAGGCAAAGAAGTAGAAAAGGCGGGCGCAACGCTCCCAGAGCTTGGGGATACGCTCCAAGCTACTGAATGTTCTCGACTTTATTGAAGACGAGCGGGTTTCTAGCGTATTATCCATATAGCCATTTTGATAGTCATGTTATCAATTTGGTTAGCTGGCCCCGGGTGTTCGCGCACCCTGGGTCAGCGCCTTTTACTTACTCTTACTTCACGCTACCGTTCTCCTTTGAGGGGATGGGTCTTTTAGAAAATTTGCGGTTCTCTTGAATCTCTGAAGCCTCTTTTAATCGGCTCACTCAATTACGACCAAAATACCGATAAATATCGGTCAATTTTACGCCGCTTTGACACTGAAACAAACTTAATAAAATCCAATAAGATCATTTTCGTGCCTATATTTTTTATATTTCAAGCTGGGTAAACTTTAGACAACTATTAACAATTGCAGTTTATGCTGGCCCTTTTTTGAAATGATTGAAGAGTAAAGGTCTCAATACCCTGACTGGAAAGTGATTTTTTAAGCAGGTTAAACACCCTCTTTTCCCTCTTTAATCGGTGACCACCTGGGGTTACATCAGCAAAAAGTCAGCTAATAGTCATTGGAACATCAAGTGTTTTCATTCCGATGAGCTTAAGTTCACTTCCAGCACTTTACTCCAAAAGAGCGAATTTTAATTGAAGTGAACTGTTATGAAATCATAAATCGAAACATACTGAAGACTCATATGCAAAACCTATCAAAATTCCTATTATTGAGCGCCACCCTATCATTCATTACGGCTGAAGCTAATACTACTGAAATCACCGCCATCAAACCAACCAGTAAAGTAGTGCTATTAGACGGCCATTGTGGCGGCGATGAATGGGAAGCAGCCACAAAGATCGACCTGCCAGCACAGGCTTCGATCAATCTAATACACGATAAAGACTCCTTTTACATTTGCGCTAAGGGCATAGAAGGGGATACCACGGTATTAGATCTTTACATAGAACATACGGAAACTGGGTATCTCCACAAGTTCCATCTCTCCGCTCAAATGGGAGAGCAAGTGCGCACAGACAAAGGATGGAGCAAATCTGGAACGTGGAAGCTAGAAGATTGGACTGGTTTCTGGGTGCCGTATTTTGGCAATGAAGATACCGAAGATGGAAAGCGCCCAAAATTCTTTAGAGGATTACACAGACAAGTTCAAATATTACGGAAAAAATTTCCAGGTAACACTTGGAATATCATGTTTGGCGTACATATTAAGCGGGATGGCAAGTGGACAGAATATCTTTATCCTGCAAAAGCGGTAGAAAACGATAACTCGACCTGGGCTAAGTTTTCATTCTCTGAGTAAACAGCTCTAAACACTATTATTGCGACTTAAATAAGAAAGGTTACCGACCTCTGGTTTATGCCATGCATCGGTGACTAATGCACCTTGGTTTCTGAGTTGGATACCGAGTACATCTTGCAGCTATCTCAGACTTGCAAGTTCGACCGTACCAGCTGATGCTAAGCTGAAGCGGTAGTCTGCAGAAACCTATGGAAACCTGTACCTGCCAGATGGCAGATGGCAGATGGCAGATGACAGATGGCAGATGGCAGATGGCAGATGGCAGATGGCAGATGGCAGATGGCAGATGGCAGATGGCAGATGGCAGATGGCAGATGGCAGATGAGAGTAAAGTGAGGGTGGCAAGGGTTCGGTTAAGTATGTCATATCCCAGGTGTCTTCTTAGGATACTCTGAACCTCCCCCCTCCCCTCGAGTGGTTGGCATCCCAGCAAAATACTGGCTCTATTTAAGTCGCAACTTTGAAGGTCATTTTATACACCTGGTAGGTTCAGCGGAGTTGATACGGTAGCCTTGTAAATAGCAGATCAAACGCTAGGAACATGTACTGCTGGTTTGCCAACATTTCTTAGCCCCATACCTTGTTAATCAGAAAAATTTTCGCGCATTAAGCCACTCTAAATATAATCACACCTATCCCAAATTCCTCTGCCACCCATCTGTGATACTCAAAATGATTTAAATGCCATTCTATCTCTTTCTTTAAAGGGGTTTACCATTCAGCGCAACGGCATAAAAGCCTTCACTTAGATTACAGATCCCTAAATTTTGTATTTTCAGAATTATCACAATTTTTAAGTGATATCTATCGTGCGACTTATTCAGAAAACAACTCACCCCTACCAGCTTACTTATTTTATTTACCCCTATCTCTTTTGACGCTGGATCACTCATAGCGCCAGCCTTCCGACTCAAAATTGATAAAATTATATTTGCAAAAAAAATGATTAATACATGATTTTTGCTTGCCGAGCAATTTAGATAGACGACTTTACTTTTGTCACAAGTCGATTAATTTAACATTTTTAGATTATCAAGTATGACTTACATAAATTTGATGTGAAATTATTACGATTAGTGTTTTTTCGTGCATACGATAGTACACGAAACAACGGCTATCCACAGACTTGACTGAAAGAATATCTTTAATTATTTGCATGGTATTTTAATAAATACCAACAGTCGCAAGATCTTCCAATTTTATACATTAGGAATGTTAGTTATTCCTAGAAATTCTCAGAGTAATTTTTGTTATAAAAACTGGCGCTGGTTATCCTCTAACTCACAATTATCGAGTTGTAAACATGTACTACAGTACTATATTATGCGCCCGCACAAGAATTAAGTGTGAAAACAAAAAATGGTCGTACCGCTACTTAACATCTATTAATTTAGAGGGATTAGATATGAACAGAACTCATATTTTTCTTGCACTGGCAGTACTCTCAGGGGCGTCGTATGCAGATCCTCTGTACAATTTTGTTGAAATAGGCCAAACAGCAAGTTTTATAAGCGGGCATAATGTTGCCAAGCAGCCGGTAGTGGACGAGACCGCTGTAAAGAAAGAATATACGTTAATAGAGCGCACCTCAGCTTTAAGTGCCATTGCAGTTACTCCTGACGGCAAGCAATATATTGCAGAAGTAGATGAAAAATCGCTTTCATTACTGGAGCAAGCGATAGCGATTTTTGAATCTCAAGGCTTGGATTCAAGTGTTTTTTCATCAAAAGGACAATTGCCCACCATGGTCGATAGTCAGGAGCGACTGCTACCCACAGTTGTAATAGGCGCTGACGACAGAGTTCAAATCACTAATACTGTGCAAAATCCCCACTGGTATAATGGCCGCATTGATGTGGGATGTACCGGTACATTGATTACAGCAAAGCATGTCTTAACGGCAGGGCACTGTGTTTCTGATGGCTCCGGCAACTGGTTCAGCTCTCTTGATTTTACCGTGGCCCAATCTGGCAGTTATAAACCCTGGGGCAGTGAAACCTGGAGCAATGCTGTGACTACCACTGCATGGCATAATAATGGAGACACTAACTATGACTATGCAATTATTGTATTAGCGGAACCACCTCACAATGGATATTCAGGGTGGGGGGTCTATTCGAGCGGAACCCATAGTGTTACTGGATACCCAGGAGATAAGCCATTTGCTACTATGTGGACTGACTCAGGTAGTACATCCTCAAGTACCTATAGAGTGTGTTATACATTAGATACAGCTGGTGGCCAAAGTGGCAGTGGAATTAAAGATACTAATAACACCGTTCGCGGAATCCACACCACTGGGTCGCCCTCACAGAACTGCGGAACACGTTTAACCAGCACCGTGTATACTACACTACAGGATTGGATTGCGACTTACCCATAAAGTAAAAATACCACACTCAAGTTCAGGAAAAGGCGCCCTTGGGCGCCTTTGTTAATAATATGAGAATGCTTATTCCTTTGATCTTTTTTCTAGGTGCATGCGGGATAATGGCCGATGACGAACCCGAATGGCAACGTGTGATGGTGAGAGGCAGCCTCAAGACACCAGATCCGGTATTGCGTGAAGTGCAACGCCTGGAACAATTGGGGCAGGTAAAAGATGTTGTTATTCTTGAGTCCTACCCATTGCAAATATGGTTTAGTGCCGATTTGGAGACAATTGAAAATCTGAAGTCTCTGTCAAAAAAAAGTAGCTCAGCACGTTGACTGTACCCTAATTTGTGTATTTCTCTGAAGTTTATTTTGAAAGTAAAAACCGCTCTGGTTGTGAGGTGGAAAACGTGGCTGATTCAGGGGGGCTTCTGCCAATACCTAATCAGCAGCGGTACCTCGTAGAATTCTCTACATTCTCATTCACTCAGAGGGGTAAATAGATTAAGAGTCGCACGCATAATCTTGCTGAGGCCTCCGCGTTGTCTATTACAGCCTATGCTGTAATGATTAATAACTCCCATAAAGCACCGAATATCTGTGCCGAACCGACAGAGAAGTGAACTTTTGAAGAGGTTATTACGCGCTGGCAGCGACCATTTAAAGTATCTGTACTGGCCCAGCATTATCTTCAAGGCATAACGGAATCAGACCTGCCCAATAGGGTTAACTGAGCGCATACGCCACTACAGCATGGCATGCATACCTATACCAATCTAAGATTGTATTGGCTTTCTTGTCATCTCAATTTGATATCCCCTTATAAAGGCTCAACGCTTTTATCTGAAAACACAGAATCCAGCTTCGCAAAGGAAGAATCTAATGTTCAATCGCTTGCTCGCACTCATCCTAAGCCTGGTTATTCTTGGCGGCTTATCTCATGTGTTGGCGCAGGAGAAGCCAAAGCCTTTTATCTTTACCGCCATCCCGGATCAGGATGTGACCCGCTTGCAAAAACGTTTTGGCAAGGTCGCGCAATACCTGTCAGATACGTTAGGCGTTGAGGTCAAATACATACCGGTGAAGTCATACAGCGATGCTGTTGAGGCATTTAAAAATAACAAAGTGCAACTAGCTTGGTTTGGTGGCCTCTCTGGGGTACAGGCACGCTCTGCCGAGCCTGGCGCAAAGGCTATTACCCAGGGAGAAGAAGACGCAGACTTCATCACCTACTTCATTGCCAACACAGGTACAGGGCTAAAACCCTCAAAAGACTTTCCTCACGGCATTGAAGGCATGACATTTACCTTTGGCTCAAAACATTCAACCTCCGGGCGCCTTATGCCGGAATACTTTATTCGCAAGACCTTAGGCAAGCCCCCCGTCGAAGTATTTCAGCGGGTGGGTTTCGGTGGAGATCATTCCAAAACTCTGGATCTTGTACAATCGGGAAAATATCAAATCGGTGCCATAAACTACAAGGTGTGGGAAAACGAACAGAAAGCCGGCAAGGTCGATGACAGCAAAGTACAAGTAATATGGAAGACCCCAGGCTATCCGAATTACAACTGGACCATTAGAGGCGATGTCAACAACACTTGGGGCGAGGGATTTACAGACAAAGTACAACAAGCGTTTTTGAATATGCGAGATCCTGAACTGCTTGCCACATTTCCCCGCAAAAGATTTATTAAGGCCGACAACGCCATGTACGAACCAATTCTGGAAACTGCTCGCGAGATTGGTATATTGCAACAATAGATGACATATCTGAATTCAGCTGTGGAATTATTAAACCGCTACTTCCTGGTTTTTGTTTTGGTGTGTTTTATTTCGTTCACACTCAGGTATAACCGATAATCATGCTGCTTCAGCTCGCCACAATATTCTGTACCACGGTTAGTTAGGATACGCAGTACCGGTAGATCATGCGAGGCGTAAAAGGGTAATACACGGTCATTAAGGAAGTCTGCTGTAGTGATTGGTGTTTTGGTAGTATACAGCTTGCAATGGGCCATCTTTGCATAGGTATCAGCTGCAGTAGTTCAGACTTGATTATTTTAGGTGTCCCTAACTTAAATAGAAACAGGACGCAATGCGTCCTGTTTCTTACATCTACAGATCTATGATCTCCCCTGCCAAGTTGCCGCTAAAGTAGATGACAACTCGTCTTTGGTTTCCTGAGTTATGACGTTGCCAGCCCCCGATGGAACAGTATAAGACGCCATAGCTGTAACAAGTTGCTCAAGCTTGTTATTAAGTAATACTGAATCGCCTACCTCAATTTCATCAAGCTGAGCGTCTGTATTACCATACCAGTTACTGACGGTGACCTGATCATCCGAGCCTTCAACATTGATTTTTAAGTCATCATTACTACGACTAAACCAAAGCTCTTCGATAGAAACACTGCTCCCAAAGTCCAGCACATCCGTATCCGTTGAAGGGCTATTTTCAGTGATTGTGTCTTGGCCATCACCTAAACTAAAGAAGTAACGGTCGCTACCAGCTCCACCATTCAGGATATCATCACCCTTGCCACCTGTTAACTGATCATTACGACTACTTCCCGTCAAAGTATCATTGCCATCACCACCAGTGTAGATATCAGTCAGTGGATCATGCATCTCTGTAGTGACTGTAGGCGCCGCGACACTAAACGTATGAAAAAGCTGAGCCGCAGTGATTTGTCCACCACTTTCAAATTCTAATCTTTCAATGGTGTTTGCAACAGCAAAGAAATTCTCAATAAGTACCTGATTTGTATCACCGGCAACATTGAGTATGAGGTCGTCCCCCGACTTGGTCAAACCAGTGGCGACATCATTAAAGCCGATACCATCAACAAAGCGGATAATATTGGTACCAGTAGTATCTATGACAGTGTCTTTGCCACTGTTAGCACCAATCAGATAGGTATCGTTTCCAGCGCCTCCATATAATTGGTCATCCCCCTCTTTACCATACAGAGTATCGTCGCCCTGCCCAGAGAGTAAAATATCAGCGGTACTATCACCTTCCATTGTATTGTTCAAACCATCTCCCAGAACTAGATTATTAGCTGGCGAACCAGTTGCGGTTGGTACTGCCAGCCCAAAGACATCGAACAATTGATCTGCGGTTAACTGGCCACCCGTTTCGAACTCCACTATTTCGATAGTATTGGCTAATGAGAAGAAATTACGAATAGTCACCTGATTACTACTACCGCCAATATGAAGTGTCAGATCGTCTCCAGATTTATAAAGACCGCTGGCCACATCATTGAAGGTAATGCCATCAACAAAGCGAATCCTATTTTGACCATCCACATCAACAATAATATCTTGACCGCTGGCAGCGCCAATGATGTACGTATCATTACCCACACCGCCTACTAGGCGGTCGTTACCGGCTAAGCCAGCTAAAGAATCACTTCCTTCTCCGCTGATTAAGACGTCATTTCCGGAGGTGCCGGTCAGATCATTATCTCCACTTAAATCAATACCAGTGCCACCGGAAGATCCTTCCTCCCCCTCTCCATTAGAGTTATCCCCACCCGAATTTCCACCTCCATTACCAGTGCCTGGAGAACCATCACCAGAAGGCAACGTGGTTAGTTGCGAGGCGATTGTAGAGGGTGTGAGCGTGAAGCCGCCATTCGGCTGCACCATTATCTCGTAGTCCCCACCGAGGAAATGGTTTTCTACCCGAACTTGTTGCTCAAAATCACCATCCACAAGCACAATCAAATCGTTACCATCTTGGTGATAACTAAGACGATCAGGAGCAACATCATTAAAGAACAAGACATCCTGGCCATCGCCATCGTCAAGGATAGTGTCTTTACCGTTACCGGAATAGTAGTAGTAGCGATCATTGCCATCACCACCTTCCAAACGGTCATCACCACCGTTACCCACTAGAATATCGTTACCACCTAGGCCTTGTATAAGGTCAGACCCTGAGGTACCTGATAACCACTCATCAGAGTCTGCTCCTATAATCACAGAGTCAAATTCACCATTACTTTGCCCCGCTGCAAGTTGGTTGATTTTGTCAGTAGCAATTTGGGAGTCGCCAGAAGGTTGTACCCAATCAATAGCGTATTCACCTCCTAAGAAGTGGTTTAAGACTCGGATTGCTTGCGATGATCCATCGTCAATCTGGATTAACAAATCATCGCCATCTTGGTTAAAAGTTATGCGATCTCTCGTTAAGGTACCACTGAACAAAATACCATTTACTCCACCGGCGCTAACATCCAGGGTATCGTGACCATGGTTATCTGAAACAACGATCATGTCATCGCCTGTACCTGCAATGAAATGGTCGTTACCCTCACCACCAGTTAGCTGGTCATCACCAGCACCGCCATCTAGCGTATCATTACCTGCGTCACCATTAATTAAGTCGCGGTCATTACCACCTTCTAGCTGATCATCACCAGCACCACCAGTTAATTTATCTTGTCCATCGCCGCCTTTTAGCGTGTCATTACCTTCCATACCTTGCAAGCTGTCGTTGCCTGCTTGGCCTTCCAGTGTATCGTTACCCACTCGACCAACGAGGTTATCGGCACCCTCACCACCTAATAAATGGTCATCTCCCTCATCACCATCAAGGTAGTCATCGCCAGCATCACCATAAATGGTGTCATTACCTTCACGACCCCACACTTCGTCATTGCCTTCACCTCCATGAATTTCATCATCATATTGACGATAGCCAGTTAAAATATCTTTACCTGAGGTTCCATGGGTTACAACAATATCTTCCACTTGCAAATCGGTTAATGTTGATCCGTCAAAGAACTGGAATTCATTAATCTTGAAATAATCAGCACGTGTATCAAATTCTACAAACCAATTTTGAATGGTAATTTGATCTGAACCATTGGTATGTTTAATCAGCATGTCATTCCCATGACGTTCAAATAATAAATCATTTGCGCTGATACCATCACCAAATATTAGAACATCATTAGATGGAGCAATATTACTAAATATCTCATCCGGTCTGGTTTCAATAATCAGATCTTTCCCATCTCCCAAATTAAATCGATATGTTTCTGATCCATTTGAACCATAAAGCGTATCATCACCTTTGCCGCCAGTCATATCGTTGGACCGAAAATCCCACACATCGGTAGTAGCAACCAATGTGTCATTACCATCACCACCGCTTAAGGTATCCTCCCCTAAACTTTGGAGATAATCATTGCCAGCACCGCCATTTAACTGGCCACTACCTTCAATGTAGTCATCTCCCGCATCGCCCGATAAAATACCGTTACCGTATAGCTCATCATTATCATCCCCACCATTCAATATATCGTTGCCGCTATTACCATACAGTCGGTCTTGACCAGCGCCACCATAAAGCACATCGTCTCCATTTCCTCCTTTTAGCGTATCGTCACCGGCTTCGCCGTAAAGTGTGTCCGATCCACTGTCACCAGATATGTCATCATTTCCTTCTGCACCATTGAGATAGTCATTGCCATTGCCGCCTATTAATACATCATCACCAAGGCCTGCATCCACTTGGTCATCTCCATCTGCTGCAGTAATTTGATCATCACCTGCGCCCGACTGAATTACATCATTTAAAGCATGGCCTTCAATTTCATCCCTTAAATCTGTTCCTGTTAAGACAAGCGATAGAATATCCGCATAGTAAAGTATTTCACCACTGGAAAATTCAATTGAATCAATGGCGGTTCCAGGAATCGAGCCATCTGAATTAAATTGCCCTTCGATTCTTAGCAAGACATTTTTCTGAGATTCAGGATGGTTAATTTGGCGTGCTGATTCTTCCTGCTTATTCAGGACAATCATTGCGTCACCAACTCTACGAAATATCAAATCTTCTTTGTTTAAGTCAGGCAGATAGAGTGAATCAGAACCCGAAGAGTCTGTAATTGAGTCATTACCCTCTCCATTCGAATACACAAATTGATCATCCCCCGCATCGCCTTTTAGAAGGTCATTTCCTTTGCCACCTGCTAGGACATCGTTTCCTAGACCACCATAAAGTGTATCATCACCATCCTCTCCATTTATCTGATCGTTACCGCTATTGCCTTTAACGATATCATTACCCGCGCCAGCACTAATGTTGTCATCAGAGTCATAGCCTATTAGCTCTTGATTTTCATTCGTGCCTGCTAGCACTCTGAGTTTAACTGAATCAATATCCCAAGTTGTACCATCTTCGAATTTCAATACATCGATCAATCGGGTTTGATCAGTCGCATCGGAAATGAAGAAGTCCTTAACCACCGTTAAACCAAGGGGGATCTGTACATTTAGGTCATTTCCGTTGCGAACTAATGCAACCATATCCGGTGCTACATCAGGTGCGAATTGAATAGTATCAATTGAGTTCTCACCGTCGTAATCTATATTCCAGATAGTATTAGTTCCTGCCACATTGGCAATAAGATATGTATCATTACCGTATCCGCCATAAGCAATATCATCACCCTCGCCAAGATTGAGGACGTCATCACCTTCGCCCGCATTTAGAATATCTTGCCCATCTCCACCGAGCAGCGTATCGTTTCCGGCTCCACCATCTATTGCGTCGTTCCCAGCACCACCATCAACATGGTCATCCCCAGCTTCACCTGCTAAGTTATCTTGACCAAGTCCACCCAGTAGAGTGTCACTTCCATCCCCTCCTAATATATGATCATTGCCATCCTGACCGTAGATTTGGTCATCACCGCCTTGGCCATAAGCAGAATCATCGCCACCTAAAAGATGAACAACGTCACTAGTATCCATTGCATGGATAACATCAGCATCTTCTGTACTCACCAATATTGCAGCCAGCACATCATCATAGGTAACAAATGAGCCATCATTTAACTCGATGGAAATTTGATACTGATCACCAGGGGCAAAATAATTATAGACTTGTAAACTACCATTTGAAGTGGGTAAGGAAATATTTAGATGATTACTTACCTTGCGAATTAGCAAGTCCGAACGTTCAATCCCAGCTCCTAATTTCAACACATTCGATTCATCACCACTCGCATAATCCTGAACGAAGTCGTGACCATCACCAACTGTATAAATATAGGTGTCGGAGCCTCTTCCACCTTTTAAAGTATCATCACCCTTTCCGCCAATAATAGTATCGGAGAATTGATTTCCATTTATCGTATCATTCCCACCATTACCAATGATTGTATTATCTGTATAAAGGCCTGTTAAAGAGTCACTATTCTCAGTGCCTATCAACGTTAATTGGGCAAGTTGAACACTAGATAATTGCGAACCATCAAAAAGGGTAAGAGACCAGTTTTGAGAATAAGTATTACCTTTAAAGAATTCCGATAGAGTAATTTGATCGCTTGAATTTCCGACGAAATCTAGAATAAGGTCATTACCGCTTCGACTGCCTACTAAGTCAGTAGCAGTGATACCTTCACCCAATTCAACGATGTTATTACCGTCACCGTCTGAAAGAGCATCAATGCCATCACCAAGATTAAACTTAAATCGGTCGTTACCTTCATTCCCCCTTAGGATATCATTCCCGGTACCACCAATCAGTACATCATCACCATCACCGCCAAATAAAAAGTCATGACCATCACCACCAACTATTGTATCATCTCCCTCATCACCATAGATTCGGTCATTGCCAGCACCACCTGAAAGGTTATCGTCACCACCTTTGCCAAATAGAGCATCATCTCCACCTAGTGTATTAATGGAGTCGTTATTTAATGTGGCGTGATAAACGTCTGAATTTTCAGTAATGTCTTGGTTTACTGAATTAAAGGTATCGACTCGAATATCAATTTTTGAACCATCGTCAAGTACAAGCTCTTGAACGTGATGGTTGTTAACACCTTCATTCGTAAATTGTCCTTCGACTCTAATACTGCCACCCGTATTTTGGAATCGAATTAGGAGATCATCCCCCTGCCTATTGAGTATTAGCTCAGACTCTGTTATGCCGTGAATTAAGATAGAATCCGCTGCATTGTCCGAGCTATCGTTATAAATTGAGTCATTACCATCCCCAATGCTATAAACATACTGATCCTTACCCAGACCACCCTTTAATCGATCATCGCCTAAGCCACCAAGAATTGTATCGTCCCCGGCACCGGCTTCAATCTCGTCATCACCCATTAAGCCGTTCAGCCAATCATTTTCTGATGTCCCAACCACTTGATCATCATACATTGTTGCACCAGCAACAAAATTGAGTAACCGTTCGGCTGATAATCTCAATTTTGCTTCTAGATCTTGATCTATCTGTCCAATGTATCCTTCAAACAGAGTATCAATAATATCTATTCCGATATAATCTCTAACCTGTTGTTTAAATGCCGTAATTGATTGGCCTTCATTGTTACTGAATGAAGTTCCTTCATAGGGACTTAAACCATCGATCATCAGATACAGTTCGGCTAGGAGATCTTGACTGTCGGCTTCGGTGAAGTCACCTAGGTCATAGAGCAGTTTCTCTGTTAACACATCAAAGTTAATTGTCGTTTCACCTTGGTCATCCGATGTGTACACAATGGTGTCGTAGTATTCCTTTAGGTGTGTCTGCCCCACTAGTTGGCTGTATATGGTACTGGAGAACTGCTGGAATAAGCGCTCATACAGTTCGGTATATTGCCATCCACCACCGCGAGGATCTGGCAGTTCATATCCATAAAATGCTTCCAGTGTGTGAATCTTTCTCCTATCAATTAAAGATTGATAGTGTTGCTCATACTCACCTGTTTCACCTACCCATTGGAACAAAATAGACTCTAGAAGAGTACTTCGTTCATCTACGCTATTGGCCTGTGAAAATTGTTCCACAAGGGCTTTTAGCTGACCACTTTCATCATTGGCCATAGCAATGTGTAATGATGCAACATTACCCGATCCAGAAATACCAGGTAGTTCCGCAATATCATCAGGAATGCTTGTGGAATCAGTATTGCCATTATCCTGAGTATTTGTGTCAAACCAGACATCCGTCATTTCACGCTCAACACCATTCCCTAACTTATAACTACCAATTTGTGCGTGCGCATTACCAAATACATCAGTACTGTTCGAGTCTCTGTAAGCCAACCCAAGTTCTGCAATATTTAGTTCTTGTAGTGATTTTAGTTCACCCGAATCTACAACTCCGTTGGAGTTAACATCCTGCCAAACTCTCAGATCATTGAAATTATCATCAGAACTACTGATTATTCCATCTAAATTGCTGTCGAGTTCTGCCAATGCAACAAAACCATTTTCGGCATTATTTCCCGCCCTAAGTGCCGTATTGTTACCAAATAACTCCGAGCCATTATCAATTAAACCATTATTATTTTTATCGAATACTAGAAGTCCATCATCTTTAGCGACCCAACCAGTTAGCTCACTAAAACCGGAATTATCTAAATCAAAGTGCACGTTTTGATCTTGACCGATAGTTTCAATACCATCACCATCTAGGTCAAGTATTAAGGGGCTCGCTGGAGTTGGTGGAGGGTTGGGCAAAGGTGGTGGTTTTGGTTTACTTTTTTCAATCAGTCGGATACCTAAATCACCGTCCGAGTAACCTTCAACAGTTACTTCTCCGTTAATTGACAGCGTTGACCCACTTAAAGAGTATTGTAGCGTTTCACCGGTCCACCGATTGTGAGATTCAAATACACCACTGCCATACTCTGTCTCATACGCAGAACTTAAGCGCCACCATAAACCACCTGCATATCCCGGGAGATCCCCCTGGGCACTTGACTGAAAGTAAATAGTTCCACGACCATCTAAATCATTAATGACATCCAAAGTGTCAACAAAATAGAAGTCATATCCATTACCGCCTTCTAAACGATCCGAAACAAAATCATCTTGTAACCAGTAAATATCGTTAAGCTTGTCATAGTAAGCTCCACCTCCCAATGCATCGCGGCCTACATCACCACGAATCGTGTCAGAGCCTTTGCCCCCGGCTAGGATATCACTGCCGCCACCTCCAAGCACTTCGTCATCACCGTCACCGCCCATCATTCTATCATCGCCTTCGTTGCCAGATAGAATATCGTTACCATCACCACCATTTAAGCGATCATTTCCATCGCCAGCGGTTAATATATCGGCGCCTTCGTCACCATATAGATCATCATTACCATTACCCCCTAATATTAAATCATCTCCACTTCCTCCGTAGAGGGTATCATCCCCCTCACCGCCCCTAATCTCATCATTTTCTTCATCGCCTTTAATTGTGTCATTGCCATCATCACCGTACAAGGTATCTTCACCCTGACCTCCCTCAATAACATCTTCTCCATTGCCACCTTCAATAGTATCCTTGCCTTCACCACCTAATACGGTATCATCATCATCACCGGCTTCAATCTGATCGTTCCCTTCATCTCCCTCAATGGTGTCTTCACCTTTACCACCATAAATTATATCGTCACCACCCTTTCCTTTTATTTCATCATTTCCATCTTCACCGCTTAATGTATCCTTACCGGTTCCTCCATCCATTTTATCGTCATATGTAGTGCCTGTAATCGTATCATCTCCAGCTCCACCAAAGTAGGAGATACCATTTTGCACCTTATCTTTTAATTGGCGATGATCACTCAAATCTACGCCCGTTACAGTTTCATAACCCGATAACTCATCGTTTCCGTCTGAGCCATATAATAGTGGCTTGTCGCCATCTAAAAATTGAGTTACACCATTCGCAAACAGTCTATCTGTTAGCGTTTCCATTTTTCCATATAAGGATGCTAACAATAGTGGACTTGGAAGAATAGCATTTGCAGTATCGTTTTGATAATCACTGTATGTATATGTTGTGGTTGTACGTGAACCTGTAAATCCAATTTCTACTTGATGACCAATACCACTAGGATCCACTGTCTTCTCTAAAAATGGATTACCCAGGATGGCTGTAAGGTCATCCGAACCAAAATCAAAGTTTTCTGTTCCAGTATTGCTGAACGGGATGACAGCAAAATTCTCGATATAACGATTCCCATTGGCATCGATTACAAATGTTGCGTTGTCATCAATTTCAAATGCAACAGTATTCCATACATAAACCCGGTCTTCGTAGTCCCCTGCACCATCATCATATGCCCATTGTTGCTGTTTGATTATGGCCTCAGAGGTTCCTATCATGTCTCGGAACGTCTTATCGTTCTCTTTATATCTGCCCGGTGGCAAACCTGATGTTGTTGGTGAAAAAAAAAGTTTAACTATTTCAAAAAAAGCGGGTGAAGCGAACCGCCCTGGACCAGAATCCATATAATCATTTATATTAACTGAATGCTGTGTTGGACCTGCACCCGATGTGCGAGTATAAGAATCATTTGCCAAGTCACTTGGTGTATTAGTGGTACCATATAGGTAAAGATTGGTAACTTCTTCCGAGCTAAGTACAGTCATGATTTTAAATCCTTGTATAATGAATAGTCTAAATGCCCGACCAAGGCGTTCCACAGTTCGTTAAGGCCACGAAAGACTCTGTTTCACTAACGATCAAGTCATTATTTTTATCTCGATACCTAACCAGGTATGGAATATGAACAAATGTGTTAAAACGTCCTATTAGTTTTTCATGCCAGTGCGGCTTATATCCCTGCTTTCCTGTATCTGACAAAGAACAGCAATTCATATTTATTGATTGAAACTGCTCAATAGATTTATAATAAACAGGGTCAGGGGGGCGATTTCTTTTAACTATTGTATTGGGTTTGTTTTTCCACTCATAGTAATCAATTATTGGTGGGTAAGTATTTATTATATATTGAATCCCTTTCTTAATTTTTTGATCTTCTGTCATATAACTATCGGTCTCTGAGCAATAACCCAAATAGTTTTTCACTGAGAAATTTAATAGAAGTATTATTGAAGCGACAATTACAGATACAACGAACACACATAAAAATCTTGTTAAAATCAATTCCAACTCCAACTCTAGTTACATCCCAAGGAGATTTCTCAGTTAAGATTTTGGCAACCTATTATTTTGATAATCAGTATCTAAGACATCCATCCAGGAATATTCTCAATTGACATTAGATTATTTTTGATTCATTTTGCCTTCCAAGTTTTTCTAGCCTGGATTGATATTAAAAATAAATAGCGTTTAAACCCCCTTCACTAGACAATTTATTATTATTTTATTACAACCTAGAATTTTTAATTTTACAGGTTTCGTGAAACTTTCAATCACCGCCCCCAAAATGCTATCTTTCTCGAATACTTTCGCTCTTGGCTTTTAACAAAGGCGCCAGGAAAAACTCTATTATCCTACGATTTCCAGTTTTCATTTCTGCTGTAACAGCCATGCCGGGCATCAACTTGACCTCTCTGCCATTTACAACAATGGTATTTTTCTCCATCAACACCCGCATGCTATAAATAAGACCTCGTTTTTCATCGACAATAGCATCGTCAGATATGGTCATTACTTGACCATCTATTACGCCGTACTTAGTAAATGGAAAGGTATGAATCTTTATTTCTGACTTTATACCTTCTTCAACAAAGCCAATGTCTTTGTTTTCCAAAAAAACTTCGACTTCTAATTGCTCTTCCTCTGGCACTAACAGCATGAGTTGTTGAGCTTCAGTGACAACGCCACCAACAGTAGCAATCGCTAATTCTTGGATCTGTCCCGATACTGGCGCATAGAGAATTTGCCTATTATCCAGATCAGAGGCTTTGGTTAGCTCTTCCTGTAATACGGCAATCTCTCTATTAGCCGCCATGATCTCTGCCAGCTGCTCTTTACGTGTTTGAGCTTCAAGTACATTAATTTGCTGTTTAATTTCTTCTGCAGCAGCAATATATTTCTGGTGGCGTTTTTTTTCTGAAGCTAAATCTTGAACCAGAAGAATAAACTCCTGCTCTACTTCCAGCAACTCATTTTCCGATACATAATTTTTACTCTGCAAAGCTTGCATAGAGTCTCTGCGCTTAGTAATGATCGGTAAAGTTTGCTGCAATTTTTTGATTTGCTCCTGACTCACCCCTTGTTCAGACTGTGTGCGCCTTAAAGAGCTTTGTAAGCCTTTACGTTGGCTTTCGTATTGCTCCCACCGTTGCCAGAGAAGTCTTTTGTTAAGCTCAATATCATACTCATTTGCCTCAGCAGGCGGCTCTAGTAAGGTAGGTGATGACCTTAGGTCATGATTACTAGTGGTAATAGATGTATTAAGTAGATACAGAAAAGTTTTACTTACAGATTTTCTAAACTGCACACTACTTAGCTCTCCAGCAAGGCGCGATCTATCAGCACCAGTAACAGTGCTATCTAGCTCAATAAGAGGCTGGCCTTTTTCAACTCGCTGACCTTCAGTTACATGTATGGCTTTAATCACACCTTTTTCCAGTGGCTGAATCTGCTTTACCCGAGAACTAGGGATAATTTTACCTTCTGCAGATGCTACTATATTGATCTCGCCAACACACGCCCAAGCAATACCTATCACAAGAAGCAGCATAAGAGATCGCCCCAGCCATTTAGCTAGTGGATTTGGTGGAGATTCCTGAATTTCTAATGCTGGTGGCAAGAATGCTGCCAGCTCTTGAGTTTTATGCTGATCGCCTAATTTATCTCGATTCAACCAAGCATCTTTTAATACACTCCATGCATTCATTAAATTTCCTCCTCAAGAACAAGTGGAAATTTGGGACGCTCTAAAGGTATTCGCCCTGTTGATTCAAACTTTCCTGTAACTGGCTTAAGATTGGGAGTATGGTTTTGGTAGCTATAGAGTTTGGCATAATAACCATTCTGCTCAATCAGATGATCATGATTCCCTTGCTCTACAGTCCGGCCTTTATCCATAACAATAATACGGTCACACTGCCTAACAGTACTTAGCCGATGGGCGATAACAAACACGGTACGATCTTTACAAATGGCTGCCATATTGTCTTGTACAATACGTTCTGACTCGTAATCCAAAGCACTAGTGGCTTCATCAAAAATCAAAATACGTGGATTGCCTATTAGGGCTCTGGCAATAGCCAGACGTTGGCGCTGACCTCCAGATAAGTTACTGCCCTGCTCACCCACCATATTGTCATAACCTTCCGGCAGATCAACAATGAAGTCATGAGCACCTGCCATTTTGGCAGCAGCAATAATACGCTCCATAGGGATAGAGGGGTCAGCCAAAGCAATATTTTCGCGAATGGTACGATTAAATAGGAAGTTTTCTTGCAGCACGACACCTACTTGCTTGCGCAACCAAGCTGTGTCGACCATGGACAGATCAACTCCATCTAGTAAAACACGACCCGACTCGGGGATATACAAGCGTTGTATCAGCTTAGTGATAGTACTCTTACCTGAACCTGAGCGACCAACAATACCGATCACTTCGCCGGGCTTTATCTGCAGGTTAATATCATCAAGAATCACTGGCCCATCAGAACGATAACGGAACTTTACATGTTCTAACGAGACAGTACCTTTGAGAGAAGGTAAACGCGACCGGTTAGGGTTAAAGCCTGGCTCTTTAGGCGTGTTAAGAATATCTCCTAGGCGAGCAATAGATATACCGGCTTGCTGAAAGTCTTGCCACAACTGAACTAATTTCAGAATGGGACCACTAACCCGGCCAGCCAGCATATTAAAAGCGACGAGCTGTCCTACAGTGATGCCACCATCAATCACCAAATGTGCACCGATCCAGATAATGCCGAGAGTCATCAGCTTATTTATCAGCCCCGCTACCTGTCCTGCTACATTGCTAAGATTCTGACTTCGAAAAGAAGCATGCACGTAGCTGGAAAGATGGTCCTCCAGCTTACGTCGCATCTGTGGCTCAACTGCAACAGATTTAACCGTCCCAATACCTGTGATTGATTCAGTTAAAAACGCAGTATTGGCAGCACCATGTTTAAATTTTTCATCTAACCTACGACGTAGAATCGGGGTAATAAATATTGACAACAACACGTAAAATGGAATGGTGGCTAACACTACCCATGTTAATGTCGAACTGTAGTACCACATCACCGCCAGGAAAACGAACACAAAAAATAGATCTATCACCAGAGTGAGGGCCGTACCGGTGATAAAATTACGAATGGTATCCAGCTCACGGACACGGGCTACGTTCTGGCCTACCTGACGAGATTCAAAGTAAGCTAGCGGTAAGCTCATCAAGTGATTATAGAGACGTGAACCCAGCTCTACATCCACTCTATTGGTAGTATGACTAAAAATATAATTGCGGATACCACCCAACAAAGCTTCAAACACCACAACCACAGCGAACCCTACCGCCAAAACATCCAGTGTGGTGAACCCTCTGTGCACTAAGACTTTATCCATCACCACCTGAAAGAACAATGGTGTCACTAAGGCGAATAATTGAAGGAAGAAGGAGGCAATCAGCACTTCAGCAAATAGCTTACGATACTTGACAAGTGATGGTATAAACCAAGAGATATCGAACCTTTGCTGCAAGCTTTCGGCCAAGGTATGACGTCGTGTTACCGCAATTAGCTCTCCAGACCAGAGGGACGCAAATTCACGTGCGCCAATAGATCGCGGAGCATCTTCCCTTAAATCATGAATCAGCAGGCTAGCACCCGGCTCGTCTCCGGTTCGACTCTTAGAAGAGACAGCTAGATCGTCGCCAGAGGAACGCGCAACGATAAAATAACTTCCATCTTGGGCTTTGGCAATGGCAGGTAATAGGCTGTTTTTTATATCCGCCAGAGAAAGGGTAAGCCGTTTGGCTTTTAGCGTTAAAGACTTAGCTGCTAATAATATCTCGGTATCGGAGAATTTTTTCCCCGACTTAACAAATTCATGCTTCAACTGATCGGGTTCAGCGGGCAGCTGGTGAAAACGCGCAATTGCAACTAAGCAATTTAAGCCTGTATCCATACATCATCCATACTTTTACAGCCCTCGAAAAGACCGACGAGCCATATTCACAAAATTAACTCTAGAAAAACTAAACTCAGATATCAAAAAGATACTTATAGAAAAATTCCTGCAAAGAGCACGACAGGTATAATTCGAAAAATTGACTACCTCCAAATATTTCCTCTCCTCATCGAAGCTATGCTCGCTTTAAAACCAAAATAACGTCACCACCTCGTAAAGAAAAGAATGGGTTATTCTTTCTTTCAGTTGGTTAGCTTTCACGCCTGGAATAAATAGAGATTTTACTTCTTTGCCTCCATCAAACCTGATGAAAGCTCCACTTTCAAATAAATAAATGCTGAGTAAAGAGGGACTGGAAAGCTTATCTAAAAACGTATTGAAAGTTTGCGCCTTTAGCTCCAGATGTCTTGTTGGCTGAACAACTTCTACCTCAGAAAAGATTAAACCCCCACACCAAAATAAATGGTACAACTGTTCAGTGTTGACGGGAATCTGATAGATACGTACCACCAATAGAAATGCGAACAACCCCGCATCCACGTCCTTTTTGGACTGATAAAAATCCATTTATACTACCGCTTAGTCTACAACTGCGACGCAAAGCTACACAACAAAAGTCGACCATTCAACAGAAAAATAAACAGAGCAAAAAAAAAACCTGAAAGTTTTAATAACTTCACAAATAAAAGAGAGAAATTCAAAAACAATGGATTTATGAAAAAAAATATGAATAGCCATACTGGAAAACATGGTCCGAAATACTTAAGCACCGCACAAAAGTCACAATGGTCATACTTGCCAGTGAACAGCGTAGCAGTATGAATATCTGTATGGAATCAGGCTGAATAACTACACCTCGCACGCCTTCCTATGCCTGGATTTTTCCTGTAAGGATATTCTCGTTATTGGTGTCAGGTGAAGCCTGCTTCGCTATTTCCGCATCCACCCCACAGAAAAATGCAATCTGCGTGTGAATGTCCCCCAAGGTTACAGCAATGGCTCAAACCTGCCCCCGACCAACTGTAATTCAAGCAACGAACAACAATTCGTTTATATGACTGAGGGCCAGTTGAGATCTCAAGGCAACAATAAGTACTGTATGGACTTCAACTCCGGTACCGCAGTTGGCGGTAACAAGATGCACCTTTGGGACTGTGATGGAGGGAACTCAGAAAAATTGCAGGTGCTGGAAAGCGGTATTATTCAAAATCGAGACAAAAACTGGAAATACTGTATTGACACTCCCGTGGCCAACGCTGATTACGGGGAACAACTACAGATTTATCAGCGCAACAACAATGACACCGACCAGAAATTTACTCTAGACACAGTAAATGAGTGGAAACAAACGAGCTTTTAAGGTGCTGTCTCTAATTCGAATTCTTGAGAAACAAGTAGAGTAAAACATTGCCGCAGTAAAAATAGGCTATCGATCTTTAGGCCTACAAAAGATCGACAGTCATGCAGTGTTAGCTCCTGCTAACTTGGCCATGCAGAAATACCTCGGCATGCCCAGTTAATTTTAGTAGTTAATTCAATTCGCCAGCTTCGCACTGCCTCCAGCCACCTAAGGTGCCGTCATCTGCATCTATCCAGACTTCATAGGTAACCGTAAGCTCAGAAATCTCCTTGATATTAAAGGAAAGGTGGAAGCGTTCTGCTTTATTATCAGTACGTCTACAAGGTACAGCCTTGAAGTCCAGGGATTCTCCTGTAGCAATTACCTGGCCATTTTGGAGGCCTTTAAACCAAGGAGTAAGATCCTCTAAGCCACCATTGATATGTTGCACCCGAACATTCTCAATAGTGTAATCAGCATCCATCACCGTCAAAGACCACTGGATATATCACTCTGATAGAGGCAGTCATTATGCTAGCCATACTACCAGGCGCTCATAAAGCAGCATGGGATGGTGTGCTCAATGAGCCGTTAGGGAAATAGTTAGGACAATGCACTGACTTAGCGCTTTTTTGGCAGTTTGAAGCGGGAGTGGTTAACTGGAAATCTTTACTCGACAAGGAACGATGCGATATCAGATGTGAGAGCCTATATCTCTTATTTGGGTTAGTTCAGACCAAATCTGACACATCCTCTTGAAAAAGAGGGGTTTACCGGTTTTGATGAAGGTGCCTAAACCTATAAGCAAAACCAAGGATAAACCCCATGATCCATACTAATGATCGTATTATCAAACACAAGACCGGATTGCTCAATCTGGCAGAAGAACTCGGCAATATTTCCAAAGCCTGCAAGATGCTTGGTGTATCGAGAGATACTTTCTATCGATACAAGGAAGCCGTTTCAAGTGGTGGCGTGGATGCCCTCCTTAAAAAGAATCGCCGGGCACCCAACCACAAAAACCGTGTTGACGCTGTCATTGAAGAGGCCGTCTTGGCTTATGCCCTCCAGGAACCCGCCCATGGACAGGTACGTGTTTCCAATGAACTACGTAAACGCGGTGTATTTGTGTCCCCTAGTGGCGTTCGGAGTATCTGGCTGTGGCATGACCTGGCCAACTTCAATTTACGATTAAAAGCGCTTGAGGCCAAGGTGGCTGAGGAGGGGCTGATTCTCACAGAATCGCAGGTTCAGGCTTTGGAGAGAAAGCGGCATGATGATGAGGCCTGTGGTGAAATTGACACTCAACATCCGGGCTATCTAGGCTCGCAGGATACCTTCTATGTAGGAACATTTAAGGGAGTTGGGCGTGTTTACCAACAAACCTATGTCGATACCTATGCAAAGGTGGCCCATTGCAAGCTGTATACCACCAAAACACCAATCACGGCAGCAGACTTTCTGAATGACCGTGTATTACCGTTTTATGCCATGCATGATCTAGCGGTGCTACGTATCCTGACTGACCGTCGTACAGAATATTGTGGCAAGCTGGAGCAACATGATTATCAGTTATATCTAAGTGTGAACGAAATAGAACACACCAAGACAAAAGCGAGGCATCCACAAACCAACGGTATCTGTGAGCGATTCCATAAAACTATTTTACAGGAATTCTACCAACCATCATTACGTCGCAAGATCTATGGATCAATAGTAGAGCTACAAAAGGATCTGGACGAATGGCTCATCTATTATAATAATGATCGCACCCATCAAGGTAAGAAATGTTGTGGCCGCACACCGATGGCAACACTTGAAGATGGAAAAAGCATCTGGAAGGAAAAATTTGTAAACTGAATTTGACCTGACAGAACACCTTCTGAAAAACCGGTAACTGTCAGATCAAGTCTGAACTACTACATGTGAGAGGCTGGAGGGGAAGTTACTTTGGTCTACTTGACCTATTCCTGAGGTTGCCCCCTCAAGCCACGTGAAAAGACCTTGATTTACAGCAGATTGTTAACTTTCGCTCAAATAGCAATCAGGGATACAGGGCCGTTGACTCAGATCACCCGATTCACCCTCCCGCTCTTAAACACATTTACCCATAATTAAATCAACAAGTTAGGGATAGCGTTCTGCGGATGTAAGCCATGGATCTACAATTCAGGCCTTCGCATCGGTGATACGCCCACTCAACCACCAAAAACAACGGCCAATATTACCCGCTTGATATCGCCATAGCCGCAATAGAACTATGCATGGCCAGGCGATTTGCACTTCGACATTACAGTCAGGTACCAGGCCGGCAACATTTACCGTTTCGCCGTCACCGGTCTTCAGGGTTTTGGTAATCGCATAAATGCAGTTAATGCACAACTACAGCACCTCCATGGGGTTCCATTCAGGGGTGCCCTGAAAAAAAGGAGAGGCCTCAAGCCTAATAATAGTTTGGGGCCTTTTTGGTTTTCGCTCCCTTATAAGGTAATAGAGAGCGAATCCCAGAAAATCCTTAATTGTTGCTTAATTTAATGACTTTGACCCGCTTGGTGTCTTTTAACTAAGTAAGAAAACGTTCAATTTTTTTAGTATTAATCAGTAAATAAAAACTGAGCCGGAATAGGACGCACTATGGTCGTTACTGCGGTTGTTACTAATACCAGTTGAATCACTTTTGTCACCAGGAGTCCCCACAGCGAGAGTTCTGCCATCACCGCTCAAGCTGACAGAATAGCCGAACATGTATACCCCAAAGGTGTTACTGGCCTTGAGATGGGCCTGCTGAGTCCAAGTAACACCTCTGCGGACAAATACATATACAGCACCGGAATTAGACGTATCGTTATTGCTCTGATTGCCATTAATGCCGGTGACATTACTATCTTCTTCCAGGGCACCTACCGCGAGGGTGTTGCCGTCACCGCTGAGGCTAATAGAAAAGCCGAATGAATCCTGATAATCGGTATTGCTGGCCTTGATATAGGCTTGCTGAGCCCAGGTGGCGCCGGTGCGGACAAACACATATACAGCGCCGGAAACAGGTGCATCGTTATTATTCTGATCACCATCAATGCCAGTGGCATTACTGTCTTCTCTTCGGGCGCCTACCGCAAGGGTGCTGCCATCACCACTGAGGCTAATTGAAGAACCGAAGAAATCCTCATCATCGGTGTTGCTAGCTTTGACATAGGCCGACTGAGCCCAAGAGGCACCAGTGCGGGCAAACATATATACAGCGCCGGAAAAGAACGCATCGTTGTTGCTCTGGTCGCCATCAATACCAATAGCATTACTATTGTCACCTACAGCCGCTACGGCGAGAGTATCTCCATCACTACTGAGGCTGACAGAGTTGCCGAATAACCCCCCTTCATTGGTATTGCTAGCCTTTAAGTAGGTTTGCTGAGCCCAGGTGGCGCCGATGCGGACAAATACATATACCGCACCGGAATTGACAGCATCATTGTTGCTCTGGTCGCCATCAATACCTGTGGCATTACTTCCCTCTTGATATGCCGCCACCGCGAGGGTGTTGCCATCACCGCTGAGACTTATGGAATTGCCAAATATATCGTATCCATCGGTATTACTGGCCTTAATATAGGCTTGTTGAATCCAGGTGGTGCTGGTACGGGTAAACACATATACAGCACCGGAATTAGACGCATCGTTATTGCTTTGATCGCCATCAATACCTGTAGCATTACTGCTCTCAGAGACAGCTGCCACCGCAAGGGTGTCGCCGTCATCGCTGAGGCTGACAGAATAGCCGAAGTAATCGCCACTATCGGTATTGCTGGCCTTTAAATAGGCCTGCTGAGCCCATCTAGCGTCCACACCTATGCGAGCGAATACATATACAGCGCCAGACTCAGGTGCATCGTTGTTGTTCTGGTCACCATCAATACCTGTGGCATTACTGCTCTCTTCGGGGGCTGCCACAGCAAGGGTTTTGCCGTCCTTACTGAGACTGACTGAATAGCCGAATAAATCCTCTTTATCGGTATTGCTAGCTTTGAAATAACCGATGCTGTCGGCTAACGTACTGTCAACCGTGAGTACCTCAGAGTCAGAACATCCTCCTGTATTACAGGCCTGCAATAAGTATTGAGCGTTGATTCTGGCATAGATTGGCACTTCCAGGGTATAGGTCTCCGTACCTTGAGGGATATCCTCTCCGACTTGGGTAAACCCGGAAACACCATCAGAATTTTCCTGGAGCCGGTAGTAACTGGCCCCCTCTACCTCGTCCCAAGTAAATTCGAAGAGTTTGACAGCTTGGAAGCTCAAGCTGACATTCTGAGGCTGAGCTGGCACGGTAACGACGTTGTTACCGCTATCCGAGCCAGAACTACCACCGCCACAGGCGGCAAGCAGAAACAAAAAGATAGCGAAGACATAGATTGTCGTGTTTTTCATTTTTGAATGTGGGTATTTGGATTGCGAAAAGCCGTTTAGATAACGACTGCACATCCCGGTGCGAAGTGAGGGCGGGATTATGCCTAAAGATGAAATATACGCCAAGCAGAGACTGTAACTAATGTGGAGGCAGGCTTTCCAGAGGTTGAATTTGTATCTGCAGGAAAGAGGATAGTCCCGTAGCGCAAGATTGATTGGGGGGCTCAACATCATTAATCGACTAACTAGTCACGGTAAGAAATGAAGTGCAATCCCGCTCTAGCCAATTGTTTTTGATAGTATGTTTTTTGTGCTATTTGACTGCTAGAAAAGGAAAAGGCCCCGAGCTCGGGAGCTTGGAGCCTTTTTGCCGCTTAGGGAATTAATACATCAAGATGCATGGCATCGGTGCCCTTATGCGGCCAGTTTTAAATGATTGCTCCTCGCCAGGGTAGTTCGGAGCAGAAAACACCAAACGGTGGCCAGAGGCCTACTTTTTAGCTAGACCACTTTCTCGGACTGGCTGAATGGATTGGCCGCCAACTCAGCACATAAAAGCTAGAGAGCATTGATGAGCATATTCCTCCATCATCGAATGGCTAGGTATCTAGGCAAGGAGTGGGCTTCTTTAGCGCAGCCCTGAAAGCCGCTTTAAGCAGCTGATGGGCTCGATATATTGGTGCGGCAGGATCTGTGTATAGTAAAACAAGCAATTAGTACGTATATGTAGGACTAACAAGACTTGCTTACCCCCTCATCCAGTCGACTAAGAGGATCTGCTTATTAAACCCCTCCAAGACACCTGTATGTCCGCACCGAATTTGCCACCTGATTACCTTTGATACCCAAAAAGTATTCGAACCAGGGGGCGTATACCGCCTACCCAACAAAGGTATAACGATTCTATTTGGAATTCCGTTTTATTGATCATTGGGTACCCAGAACTGCCCCACCCTTTCGACATATTTAGGCCCGCACTTTCCGCTCCTTTCTGATCCGCAGATAAATTTCTTCACGGTGAATGGGCAGTGACTTGGGGGCGCTAATGCCTATCTTCACTTGATTACCTTTAACCTCAAGCACTGTGACTGAGACATTTGCTCCGATCCTTAAGTTTTCACCTGTCCGTCGCTTTAAGATCAACATACTTATTTCCTTCTATCGTCAAAGTTTGGGCGCTTCCGGGATGGGAAATCTAGGTTTTAACGTTTAAAGGAAGGGGTGGTGCGCGGGGGCGGTAGGCAGAGAAGAGGAAAAGGCGGGCGCTAGGCTTCCAGAGCTTGGGAACAGGCCCCAAGCTGCTGAATGTACTCGACTTTATTGAAGACGAGCGGGTTTCTAGCGTACTATGCATATAGCCACTTTGATAGTCTACGTATCAATTTGGTTAGCTGACCCCGGGTGTTCCTAGCACCTTGGGTCAGCGCCTTTTACTTACTCTTACGTCACGCTACCGTTCTCCTTTGAGGGGATGGGTCTTTTAGAAAATTCTCGGTTCTATCGAATCTTTAAAAATCCTTTAAACTTCTGAGGCGTTTTAAATTGGCTCGCTCAATCTCAGCCAAAATACCAAAAATATCTATCGATTTTACGCAGCTTTGAGATTGAAACAAACCGAATAAATTCCAATAGGATTATTTTCGCGCCTATATTTTTTATATTTCCGCCCAGGGAAACTTCAGTCAACAATTGCCAGCTTCAATTTATATTGGAATTTCCTACATGCTTTCCCGAAAAGATTAAAGATATAATTTCGTTTGTCAGCGGTAAGCGTTTGAATATGCCGAAAGGGCTACCTTTTTAGCTAGATCACTATTTCGAGCAGGCGGGCTGGAGTGGCCGGTTTTAGACCCCAGAAAATGGTGTTGTATTACCGAAAGCATGAACCCTATCCTAGAGCGGCTCAGTATCTCACCCAATCAGTGACAATTTCTCAACCGGAATTTTGAAAGTCGCCTTAAAGGATTGGTGGGATCAGTAGGGGCCGTGCAACAAGCTTGTAGACAGTTCAATAAACATTGTGTATACGGCATAGGCGATTGCCGGCGCTTCTTCTCAGCCACTCCTTGCTAATCGAGCCCTACTAGAAGTCCTCATTAGTACGATTGTCTTTTTTATCCAAAATTTCGTTACCCAAAGCCTGAACACAAATTCCCAACATTTCACCTCCCTTACATCTGAATCAGATAGAAAGAACCCACAGAAACGATGCTTGAAGCGTAACTGGCACCCTCCTCTAATCTTTGGGTGTCTAGGAGCGAAATAAACTCCCTCTAACCATAAAAATGATCCTAAGGCTCATGAATAAGAAAATCCTGACTGAGACCTGCGTATGCCTTTTACCTTATATCCAGTCCTTACAAGTAGTCATTCCACAGAAACTTCATGTAACGCAATTGATATTCCTATCTAAACCAACCAAAAAAATAAAGACCCCCTATGGCATAGCAGGTCTTCATAGAACAGATAAATTCTCCTTCTTTAATAACTTGATGCCAGTAGCAGTTTGACCAATTCAAAAATCAAAAACTCTCTAACGAAACCAGAACAAATAATCCCTCAAGGCAAACTAAAAAATAGAATTTTATTAACAAAATTTAACGCCAAACATGACATTAAATATCGCACTCAAAACCCTAAATTCACTTTTACGCAGTCACTTGTAATAAGTATAGGCTTTTAGGATAAACTTCTTATCAGGCGTTAGCGAAATAAAACCCAACGCTCCATCATGCCTATATATTATTCCGCCCTTAAAGACCTGTATCTCTTTTTTATCAATTGTATTTAGCAATACAGTCTTTAAGATTTCTTCCACATATAACTTAGTCCACACATCAGATGAGGAAGATTTGCACCCTTCAACATATTGTAATTCCGATAAATATATATTGAGCTGATCTTTGAACGTTCTATTTTTTACAAACTCTTGATATTTAATACCTTCCTCTTCAGACACGCTAGAGATAAGGTCAGCAATTACTAGATAATGTTCATTCTCATACGGAATAAGCATTACCTCTGTAATACTTTTTTTAAAATTGAGCTTAATCCCATTAAAATTTCCCAGATCCATTTCACTCTTTGAGTCCAACTGAGTGTCGAAAATAGGGACATCTAAAGCCTTGTAGTTTACAACATCTAATTTTGAGTAACTCTCAAAAGTTCCCTCTTGATTTAGCCAATCTATGCTATCAACCAGATTTGCATTAAAATCCTGAGCTTCCTTACACATACTAATAAGCTTTTCGGATTCTGAAGTCCAACCCAATTGCCCCAGAAACAAACACAAAAAAGCAACAATAAATATTATTCGTAATTTCGTACCAACCTCAGTAACATAACCCACTGCCTCCCAAAGCATTTGCCTTTTCCCCGATGCCTCTATTTTTTTATAAGCCAAATTTCTAAACCATCTCTTTAACTGGCTAACCTCCCACTCCGGCAAACCAACTTTAATTCCAGCCACAAAAAAACCCGCTAAAAAGCGGGTTTCTTGGCCGTTGCTATGCAACGATATATATGGTCGGAGCGGCCGGATTTGAACCGACGACCACCACACCCCCAGTGTGGTGCGCTACCAGGCTGCGCTACGCTCCGATTTTGAAAAATCGCTCACTTCGCTAAGTGATTGATTTTTAAAGACATCGTGTTCCGATGTGGCGTGAATCATACCGGACTAGCAGTGGATTGCAAGCCCGGATTAGTGATTTTAGAAATTATTTTCCCCTTCCAGCAGGGCCACCACATCGTTCAATTCCGCGATCACTTCCGGCAGTACCTGCTGTAGTTGTACCACCTCTGCCCGCTCGCTACCTGTCTCTATCTGCAGGCGGGCCCCACCAATGGTATAGCCCTCTTCGTACAGGAGCGCACGAATCTGGCGGATCATGATGACATCCTGGTGTTGGTAATATCGGCGATTACCACGGCGTTTTACAGGCTTCAGCTGAGGGAATTCCTGTTCCCAGTAACGCAGGACATGGGGTTTAACGGCGCATAATTCACTCACTTCACCAATGGTGAAATAACGCTTTCCAGGAATTGCAGGTAGCTGAGCGTTATTGCTCGGTTCCAGCATATTCTTCTACTCGTGCCTTGAGTTTTTGCCCTGGTTTGAAGGTAACTACCCTGCGGGCTGAGATGGGAATTTCTTCACCGGTTTTGGGGTTACGGCCTGGCCGCTGGCTTTTGTCGCGCAGGTCGAAGTTACCAAAGCCCGAGAGCTTTACCTGCTCGTTGTTTTCCAGCGCATTGCGGATTTCCTCGAAGAAATATTCGACGATCTCTTTTGCTTCACGTTTATTGAAGCCCAGCTCCTCGTACAACTTCTCGGCGAGCCCGGCCTTGGTCAGTGCCTCTGTCATTGGATCCTACCAATTGATTCAGAGGCGTCGACTCCAGATCGGAAAGCGGCCCTAACCGCGGCGGCTTTCAACCCGGTAGCAGACGCTCTCGGGGTGCAATTCAGCCTGCACCCTGAGAGCATCATGCTCGGTTAGCGCAGGCTAGCGTTATATTTTTCTTCTAGTTTTCCGACCACCGCATCCATAGCGGCATTGATTTCGTCGTCATTAAGGGTGCGCGACGAATGCTGAAAGGTCAACCCCAAAGCGACACTTTTTCTATTTAAATCAATGCCTTTGCCCTGGTAGACATCAAATATTTTGAGGTCGGTCAAGGTTTCGCCGGCTACTTCGACGGCGGTTTCCACCAAGCTGGCGGCAGGAACATCGGCATCGATCAGTAAAGCCAGGTCGCGACGTACTTCCGGGAACTTGGATAGCGGGCGGAATGCAGGCACTTTACCCTCTCCAATCGCTTCCAGGCCCAGCTCAAATACGAAGGCGGTCTTGGACAGATCCAGCTTCTTCTGCAACTGCGGGTGCAGAGCGCCGATGATCCCTACTTCGCGGTCGCCACGCATGATCTTGGCGGTTTGGCCTGGGTGCAGTGCGGGGTGCTGGCCGGCAACAAAGCGGAACTCATTGGCGGCGCCAGTGCGTGCCAGCAGGGCTTCCACGTCAGCTTTCACATCGTAGAAATCCACACTGTCTTTACTGCCCGTCCAGTTCTCTGCATAACGGTTGCCATAAGCCAGGCCCGCGATCATCTGCTCCTGGTGCAGCTCGGCGCCAGGTACAAAACGCAGGCCGGTTTCAAACAGGCGCACACGGTTCTGCTGGCGGTTGAGGTTGTATTGCAGTGCTTTACAGAGGCCTGGCAGCAGGGTGGTACGCATAACCGCCAGTTCGGCGCTGATCGGGTTTTGCAGGGCTACCGGGTCGGCTTCCGGGTCGAACAGTACGGCGTTGTCGCTATCGATAAAGCTGAAGGTAATCGCTTCGTAGTAGCCGCGGCTCAGCAGGGTTTGCTCGAGGTTGTCCTGGGTAACCATGCTCTCTGGGCGCGGGGCAATTTCCAGTTCGGCAGTAAAGCTTTCGCTGGGGATACGGTTGTAGCCGTACACACGGGCCAGCTCTTCCAGCAGATCTGCTTCGATGGCGATATCGAAACGGAAGCTGGGTGCGAGGAAGGTCCAGCCCTCTTCATTCTGATCGATCTTTTCCAGTCCCAGGCGGGTGAGGATGTCGACGATTTCATCATCGGCCAGCTGAATACCCAGGCCCTGCTCTACCCGCGCGCGGCGCAGGGTGATATGGCGCTCGGCGGGCATGGTTTCAGTCAGCTCGCGCAGATGTACTGGGCCGGGCTCGCCGCCGACAATATCCAGCAGCAGCTGGGTAGCGCGCTCAACCGCTTTCTCTTGCAGGTGGTAGTCCACGCCGCGCTCAAAGCGGTGGGAGGAATCAGTGTGCAGGCCGTAGGAGCGGGCCTTGCCGGCAATCGCCAGCGGATTGAAGAAGGCGCTCTCCAGGAAAATGTGCTGGGTACCTTCGGTAACAGCGGAATCCAGGCCACCCATAATACCGGCCATCGCCAGGGGCTTTTCTTCGTCGGCAATAACCAGGGTGCCTTCCTGCAGTTTTACTTCCTGGCCGTCCAGCAGAGTCAGCTCTTCACCGTGCTCAGCCATACGCACTTTGATACCGCCGGAGAGTTTCTCCAGATCAAAGGCGTGCATGGGTTGGCCGAGTTCCAGCAGAACGTAGTTGGTGACATCCACTACCGGGTCGATGCTGCGCAGGCCGCTGCGGCGTAGGCGCTCCTGCATCCACAGGGGCGTCTGGGCTTTGATATCGATATTGCGAATTATCCGGCCTACGTAGCGTGGGCAGGCAGATTCCGCCAGCAGGGATACCGGCAGACTTTCTTCAATCTGCTGGGGTACCGGGGCAATTTCAGGGCCTTGAACGGCGCAGCGGTTCAGCACGCCCACTTCGCGGGCAATACCGGCAACACCGAGACAATCGGAACGGTTCGGGGTGAGATCCACTTCGATGGTCTCATCATCCAACTGCAGGTATTCACGCAGGTCGGTACCGGTAGGTGCGTCTTCCGGCAACTCCCAGATACCATCGTTGTCTTCGCCCAGCTCCAATTCGGTTTGCGCGCAGAGCATGCCAAAGCTCTCTACACCGCGCAGCTTGGCTTTCTTAATCTTAAAATCACCCGGCAGTTTGGCACCTACCAGGGCAAAAGGAATTTTGATACCCACACGCGCGTTGGGAGCACCGCACACCACTTGCATTTCACCTTCAGGGTGACCGGCTACTTTACAGATGCGCAGCTTGTCTGCATCGGGGTGTTGTTCACAGGCAACAATCTCACCGACAACCACCCCGGAAAAATCACCCGCTACTTTTTCTATGCCATCCACTTCCAGACCGGCCATGGTGATTTGATCGGCCAGTTCCTGTGTGGTGAGTTCCGGGCTTACCCATTCCCGCAACCAGGAGTTGCTGATTTTCATAGTTGATCTCTTTCTGTATTCCGTCAGCGCAGCTCTGTGCGCATTTCACCTGGGGCTCTTATTTCACCTCGCAGGCCTACACAATTCGATTTTGGCTTAGAACTGTTTCAAGAAGCGCAGATCGTTATCGAAGAACAAGCGCAGGTCGTTAACGCCGTAGCGCAGCATGGCGAGGCGCTCGATACCAATACCGAAGGCAAAGCCGGAGTATTTTTCACTGTCGATATCACAGGCGGCAAATACGTTCGGATGCACCATGCCGCAGCCGAGAATCTCCAGCCAGCCGGTGCCGGAACACACGCGACAGCCTTCACCACCACAGGCGGTGCACTGGATATCCGCTTCTGCAGAAGGCTCGGTGAACGGGAAGTAAGACGGACGGAAACGCACCGGTACTTCCGCTTCGAAGAAGGCGCGCAGGAACTGGTCGATGGTGCCTTTCAGGTGGGCGAAGCTGATGTTCTCACCGATTACCAGGCCTTCAACCTGGTGGAACATAGGCGAGTGGGTGACATCGGAGTCACAACGGTATACTCGGCCCGGGCAAATAATACGCAGCGGCGGAGACTTTTTCTCCATGGTGCGGATCTGCACTGAGGAGGTGTGGGTTCTCAGTACGGTGGTCGGGTCCACATAAAAAGTGTCGTGCATCGCGCGTGCCGGGTGGTGCGCGGGAATATTCAGGGCTTCGAAGTTGTAGTAGTCCTGTTCGACTTCCGGGCCGTTCTCAACCGAAAAGCCGATACCCGCGAAAAAATCTTCTACGCGCTTTAAGGTGCGGGTGATAGGGTGAGCATTGCCCTGCTCTTCACCGCGCCCCGGTAAAGTAACATCTATGGTCTCTTCGGCCAATTTCGCGTTGATGGCCGCCTGCTCGAGCATAGTGCGTCGCGCGTTAATTTTTTCCTGAACCTGCTGCTTGGCTTCGTTGATCTTGGCACCCGCAGCCGGGCGCTCCTCAGCAGACAGCTTACCCAGGCCTTTCAGCAGTGCCGTCAGCTGGCCCTTTTTGCCCAGGTAATCAACACGCACCTGATCCAGTGCGGCGAGGCCATCGGCCTTCTCCACCAGCTCCATTGCCTGCTCGGTGAGGGACTGCAAATCTTGCATCGAACTGTTCCCGTTTGAATCCAACTTCGATTAATTTTTTCTGCTTTGTTCGGCCGGTGCTCTCTGCACCGGAGGGGTCTACCCCAGGCACCGCCACCGGTAAAAAAATAGCGGAAACCCCATAAAAAAATAGGGAAGGGCCGCTACAGCCCTTCCCTATTTTAAGTATTCAGTTTTACAACTGAAGTGACAGCTTACGCTGCCAGGGCTGCCTTAGCTTTTTCAACTACGGCAGCAAAAGCGGCTTTATCGTAAACAGCCAGATCAGCCAGTACACGGCGATCCAGTGCGATGTCCGCTTTCTTCAGACCAGCAATCAGGCGGCTGTAGCTCAGGCCTTCTGCACGGGACTGGGCGTTAATACGAGTAATCCACAGAGCGCGGAAGTTACGCTTTTTAACGCGACGGTCACGGTATGCATACTGACCAGCTTTAATAACTGCCTGCTTGGCTACGCGGAATACGCGGGAACGCGCACCGTAGTAACCTTTAGCCTGCTTCAGAATCTTCTTGTGACGACGACGCGCCTCTACACCACGTTTTACACGGGCCATACTTCTATCCTCTTAAACCTTTGCGATTTGGGCCAATTACTTGGCGCGCAACATACGATCGACCAAACCGGCATCAGACTTGTTCATAGTCTGGGTGCCACGCAGCTGACGCTTACGCTTGGTGGTCATCTTGGTGAGGATGTGGCTCTTGTTAGCGTGCTTGTGCTTGTAGCCCGCAGCCGTCTTCTTGAAGCGCTTGGCAGCGCCACTGTGAGTCTTTGCTTTCGGCATTTTGTACTCCAAAGTGAATATTCGCCTGCAGAACAGGCACCTTTAGTAACTGCCGATAACCGGAGTTATCAGCACTGTGAGAGTGAGGAGGCAGCCGTCGCCCAATCACTTCTCAAAGGAGGATCCGGGAAATTATTCCCCAAACCTCACTTTTTCTTTTTGCTGGGAGCAAGAACCATAAGCATCTGGCGACCTTCCATCTTTGGTCTTTGCTCTACAATGGCCAGCTCTTCCAGATCCTTCTCGATGCGCTGCATCATTTCCATACCCAGCTCCTGGTGGGCCATTTCACGGCCACGGAAGCGCAGGGATACTTTGGCCTTGTCACCCGCCTCAAGGAAGCGGGTGAGGTTGCGCAGCTTGATCTGGTAGTCACCGATATCGGTGCCCGGGCGGAATTTCATTTCCTTGATCTGCTGCTGCTTCTGTTTCTTCTTGGCGGCATTCTTGGCTTTCTTCGCCTCGAATACGTGCTTGCCGTAGTCCATGATCTTACAGACTATCGGCGTGGAGTCCGAAGCAATTTCAACGAGATCCAAGCTGGCCTGTTGCGCAGCCTCGAGCGCCTCTTCCAGGGAGACAATGCCCACCTGCTCGCCATCAGCGCCAATCAGGCGGAGTTCTGACGCTTCAATCTGATCGTTTATGCGGGCCTTTTTGGACCGTCCCTTAGTGTCTCGTTTAATAGCTATGGTCTCCCAGTTGCCAAGTTGTTATGCATTATCTTCGGACAAACGGCCGCGGCGACTTACGTCTTGCTCAAGGAGCTGCAGGAACGACTCATAAGTCATTGCCCCCAGGTCCTCGCCGCTACGAGTGCGCACGGCAACCGTCTGGCTCTCTACTTCCTTATCGCCGATTACCAGCAGATAAGGGACACGCTGAAGTGTGTGCTCGCGGATTTTAAAGCCGATCTTCTCGTTTCTCAAGTCAGCTGCAGCCCGATACTGTAAAGCACCAAGACGAGCCTCAAGGTCACGGCAGTAGTCGGCCTGCCGATCGGTAATATTCATGATCGCAACTTGCTGTGGTGCCAGCCAAGTCGGGAAAGCTCCCTCATAATGCTCGATCAGGATACCGATAAAACGCTCGAAGGATCCCAGGGCTGCGCGGTGCAACATAACCGGGGACTGGCGAGAGCCATCTTCAGCGACATATTGTGCATCCAGGCGATCCGGCATGGAGAAGTCCACCTGGATGGTACCACACTGCCATACACGGCCGAGGCAGTCTTTCAGAGAGAATTCGATTTTGGGTCCGTAGAAGGCACCTTCACCTGGCAGCTCTTCCCACGGCAGGCCCGCGGCATCGAGCGCATCCGCCAGAGCTTTCTCGGCCTTGTCCCAGCTCTCATCGGAGCCTACACGCTTCTCCGGGCGAGTGGAGAGACGGTAAATGACATCATCAAAGCCAAAGTCTTTGTATACAGAGTGCAGCAGATCCATAAAGTCGGATACTTCCGATTGGATCTGATCTTCGCTACAGAAGATATGCCCATCATCCTGTACAAAGCCACGCACACGCATCAGGCCATGCAGGGAGCCGGAGGGCTCGCTGCGGTGGCAGGAGCCAAACTCCGCCAGGCGCAGGGGCAAGTCGCGATAGCTGCGCAGGCCCTGGTTGAATACCTGGACGTGGCAGGGGCAATTCATCGGCTTGATCGCGAACTGACGCTCTTCACTGGTGAGCGTAAACATATCGTCGGCAAACTTGTCCGCGTGACCGGACTTCCGCCACAGGCTGAAATCCACCAGCTGCGGTGTCTTAATTTCTTTATAGCCGTACTCACGCTGGCGGCGGCGCATGTACTGCTCAACCGTGCTGTAAATAGTCCAGCCATTCGGATGCCAGAACACCATGCCGGGCGCCTCTTCCTGGATATGGAAAAGGTCGAATTTCTTGGCCAGCTTACGGTGATCGCGCTTCTCTGCCTCTTCAATACGACGCAGGTAGGCTTTCAATTCTTTCTTGTTGGCCCAGGCAGTCCCGTAAATACGGGTCAACATCTCGTTATTGGAATCTCCGCGCCAATAGGCGCCAGCCACTTTAGTCAGCTTAAAGGCCTTTAGCCTGCCGGTGGAGGGTGCGTGGGGGCCACGGCACAGATCTTCGAAGTCACCCTGACGGTAAAGGGAGATATCCTCATCGCTGGGGATGCTGTCAATAATTTCAGCCTTGTACTCCTCGCCCATTTCGCGGAAGTATGTCACTGCCTCTTTGCGCGGCATAAGTCGGCGGCTGACTGGAATATCTTCTTTTACCAGCACTTCCATCCGCTCTTCGATCTTCTCGAGATCCTCCGGCGTAAACTGGCGCTCGTAGGCGAAATCGTAATAGAAGCCATCGTCGATCACCGGGCCAATAGTGACCTGGGCCGTCGGATACAATTGCTTAACAGCCTGCGCCAACAGGTGTGCGGTGGAATGACGAATAACTTCCAGGCCTTCCGGCTGGCGGTCTGTAATGATTGCCAGGTTTACATCGCGATCGATGATATAGCTGGTATCGACCTCTTTGCCATCCACAACACCGGCAAGGGCGGCTTTGGCCAAACCTGGACCGATATCTGCAGCAACATCATGCACGGAAACCGGGGCGGAAAATTCTCGACGAGAACCGTCGGGGAGAGTAACAACGGGCATTGTTTGTCCTTTCTCTCAGTGGCGATCCCTACCAAAGACCGCATGAAAAACTTGATCTGGATGGGCCAGCCATCCTGTCCAAAGATGGTAGACCCGAGCGGATTTGAACCGCTGACCTCTGCCATGTCAAGGCAGCGCTCTAACCAACTGAGCTACGGGTCTAAAACTCTGCAGCGGGGGAACCCAGTGCTGCGAAGAGCGCGAACTTTAGCACCGCTTTTCAGTGTTTTCAACAACTTACTGAGCTTATGTGTGGTTTTTTTGAAGACTTTTGGTCATCGATCGACACCCGTCAAATCGCTGGCCATACACCCATTACCTCTTACTCGACATCTTACTCGGCCTCTTTCAGGCGAGTAATTTCATCGCGCAACTTGGCCGCTGATTCAAACTCAAGATTTTTAGCGTGCTCGTACATCTGCTCCTCCAGCTCGCCGATTCTCGCCCAGCGCTGCTTGTCGGACAGCGGTTTTGCGTCAACCTTGTACGCCCCCTTCCCTTCAGCCACTTTACGCTTGCTTTTCGGCACACCCGGCGCCACAGCGCCCTCAAGAATATCCGCAACACTTTTGCGAATCCCTTTGGGGGTAATGCCGTGCTCTTCATTGAAGGCGAGCTGCTTCTCACGGCGGCGGCGGGTCTCCTCGAGTGCACGCCCCATAGAGCCTGTCACCTTATCCGCGTACAGGATAGCCCGCCCCTCAAGGTTGCGCGCCGCGCGACCGATTGTCTGAATCAGTGAGCGATCCGAGCGCAGAAAGCCCTCTTTATCGGCATCAAAGATAGCCACCAATGCCACCTCCGGCATATCCAGACCTTCGCGTAGCAAGTTAATGCCCACCAGTACATCAAATTCACCGATACGCAGGTCGCGGATAATTTCAACGCGCTCCACAGTATCGATATCCGAGTGAAGGTAGCGTACACGCACCCCATTTTCGGCCAGATATTCCGTTAAGTCCTCAGCCATTCGTTTAGTAAGCACGGTAATTAGTACGCGCTGGTCGAGATCAGCGCAGCGATGAATCTCCGACAAGGCGTCATCCACCTGGGTCTGGGCCGGACGGATTTCCACCTCCGGATCCACTAGACCTGTCGGTCGCACCACCTGCTCAACCACTTGACCTGCGTGCTCACCTTCATAGGGACCCGGTGTCGCCGATACAAATACCGTCTGCGGAGCCAGGTGCTCCCACTCTTCAAACTTCAGGGGACGGTTATCCAGGGCGGAAGGCAGGCGGAAACCGTATTCAACCAGAGTCTCCTTGCGCGAGCGGTCCCCCCGATACATGCCGCCAATCTGGGGGACAGTCACATGACTTTCATCAATAAACAGCAGGGAGTCGTGGGGCAGATAATCAAACAATGTGGGAGGTGGCTGGCCAGGATCGCGCCCGGACAAATAGCGGGAATAGTTCTCAACGCCATTGCAGTAACCCAGCTCCTGCATCATCTCCAGGTCGTACCGGGTGCGCTGCTCAAGGCGCTGCACTTCCAGCAGCTTGTTGTTGCTACGCAATTGCTCGAGCCTTAAGCGCAATTCCTCTTTGATCTGATCGATGGCGCTGACGACGGTTTCCCGAGGAGTAACATAGTGCGACTTGGGGAATATGGTGACCCGAGGCACCTTTTTAAGCTGCTCGCCAGTGAGGGGGTCGAACAGCGTAATCTCCTCAATTTCCTCATCAAACAAGGAAAGACGCACCGCCTCCATATCGGAGTCCGCCGGGTAGATATCAATAATGTCGCCACGCACACGATAAGTTGCGCGGCGGAAATCTGCATCGTTGCGCGTATATTGCAACTCGGCCAGGCGCCGCAGGATTGTACGCTGATCTACCAGATCACCACGATCCAGATGAAGCACCATCTTTAAGTACTTATCCGGATCGCCCAAACCATAAATAGCCGATACCGTGGCAACCACAATCACGTCGCGTCGCTCAATCAGTGCCTTAGTAGCGGAAAGACGCATTTGCTCGATGTGCTCATTTACGGATGCATCCTTCTCAATAAAGGTGTCCGATGAGGGAACATAGGCTTCCGGCTGATAGTAATCGTAATAGGAGACAAAATACTCGACAGCATTCTTGGGAAAGAACTCCCTGAACTCACCATACAGCTGAGCTGCCAGGGTCTTGTTATGCGCCATCACTATAGCTGGGCGCTGCAAGCGCTCAACAATATTGGCCATAGTGAAGGTCTTACCTGAGCCGGTTACCCCGAGCAGCGTCTGGTGACTGAGGCCATCATCAATCCCTTCGGCTAGCCGCTCAATCGCCGCCGGCTGGTCACCAGCCGGGCTATAGTTACTCTCCACCTTGAACGGACGCGACTCCATACACTCACCCAAGCATCAATCCGAAAATAGAATGCGATTGTAGGCCCTCCTCATGGAGCCGACAAACCCGAAAGGCCTATCACATCTCCTCTCACCCTTTGTTATCCGATATCTTTTTGCGCACAAATCGAACAAATAATTTCCTGACAAATCAATTAGTTAAACCGAAAAAAAGAGTTGACCTGCCCAAAACTGCTCTATAATATACGCGCCATCTGAACGGCATAGCCGCTGAGATATTCCGCCTTAGCTCAGTTGGTAGAGCAAATGACTGTTAATCATTGGGTCGCTGGTTCGAGCCCAGCAGGCGGAGCCAAATTTCAAAGCGCAGCTTAATTTGCGCTCTATAAATTAGATTAAATTCCGCCTTAGCTCAGTTGGTAGAGCAGTTGACTGTTAATCAACCTGTCGCTGGTTCGAGCCCAGCAGGCGGAGCCAAAAAAGTCTTGTAAATCATTGAGTTACAAGGCACCGCGAAGCGGTTCGAGAAAGGCGACTCCAGTTTTTGGGTGTCGCCTTTTTTCGTTGTAGCTCCAGGAAAGCGCCAGCTTCTAGCGATTGGGTGCGAAAGTACCAATTTGAATGTGAGCCGCCCTCGTCTGCAAAAGTGTCAACCAAGTGTCAACGCGAAATAAGCCTTTAGAGCGGCCACCTCTATATCTGGTTAAAAAACATGCGGGGGTTCTCTGGCCTGGGTTGTCTTGAAAGCGCCTCTTGAGCAACGAAAGAAAACTTCGCAACACTTCAAAAGCTTTCAATTTATGAAATCTGGCTTGCCTCTGGAGCCCGCGCCAACTCACCGCCCCGCCCTATTCTCTGTTTCACTGACCAAAAGAACGCCAAAAATCGGCAGGCGTGGGGAGGAGTGACCGGCGGTCATTTTTCCTGCACAATTATTGATCACACAAAATCAAAGGGACCTGGTTATGCGAATTTTTAAGGGGCTTTTGAAGGTTGGCGCTTGCTTGGTAGCTTTATCTGGATGCCAGGATGTAATGAAGGGAAATGAAATCTACCCAACGGTAGATAACCTGGAAGAGATTGAGCCACATCGACTCAAGGTTTTGAAAGCTGAAGACACTGAAGAAGGTGTTCTAGTTACGGTAGGTGAATCAACAAACCGCCAGTGTAAAATTAGGGTTAAGCGGGCAACTTTAGAGTTTAAAATCGCGGTTAGCTCTTTAGAGGAACCCGACAAAATAAACGCTGTATGCTTTTGGAATAAGGAAAAATTTATCCAGTCAAGGAAAAACCATACAGCGGTAGCTTTAAATATCAATAAAGATCAAATAACAGTTGATCTGCAACTATTGAACCGAAAAAATAAAAATTATCTTGCATTGACAAAAATAGCAAAGCGTAGCGAATCAGACTGATTGAAGAATTAGTTAATAAGAATTAATTTTTAACCAAAAAACAAGGATTATATAGGTCGTGGAGACAATTTATCACTATACGGACGTGCATGGACTTCATGGAATACTCAGTGGCAAATTCTGGCTAACTGATCATAGATTCCTTAACGACCCTACAGAGGGCACATATGCCCGAAAAATCCTGCTCGACAATAAAAATGAAATTCTAAGTGAGTGCCCCGATGCTTTTAAAGAGAAAGTTTATTCACAATTAATGACTTCGCACATAGGAAACAATGAAAATCAAGCTCGCGTCTATGTTGCCTCCTTCTCAGCTGCTCATGATCTTTTGAGCCAGTGGCGCGGATACTGCTCCAAAGAGGGAGGGTATTGCATCGGATTTAATTTAAATAAACTCAGTAAATTGCATAAAGAATTCACAATCACTAATTGCAACTACGAACCCACTGAAACCATTAGACAGTGGAAGGAACTTGCAGAGCCACTTGTAAAGAATTTTGAGAGGCTTGAAACTGGAAGACCTTTTAGAGATGGACTAAGAGGCTATCTGATGTGGATAATTAAAAAAGGAATGATCGGAATCGAGAATAAATCTCCTGGCTATCACGAAGAAAAAGAAATTCGCATATATAAAGAATTAGCGAATGAACAAGAAAGGGTTCACTTTAGAGCATCAAACGGCAGACTCATACCGTACATTGAGGTAGATAATATTTCTGACTGTATAGAAAGCGTGACCGTTGGCCCGCTCGGCGACATGAAACAGAATCATGAAGCGCTAGAAGAGTACCTACACCAGAAAGGCAGCAGCATCAATCTTAAACTATCAGAAATAAGTTTTAGGTAAAGCCTTTCAATACAATGTGGTACGACCCCATAAAAAATAATCATTTTCTGTAAAGGATGCCAAAAAATGAAACAAAAACTCTGTATTTTTTGCGGGCAAAGCGGAATGAGTAAAGAGCATTTTTGGCCAAACTGGATCAGAGAGCACATTAAGAAAGACAATAGTAAAAAGTATATTCGTGGATCAGTCCAGGGAGTACCGAAAGGCAATGAAATCGAAAAAAATGAGCATTACCGCTCTGGAGATGTCACGACAATAACATTCAGAACCGTTTGTAAAAGTTGCAATAATGGCTGGATGAGCAAACTAGAAGAAGACCTCAAACCCATCATTTTGAATTCCATAGGTAATTGCGATCAGCTATTGTCTGAATCTGAAACACTATGGTTAGCAAAATGGATAACAATGAAAACCATGGTTTCAGAACACACAAAACTAGATAGGCACTCCACACCTAAAAGTGATTTACTTAACTTTGGCGCCAATAGAATCATACCCAAGCACTTTAAAATATATGTAGCAAAACATAACTCTCCAAAGATCGCAGACTACTCAAGAACAACAACAAGATTAGGAACGGCGGCAACAATTCACTTACACCTCAATAAAATTTCGCCCAACACCCAAGCCGTATCATTTTACTTAGGAAAGTTATTCATATTTGTATTCTCTTGCACTGACCCCACAGTTAATGTGCTCGGCGAGTTCAAATTAAACCAAATGACATACATCAAAAATGATAAAGAAGATCGATTAAACTTTAAAACCCTAAATGTTCTCGATGAGCACGAACAAAGAAATATTATTCTAGGGTTAGAAAAATTCATTGACTCAGAAAAAACTGGAGCAATAACGTAAAACCAGAGACTTTCCCCGCTTGAGCGGGGATATATCTTACACTCTAGAAAGAAGTCATCTCTCTTCTCTCCAATACCCCGCCCCACTTTATCGAGTACTCGGTATAGGCTCCGGTCATAATATCAAGTATTTGCAACCAGGAATAAAACTCTGCTTTCTTAGACTTTGCAATTTCTTCGGCTAGCTCCAATGCCGCCTCTTCAGTAGGCGCGGAATCTCTATAGCTCTTCGCTCCACCATTCATCAGGTGGACCCGTTCTGCGAAAATAGCGTACCTGTTTACCTTATTTTTCATAACTTCTCTCCTTTTAAGTGTACAAACAGCCTAAGCCCGAACCGCGCTAAGCTGAGATTTCAAACTATCTGCACTACTCTTGTGCCCATTAATGGCCGCCTCTTGGGTTGGCTTCTGGCCATTCCCTGGGTGTGAGTGCGTCGCCAGGGTGGCGGCCAGGGCAGACACTACGCTTATTAAATCTTCTAGCACTTTCAGCACGTTTAAAGATTCACTGCCTAACCAAACCTTACCGCCGTCTTTTACCTTGATGGTTTGGCGAACCTTGGCCACTGATTCGCGAATATTTCCGATCTGTTCTTTTAAATCGCGGCCCGCTGAAATATTAATATCACTGGCTGTTGTAATATTTAGATTATCCAGCGCGGATAAGTTCAGGCCACCAGCAGATAAGAAACGTAAAGCCCCAAGCGCTTCAATTATTTTTACGCCGGCCACCTCTTCTACGGAATGTTCCCGTACCTGTCGGTATTCACTGTCGCAGCTCGCTTTAATTTCGGCGGCCTCGGTAATTCTGCATAAAGATTTTTCGCGTATATCCCCGTGAGTTTCCCGGCTCCATTCTGCGCTGGCGTCCACCTTTTGCCGTACTGAATCGCTTTGCTGCCAAATTAAATCCTCACGGTCGAGCGCTGGAAGCCCTACCCCGTGCGATAACACCGTGCGTATAAATGGCTGGTTTGGCTGGCCATAAGCAAAAGCCAATTCAACCACTGTGCCCGGTTGCGGAAAACCAAAGGCCCCACGCTCATTGCCTGCATATTGCAGTGGCAGCGGTACACTACGAAAAATAGGCAAGCGCTCATCGGCTTTACCTTCAGGGGTCAACACATGCACATCCACCCCATAACGTGGGCGGAACTCTTCCGCTAATTCTGACTTTTCCATGGGGTCACTGATTGCAACCACTTTAGCCAGTATCGGCAAATGTAATCCGCTTTTTATTTCCGGGTAGAGCCGACTGATTAAGCGCTTTAATTGCTGTTCCATGGGTCCGCGCTCCAGGTTAAATTCATAAAGTTACCGGTGAGCTCTACTTTAGTTGCGTAGTGTCCATTTAATAAAACACCAGGGCGCAGCCGTGGAATACAGGCCACTTTTGCCCGGTTGGAAATACCAAAGTCTGTGGCAAACCCTGCTGGCAGCTCCAGGGCGCGGCCCGCCCAATAACTATCAGCCCAGCTGCCTACAAATACTTTGCCGTCGCCCTGCTGCTGCCAGGTGTATTGCGGTATCCCGAAGGCTTGCCCTAGGTGATCCATAACCCAATAACCAGTACCCGCACTATAAAAAGCCGGTGCTTTATTATCGGTATAACTTCCTTTACCGGTTATGAACTGCAAACCGGTAATTGCAGACACAACACCCAACACGCCAGCCAAAGTTATATAGCGCTCTGCCAGTGGGACCAGTTGCGCAAGTGAGGCAGTGAATTCACGGCACATTAATTTTTTTCGGTCGTTATCTACTGTTGTGCAATTCGTTACATAGCCCATAAAAAAGCGCTGTAACTGGTTGGGCTTGTATCCCATATCCAATTGCACCAGCCCTTTTAATTGGGTGTTACTGCTCACGGTAAAAGCCGCACGCCCAGGGGAAAACAAATCAAGGCGCACATCGTCATCGATGAGCGGGACAGGCTCGCCATTCACTGTTAGCCGTTTATGCAACTGCACCGGCGCTCTCCTCTTCATCCGGTGCTAATGCGTCATCAGCAAACTTCAATACTTTTTCAAAGCTGGTTAGGCTCTCGGCTTCTTCTTGATCTTCTACCCCTGTTGCGGCCACCTGTTCACCGTTGGCGCTCTGCTGTTGGGCAGTCTCGGTTTTCTGTCGCTGCTCGACCTTTTCGGGTATGGATAAATATTCCGAGAGGGTGAAATTCACCCGCCATGCGGTTTTTTCTGGGATCTTGCGCGCGTTTACAGATTCATTAAATTGAACTTGGCGAATATTCATAGCCCGCGCAGTTTCATCAACAATATCAAATACCGTGAGTTTTCCGTTTTCATCCACGGATTCCGCTTGCTGTATCAACTCGGATAAATCGTCGGGGTTATCCATATTGATAACCAGGGAAACAGTCAACGTCTTTGGTTTAATACCGTTTTTGGCCCGGTCGCTGCTGCTGGTATTGCCGCCTAGTGATTCGGTTTCAATACGCAATACACCATTTACGGCTAGCTCAGTACCGCGCACTGTGAAATCGTTTAATCTCATAACCCGAACAACTCCTGCAGAATGGTTAGCTCACCAGGGGAACCGGTAAACAGCATGGCCGCGCTAAAACCGTGGTCATGGTCAAAGGGGTGTGTGGCGGTAATCTGGCTGGCTATCTGCCGGGTTGTGCCGGAAGCAAACAGGCAATAGGTATTACCGGTCCCGGTAAACTGTGCGGCCAGGATTTCCGTATTTGCCCGCACTGTGTCCAGGTACTGGCGCTTTTTATCCGCCAGGGCTTGCAGCTCCTGAACAGGGTTGGTGTTCTCCACCTCGTAACCGTGGGCGCTGGCAATCTCCGCCCCTATCGCTTGCGAAGCCCAGCGGGCCGTCTGTAGCTGGGTAAGCCTGCGCGGCCTCCAGTGGCCGCCCAGGGGCGCGCCAGGGAGTACCGACTTTTCAGACTCCAGGCGTAACAGCTGTTCGGCGCGGTGCTCTGCCTCGCACAACTCAGAGAGCGGGAACAACTGACACACCGCTTTCAAGCGCTCGGCAAAGGCTGATAGCGTCTGTTCCGCAAAGAGCACGCACACGGCCTCCAGGGAACCCCCAGGCTTGAAGCTGTCACAGGCGTCCCCCAGTTTGGCTGCTAGTGCCTGCTGTGCATTGGGTGCCGATAGGTGCCGGCTGTAGCTTTCCCCCTGCCCTACGCCCTCTTGATAAGGGTGAACCACTAACGCGCGCAACTCAGCCCCGAATAAATCTACCAGGGTATTCTGTGTTGCCGCGCTACCGGTTGCGGTGCTGGCGGTTGGGTTGGTCGCGAAGCTGGGGGAAATCTCCCCCAGTCGTGACAGTGCCGTGTTGATTTCCCCTTTACCTTGCTCCAGAGCGGTGTTTACCGAGTCGCTAAGGCCCTTGGCGGTGGGGGGAAACTGCACCTGCGCGCTCTGCCAAGTCATCAGCTATTTTTCCCAAGGGGTCGTACGCTGAATACAGGCGACGCGTATGCCAAATATATAAATATGCTGGCGACCGTTAACCACAAAGCCTTTATTGTCTGGCAAAGGCTTTATATGGTGCAAATTATTGATGGTCGCAAACGGCGTGAATATATGGCGCGGCGCAAAGTGCCAGCGGATAAATTCCCAGATTTTTCTAAACATTGTTTAAACCTCCAGTGTTTTTAATGATTGCAAAAATGGGCGAGCGATAGCCATAAAATCAGCATCCTCTTCCGCATCTCTGACTTTGGTTTTCGCTTTAATCCGAATATCGCGGATCTTATCGATAGCGCTATCCCAATTGCTGGCCGCTTTTAGAATCTGTTCTGCGGCTTCCTGTGGCTCCACTTCTTTAACTTCTGCGTGGGTCTGCACAACTGCCGGGACATCGCCTGTAAATTTGGCATCCTTGAAACGCTGTGCTTCAGTCCTTACCCGCGTGTATTCATCGGTAATGCCGAAGCCAATACGTACAAACTTAAGCCGCGTTTTCCCCGCTGTGTTGTCAATCACATCAAGGGCAAATTGCCGGCTCGCAATAATGTCTAACTGTTCCTGTTCTTTGGCATCAGCCTTGGCTTTTTCCTCATGCCAACGATCAATCACTTTTTTAAATTTCCGAATAGATGTGATCTTTTTATGCGACCCATTGCGCATTTCAATTTCACCCGCAGGCTTTACCCCTTCATCACTCCACTGTACCGCCCACATCGCATCATCGATGAGACCCGCCAAATCAAACTTGAAGGCAAGGCCATCAATCACGACGGTATCGTCTCCCGCGTCGCCATTAATGATGGTTAGCTGCATAAATCCCCCTAAGCAATTCGAATAATATGCGCGGCGGCGTAGTAGCGCTGGCGCACATCAACAGAATGAGAATGATTGCCAACGCTGCCAACCGTAATGGTGTGTGAGTGGAGACCATCATTTGACGTTACGTAACTGTGCTTATGTGTCCCGTCTTTATTTACCGACACTGAATGATTATGTGTACCGTTACTGGCAACGCTTACCGTATGGGTATGCGCCCCTGTGTTATTACTGCTCGCGGAGTGATTGTGCGCGCCGCCGCTACCATTATTCGCGCCCGTTACCGTCGCGCCGTCGCGGTCACTGGGGTCATAATCCGGGCCAAACCAAGAGGATTCATTACCGGGATATTTCAGCATTGAAATACTATTAATGCTGTGCCCGTGGGCTGGTATACGCGAAGTTGCCAGGGTGTGATTTGCTACTGAAATCGTATGGGCGTGGGCCCCGGCACTGCCAGTTGACGCGCTGTGCGAATGGCTACCCGCATTACCACTTGAGGCCGAGTGCGTATGTAGGCCTCCATCCGCAGTGTCGCCCGAATGCGTATGCGCCCCCGTGGTACTTGATGAGGCGGTGTGCGTGTGGCCACCATTGGCGGAACTTGTCTGCGAATCGGCGCCGCCGCTTTCGCCTATGGCATACTGGGCACCCGCACAAACAATTACCCGGCTGATGGTATTTGGCCGCCCGTCTTGGCCATCACAAAGTGCCCAGCCTTCGGGTATATCATCAAGTGTCCCGTGCCAGAAAACCCCAACATTTTTTGGAACTAAATGGTCCAGGGCCGCCCATAACTGTTTTGGGGAAACATAGGTTTGATCATCTGCACGCTCTAAAACCTGCGTTTGAGTTGCGCGTTTGACAATACCGTGCTCAGTGGTTGTTGCGAATTGATTGACTGATACATAAAGATTCGTGCGGGTTGTTAAATATTTAATTACCCCGCCTTCATTAATATTATGATAAGCGCGTCTATCTTGCGTGGAACCACTGACCGTTAAGCCTGCAATTCTCTCCACATAATGTTGAACCCCTGCGCTATCCACATAATCATCTTTAAGGCCGACATAAACCGTCACCACGGCTTTAACTTGATCAACGTCCTTTTGTAAAGAAACATCCAGGCAAATTGACTTTGGTAGACCACTCGGAGTAGGGACAAAAATGTCTTGAGCATTAACAATGCGAATACCTTCAACGTAAGCAATGCCCGGCAGTATTTTGTAATCTCCATTGTCTGCAACCAGCTTCCAACCACTTTCAAAGAAGGTAGCGCGCCCGTATATATCCCGATTGCTGAGGCGTACCCGCTCATCCATCGAGTTTAACCAGGCAGTAAAATCTATCTGCCAGGTCTCGGCGGGTACGTTGATTCCTGTAGCCTGTTGCGCGTCGGCAAACTGTAAAAGGAAATTGCGGGTAATATTATTTCCCTGAACACCATTTGCTGTGGCGGTTTTAATTGTTCGCGGTAGATAGGCAACCGCTATAAGAGTCGAATCACTAGCCACCAGCCCCAACCAGTTAAAGGGGAAATCACCCACACTGGTATCCATAGCCAGCGAATAAACCACCTTATCCAGTGATAAATAGCCTTTTTGAGAAACTGCCGCCTCATGCACTATGTCATTGATTGCTGGCATTGCCTCAGCCGGATTAACCGGCTGCGTATGGTCCAAGCCGCTAATATCCGCAAGCACAAACCGGGAAATTTCTACCGGCTCACTGGCCCCGGTCTTGGCGGCAATGTAGGCCGCACCTGTATTAATAATTGCTGGCATATTCTTTTCCTACAATGAAGCCTTTAAGAATCCGTTATCGTGCCCACAATCCGCCGTGCGCAATTGCACTTGTAGTGGTGTTAAAACTTCAAACTCATAGCGACGGCACAAGCGGCCATACTTGCGCAAAATGATTTGTAATAGTTCCGGGTTATCTGCCATTTGCTGATCTGACAGATGCAACTTGATTACATCCCAATCCCTGTCCGGTAGGCGCTCTTCAATTTCCACGTATCCAATTAACAAGCGTTCAAAGATCCGTTTAAGCCCAGCTACGCTGCCCGCGTCCTGTGCATTCACAAACGCATATTTCACCCGCAATCGATACAGCCGCATTGATTCACCATCAAACCGCGCTACCCCCTTTTGCCATGCCAGAAGATCTAAAACGCCGGGTATACAGGTTTCAGGGTCCAGCTGTCGTACTGGCCAATAAAGCCAGCCTTCCACCCTTTCCCAGAATCGCTGGGTGGCTCTTTCCAGTTTGGATAATTGCGGACCACCCAACCAAAAGGATAATTTTAATTTAATCATGCTACTGTCACCGATAGGCTATTGATTCTCGGTAAATTCATCTGACTAACGATGTAATCAAGATTGAAATCAACACCGCGCAGCAATTCAAATTGGCTGTGTAACTCTCCCCCCAGGAATGAGAAAGAAAAGCGGCTCCAGGGTTTAACCAGGGTTGGTTTGTAGTCTTGATTTTCACGGAATGCCGCGCGAATAAAGTGCTCAACATCCGCTTTTATATGATCCTTGGTATCCCCGCTGAGGCCATCAATCGCGTATACCGTGACGGTTATGTCATGCTGAGATTCCGGCATGGGAAACACTTTTAAATCGTCGCCGTGCCCGTGGTTGCCTTCATCGGATATTTTCCGCTGTATGCTTTGAATAAAAGTGGCATCCGGGTTGCCTATCTCAAACATCACATAGGCGTCCGCAGTACCAGGGCCGCGTGGTGCATCGCTATTGAAAAACACATTGTCATCGTTCACCCCATCAAAGCCCGCAATTAGTGACCGGTAAACTGCGTCTGTATGCCACTGGTTCACAGCCTGATACTGTGTGCGAATGCGCTTGCGTAACTCTTCCGGGTCTTCGTCATCTGTGCCGGGATGTGTTAACCAGTCAGACAAATTAGTTACAGCAATAACACCAGGCAACAGCACCGGCAAAACAGAGTAATAGCCCGCTGCCAGGTTGTAAGCGCTGCCGGCTTCTTCCGCTTCAACTGGGGCCAATACCGTTTCCAGACCGTCAGTAAAGGTAACTTTTGCTGTGGTACGCAGGGTATACACTCGCCCATTAATTACCGGGCTTTGTATTGCTGTATTCTGGACAACATCCAGGGAACCGGAACTATCAGCACGGGTGAACTGTACAAACCCCCGCGCCTTGCCTTTTTTCTTCGGCTCAAGGTTTACCCCATCGGCATGTAATGCGAGAAATTCACCGCTTGCGGTCTTCACAAACATTTGGGGCATCACAGACTTAATTAGCGCTCGAATCAGCCATATAACCGGGGTGGTAATGAGTTCAGTCACCATACGCCACCAGGGCGATATATCCCGCTTATTGGTAAAAGCGACTTTTTCCTCGTCAACATCGCCTTCAAATATCTTGCGCACTTCCTCTTCAGTGGTTGGAACGCCACCCTCTTTCAAAAGATTTGTGAAAAGTTCTTGCTCGCTCATAGGGTGAACTCTATATGTTGATACTCGACAGTTTTCGCAAAAACTAAAACGATTTCTTTTTCCAGCCGGGTTAGCTTTGCCGTTCCCGGCTGAATGCGCGTGTCACTCTCCACCAGATTTTCCAAGCGCGAGAGATTCAAGGCCCATTTATCAGCCTGTCTTTCACCGACCAACTCCACTAATAAACCGCTTTCGCGGATCATGTGCTTAATATCCTGCGCAATCGATGCACGGTCGCTAATGCCTATGGGCACACCAACCGAGTCGAGTGCTATATCATTGTTAACAATCAACAGGTCTTGATATTTAGGTTCAGCCATTAGCCCGCCGCCATTTCCATTTCGTCAACAAAGCCATAACCGCTAACAGGGTTATACACTTCCACTTTTTCGATAGTTGTACCGCCGCGCTGGTTGTTCTGGATATGCTGAGAAATTCCCCCAGTTGGCACAGCGCTTGGTTGATACTGAGGCGTTAAAGCTTTGGGAATGCTGGTGCGTTCTCTATCTACACTGGCTTCAATATTGATACCCGGTATCAGGTTTAATTTTTCTACTACCCAATCCGCAGCACTGCCCAGCGCATCGAACAAATTCAATTTGCCTAGCCAATTCTTAAGACGGGTAAAAAGCGCGGGGATCTTCATTACTTGTTTAAACAGGAAGCCTACGCCATCAACGGCCAGCAGAAACGGCGCGGCTAGAATGCGCGTTATTGGATTGCCTTCTATTGCTTTGCGAATAGAACCCCAGCGCTCAACAAATCCATTAATAAACCCAAGGGTTGCGGCCTTGACGGTATCCCAATGAATTACCAGCATTGCCAGCCCTGCAATCAAACCGACAACAGCAACCGCAATCCATGTAATAGGATTGGCGTAAAGGGATAAACTAAATAATAGAGTTGCGATCCGTGCGGCCTTGAGCCCTTTGGTAAGCAGTCCAAAAGCACCGGTACATAGTGCTGTCGCTCCAGTCCAGGCGGTCTGCCACCCTATCAACCCAGCCATGGTTAATTGCACCACACCACCCACGGCGGCGAATAACAGTACCGTGCTGATAAGCCCAGCAATCACTAGTGTGGTGATTCCTATTGCTTTGGTGAGGTGCGGGAATTTATAGGACCAGTCAACCAGGGTGGCGTTTCCCTGGGTGAACTTTTCAACGAGCGGAGAAATAACAGGTAATAGAGAATTACCAATCACCGCGCGCACTGCTTTACTACTTTGGGTCCAGCGGTCGAAAGGGTCGGCAATTTCGGCTGCCATGCGCCGCGCCTTCTCCATACCCTTTACGTTGCCCAGGGCTTGAATATTATTGGCCAGCCCTTTTGTATCTAGCATCAGCTGTTGAATCAGGGATACGGCCTCTTTACGGCCAAACGCCTTCATTAACAACTGGCCCTGCTCTACCGAACCCAAACCGGCAAGCCTGCCCTCTAGCTTGCCGAGAATATCCAATATCGGGAGCATCCGTCCGTGGCTATCGGTAAACTGTAACCCCAGCTGGCCCTGTGCTTTGCCTACCCCCTGTAAAAACGCCTTATATTTAGTACCGGACTCACTGCCGCTCATGGTGGCCTGTAGCTGGCCCATAATGGCCATCTGTTCGGCCATTTTTATTTTGTGTGATTGCCCTTCTGCACCCAAGGCGGAATAGGCAGAAGCCATTTCGGCACCGTTGGTTTTAAACATCTGCACCGCTGTGGCTGTTTGTCCTGCGACTATCTCAACCCATTTGGCATTGCCCAGCTCTTTAGCATCATTCTGAAAAATGCCATACATGGTGCCCATATAATCAGTGATGGTGCCCACGTCTGCCTTGGTGCCTTGCGCAAGTACTGCGCTGGCCTCGGTAAACTTGGCCAGCTCCCCGCCTTCTAACCCTCCAATTGCGCTCTGAATATCATAAGAGGCCCGAATAAAATCATCGGCACCGGTTCCATACTTAATGGAAGATGAAATAGCCGTGCGCTGTAATTTGTCCAGGGCTTCGCCGTGTACGTCCAGGCTTCGTACTTCGCCCATTGCGCGGTTAAGTTCGATGGAGGGACCGAGCAGCCCGGAAAGTGAGCGATGCAAAGCCCAGGCCCCAGCAGCTGAACCACCGAGCATGGCGCCGCCTTTTGTGGCACGATTGGAAAGCCGTTGCATTTGCGCATCGATCTTATTGATAGGGCCGCTAGCCGTATCAATTAACCCAATACGAAACATCAGCTTTTCAAATTTAGTGCTCATTACGCTATTTCTTCCAGGCTTTGCCGATTCCGTTGGTTACAGCCGCTTCAAAGTTCTTCCAGTGTTCCCGCTCTAACAGAGTCGCAGTTGCCAACGTATCTACTGTGAGTGGTTCCCCAGGAAGCCACTTGCGCGCATAGGCGCACAATTGGCTATACCCGTTATCTGCCATCGCATCGGCAAGGGCTAAAGCTTTTTTACAACTACGTTCAAGTCCGGGGTGTAGGCTTCATAAATATTGGTACCAATAGTAATTTCACTGCCGGGTTTATTAGCCAGGATCTTTACAAGTGCCTCCTTGCCATCATCGCTCACAGTGGAAACCAGAAAGTTGTGGAAGGCATTCACCTTGTTACCCGGCCCAAGCACATTAACCAAACTGTTGTATTCACCGCGAGTGACTTTGAATACAAAATCCTGGCCCTCAATGTGAGCGTTAAAATCTTGTGTATTTTCGTCAGTGATTTCTTGTACTTCTTTAGTGGCTTTTGCCATTTTGGTTTCCCTCAATTTTGAGTTTATTGATTAATTAGCCTTTGATATTTAAGGCCGTTTTAAATCCAGCCCATAAAGTTGCAAACAGACCGGAAAGAACAATTCCTAGAACTATTCGCTTAGTCCATACCCCTACTTGATCTGAGGCGACACGCTGCCGCCGTAAGTGTGCAAAATCCTTTTGCATCTCCAGAATGTTTTCTGTATCCACACCAAGCTTTTGTAGTAGTTCGTCATTGGCTTCCTTTGCCGCCCGCTTCGCAATTGCTTCTGCTTCCTGCTCAGTGAGGTTTGCCACTATCTGCCCTCCGTGCGTGCCCTAAATGCTTCTGTAATCATTGGCATTACATTGCGCACAGCACGCTCACCAAAAAGAAAACCTAAAACTAAGAAGTTAATAACAATTAATGCGGTTTCCTGCTTCTCTGTAAGAGCCCATTCACTAAACCAAAGCCAATCCAAATAGATTGTGGCGAACCCCCAGAATGGGCGCTGACAACCCCTTAAGAAAAGGACCACCGGACCTAACAGCGGTATTGATTTAAGGTCATTAGCGGAACCCTCCAAAATGCGCACCCTCTCTGTGTGTGCTTTTTCCGCTTCCAACGCGGCCTCGTCAGCTTCCCTAGCCCGTTGGAGTTCCATGCTTTCAAAATCCATACGTGCTTTGGAGCGTTCGGCCTCGCTCATACTCGGCGGGAAATATTTCTGAGCCACATCAAAAGCCAACTTCCCAATACCACCTGTAGCAACATCCACTAATTTTTTTAACAGCTTCATAGGTCCGCCTCTTCCAATAGTGTGTAAGTAAAAGTGGTTCCCCACTGTTCCGCCGCCCGGTCACACAAGGCAATCAGCAATGAAAAATCGAAAGGGTTAGCCAGCACTTGGCAACCAGCACTCCATTTATCAACCCGCAGGCTTTCACGGGTTCCGCTGGCTCTATGGCAATTGATACCGAACAAGCCGTCATCGATAGGTGCATCCATATCGATAACCGAATCCCGGTTATTGTCTCGGTACACTCGCGCCGGCTTGCGTTGTACCAGGGCGCGATACTGGCCCCTGTGTAATCCCAGTTGCCAAAGGCCCGGATACTGCCCAGGAACTAAAATGGCGGTGCCATCGGTGTTAATCGGGTTCTCTCTCCAAAAGGTGCCGGGGTCGGTGGTAGCCGGAAACACCAGACAATGCGGTACGCCATCAAAACGCCAGGCAACGGCAAAGTGATCGTTAAAAGAATTGGATTGATTGTCCGCTGTGCGAATACCAATCAAGTTCAAATTAAAATCACCTTCGTCAAAAAAGCGATAGCCTTTTCTGATCATTGCCGTTTGCAATTTTCCGTAACGTATCCGCATTTCAATTACCGTCCTGTTTTTTCAAAGAACCCCTGACACTCAACACACCGAGTCACACCGCCGAAGGCTTGCCGCTCTTTCGGTATAGGCCCATCGCAATCCTCGCAGTTCTCCAGGCTTGGCTTGTCGAAGTTGGTGCGGTTGCGCTGTGCATCCAGCGAACGCTTGCGCTCCTCCTCTTCAAGCTGTGATGCCCGGTCAAATTGGTCTGGCATGGTAGGCCCTTAGTTCAGCCGTTCGATTTCTTCGGGGCGCAGGTAGGACACGCCATTGACCTTTACAAACTCGCGGCCTGTCACCTCAAAAGTAATCGTGTGCATCAAACGTTCATTGCCCTGTGTGGCGTTGAGCAAATCCGTAACACTTAACTTGCAATCAAAAGCCTCAATGTTGAGCTTTTCATCGCTGGACTCTGCATTAAATACCAAGTCAAAAGTTGGCAATCCCCGAAAGCTACCCGCTTCTTTAGCGGCCTGAAGAATAATATTGAACTGCCCGGTATTTAATTTGATTTCACCACTGGCGGCGACATCACCCGGAAGAAAACCGTCAGGTATTCCACGGGTTTTAGTGGCGCCGGTGCCGTCTTCTATGGATATGCTGGCTTCATCAAAGTTGACTCGGTAACTACCGATCATCGCGTCAACATCGCGCCCAGATAATTTGGACATAGGTAAATACCCCCAGTATTTAAAAATTAATATTTGTGATTTTTATTAACTAAAATCACCCAGCGTTTGTCAGGTCGAGCGCAATATTCACCACAATCTCTTTCGGTGAGTTGTAAGGCGTAACCTTGAAAAACACCCACACCTTATTTCGAGTTGGCCACGAGATTTCTATATCGCCATCCTTCGGCGCTTTGATTTCGCCGGGAAATACCGTTGAGCCGATTTGAATACCGCGTGACATCTCCCGCAGTGGTCGGGAAAAGTAAGTTTTATTTGAGGCAATAGAAGCCGGGGTACTATTCAGTTGGCGATTACCAATGCGCGCAATTGCCAACACCCGGATCGCTCGCGCCGCTTTGTCCACGACACGCAGGTTTTCGATTACCTGATAATCCCCGCCTTCAGCATCCAGTAAGTTACAGTCACCCCAGTAAGTGCCGGAGTAATCTGTATAGGTCTGGGGTACGGATAGCCTCAGCGCATCCAGGCTGGCGAGCATGGCATTGTCTAAGGGTATGGAGTCCTTATCATTCGGGACCGATCCCAGCGACAACACGGGCCCCGTTTCAACGCGCATAGGGGTATCGGCAATAGTCACCGCACGGTTGCACAAGCGCCCCACCAACACGCCCAGGTTATTCCCGTGCAACAGAGGGACTGGTGATAGGCGGTAGGCCCTCACCGGCTCCACAATGGCTGCCTGTGCTGCCAGGTAGTCACTCCAGGTTTGGCTGGTGTCATCGATGCCGGGGGTAGCCACAAGCATTGCTACACGCCGCCCCATGCTGGTTCTGATGCTCTCCGCCTTGGCAAAGGCTACATCCAGGTCGTTAGCGGCCAAAGCTGGGGTACAGACCGCCACAAGCTCTGGGGAAACGCTCTGCATAGCGGTATCCAGGCCCACCTTCCAATCGTCGGATACATCCAGGGGAAAAGCCCAGGCTTGCCAGTTCTCCCCGCCGTTTGCCTGTGCGGCGGCCACCTGAGTTTTCAGTTGCGATTCATTGGCCCCTAACATCTGGTCCAGGTCGCTTTGAGAGTTCAGCGCTACCACACTTCCCTTGCTGGTATCGCCCACACCCAGGAAAAGCGCCTTGCGTTCAATTTCGTCAAAGCTTCCCTGCCCCAAATTCAAGTTATTGACTGTTACCTTGCCCAGTGCCATTTGGCCCCCTATGCGCCTTTAACGCGTCCGCTTGTTTCATCAAATATTTTGCTGGCCAGTTCGGAGACTTCCCGTTCTGTAACCCCTAAAAAATCACGTTCTGGTAACTCAATGACCCAACGGTTTAATCGTGGGTCATCGCGCAGTGTTCTTAATATCAATCCCGCTTGCCCAAGGCTGAGGTTTTCCTTTATCCATCGCATGGTGGGTTTCTTTTTTCGCCCACCGGGCAAGCGCACTTTGTAGCCTTCTTTCTTCAGTGCCCGTGCCTGATAACTTGTCGCCGGCGCGCCGTAGTCCGGCTGGCCATAAACCTTTTCCGCTTTCTTGCTGGTCCACTCTTCCGGCTCGCCGTACTGGTGCTGGTGCGCAATCTCGGCGGTTTTACCATCGACAAAGAAAACTTCACCACCTAACTCAACGCCCTTAGACCGCATCTTTTTACTAAGGCCGCGCAACATTTTTTTACGGTCCTTTTTTTTGCGCTTCTCCCAAGCTTTACCATCCAATCCTTTCTGCTCGCGCAACCGTTTGCGGCTGTAGGTACGTACCTTGCGAGCTATGATTGCCCCCACGCGCCGTTGCTTTGCTGGTGGCATCTTCAGCAGCTGCAATTGCTGCCGCACTTTTAAATGTCCGCTTAGATCAATTTGCATTGGGGTACGGGGCGTCTGTTGGTAAATCTTTGTTGTCCCCAACTGCTACTTGGTTTGGTTCATCAATCGGCACAACGGCCACCGCCCAGTTTTCCCCCAAGTAATTAATGGGTCCGTTGTCATCCGGGACTAAATCGACGCTCTCAAAAAATGGAATTGAAATTTCAATATCTACGGATTTTTTATCAACTGGCGTGACTTCGATTGTCGGTTCAGCAACCCTGTCGTGGTGGCGTTCGCTGTCGTGCTCCATAAGCCAGGTAGTGACTAGGGCGAAAACAAAGGCCGAATCTCCAATAAATTCTTCAATGATTATTTCCGCTCTATATTCAACCCGACTTACGCGAATGCCGTTGCCTAGATCTTTGCTGCAAGCCTCCACCTTTACGTCATCCATAAAGGATTCAATCTTTGTATCAGCTACCAGATTGGCGGAACGTAAGTGGGAAAAAATGGCTTGTAGTTTTCTGCCGGCCATCGCTAGATCAACTCCACAGTGATATTGGTTTCAATGCCGCGCAGTTTACGTATCGCCTTGTCAGACTCTGCGCGATACATCTGCTCTGTTTCCAGACTTTCCGCTGCTTTGTTTTCTCCAATCTCGCGCCGGGTAATAGTCGCTGATTGTCGAAAAGCCATAGCTGTTGCTTGTGCAAACACGGCGCGCTGGTACTGAATAATTAACCGGCTTTTTCCGCCTATCTTCTGCGCGGGTACAGCTTCCAGGGTTGCGTGTCCCGCTGCCTGCCATGCCGCTTGCTCATCAATCAAACTGTCATTGACATCAAGAATTGACAGCCGCAATAGGTGCTCTGTCTTCTCCTGCATTATGTCCGCCGGCACACCGTACATTTTTTGGAAATCACCCAATGTAAGGTCGGGGAAAAAACCGTTGTTTTCTATAACGGCTTCCAAGTAGGTGTCAGGTCTTCCGGTAAAGCTCATAAAGCAAGTCCATATTTAAAAACGCGGCGCCAAGTGGTTTGCTTGAACGCTCAGGGCGACAGGCGCCCCACTGGCCCGCGCGGGTGGTGGAACTTTTATGAATTGTTTTCTATTTTTTTATAGAGAACCTGAAGCCGGGTTTTTACACCCGCTTTACCAGGGTTAGATTCTTCTGCGGCTTCGAACCATGACACGGCGGCTTTAATCTCTCCCGCACGCTCAGCAAACATGCCGGCCACCTTGTATAGTTTGCTGAGTACAATGGTATTGGTTACTGGCCACGTTTCAGTTTTCACCAGTTGCACAACCTCATCGAGATAAGGGGAAGCACTGCCGTTTTGTTTGAATTGCTCTAAGGCCCAATCGTGGAACCCTTCGACCATAAAAGTTTGTAAGTCAGCAGACTTGAAGAAGCTTGGTAGTTTTTGCTGCTGCTCAACTGCAAACTTGGCAAGTTTCAATGCCGTTTCAATTTGCCCAACATCCAAGGCCCAGATGGTGCAGTACACCAGGGGCCAATTCTGGTAGCGCTCACCTTTTCCTCGGTACATTTCTACCAGTGGCAGATACTTAGGCAACAATTGACGCTTAAGCTCAATCTTTTCTTTAATGTCGGCACGCTCTTTTAAAAGCTCTAGATCCCGATCAAGAGATATTTGAACCAAATCGCGAGAGCTATCATCTTCAGCAGCTTCAACCAAAATTTCAGGCTCAACCGTGCCTTGCTCCAAATCTTCCTGAATCTTTTCTGCTTTCACTTTGGCTTTACACTTGGCCTGATGTTGCAAAGTAATAAACGGCATTTTCTTAACCTGTTTTAATTTTGATTTTTAAAAAGCCCCCGGCCCGAAGACCGAGGGAAATGCCGCTCACCTATGCCCAGCCGCCGTTGCCGTCAGGAAGTTGTACATTGGCAAATTCTAGGCCCGCTGTTTTTTCTTCATCTTCCAGCACATAGCCTTCGTTTACAGAGTTGTAGTCCTCGACGCGCTTCCGCTTGGTAGCGTTTGCTACTTCACGCCTCCAGCTATCTGATTGAAAATAAATGGAAAGATTGTCCAGGCTGGTAATAAAGATTCCGCGCGAAGGAAAGAATGCAACGTCGGTAACAATAGGTAGACCTGCATAGACCTTTGTCACCACCTCTTTTTCTATTCGCTCTTTCTCACTGGGCTTTTGGCCCAACGCTTTATAAAGAGCGGCCTTTTCTTCGGCGATAAGATCCTCGCCAACAATTGCCACTAAATCCTTGGCGCCCCGATGAAGAGGGTTAATCATTTGCTTTAAAGCATGAATCGCAGAATCCAGGTTTTCAAAATCACCACCAGCACCAATGCGGATTTTGTTTGCCGCCTGGGTTCCTTCAGAGCCATCAAACCAGTGGCTGCCACCGTCATATTCCCGGCACAACTGCAACCAACCTTTGTTGACATCTTCACCATTGGGATAGGAGGCTTTATCAGTTTTAAGTTCTGCTGCGTGAGTACCTAACCAACCAGTACGTATGCGTGCCAGAGCGATTGCCTTGCGTACCCACTCCCCATAGCGTTTAGACAGATCTGGAAACTTCGCCCAAGAATCAATGGTTACCCAGCGGATATGAGTATCAAACTCTGTAGAAAACAACTCGTATTTTTTACTACCAAGGGAAAGCACTTCGCTGGTTTGACGGTCTTCATTTTCAGTATCGGTGCGTTTACCCACCAAGCCAGTTACTGAACCTAGAATTTTCTCACCCTTAATTTGCTCAACGGGTAACACATTGATTTTTTGAAGGAACTCATGGCTCTCGACAATCGCGTCCGATAGTTCCTGGGCCACTGTGGGTTGAACGCTAAATTCATTAGATACACTGGCTACGCCGTAGGTTGCAGCCATGGCAGTCAACATTGCCGCAAATAATTTACTGGTTTTAGGGTTCATAATTTTTCAGTCCGGTAATTTGTCTTTAAGGGTTAAATACAAAAATTCTGTTAAAGCACACGCTCGGTTGCGTCACCGCCGGTACCTTCAGGGGTATGTGTACCGGGCGTTTCCTGATTCAACGCTTCTGAGAACTGGGTTTTCAACTCATCCAGCTCCTGCTTCACCTGATTAAATTCACTACGTGGCACGGTTTCCGATTCGTCATCATCGGATTCTGTTTCGTTGTTTCCCTTTGGCTTTAAGTTCAAACTGGAAAATGCGCTTTCGACTTCACTTTTAATAGAACTCTTCAACTCGCCCATTTGCTCTTCACTTAATGGCATGTCTTCACCGTCCTGTAATTGATGGGTATTTGGTTTTTGTTCGGCTTGCCTACTGAAAATACGTTTAAAGATGCTGTTATCCTCTTCCAAGGATTCTGCAACATTGATTTGATCACCTAAAAATACAGTTACCTTTTCCTCTTCTCCATTTTGCTTGGAAAAGAGAAGTTCCGAGGCACCACAGCTTGCTGGCTGATCTGTTACGCCAAGACCACTAAGAAAGAACTTCCCTGTTCCACGGTAATTATCTCCAAGCTCTATAGAAGGGTGCGTATAGTCGCCATGGCGATTTGCGCTAATTAAGAAGTCATTTGGAGCAAGAATTCCATAGAGCTGTATCTCACCCTTAAGTTCAGCTTCTTTTGCTGGCTCGACCTTCAGGGCTAGAACTTTTCCGCCATTAACGTAACGGCGATGATCTGGCCAAATTCTGGCTGTGTGAATTTTGGCGTTATAGGTTTCTGCCATATCTTCCAGCCATTGCTTCTCTATCGTGCGACCATCTTCAGCCCCATGCACAACCGATCCACTGGTAGCCAAAACAACCCATCCTGTTTTTAGGTTTCTTGCCATTGTCTGCCCGGTATCAAAGTTTGAGTGTTTTTTTACTGTGCGGACTCTGCCGCTCTGAGGACTCCAAATTTAAAGAGGTAGAGCAAGGCAAACAATCAGATAAATTCCTACAAATTCCTATTTCTGAGATATAGGAATTTTCAGGAATAGAACTACGCAAAAAAAGACTTTCCTTGCGTAAACTGCGCGGCATGGCTAACTACTCAGACGAAATCAAACAAGCCGCTAAAATTATGTGGTTGCGCAGATTGAGCGCACGAGAAATAGCGGATCAATTAAACCTGAACAATGCACGGGTGGTTTACCAGTGGGCGGAGAAAGGTAAATGGGATGAAATGCTCCAGCATGAGACTGTGGAACAAGCCACGTCTCGCCGACTTATTGTCCTCATTGAAAAGCCCAACAAAACTAATGAAGATTTCAAGGAGATAGAGCGCCTAAGCAACCTGCTAGATAAACTCGCCGGTATTGACATAAAGAAAGCACGCGCAGCCAAGGAGAAAGCCGCAGCTTCACGAGGGGAACGCGGAGACGGGAAAGGTAAAAAGAAAAAGACAAGAAACGATATTAGCGGGATAACCGCAGAGCAACTTGAGGAAATCCGTAAGGAGTTGTTCTATGAATATCAGCACCGCTGGCACGAAAACAAGGACCAACGAACCCGCTTTATTCTTAAGTCACGCCAGATCGGGGCTACCTACTATTTTGCCTGGGAAGCTTTCGAGGACGCAATACTTAGCGGTGACAACCAGATATTCCTATCCGCCAGCCGCAGCCAAGCTGAGATTTTCAAAGCCTACATCATTAAATTCGCACGCGAATATTTTGACCTTGAACTTAAAGGAGCAGATTTCATGGAACTATCAAACGGTGCTGAATTACGATTTGTATCAACGAATGGAAGGACCGCGCAAGGATACCATGGTCACTTTTATGCAGATGAAGTGTTTTGGATTCCTGATTTTGAAAACACCAACAACTTAGCGTCCGGTATGGCGACGCATAAGAAATGGCGTCTTACATACTTTTCAGTACCATCAATAAAAAGTCATGGCGCCTACGCAATGTGGAGCGGGGAAAACTTTAACAAGGAAAGAAAAAACAAAGTAGATTTTGATTTAAGCCACAAGGCATTAAAGCAAGGCCTGCTCGGCCCGGATAAGATATGGAGGAACATTGTCACCATTAAGGATGCGGAGGAACAAGGGTGTGACCTATTTGACATTGAACAGTTAAAAATAGAGAACAGTACACCAGCATTCAATAATAAATATATGTGCGCCTTTATGGAGGCGGGACTATCAGTCTTTAAGCTCGGAGACCTTCTTAATTGCTCTATAGATTCCAAGGAAACATGGCGTGATTTCAAAATTGATAAAGTACGCCCATATGGTAATCATCCCGTTTGGATTGGCTACGATCCGTCCCGCAGTGGCGATGGTGCAGCAGTTGTAGTGATTGCGCCTCCATTAAAATCTGGTGGTAAATTCCGGGTTTTAGAAAAAATTGTCATGCGCAATCGCGCTTGGCAGTGGCAGGCGGAGCGAATCAAAGAGCTTACCGAAAAATACAATGTGCAATTTATCGGTGTTGACTGTACCGGACCTGGGTCTGGTGTTTATGAAATGGTACAGGGTTTCTTCCCCGGCGTTACCCCCATTACCTACGGCATTAGCACTAAAACCAACCTAGTGCTAAAAGCGCAGGATGTTATCGAATCGGGCCGGGTTGAGTGGGACGCAGAGCACACCGATTTACCGCAGGCGTTTATGCAGATTCACCAAACCACCACCGGTAACGACCAAATCACTTATGCAGCCAATCGCACCAGCAGCACCGGGCATGCGGACGTGGCCTGGGCACTAATGCACGCCCTCAGCAACGAACCCCTAAACCGTCAACAGCAAACAACAACCGTAGCCTTTGCCAGCTAACGAGTACAGACCATGGGACGCAAGAACAAAAGATTCAAAGCGAAAGCCGCTAAGCAAAATTTAAAAGCAGAAGTCAGGAATGATAATGATCCACTGTTATTTAGCTTTGGCGAGCCTGAACCGGTATTGGGTGGTAACTGGGGCGACTATCTCGGCACCTTTCTACAGCCCAACGGTGACTACTACGAGCCGCCAATAAGTCAGAAAGGATTGGTAAGCTTGCTGGGTGCCAATGCCCACCACGGTACTATTCCATTTTTCAAACGTAACCTTTTGCGTAAATGGTATGCCCCCAATAAGGTTTTACGGCCCGAGTGTTTAGCAAACGCTGGTTTTGATCACTCTGTATTCGGGCATTGTTATTTCAAAAGGATATTTAACCCGTTTGGCCACTTCCTGCGCCTGGCACACTTACCGGCATTTAATATTCGCCGGATGAAAGAAAAAGATCGCTATTGCATGTTGCAACCGAACGGAGCAGATCCAATCCCATTTGAGCCGGGCGAAGTGGTCCAACTGAAAGAATATGACCCAACCCAGCAGATATACGGCAGGCCCCAGTACCTGGGCGGGGTCCAGTCTGTTCTGCTGAATGAAGATAGCACCCTATTCCGGCGCAAGTATTACAACAACGGGGCGCACATGGGGTACATTTTCTACACCGCTGATAAAAACCTGGGTGAAAAAGACAAAGAACGTATCCAATCCCAGATTGAACAGAGCAAGGGGGTCGGCAACTTCCGTTCAATGTTCATCAACATTCCTGACGGGAAAGAAAAGAGCGTCCAGATTATTCCTGTGGGTGACATTGCCACTAAAGATGAGTTTGCAAAAATTAAGGATTTGAGCCGAAACGACATCCTCAGCAGCTGGCGAATCCAACCCGCCCTTGCTGGGGTTATGCCAGAGAACAACGGTGGCTTTGGTGATATTGAAAAAATAGACCGCGTTTACTACGAAAACGAGGTGCTACCAATGCAGAATGTTTTCTTAGAGCTTAATGAATTATTGCCAAGGGGAAAGAAGATTGAGTTTACTCAACCAGATTTCGCCCACACTCAAAACTAAAAGTATAATTTCAATGCTTTTTAATTTACATGTTATACCAAGGTAGTAAAATGAGCGGATGCTTCAGAGAAGAAGGTGATGGTGGAATGCTTATAAACTGTATCAAGTGTGGTAGCAAAGCAACGATAACCAGCAGAAAAGATCTTGACCCTAAGCTTTCACAGCTCTATTGCGCTTGTAAAAACACTGACTGCGGGCACACTTTCGTAATGGACCTAAGTTTTAAACACACTATTTGCCCACCCGCTACAGATCGTCGCGCCCTGCTTTTAGGCTTGATAAATACCATGCCCACTACAGAGCGCAACGAGCTGCTAAAACAACTGGCTACAAGCTAAACTTGGCTTGTAAGCCAATCTGGTAATTGTCGCAGGTCATCATTAACCCCCTCTTGTATCCGCATTAATTCCCGATCAATCAGATTTAGATAGGCTACTCTTGATTCTTGCGGAGCATCCCCCCCAAACATTTTAAGAGCCAGCCGCAAATCAGATAGCTCTTTCACAAACTGTATTCTCCGTTGTTCCACTACAGCCACAAGAGAATTTGGCAGGTTGACGGTCTTACGTTTTGCGTTAGTCATGTCTAAAACTCCATCTTTAAACTAAGCATTCACACCCACTCTTTAGGAAAATTTTCCCTCCAAGTGGCTAACGTAAAAATCTTTTACCATCAAAGAATCACAGCTGTAAATGGAATTTATTTTATATCTCTAATATCGAAATATTACGTGAAAGGGATTTCTAATATCGAAATTTTGGGTGATTTTTACACAACCTGTAAGCAGCCCGCTGTTGAATTAAGGTGTACAGTAATTGACCAACCCTCGCGTACCTGACTATTCAAGCAAAAGGTCCTCAATCGCCTACCAGCTACGACGCTCTCGAACACAGACTGGCATGACAGGTCAAGAATTGGCCAACAAGCTTGGAGTCCATCCGACCAGCCTTTCCAAAATGGAACACGGAGACCAAGCTATCCCCGCGGAACTCCTTGCTGATTGGTGCTGTATCTTGGAGGTTTCTGTATCTACAATTCTTTACCCAGAAGGAACTGATAGAGCCCATGAGGAGGAGGCTCTTTTCTATATGAAAATCCTATCGGAGTTGAACCAAGATCATAGGACGCTAGTTCTTAAGCATTTGGAAATGGTTTATAAGCATGAGAAAAAAGAGAGATGATAGAAGAAGGAGAAAGGGGCTGAAAAGCAGCCCACGATAATTATTTACTAATGTCTAGTTATTAGAAGGTGCTCTATTAAAGTCAACTCTGAGCCGCTAGGAAACTTTGGGCCAACTCTTGAATCTCCCTTTTAAGTTTATCCTTGCCCTTGACTTTATAATCATCAGTGGCCAGTATCATCATACTAATAACATCGTTGATCTCTTTTCTTTCCTTTTCTGAACTTTTTGTTAGAGTTACACTGCCATCCTCACCAAATGAATAAAACTTCTTTTTGCTTAAATTTGGCTGATCATTATCTCTGTGGGTAACTCGAACCCCCCATTCTTTACTCTTATATACTTCTGGCATATCATTTTTTGCAAAACTCTTGACGCCTGTATCCAAATAACTATCCAATTTACCTCGAAAACCTTCCTCGGAGATACCAGCAATAACTACATCCGCAATCAACCTGTTCGAGGCCGCAGGCGGATTCTCACCCTTCTCACCAGTTAGCTGTGTCAGTGCGAGGCTAACATTTCTCAAGGCACCTCTTTGAGAAGTCGCTGTGGACCACTTCTGCTGGGTAACAGTAGTCCTTTCTTTCGACTCGTAAAACTGATCACCATAACTGTCATTTTCCAACACAACTCTACCCGTCCTGTAAAGCTTCCTGAGCTTTGTGATTTCGTACAAATGACCAGGTAAATCACTCATGGTAGAATTCCAATCGGTAGATATCCTGGCAGCAACACCTCTTATCAACTCATTGACAGTTTCACGGGAAACATCACATTCAATCAATTCATTACCAATTGATTTCAATTCGCTTATAAATGGCATTTATACCCTCCTTGGGGAGATCCTTATGTAATCTTTTAAATATAATTAGATTAAAAACCTTAGAGCATCAGATATAACCGATTAACAACTAAAAAGCTATACTCCTGCTATATTAGCAATTTGTAAACGATTATTTTCTCTGATAATCAAAAACAGTACGACAAAATAACGGGGATTAAATAAAACAAGTAATTCACTCCCCAGAGCGGATCTCTGGCTTTAATATGGATATTAACATATCAAATAACACTGCAAGATAAATCATGCGCTAAATTCTAGCGCACGAACTCATCACGATAAAAGGTCTAGAGGGAAGGAATAGCATATTGAAGCTGACCTGACTAACCACCAATAGAAAAATTGATAAATGTCAGATCAACTTTGAACCACTATAGGTGTGGAAATAGATGAATTACTTCTTAGGTTCTACGTCAGCTCCCCGTAGTAGATCTCTAATTGCGATTTCTATGTACTCCTCCAATGTTTCCCCCGTGGAGTTAACTTCCGCTCCATCTCTTCCATAACTTATTTCATATACTATTGGATTAGCATCGGCGCTACACTCGAAGAAAAGTAATTCAGCGCCATCTATACACCTAAAAACAAAACTACTACTTAGTAATTTATCACTATCACCTTCCTCTTCTAACTCTTCCCTGACCTCTTCTTGAAACTCTATCAAACAATCAATAAGCATAAAGCCGCACAGCTCATTTAACCTCTTTGGCCCCCTACCGAAAACCCTTAGAAAGTCAACATAGATTACCGGAAATTTCAACCCTATATTTTTTTCAATTTCACGAATCGTTTTTGAATCCGCCTCAAATATATTTGGGTCAGGCTCACCAATAACGGCTGCGAGATTTTCTGCATATTTAGACAGCCTTGCCAAAAATTCCATATTAAAATTTCTCAGTTGTAATACCTGGGCCACATTCTGCGTTAAGAAGAACTCTGAATGCAATGCTATTCATCACCTCAAATCATAAGAAGCTAAGATAAAACCTTTCCCTTTTCGTTTGATTTCCCCTTTCAGTAACAGATACTCGAAAACAGGTCTAACAAAATTGTTCCCCCCTTTAAATTTATCGTTGAGCTTTCTCAGAACTGGGCGCGCCCCAAACTCACCATCCATTATACGCTCTGCAAGTTCCTGCTGTAGCTCGCTTAAAGAATTTTCAGGCATCGTTGTGTGCGTTACCTCTTCACTTACACATTTTCCTTGATGTTGATTCTTACCTTTCCCCCAACTCTGTAGGGAATGATTGGAGTAAACGTTTAATGCACTGTTAAATGCTAGTAATGCAATCAGCCCTACCAAATCAGTAATTACAGCGAGCGCCAAGAAAGCGCTATGCTGTAGTTTTTGTGGGTCTAAGTGGGTTAGGGTTGCCCAGCCTGTAAAAGCCGCCTGGGCGCTATTTGCGGTACTGCCTTGTACGGCTTTAAGTTGGGCCAATGTCTTATCTCGATTTTCCTCTAGTTCATCCAACCGTTCATCTGTTTCAAGAGCTACTTTCTTGAAATTACCCGCCTTATAACCGGTGATTATCTCGTTTATATTGTTGATTCGCCGGTTGTAACTGTTTAACTGTTGTTTTAACGCTTGATACTCAGCGCTATTAACAGCTATCGACTGTTGTTGCTTTGTTGTGTTGCTTTCCAGAAAGCCAACAGTGGCAGCTATGCTGATTAATACGAGAAAAGGCCATAAGATCAACAGAACATTACCAATAGAACGGCCCTTCCTTTTCAACCATAAACCGAGAGGTGCAAAGGAGAATTTACACAACTCCAGGGCGGCGGCGGTCAAACCCGCCACCAACCCACCAGCAGTTATGCCCCATATCAGGGGCTCCCCCTCAGCAGAGGGAATAGATACCCAGAGACCTATGGTGAAAACTACAGAGGTTCCGCAAAATATAAGGGCGGCTACACCAGTTGGATATATCCAGAAATTCACTTTTTCTCCTCCTCATTTTCACTGGCTTTTTCCTGTAACCAAGTAGTACCCCTTTCTATGGCTGTTAATTTTGTTGCACCGGTAATGGGTAATCGTACATCGCCCACACATGCCCGAAATTCTAAATTTGGTTCATCAGTTTCCAGTTCAGCAGTCACGCCAATACTTAAAAGAAATTTGGCCCTATCTGATACCGATCCGATTTTTTCCCAGGCTTCCATTTGATCATTAGTCATTTGCTATCCTTCACCTTCCCTAGTGAATTTTTCCAGAAACCTTATGAATGTTCTGGGGCTGTATAGGTGGCAGACTGATTTCTTCAAAGATGTCTATTGCGCAATCTGTCAATTGGCTTCTTGCCCAATCACTATTGCGTTCTATCTCAGGCGTTAGTGATCCTCCGTTCACAAGATGCGTTTCGTATCCATTTAAAAGCCCAACCAAATATTCAATGCGATTCAACAGGTCTGTTGAAATAGCAACGGTTTTCTTATCCATGTGCGGCCCCTCCCAGTTCACTATTTAACTTTCTAATATCTGAAACCCGATCTTCATGTGCTACAAAAATATCTTGCGCAGCTCTTAATTCCCGAACAGCTTCCTGCCTATTTACGGTGGTTGTTTCCGGGCAGGCGATACGCTCACGACATAAAGCGAGCGCAAGCTTTATTTGGCGAACTTCAGCTAGATCAAGTACACAAACTTCTTTGGCGGGCATAGCGATTTCCTCATTGTTGTATTTTGAAAACTGTTGCGGGCTCTGCCCGCGATGGGTGTAGGCGGCCTCACGATAGAGACAACCAAAAAGCAATTGATCACGCACAACCTCTGGCCAACTACAGGCGGCGTGGACCTGTGCGTTATTGAGCCATGCGTTGTAAACCTGATATTCAGTAACCGTCTGGTAAAGGCGTAACCCGCGCTGGTTCATTCCTCAGCCTCCCGGCGCATTTCCTGTACCTGCTGTTTCAGTTGGTTCAAGCGGCTGCGCATATCCTCGGCCATACCCCCGCTCTGCTTCTTCAGCCACTGCCCTATCTCGGATCGGGTACGGGTGCAGAGCAAGTGCCAGGCTAGGCAGTTGCGGCGGTGGGACTCGCTATAAGTGTCTGTAGCGGCAGATATAAGGGGGGGGGTGTCGGAAAGACCGAACCGGGCTAACCGCTCCCTCTGCACCAATAAAAAGTCCTTATCTTCCATACACTTAGCTCCCTAATTTCGGTTCAGTTGAAAACCGCACCTGACCGAACCAAAAACCTAACCAATTGATTTATATAGGTTTTTTTAAAGTAAAAAGTTAGGTTTCTAGTTTTTGTTTTTCCTAACTTGGTTCGGTCCTGGTTAGGTAAAAGTTCGTTTTCCCGGTTTCTCTATATCCCGCGTGGTTATTGGCTTTGCGGGCATTTTTGGGTTTCGGTTAGCTCGGTTCGGTCTTTCCGAAGCCCCCTACCGTTTCCTAATCGGCGCCCTTCTTGGCGTCTCTATGCTGGAAAACCCAGCAATATCGAGTGCGGTCGCCGTCTATCCCCGACTTCACGTTTTTACAGGCGATAAACTTGTGGCGGCGGCTGTTGGGCAATAGCTTTTTCAGCTCTCTGATGTCCGGGTGATCCACCTTGGCCAGCTCGCATTGCTGCTTGTAATGAATCAGGTTGATGGCAATTAAGCCGTTGTCTTTGCTGTGATTGAGGGTCTGCGCCTCTACTTTGCCGGCGCTATTGGTGTACACAGCAGGCGCCTCTGTGTCCGCCATTAGGCGAACATTGAGGTAGTCGTATATCTCCCAGAACTTCTGTACTTCCGGGTGATCCGCGCTTAAGCGGCCCTGGCGGTTTACCGCGCGGGTATAGATAAAGTGCTGGATGTCCTGAACGGTATTGGCGGTGAGCGAGGGAAACAGGATGGGCAAAGTTCCAGCCATGGCAGAAACCATCGCATGTGTTTTCACTACACGCTGGTCGTGGATCTCGCCCCGGTGGGCGTACTCCGCATCAAACTTCGGATAGTCCTCTAGGATCTTGCCGATAATGGCTTTCTCTTTGTGCAATGCAGCGGGTAGAAAGCCGCTGACTTCTTCCACTGCGGCTCGCTCGAACTGCTGGGCTAACAGTTTTGTTTTCTCTGAAAAGTGCGCTTTGGTCGCGTGGCAGTGGACTATGCGCGATAGCAGTGCGGGGCTACCGTCTACGGTGTCATTCTGGGCAATTACAATAGAGCCGCGAAATGGCGGGTCTACGGTTTCATTGCCGCGATTAAAGGCACCGGTTGAGCGGATGGCGCGGCCATTGTAGGCGGTCTTCAACTCCTCAAAATCAAAGCTGCCCTTCTTGGCCGAATCGTTCTGACGGTCGGATTCAATCAATACCACCGGCATATTGGACAACTGAGAGAATGCACGGGCACGGGCTGCAAAGGTGGCTTTACTGGGGTCGAAGCCTTCGTAGTCGTCACGACCACATAGCTTCCACAGAAATTCAATCACCGTGGATTTACCAGCGCCGTGCTCGCCAGTTAGCTCCAGGAATGGGAATACCTTTAGTTCTGCTCGGATCTGTTCGGCAAATAGTGAAGCCATCCAAAACGCAAGCGCGACCATGCCTAGATGGGAGAACACCAAGTAGTAATCCTGTATCCAGCTGGAATCAAAGCTTTTATTGTTGTGGATGTAGAGACTTTTAAAGCCAGTTTTAATACGGTCTTTACCGGCAACAAAGTAGCCTTGCTTATTGACCTTTAAGCGTCGGCCATTGTGAAAGGCGAAATCCTGAAAGACATAGGTTTGACAGGACTTGTCGTAACCCAGGTATCCAATAGTCCGCACCTGCTTAACGCCATTATCAAACCAGCGATCACGCAACATCTTGAGCTGGTTTTCACTGCCATCAAATGTACTGCCCGGTGCTTGGTTGAGGAGTGCTTTATTAAAGGATTTTGGGCTCTCTAGATTTGAGCCGGTGAGGGCGACTTGCAACCCCTTCCCTTTGGGAAGATAAATATCAAAAAAATAGGCAACGTCTGTTGTCTCTTGGTCTATCTCGCAGTAAAGAAACCTTGGCAGGCAATTACTAATACTATTGACGTTGAGGTTGCTATTGAAAATTTCCCGCCCCCGGTCTGTGGCCAAGGCATCTTCTAGGGTTTTGACTGCTTCTTTTTCGGTGCCTGTATCCTCTATATCAGTCTGGTTTTGCTCCTCAATAGATTTTGACAGTTCCCGGTTAATATCGTCTTCGATATGGACTGAATACAGGCGGTTATTGAAATCAAGCACCGTATAATTACGGCGTTTTTTGCAGTGCCAGTGGTAGGCTTTTTCTTCAATACTGCCGGCAGTGAATAGGCGCCCCCGGTAAAGGCAGTCTTCAATAAATTCTGGGGTTAATTTATCAGCCCGGTATAGGTCATCCCAGTCGTTACCGCCGCCCACCAGGGCAACATCGACCTTTTCTTTTTGCTTGCGCAAACGATCATAATATTTCTTTGCCATGGAACGACCGGCAGGGTCATCGTCATAGCCAAGACCCCAGGTTATCTCCTGGGCTTTGTGTTCTTCTATTAGCTCTGTGGGCAGGTTATTACTTGAAAATGCGGCGACCACTTTATAGCCGCAAAGCCATAAGGCGATAGCGTGAAAGATACCCTCCACAATAAAAACGGTATCGCCCTTTTCTATCTGCTGGCCTGGGGGCTGCCAGCATTTACCCCCGTACTTAATATGCTTTTTAAAAAAGCTTTTGTCGCCCAATGCGCGCTCATGGGTTTTATTAATTACGCGATCCCAGTAGAAACCGTCCCATAGCTGAAAACGAACCACGGGTGCATAGTCACCTTCAGGTAAAGGCCGCGCGGCCTGTTCAAACCAGTCTCCCACTTTAAGAAGCGGGAACTGGCGAACGTGCTCTATATACGCTCGGGCTGTTGCGTTGGGTTCTTCAGGAGTTGCCGGGAATCTCTCGGAAAAATTTTCGAAAATATCCGGGTAAATATCCCGGACAGGTTCTTCGTACCCACAATTGTTTTTGTGGTTACAGCGCACAGTGATTGGTTTTTCAATCTCAATCCAGGCTGACTTCTTGCCGCAATCTGGGCAGTTGCCAGAATTTAGATACTTGCCACTGCGCTTGAATTTAAAACTCAAATCCTTTTCTAGCGACTCGGCAACATCTCGGTTTATTTGGCTGTAGTCCATAGAAACCGCCCTACTCTTTAGTTGATTGGGCGTCTTCGCCCATGCAGAGCTGGGACAGTTTGACCATGTTGATTAAGTTGTAACGGCCAATCTTGATTGTTGGCAGGTAGCCTCGCTGCACTTGGCCCCGCACCGTTTTTAAGGTGAGACCGGTATCAATGGCATATTGCTCTTGGGTTGAAACTGGTGCTTTCAGTGGTGCTGGATCTGCTTTATCACTCATTCCTTATTGCCCTTTGTTCTGCATTGATTACTTGAGGGCCTATTTTTAGATGCAATAAGGTTTAGATTCAATACTTATTGGGTATAAATGTTAATCTTTGGCGCACTATTCAACACATAAGCTTAGATGTAATGACTTTTTGTTTTGAATTGACTGCTTTTTGGGCTAAATTCCGCACCAAACAAGTAACAGAGGGTAATAAAGGTGAGTGAGGCGCCGACAGATAGTGCGGGAAAGAGGCTGCGGAAAGTTAGAGAAGCGGTAGGTCTTACGCAGGCGGACTTCGCGACGAAACTAAATATAAAAGTTCATCAAGTTAAAAATATTGAATACGGAACCTCTCGGATTCCTGAAGAGGTATTTGCCGAGATTGGGCGCCTTATGCCTGAGCTTCTGCCCTGGGTGGTTTACGGTGGCAAAGTTTCTTTAGAACAACTGGAGCAAAGCAAGAGTGACTTTTGCAAGTTGTTAGTAGTACGCATAGACATTGGTTTAGTTGCCGATGCTCCCTTTCTGGATATTCGGGATGGCAATTAAGAAACTTGATAGTGGGCGTTGGCAAGTAGATATACAGCCACAAGGGCGCGGCGGGCGCCGTGTCCGCAAATCTTTTGATACGAAGGCCGAGGGTATCCGCTGGGAGCGCGCGCAGCTAGCCGCCGCAGACAAAGGAGAATGGGTTCCACCTCAACGTGACAAACGGCGATTACAGGATTTAATCGTAGAGTGGTACAACCTACATGGACATACCCTGAAAAAAGGAGAGGAACGGCGGGACAACCTTTTGTCGCTCTGCCAATTAATGGGTGACCCCCTAGCTAACCAGATAACCGCTGGTTTTTATGCAGAGTTTCGCCAGCAACGCCTAAAGGGTGATTTGAAAACCAACAAGCGCCATCGGGGGCCCATCTCCGCAAATACTTGTAACCATGACTTAGCCTATTTGCGCGCGGTATTTAATGAATTAATTCGCCTGGGGAAATGGCAAGGGGAAAATCCCCTCGCTGGTGTACGGCGACTGAAATATGATGATCAAGAATTAAGTTTTCTTGATAAAGAACAGATAAAAACGCTACTCAGTGCCCTAAAGAAAAGCGGCTCACAACACGCCTACCTCGTGGCAACAATATGTTTAGTAACTGGTTCACGCTGGAGCGAGGCACAAAACTTGCGCGGCGAACAAATTCGCAACAGCCGTATCACCTTCTCAGGTACTAAGAGCGGTAAAGTTCGCGTGGTTCCAATCAGTGAGTCACTAGAGAAGGCAATATTTTTGGAGCGGCCGCGAACAGGCCCCCTCTTCCAATACTGCTATAAGGCTTTTACTCGCGTATTAGACAAGTGCGAGATAGATTTGCCCAAGGGTCAAGCCAGTCATGTACTACGCCACACTTTCGCGAGTCACTTCATTATGCGTGGTGGAAACCTTCTCACCTTAAAAGAAATACTTGGCCACGCTGATATAAAAATGACTATGCGCTATGCCCATCTATCGCCAGAACACCTTGAAGACGCTGTCACCAGGAACCCCCTTACAGAGCTTGCCTAGTGTCAATGCCGGAGGGCAATAGATGGTAAAGTAGCTTAGAGTTTATGCGGGTGTAGTAGTTTGTGTACTCTTACCTATGATCAACTTATTTGTCTCCCCCTCCAATTTTCAGTTTTTTTGGTCGACCGACATACCTAAACTCTGGTTTCGACATTAATCACACAAATTTTAAAGAGATTCTCGGAAACATCACCATCCCGCTTGATTTGGACTGCCGGCATGGCATTTAGCGGCATTATCATTTGAGCCGCCCACCCTTTAAACCCACCACTCTATCGTGACCCCTCTTACTCATTGCACGTATTGTCCAAACGAAAAATTCTTATGATGATGCTTTAAATTTCAACAAACTCTTAAAGTTAAAGAGTATATTTTAATGAAATAGATTATTTTACCTAAGCGCTGAGCGCCTTATTTCAGTACACAAATTGTTATAAAAATTGTAAAAGGACTTCACTATGTCTATAAAAACAAAATCGGCATTAGCCACCTCTCTTTTGGCTTACGGAATTTTCTCCTCTTCTTACGCTCTCTCTGTTGAATGTTACGATACCATCTATACCCCTACCTTACTTGTGGAGGATCTTATTTGCCCTCCAACACCTGGCAACCCGTATGCCTTGACCATAGTTGGCCCATTTGGAAGCCTGCGTATGCTTGGCGCTGGAAAACTTACTTGCACATTAGGTGGTGTAACCGGCAACGGGATACTTATGGAAGGAGTTTCTGCAAGCGTTATCAACGGAAAAATTGAATCTTGCTCGGATGGTATTAGTGTGAAGGGATTGGGTAACCATACCATCTTAAATTCTAATATAACTGACTTCACAAATAATGGAATCATTATTTCGAGTAGCTTTAACTTCATGCAAGGGAATGAAATAGTTGGACTTGGCGAGGCTGGAGCAGGCCTGGGAAATGGCGTAGGATTATTTATTGAGTCTGAATCAAATTATAACGCTGTAAATAATAATTTTATTAGCACTACGTACGATGATGCAATTCAAGTCGACGGCAAACACACAACCATAACACTAAATGAAATTATAGACATTCAGCGCGATGGAATTAATCTTCTGATGGGTTCAGGAGGAGCTACGGTAACCGGTAATTTTATCAGCTTCACTGACGATGACGGGATTCAAGTATTGAGTGATTCGAACTTTATATCTAACAATATTGTGACCGAAATCAACGATGATGGAATACTTATAGCGGAAGACAGTACAGGCAACTTGATCAGGGACAACACGGTAAATAAAAACCGAGATGGCATTATAAATTTTAACGGCACAGGTAATACTATTGAGGATAACACAGTAATGAACAATAGCGGTTTTGACTTGCGTGATTTTACTGAGAATATGACATGCACGAATCAATTAAATACCTGGGCTAATAATGATGTGGGCATCGATGGAACTTCTGACCCTGAGTGTTTAAAAGATCAATAGCGGTGAGCCATACATGAACCACATACTTTTCATACACACTGTGGTTCATGTACTGCTTACTGTGCATTGCATGGTACTAGGTCTGTTGGACTATTAATTCAGGGCCATTTCAGGACGGCGTTCAATAACAGGAATTTTGACGTTTTTTGCATCTTATCATTCAGGTTATTTCCGCTTTTTGATCTTGTAACAGTGTACTTCAATTAAAGTTAGCTCCTTAAAAGTGAAGTAGTAGAATTGAACTTATGCCAATCGAAATTGGAGTGATTGAAGCTTCAAGAACCTTAACCCATTTTTTGCTGATACAGTTCGGCCTCCAGGCAAATTGACTCGCCCTCCTCACAGAACTCGCATAGTGTCAACAAAGTGTCAACGCGGGTGAGTAATAGAGGTTAACAGAGGGTAAAGAAGCTTAGAGTTTATGCGGGTTTGGAGCGTGTAGGAGAATAAAGAATACTTAAAAAATAGACTGTTAATCATTGGGTCGCTGGTTCGAGCCCAGCAGGCGGAGCCAAACAAAAACCCCGCACGGTGCAAGCTGTGCGGGGTTTTTTATTTTGCACTTCAAGTAAAAGCAAAGCCTGTTGCCCTCCCAAGAAACTTCAGCTTCAAGGAAAACCGCTAAATTACTAGCGGGCGCCAGTCTCACTAGCAACGGGCAACCTTTCCACTTTGGCCATTTTGGGTGTTGGGTGCACTTGATGATGCTGCGCCCAAACCACATCAACCAGCCCCTGCTTGGAAACGTAATCTTTCACGGCTGAGGATAGAAGTTGATGGACTCGTTCACAGTCGTGCTGGGCACAAGCATGTCGCAACTCTCCTATCAGCGCTTGCAGCACCCCATTCTCGAGACACTCCTCTTCTGCGCGCATGATCATGGGGTGATCCGTTCCAGAAACATTATCACCGAGGAGCAGCTCTTCATAGAGCTTTTCCCCAGGTCGCAAACCGGTTATCTGAATTTCGATATCCCCGTCAGGATTTTTATCATCCCTGACTGAGTGTCCCATAATCCTAATAAGACGCTCGGCGAGATCAAGTATCTGAACAGGCTCACCCATATCCAAAACGAATACATCCCCGTTGCGCCCCATGCTCCCAGCCTGCAATACGAGCTGTGCAGCTTCAGGAATGGTCATAAAATAGCGCGTCACCTTGGCATGAGTCACAGTAACCGGACCACCAGCATTGATCTGATCAGTGAAGAGCGGAATTACCGACCCAGAGGAGCCCAATACATTTCCAAATCGGACCATACAAATCTGTGTCCCACTATTATATCGGCGCCCAAAGTCCTGGCAGAGCAACTCGGCAAGCCTTTTGGTTGCCCCCATCACATTGGTGGGACGCACGGCCTTGTCCGTGGAGATCAACACAAACTGCTCCACCCCTGAAGTCTCGGCCGCCTCCAACACAGAAAGCGTACCCAGGACATTATTATCAGCCCCCAACACCACATTCTGCTCAACTAGAGGTACATGTTTGTATGCCGCAGCGTGGTAGATTGTATTAACTGCAAAACCCTTTATGATCTCCACCATTCGGGTCCTATCTCGAACATCGCCAAGCAGTGCAGTAACTTTCAGCTGATAACCCTCATCCAGCTGTTGCTGGCACAGGTCTCGCTCTATTTGGTACAAGGCATATTCAGAAGACTCCACCAACACCAGATGGGCCGGCCCCCACTGGGCGATCTGCCGGCAAAGTTCAGAGCCAATAGATCCCCCAGCTCCTGTAACAAGTACTACTTTGCCGCTGATCGAACCAGCTATCAGCGCCTTCTGCGGCTCTACTGGGGCGCGCCCAAGAATATTTTCGTAGGTTTGGGATACCCCTTCCACTTTACCCGCCGCATCAACTAGCTCTTCAACACCAGGAATTGCCTTCACAACCAGGCCCCGCTCCCTCAAAGCCCGAGTAATCTCTCTGCGTCGACGCTTAGGCACTCCTGGCATCGCAAGCAATATTTCAGCGATATCCTTTTCAGCCACCACCTCCAAAATACTTCCCGGGCTATAAACCAGAAGCCCATCAATCAACGTTTTCTGCTTTGAGATATTGTCATCAAAGAAAGCCACCGGCTTATAAATTTCTCCATGCACAAGGGCTTTATACATTTGCAAGCCCGCAGTACCTGCACCGTAAATCGCCACACGGGTCTTATGTATCTCCAGAGCCATCTGATAGTAAATACGAACCAACCAACGGGACCCACCAACTGTCATAAGGGCAAAACACCAATATATTACTGGCACCGAACGCGGCACTCCCGCTGTCGTAAGATATGAGGCAACCGCCAACACCACTGCCGACGCAGTTACCCCCTGAAGCACAGCAATAATTGCCTTCTGCCCCATATAACGGATAACTGTGCGATACAGGCCAAGCCTGAGAAAAATCAAGCTTGTACAGCTCAGCGTAAGCAAAAGGCAGCCAAGCATTTTGAACTCTAGGGCGTGAGATATACTATTTAGGCGAACTGCCATCGCAATAAAAAAAGCGAGACTTAGCATCACCAAGTCAAATAACAGCATTAGCACCGGTTTTTGCGCTTTTTCTAATTTCCGCCAAACACTAATCACACAAATACCCAAATTTTTTTGAAAACCGGGAGGCTGACCTCACCCTTTATCCACTTATATCAAGAGCAGACAGCACTACCGCCAATATCGACATACAAAGCATAAAAACCAACTGTAGATACAATGTATTCTTAACCCCCATACGAATAGCACTTTTTTGGTAGAAGTGTTCACGATGAGCCTCCCACCAGCGCTGACCCCTTATCATTCTGCGCAGCAAGGTATAAGTCGCATCCAGCCAAAAGGGGGTAAATATAATCGCCGGCAACCATAATTCAAAAGCCCCCCGCTGCCAACCAAACAGACTTACAGTGACGACTGTCAACCCCAGGCACGTAGACCCTGCATCCCCCAAAAAAATACGCGCAGGGGGCCAATTGAAATGCAGGAAGACCAACGCACAAACAAAAACCAGAGCACACACACCCGCTAACCCTAAGTCACCACCGACCAGGCAAGCCAGGCCAAGTCCGAGGAACCCCACAGCGGTCATACTCCCCGCCAAACCATCCATTCCATCCATAAAGTTATACAAATTGACAACCCAAACACCGCATAGTGCGAGAAAAGGGAACCACCATTGCAAACCATTAGGCAGTGCACAAATAATCAAGCTGACAGCCAATAGCTGTACACCAAAGCGCACAGAGGCAGGAACGTGTCGCAAATCATCCAGCGCCGAAACCGCCAGCAATAGCAGAAATGCCAGATACACGAAATAAGGCAATGAAATGGGACTAATGACCAGCGCTACGCCACAGCCAGCCAATAGAGCCCATCCACCGGTACGGGGCACAGGCAAGCTATGCATAGATCGATGATTGGGCACATCCAGTGCCAGATACTTCATTCGCGAGAGCAGAACTATTGTTAGGCAATAACTAATAACGACTGCAGATGCGACTGGAAGCAACCACTCTGATATTGGCTCCACCAACCATTCCCTCCGAAATACCACAAAGCATTAATACATGTCAGATCTAAAAACCAGCGAAATAAATATCCTATAGATATCAAACTGGACTCCCCCGACAGCCCAGCCAGTAAAAACTTCAGCCTCAACATCTAGCGAGCAAATTCAGTTTTATCAATATGAAATACCGCCAAAATAGCTCAACAATCAAGCCGAGCCAAAATACTTGGCGGTATAAATCAAAAATCCACGCCTGCAAATGCACTGCCGGCGCAGGCGATCAAATCATCACTACAGGCGAATTTTTTCGCGGTTCTTCTCGAGTGTCGCCGTACCAATACCTTTAACACTCAGCAACTGATCGAGGGAAGTAAAAGGTCCGTGCTTTTCCCTATATTCAACTATCAGCTGCGCCCGAGCTTCACCGACACCATCCAATTTTTCTGCCAGTTCCGTGGCTGAGGCACTATTTACATTAACCTCAAATACAACCTGCTCTACCACATTATCTGCACCATCTGCATAAATTGCTGGCGACAAAAAGAAGGAAAAAAGCGCTACAAGTAATGCAGAAAGCAATATACGAATATTTTTCATCGTCGACTCCCAGTGAAAGTGTTCTTGTTTCACGCTGGGACTACTGATACCCCCCCAAGCCGCACAATGATACCAATGTGCCGAACGACGCTCCGTGCAACGTTGATTACACTACATCACAATCGACCAAGGCAAACAATCCTTACTTATCTGTAATTTCATCCAATATATTCTGCAGCGCTTGCAACGGATCGGTTGCGGCAGTAACTGGGCGGCCGATTACCAGGTAGTCAGCTCCTTGGGCAAGGGCTTCAGAGGGGGTCAGGGTGCGGCGCTGATCTCCAGCATCACTACCCGCCGGGCGAATTCCGGGAGTTACCAACGCAAAATCGCGGCCACAGATCTCTTTCAACTCCTGCGCCTCACGCGCAGAACACACAACCCCATCCAGGCCGCAGGCTTTAGCCAGCGAGGCGAGGTCGACAACCTGCTCCCCCAGCGGCTTTTCGACGCCAATTGACGCCAACTCTTCCGGGGCTGTACTGGTCAGCACTGTAACCCCAATCAACAGGGGCTTGCTGTCGCCAAACTCTCTCAATGCATCAGCTGCTGCGCGCATCATGCGCTCACCACCACTGGCATGTACGTTAACCATCCATACACCCAGGCGTGCAGCCGCCTTTACCGCAGAAGCAACGGTGTTTGGAATATCGTGAAATTTCAAGTCGAGAAAGACCTCAAAACCCCGCTCAACCAAAGCGCGAACCAAGTCAGGACCTGCAATGGTAAAAAGCTCTTTTCCAACTTTTACCCTACAGAGCGTCGGATCAAGCTGGTCAGCCATAGCCAGTGCGGCATCAGCATTGTCAAAATCGAGAGCAACAACGATCGGAGAGGAGACTTGAGAGTGCAAAGAGAGACCTCATAAAAAATTTTGTTTACACGATGACTGGATAAAGCCGTGAAAATAACCACCAAACAACTGCAGCTATTCGCCCTCAATACCTTTAACCGAGCGGACTGAATCCCAGTGTTTGCAACTGGGACAGAGCCAGTGCAACTGGTTACCAGAAAAGCCGCAATTGCTACAGCGGTAATGGGGGCGACTGGCGATCAACTGATCGACCAGGGTCTTGAGCAGGGAAAGGTTTTCTCGTGCCCTCCCCTGAGCCGTTCCAATATAAAGATCGAGAAAGCGACCCAACCCCCTCAGGGAAGGGCGCAGAGCCAACTGCTCACCCATAAATGCAGCGGCAGCAGCTTCACTATCCTGGGCCTGGATTCGCTCAGCCAATGCGATCAACACACTGTTTGATGGATACTCCTTAAGGAGGGATTCCAAATAACGATCCAGACCTCTACCATCACCCAACTCACCATAACAGGTAAGCAAAAGCCCCAGGATCTCAGGGATATAATCAGGACTCTGCTTGGGGATTTTCTGTAGGACTTTGATGGCGTCGCGCGGCTTGCCCAGCAGGTACTCAAGGCGCGCCCAAAGCAGGCAGGCCCTGACCGAGCTGCGATCATACCCCAAAGCTGCATCCAAGTGCTTGCGTGCACTGAGGTAGTCCTTGCCTGCGATTGCCTCCTCTGCCAACTCACAGCAAAAATGTGCCTGCACGGGCGCCCAGTCTGCGGACAAGCGCTTAAAGCGGCGACCATGCAACAAGTTAACAGCGTGAATTGCCTTAGCCCACTCACGCTCATCCCGATAAACTTCCACCAGGTGCTCAAGGCTGGTTGCGCGCAACTCCTGGGAGGTTTCCACCAACTCCTGCAGCAGGCGTTCAGCGCGATCGAGCCACCCGGCAGAAATATAATCACATGCCAGCTCAAACTGAGCCTTGTGCTGGCTCTGCCTAGCCAAGCTCGGGCGCGCCAGCAAATTTTGATGCACCCTTATTGCCTGGTCATACTCACCGCGCCTACGCAGGAGGTTACCCAGCGCCAGGTGCGTATCGAAAGTTGCCGGACTCACCTCAAGTGAATCAATAAATTTATCAATACTGTCGTCGTGATGTTCGCTCAATAGATAATTGAGCCCCTGCGCATAGGAGCGCGCCAGAGATTCCTCCTGCTCACTGAAGTCCGGCTTTCGCTTTGAGCTGCCCCGCCCCAGCACCCAGCCTATTGAGATGGCTGCCAGCAGGAAAAAGAAATAGGCAAAATCGAGCAAATCAGTCTCCGGAAACCTTTCGGTGAGCGGCCTGAAGCTCGCGCTCCAATTTCTTCAACTGTTTACTCAACCCCCGTGCTCGGCGGCGCTGTGAGAAAAGGGGTAGCAAGCTTGCCAGAAAGCCCAGCAAGACCCCGAGCAGCAACATCCCAATAAGCCATACCCCCACACTGCCAGAGAATGGGGCATACCCGGCAATAACCGGGGAAATAATTTGGGGGTTTTCTACTGCTATATAGATGCCGAGGGCGACACACAAAAGGGCCACAAAGCCGAAAAAAAAGTGCATCAACCAACGCAAGAATGACAAGGGAACCTCCACGTTCCACAAAATGGCCTTCTTATCCAGCCATAAAGACTATCCAGGGAAACTACACACCAGGAAAACCACAAGGTCCAGTGTGATCCATAACCGGCCGCTGCAGCGATGTAATCATACCCCGATCCCTGCCTCAGAGTGCATACTGCGGTTGACTCTGTCGCGCAGTTCTTTGCCGGGCTTAAAGTGAGGGACGTATTTACCGGCCAGATCCACCGCATCCCCCGTTTTCGGGTTCCGCCCTGTGCGCGGTGCACGGTAGTGCAACGAAAAGCTGCCAAACCCACGTATCTCAATGCGCTCCCCCTGGGATAGGGCATCAGACATGGAGTCCAACATCACCTTGACCGCCAGCTCCACATCTTTCACTGGCAGCTGATCCAACCTCAACGCAATCCTTTCGATCAGTTCGGATTTGGTCATGTGCCCTGCAACCTTTCTAAGTCATTGATTATTCTGGAGTAGAGCGTCAATCATCTAATAGAAAGCCGGACTGGGCAACCCCAGTCCGGCTTTCGAGTTACTCCAAACACTTCACTTGGAGCATTGAACAGTCAAAGATGATTAGTCTTTGTTGTTCATTTGTGCCTTGATCAGGTCACCAATAGTAGCGGGCTGAACCTGGTCAGTCTGCTTCTTGCTGTGATCCTTGATGGCTTGCTTTTCGTCATCCTGATCTTTGGCCTTGATAGACAAGCTGATCACGCGGTTCTTGCGATCCACGCTGGTGATCTTAGCTTCTATTTCTTCGCCTTCTTTCAGGACATTACGAGCATCTTCAACCTTGTCACGGCTGATTTCAGAAGCGCGCAACACACCTTCCACTTCGCCTGCCAGGGTCAGTACAGCCTGCTTGGCATCAACTTCCTTAACGGTACCAATTACGATACTGCCGCGGTCGCTGGTAGCAACGTAGTCGGAGAACGGATCGGACTCCAGCTGCTTGACACCCAGGGAGATACGCTCGCGCTCGGAGTCGATACCCAGGATAACAGTCTCGATTTCGTCGCCTTTCTTGAACTTGCGAACAGCTTCTTCGCCAGCTTCGTTCCAGGAGATGTCGGACAGGTGTACCAGGCCATCGATACTGCCGTCGAGACCGATAAAGATACCGAAGTCAGTGATGGACTTGATCTTACCGGAGATCTTATCGCCCTTGGCAAATTTACGCGCGAAGGCATCCCACGGATTTTCCTGGCACTGCTTGATACCCAAGGAGATACGACGACGCTCTTCGTCGATATCCAGGATCATCACCTCTACCTCGTCACCCACCTGGACAACTTTGGACGGGTGGATGTTCTTGTTGGTCCAATCCATTTCGGAAACGTGTACCAGACCTTCCACACCCTCTTCCAGCTCGGCGAAGCAGCCGTAGTCGGTCAGGTTGGTAACAACTGCTTTTACGCGGCTGTTTTCCGGGTAACGCTGCTTGATGGATACCCAGGGATCTTCGCCCAACTGCTTCAGACCCAGGGAAACGCGGCTGCGCTCGCGATCGAACTTCAGTACTTTTACTTCGATTTCGTCGCCAACATTTACGATCTCGCTCGGATGCTTGATGCGCTTCCAAGCCATATCGGTAATATGCAGCAGGCCATCGATACCACCGAGGTCTACGAAAGCACCGTAGTCGGTCAGGTTCTTCACGATACCCTTAATAGACATGCCTTCCTGCAGGCTGGCCAGCAGTGCTTCACGCTCTTCGGAAGTCGCGGCTTCCATTACTGCACGGCGGGATACAACAACGTTGTTGCGCTTGGCATCGAGCTTGATGACCTTGAATTCGAGCTCTTTACCTTCCAGGTGCGCGGTGTCGCGAACCGGACGGACATCAACCAGAGAGCCGGGCAGGAATGCACGGATATTGGCAACATCGACAGTAAAGCCACCCTTGACCTTGCCACTGATAACACCTTTAACCACTTCGTCAGCTGCGTGAGCTGCGTCGAGGATCTTCCAGGCTTCAGCACGCTTGGCTTTTTCGCGGGACAGACGGGTTTCACCGAAACCGTCTTCAACAGCTTCCAGGGCAACCTGTACTTCGTCGCCCACCTGCAACTCAACTTCGCCCCTGTCGTTGGCGAACTGTGCAGCAGGGATAACGCCTTCAGACTTCAGGCCCGCGTGAACGGTTACCCAGTCTTTGTCTACGTCAATTACAACACCAGTGACAATAGCGCCCGGTGCCATCTCGACGCTTTTCAGGCTCTCTTCAAATAGATCAGCAAAGCTCTCGCTCATTACAATACCTATATTGCTGGGCCCAGCCGTTGGTAACTTTTAAGTTTAGTCAACCGCCAGCCGCGACCCCAACCGCGCTGCCAGCACGCGGGTCGGATTACAACAACGGCCGGGCAATTCTGGCAAAACCCGGCCGTTATCGTTAAAAAATGTATGTTACTGATAACACTGGCTTCAGGATGAAATGTGCCCCTGCACCAATGACAGCACTCTCCGAAGGACTTCCTCTATATCAACCCCGGTACTATCGAGCTCAACCGCATCCTCAGCGGGAGCCAGGGGAGAGGCTTTTCGATTCATATCCTGTGCATCTCGGGCACGGATGTCCTCCAGCAGGTCGCGGAGGCTAACAGAAACCCCCTTCTCCCGCAACTGCGCTTCGCGCCTTCTGGCGCGCTCCTCGGCACTTGCGGTCAGGAACACCTTGACCGGGGCGTCGGGGAATACGGTGGTACCCATATCACGACCGTCAGCCACCAGGCCTGGCCCCATGCGAAAATCCCGCTGGCGCTGCAACAGCGCCGCACGTACACCGGGAATTGCAGCCACTGATGAGGCGGCCATGCTTACCCGCTCCATGCGAATATCCTCTGTGACCTCGCGCCCCTCAAGCAGTACCTGCAACTGGCCACCATTCACAGCAAAGTGAACATCCAGTGTCTTTGCCACCTGAGTGAGCGCCTCCTCATCAGCCAGGTCAACTGCCCCGTTCAATGCTGCCAGGGCAGCAGCCCGATAAAGGGCACCGGAATCAAGCAAGGTAAAACCCAATCTGTCCGCCAATAACTTGGCGATGGTGCCCTTGCCTGAACCACTCGGTCCATCAATAGTGACTACCGGCGGCAGCCTATTCGAATCGCTCATATCGTCCTATACAACTCTACTTCTTAGTTAGTCGCGCAAACCGGCAACATCGGCCTCCCATACCCCACCTGGAGATCAGGCCAGCTGCAGCTTCAAGCCAGCACCAGTCGCCAGCTCCGCAAAATTCGGAAAGGAGGTCGCCACGTTGGCGCAATGGAGGATGCGAATTGTATCCTTTGCACGCAGGGATGCCACTGCAAATGCCATGGCAATACGGTGATCACCGAGACTGTCAACGGTTCCACCAGAGAATACAGCCCCCTCCCGGACACCCTGAATTACAATGCCATCAGGCGTTGCCTTGGCCTCCACCCCCAGCCCAGCCAATCCATTTGCCATTGCCTGGATGCGGTCACTTTCTTTAACCCGCAACTCCTCAGCCCCCGTCAGTACTGTCTCACCCTCCGCACAGGCAGCGGCAATAAACAATACCGGGAATTCATCTATTGCCAGGGGCACCTGATCTTCCGGGATACGGATACCTTTCAGTGGCGCATAACGCACATGGATATCTGCCACTGGCTCGCCGCCCACTTCGCGGACATTCACCAACTCAATATCAGCCCCCATAGCCTTCAAGATATTAATCACACCATCACGTGTCGGATTGATTCCGACATGCTCCAGCACAATATCCGATCCTGGAGAAATAGCCGCAGCCACCATAAAGAAGGCAGCAGAAGAAATATCTGCCGGCACATCAATACGGCAGGCCTTGAGCGTACCGCCACCCCCCAGGGTTGCCTGGGCACCATTTCGCTCCACCGAATATCCAAACCCTTGCAGCATACGCTCGGTATGATCGCGGGTAGGCGCCGGCTCTACAGTAGACGTTGCGCCATCTGCGTAGAGTCCCGCAAGCAGTACTGCGGATTTCACCTGGGCGCTGGCCATCGGCAATGGGTAGTTAATTCCCTCCAACTGACCACCACCTTTGATTACCAGAGGCGGCCGCCCTTCCGGCCCGGTTTCAATTTTCGCCCCCATCTCACGCAGAGGATTAGCCACCCTGTTCATAGGGCGCTTGGACAGGGATTCATCTCCGGTCAAGGTCACATCGAAATCCTGCCCGGCGAGCAAGCCCGCCAGCAGGCGCATGGAGGTACCAGAATTCCCCAGGTACAGCGGCCCCGGCGGCACCTTTAAGCCCCGCAAGCCGACCCCATGAATAGTTACCCGGCCATCGTGAGGCCCCTCTATAACCACCCCCATATCACGGAAAGCCTGCAAGGTTGCAAGCGCATCCTCCCCCTCAAGAAAACCCTCCACTTCTGTGACACCCTCCGCCAGGGAGCCCAGCATAATGGAGCGGTGAGACATGGATTTATCCCCAGGCACCCGTAACCTGCCAGTGACAGTGGCCGCGGGCTGCGCGATAAAAGTAATTTCCTGTGCTTGCATAGAATCTGAGTACGCTTGTTTCGCCAACATTTTTGTGAAGTGATCCCGGGCCGCTTTGGCACGGGTAAAGACACCCATAAGCGTTGCGCTATCGCCGCAGGCGATGGCACCGCGCAGGGAAGAAAGGTTGAGGCTGTAGAGATCTATTGCCTTTAAAATGGCATCCCGGTTAGCCAGCATAATATCGCGCCACATCACCGGGTCACTGGAAGCGATACGGGTAAAATCACGGAAACCACCAGCGGCATAGCGGAAGATATTTTCATTTTCCGCATCGTGGGCAAGAGTATCTACAAGGCTAAAGGCGATGACATGCGGCAGATGGCTAGTTGCAGCCAGCACCTCGTCATGCTCCTCTACCGGCATTTTCAGCACCTCGGCACCCACCGCATGCCATGCCCGCTCTACCAACCGTAAGTGCTCCGTACCGGTATTCGGGAGCGGGGTCAGGATAATACGGTGATCGCGGTAGAGATCATCCCGTGCCGCCGTCACACCACTCTTTTCGGAACCCGCTATCGGGTGGCCCGGCACCAGGAAATCCGGTACTCTCCCCCACACCCTCTCTGCCGCCCTGACCACACTGCCCTTAACACTGGCACCATCAGTAACAGTGATACCATCAGGCATTAACCCTTTAATCTGTGCAAATACAGATTCCACCGCGAGCGTGGGTACTGCAACAAAAACCAGGTCGCCAGGTTCTAACTGTGGCAGGACATCCTCAAGGCGTGTACTGGTGCGATCGACAATGCCCAACTTCCTGGCATCCTCACAGGTGCTCTCTTCAAGAGCGACACCGATCACCTCGCGACAAACACCCGCGGCTTTTAGTGCGAGCGCAAAACTACCACCAATAAGACCGACCCCAACAACCAGCAGTCGGCCAATTTGCGCCTGCCCCATCACAACACACCGCGAGGGTAGGAACCGAGCACCTTCAAGTCAGAGGCACAGCCCCCAATTTCCTTCAGGGCTGCGGCAATGTCACCAATATCCCGGTGCCCCTTGAAATCGATAAAGAATACGTAGGTCCAATTCCCGGACTGGGAAGGCCGGGTTTCTACCCGGGTGAGATCAATATCGTAACGACGGAAAGGCTCCAGCAGGTCGTGCAGTGCACCCGGCTCATTACGCATGGATACCATCAAGGAGGTCTTATCATCGCCACTAGCAGGGACCTGCTGGGTACCAATAATCAGGAAGCGTGTGGAGTTATCCGGGCGATCCTCAATTTTTTCCGATAAAACCTTCAGGCCGTACAAGCCAGCGGCCATATCGCCGGCGATAGCCGCGGCATTCCACTCACCTTTGACACGCTTCGCTGCATCGGCATTACTGGAAACTGCCACCCGCTCCACATTGGGATAGTGTGCATCTAGCCATTTCCGACATTGCGCAAGGCTCTGCGCATGAGAATAAATACGGGTAATGGATTCCGGCCGGGTTACATCCGAAATCATCAGGTGATGATGAATCCGCAGCTCTACCTCACCGCAGATACTCAGGTTGGAATTCATAAAATTATCCAGGGTGTGATTGATCACGCCCTCGGTAGAATTCTCCACCGGCACTACGCCATAGCTCACCGCACCGGCCTCAACTTCACGGAATACCTCATCAATAGCTGCAAGTGGGCGACTCTGGGCGGAATTGCCAAAATGCTTCAGTGCGGCCTGCTGGGTAAAAGTACCCTCGGGGCCAAGGTATGCCACCTTAACCGGTTCCTCTAACGCGAGGCAGGCGGACATAATCTCGCGGAATAGTCGCGCCATTTCCTCATCGGTCAAGGGGCCCGGGTTACGCTCCATAGCCCTGCGCAACACCTGCGCCTCCCGCTCGGGCCGATAATACAGCGCATCCTCACCTGTCGCCTTTTTCACCACAGCGACTTCCAGCGCACAACGAGCCCGCTCACTAATAAGCTGTGCGATTTCAGCATCGATGCTGTCTATACGATTGCGCAGCTCCAGCAGACGCTGGTCGCTACTTGCAGTTTCCTCTGTCATCCGGCTTTCTACTTTCCTGTGAATTCATCAATATTCTTTTGGCTTTCTAACCCCGGCGAGCCTCAAAATCCGCCATAAATGCCACCAAGGATTCCACCGCCTCCAATGGAACTGCGTTATACAGCGATGCACGCATGCCGCCGACGGAACGGTGCCCTTTCAAACTCAACAGCCCAGCCTCCTCAGACTCTTCCAGGAACAGCTTGTCGAGACCGGCGTCAGCCAGCACGAAGGGCACATTCATGCGCGAACGACTACCCACCTCCACCGGACTGGAGTAGAAAGCACTGTTATCCAGGAACTCATAGAGCATCTTGGATTTAAGGTCGGCCTGAATCGCCATCGCTTCAACGCCACCCTGGGCTTTAAGCCACTGGAAAACCAGACCGGATAAGTACCAGGCAAAAGTGGGTGGCGTGTTATCCATAGAACCGGCATTCGCCGCCACCTTCCAGCTCAGGCTACGCGGAATATTTTCCAGTGCGCGATCAAGCAGATCGTCCCGAACCAGGGCCACAGCGATTCCCGATGGGCCAATATTTTTCTGGGCACCAGCGTAGATCACTCCAAATTTTTCCACCGGAATCGGCTGCGACAAAATATTGGAGGACATATCGGCCACTAAAGGACAGTCCACCTCAGGCACATAATCAAACTCCACCCCGCCAATAGTTTCATTGGGGGTATAGTGCAGGTAGGCCACATCACGGCTCTGCTGCCAGCTATCTGCTGAAGGCGCATAACTGAAATTGCGATCTTCGCTGGAAGCGATCACATTCACTTCACCATAGCGCCGGGCTTCCCGAATTGCCTTGGCCGCCCACTGTCCGGAGTGAATAAAGTCTGCTTTCTTCGATCCCGCACCTAAAAGGTTCCAGGGCACCGCACTGAATTGCCCTGTAGCGCCACCCTGCAGAAAAAGCACCTTATAATTTCCAGGCACATTGAGCAGGTCGCGCAAATCCTGTTCAGCCCGCTCTGCCACCTGCACAAACTCCGGCGAACGGTGACTGACTTCCATTACCGAGCAGCCGAGACCACTCCAATCGAGCAGTTCCCGTTGCGCCTGCTGCAGTACCGGCTCCGGCAACGCGGCAGGGCCGGCACAGAAATTAAACTTCCTCATGACCTAACTTCCAGAAAACAATAAATGGTTTCAAATACAACTAGATATGCCGACGCAAAAACCGCCTTTGGGGGAGACAGATATCACGCTTTTAGGCATTTTTTAGGGTGCCAAAGGCAAGAAAGGCCGCGATAAACGCAGCCTTTCTTATTGGTATCGAGAGGTGGGTCACTCTTCCCCACCAGTTTCTTCACCATCGTCTTCGGTCTCCTCGATACGCCCGAGGTTGACAAGCTTTTCACCGCTCTTGAGGCGAATCACTCGCACCCCCTGGGTGTTGCGTCCAAGGACAGAGACCTCATCGACACGGGTACGCACCAGCGTGCCCTGGTCAGAAATCAGCATCATCTCTTCACCCGGATGCACCTGACAGGCCCCAACCAGCGCACCATTGCGTTCGCTCTCTGCAATTGCAATCACGCCCTGGGTACCGCGTCCCTTTGTGGGGAATTCACTAATAGCGGTACGTTTACCGTAACCGTTTTCAGTGGCCATCATCACGGAGCCTCCCTCTTCCGGAATTACCATGGCAATAACCTGCTGCCCCTCCTGCATACGGATACCGCGCACACCTCGTGACACACGTCCCATGGAACGAACATTGGCTTCGGAGAAGCGTGCGGCCTTACCAGCACTGGTGAACAGCACTACGTCGCGCTCACCATCAGTAACGGCAGTTGCTACCAGGCGATCGCTCTCTTCCAATTCAATCGCGCGCAAACCGACGCTACGCGGGCGGGCAAAAGCAGTCAGCGGTGTTTTCTTCACAGTGCCATTGGCCGTAGCAAAGAAGATAAAGTGGTCCTCATCATACTCAGACACCGGCATCAGACTACTGATGCGCTCGCCCTCTTCCAGGGGCAGCATATTGACCATTGGGCGCCCGCGGGAGGCGCGGCCGGCAGTAGGCACTTCGTAAACCTTAAGCCAGTACACCTTACCCTTGTTAGAGAAGCACAAAATGGTGTCGTGCGAATTCGCGATCAGGAGATGCTCGACAAAGTCCTCATCTTTCACCTGGGTCGCCGACTTACCCATACCACCGCGGCGCTGGGCCTGGTAGTCGGTTAGAGGCTGACTTTTGGCGTAACCACCGTGGGAGATGGTCACCACCTTGTCTTCCGGGGTGATCAAGTCTTCAACAGTCAGGTCCTGACGAGAAGCCACAATATCGCTGCGGCGTTCATCGCCAAAGTCTTTTGACAGCTGCTCCAGTTCCTCGCGAATCACCTCCATCAAGCGCTCGAAACTACCCAGGATATGCAGATATTCGGCAATCTGCTCCAATCGCTCCTGGTATTCCGCCAGCAACTTGTCATGCTCCATGCCTGTCAATCGGTGCAGGCGCAATTCAAGGATTGCCTGGGCCTGTGCGGGAGACAGATAGTAGGCACCATCCTCACGCAGACCAAACTCTTTCGGCAGATCATCCGGACGGCAGGCATCAGCACCGGCACGCTCCAGGAACTGCTCCACATTCCCCACAGGCCACCCCTTGGCCAGAAGTGCCTCTCGGGCATCCGCTGGAGTGGAGGAGGATTTGATCAACTCGATCACCGGGTCAATGTTGGCAATCGCAATCGCCAAACCTTCCAGGATATGGCCCCGCTCACGCGCCTTGCGAAGCAGATAAACGGTACGGCGGGTAACCACTTCCTGGCGGTGGCGCACAAAGTGCTCAAGCAGCTCTTTAAGGTTCAGCACCTTGGGCTGACCATTGACCAGCGCCACCATATTGATGCCGAACACACTCTCCAGCTGGGTCTGGGAATAGAGGTTGTTGAGGACCACGTCACCCAGCTCGCCGCGTTTCAGCTCGATCACAACCCGCAGACCGTCTTTATCGGACTCGTCGCGCAGCTCGGAGATACCCTCGATCTTTTTCTCTTTTACCAGCTCGGCAATACGCTCAATCAGGCGCGCCTTGTTCAGCTGGAAAGGGATCTCGGTAACAATGATGGTCTCGCGGTTAGTCTTATCATCGCGAATAACATCCGCTTTGGCACGCACGTAGATACGCCCGCGGCCAGTGCGATATGCCATCAGGATGCCAGCGCGGCCATTGATGGTTGCGCCGGTGGGAAAATCCGGCCCGGGAATATGCTCCATCAGATCATCGACGGACAGCTCAGGGTTTTCAATCAAGGCCAGGCAGGCCTTGATCACCTCACCTAAATTATGCGGAGGGATATTAGTGGCCATCCCCACTGCGATACCAGAAGAGCCGTTGACCAGCAGATTCGGCACGCGTGAGGGCAACACCTCCGGCATCTGCTCGGAGCCATCGTAGTTATCGACAAAATTAACGGTTTCTTTATCGAGGTCAGACAGCAGCTCGTGGGCCAACTTGTCCATGCGAATCTCTGTGTAACGCATGGCCGCCGGGCTGTCCCCGTCGATAGAACCGAAGTTACCCTGGCCGTCCACCAGGGTGTAGCGCATAGAGAAGGGCTGGGCCATACGCACTATGGTGTCGTATACCGCGGAATCCCCATGCGGGTGGTATTTACCGATTACATCACCAACGACACGCGCTGACTTTTTATAAGGTTTGTTCCAGTCGTTTTTAAGCTCGCTCATCGCGTAGAGCACACGACGGTGTACCGGCTTGAGGCCATCGCGTACATCCGGCAGTGCGCGCCCGACTATCACACTCATGGCATAGTCGAGATAAGACTGCTTGAGTTCTTCTTCGATATTAATCGGAGAGATTTCTTTGGCTAATTCGCCCATGGCTTACGGCGTTCCTTTTATAGCGCGGGCATGTGTACTGAGCCCGGATAAGCGGGCGATTCTAGCATAGTTTGACGCCGTTGGAGGGGCTGGAGGGAATGCTAGTAACCCCTACCTCAGGCCCCGGTTGCCGCAACTGTGCTCTACCGCTAAAGTTGAAACCACTTTAACCGCCGCCAATGAGCGCCCATGCCCCAATCCGTAGACACACTGATTCACGCACGTTGGATTATTCCAGTGATTCCCGAGCAAAAAGTGTATGAAAATTGCTCTCTGGCCATCGAACAAGGGCGAATCACCGCACTAATGCCCTCCGCTGAAGCCAAAGCACGCTTTAAGGCGAGTCAGGAGGTGGACCTCAATCAACATGCACTGATTCCAGGCTTGATTAATACCCACAATCACGCCCCCATGACCCTGTTGCGTGGCTACGCCGATGACCGTCCTCTAAAGGAGTGGCTGGAGCAGCATATCTGGCCAGCGGAACAACGCTGGGTCGGCCCGGAATTTGTTGCCGATGGCAGTCGTCACGCAATTGCCGAGATGCTGAGATCGGGGACAACCACCTTTTCCGACCAGTATTTCTTCCCTGAAGCTGTTGCCATTGCCGCTCGGGAGAGCGGTATCCGGGCCCATATCGCATTCCCTATATTAGATGCACCAACTCCCTGGAGTCGTCACAGCGAAGAGGCGTTACACAAGGGATTGGCCCTGCGCGACGATTACCGGGCACACGAGCGTATTGAAGTCGTATTCGCCCCACATGCTCCCTACACGGTAGGGGACCAGACTATGGAAAGGATCGCCATATGCTCCGCAGAGGCACAGATCCCTGTACAGATACACCTGCACGAAACCCATCAAGAAGTGGAAGCCGCCCTTGCGGAAAATGGTGAGCGCCCAACAGAGAGACTACTGCGCCTTGGTCTGATGGGCCCGCAAACCCTCTGTGTACATATGGTCGCCACAAACGATAGGGATATCGAATTACTGAGCACAAGTGGCGCTCACGTAGCACACTGCCCCTCCTCCAACCTGAAATTGGCATCAGGCTTCTGCCCTGTGACAGAGATGCTTGATGCCGGCATCAATGTTTCACTTGGTACCGATGGCGCTGCCAGCAATAACAGCCAGGACTTACTTGCCGAGGCCAATACTGCAGCATTATTGGCAAAAGCAGTTAGCATGCGAGCCACCGCTCTGCCCGCTCACCAAGCCCTGGCAATGGCCACTATCAACGGCGCCCGCGCCCTGGGAATAGAGGAGATCACCGGGAGCCTGGAGATTGGCAAAAGTGCCGATATTGCTGCTGTCGACCTTGGAGGCCTTGAACAACAGCCCGTGCATGACCCCATATCCCAGCTGATTTATACCGGCGGGGGCCACAATGTAAGCGATGTGTGGGTGACAGGCAGACAACTCTTAAAACAACGCAGGCTGCAGACATTAAATGAAACAGAGGTAATCCAGCGAGCCCAACTGTGGCGTGATAGAATCGCCGGCAATTCGCGCTAAGCGCGAAATGATCCCAGTGATCCAACAGCCGGTACTTGCCGACTAATAGCGACGGAGTTTGCAAAGAAGTTAATGAGTAATGTAGATCCCGCAGAAATCGCCAAATTTGAGCAACTCGCCAGCCGCTGGTGGGATAAAGAAGGCGAATTTAAACCCCTGCATGAAATCAACCCTCTACGCGCCAACTATATCGATGGGCATGTATCGGTCGCTGGTAAAAAATTGCTGGATGTTGGGTGTGGCGGTGGAATCTTAACAGAATCCATGGCGCAAAGAGGCGCCGACGTTACTGGGATCGATTTGGGAGAGGCGCCATTGAATGTCGCCAAGCTGCATGCACTCGAAAGCGGTGTGAATGTGGATTACCGACGGGTCGCTGTCGAAGACTTGGCAGAAGAAATGCCGGGTAGCTTTGATATCGTTACCTGCCTGGAAATGCTTGAGCATGTACCTGACCCATCGTCGGTAATCCGCGCCTGTGCAAAACTGGCCAAGCCCGGCGGTCACTTGTTTTTTTCAACGATTAATCGCACCCCCAAAGGCTGGCTGTTCGCAGTAGTGGGAGCGGAATATATCCTACGCTTACTACCCAAAGGCACCCATGAATACAGCAAGTTCATCCGTCCATCTGAGATGGGCACTTGGCTGCGGGAGGCTGATTTGGAATTGCGCGATATAACCGGCATGACTTACAACCCGGTAACCCGTTCTTACAAGCTGAACACGCGTGACGTCGACGTCAACTACTTGATGTATGCCGGCAAACCCGAGTAAGCGGACGATAAAATGAAAGCTGTTTTATTTGACCTGGATGGGACACTCCTCGATACCGCTCCAGACTTTATTGTTGTACTCAACCAGCTGCGACACCAGGAGCAACTGCCCCCACTCCCAGATGAAATAATCCGCGGCACTGTTTCTAACGGTTCCCGTGCGCTGGTAACACTGGGATTTGGCAAAGAGGAAGGTGACCCCGAATTTGGCAGTCTGCTTCAGCGCCTGCTGGACCTGTATCTCGCTCATCTCGCAGAGCAGACAGCACCTTTTCCAGGCATTGAAGCCTTACTGGATACGCTCGTAGATAACAGGATTCCCTGGGGAATTGTAACCAATAAACCCGAAGCATTTACGCTGCCTCTGATGCAGGCATTTGAGCACCTGCCACCTGCGGCTGCCGTGATCTGCCCCGACCATGTGAGCAAGACAAAACCAGACCCGGAACCCATATTCCTAGCTTGCAGCCAAATTGGTTGCGCCCCTTCTGAAGCCGTTTATATTGGTGACCATAAGCGCGATATTATTGCAGGGCAACGTGCGGGTATGCCCACTATCGCCTGCAGCTACGGCTACATCGATGCTTCTGACAATCCAGCCAGCTGGGGTGCAGATCATCTGGTCAGCGCAGTTGACGAGATTTGGCCACTGCTAAGGCAACACTATATTTAACCTTCGAAGTAGTGCCCGGCTCTAATGCCGGGCGACAGTATCAGGATTATTCATGTCAGAATTTGCCGGCGACTATGTTGCGCCCTCTAACCTGCTCAAAGATAAAATAATTCTTGTATCTGGTGCTGGTGATGGCATCGGAAAAACAGCAGCCAAGACATTTGCCGCCCATGGAGCAACCGTAATTCTTTTGGGGCGCACCACGCCTAAGCTGGAAATGGTCTATGACGAAATAGAGGCCGCTGGCGGACCGCAGCCGGCCATATTCCCGATGGACCTGAACGAGGCTCGCATTGAAACCTTTGAAAACCTTGCCGAGGCAATCGACCAGGAATTCGGCCGCCTTGATGGACTCCTACACAATGCCAGCCTTCTCGGCCAGCGCACACCACTGGCAAGCTACAATTTCGCCACCTGGCAAGAAGTTATACAGGTAAACGTCAATGCTACATTTGGGCTGACCAAAACCTTACTGCCGCTTCTGGAAAAGTCTGAAGCTGGATCAATAGTATTTACCAGCTCCAGTGTGGGTTTAAAGGGAAGAGCCTACTGGGGCGCTTATTCGGTATCAAAGTTTGCTACCGAGGGATTGATGCAGGTGCTGGCGGATGAACTGGATGGCGTGTCAAATATCAGAGTAAACAGCCTGAATCCCGGCGCTACCCGAACGTCCATGCGCGCCACAGCATATCCGGCCGAAAACCCCAAGTCTGTCGTAGCCCCAGAGGAAATTATGCCTACCTATTTATATCTAATGGGGGCAGACAGCCGGGCGCATAGCGGCAAGCACTTCAGTGCACAAAAGCGCTGAGCTCACCAAGCGATCAATAATAAAACCGGGCAGAGCCCGGTTTTATTATTGTATTGGGTAACGTAATGAATCAGCCTTTGCGCTGCCCTAGGGATACTTTATCTGACTCACCCTCTTCGCCAGCCCCCTCATCTGGGCTCACATGCTCTGGGACATCGGCAAAAATGTCTCCTTCAAACTCCATCATTTCACCACCTCCGAGCATCTCGGGCTTTTTACCGCCCTGGCCATTGATATCAAAGTGGCTTTGCTGAGCTCCCTGGCCTTGCTGGGACTGACTGGCTGCCAAGGCGAATGCTGTATCCGAAACCGAGAGTCGCACGCCCTCATAACAAAGATAAGTTGCCACAATGGCTAGTGAGATTACTGGAGTTATCAGACCTTTCATTTTCCACCCCTGGATAGTTTTAATTTATAGCATTCTTCCAATTGATAAATGGATGCTCATGGCCGAGTTTGCTAAAACAGCGCCTGAATACCCTGTCAGCTAAAAGCTAAAAGCTAAAAGCTAAAAGCTAAAAGCTAAAAGCTAAAAGCTAAAAGCCAATCTAACTTTGCATTGAGGTTATTTTTTCACGCTGGTTCCATTAAAAGCGTGAAAGTCCGCACAAATTCAATTGTCCGGCCCTACCAACTCGGGCAGAATAAAACTAATAATTAGCAATAGCGTGTATGACAAAATTATGAAATCTGTTCTTGCAATTGTCCTATTCACCCTGCTGACAGGCAGCGTCTACGCAAACTCCATAAATAAACAACTCAAAGCATGCTCCGAAATCATGCAGGATAGTGACCGACTGGTTTGCTATGACGGGCTCAGCAACTCCCTCGAACAACGCGCAGAACAGGACTTTGGCCAGGAGCTGAAGCAGGTCTCGGAAGCTCCAGAATCCATTGAGGCAAAAATTGCCAATATACAGAAAGGTGCCTACGATAAGAAAATTATCACGCTGGATAACGGCCAGATCTGGAAGCAAAATGACAGTGCACGCACGCACTGGAGTTCCGGTGACCGGGTCACGGTAGAGCGCGCATTGTTTGGCTCCTTTTTCATGAAGCTCGCAGATGGTGGCCGCAAAATGCGGGTAAAACGCCTGAAATAACCCCCTCTATGCCCCAGGGGCAGAACCATCCCAAATGGCTGCCCTCCCCTCCATTAGTAAACCCCAGCAATCAAAACTTTTCAGTCACCGATAGAAAGGCGCGATAATCAACTTTCATCTATTGTTAAGGTGAAATGGGCGCCATAGGCTGCCCTGAGAGACTGAAAAATACATATCGTTCACGCAGTCAACAGAAGGTTAAGCACTTGTCCCGAGAAAACTTCTACTCAAGGGATGAAGACTGGCTGAAGGATACAGACAACACCCTCTCCGATAACTGCTCCAATGCAGATGATCGAGACCAGGCAGCTGATGCTGGACCCGATGTCGAAGAGATTCATTCAGTTGGGGAACCGCTCTCAGAGAGTGGCACCACCCCCATGCAGAGCTATTTAAAGCACTTATATCGCTTGCAGCTGCTCACTCCCGAAGAGGAGCACAGCACCACCTGCCTGCTCCGGGACTTGGAAGACAAATTGATTATCATCTTGCAGCAATATGGCACCCAGCTGGTGCAATTACGCAGCGAAGGTGTCGAGCAGCGAGGTAGTACAGGCGCCTACGATCATGGTCTGATTATAGAGCGCACCGAAGTTTTACTGACCCTTGACCATCTATCACGCCGGGAGCGCAGCAGACTCGGCGGGGTTCTGAAGCGCTTTCAAAAACAGCGCAAGAAACTGATTCAGTGCAATCTGCGCCTGGTGATCGCCATAGCCAAACGCTTCCGCAACCCATCGGTACCTTTTATTGATCTTATCCAGGAAGGCAACGTCGGCCTAATGAAAGCCATAGAGCGCTTCAAACCACAGATGGGTTACCGTTTTTCCACCTATGCCTATTGGTGGATCCAACAGGAGATCCAGCTGGCATTGCGCCGCAATGAAGACCTGGTTCGACAGCCCGCCAACGTTCAGGATGATCTTCGGGCTATTTACCGCGCGATTGGCGAAGTCCGCGCCCTGGGGCTGCCCGCATCCGATGAGAATCTTGCCAAGCAGACAGGCTTGGATCTGGAGCGCATCCAAAGCCTGCTGAAACTACCAGGCCCCACCGGTTCCCTGGACGACCCGGTTGCAGATGATCAAAGCAGCACACGACTTGATTACGCTCCGGCCGATGAGCTCTATAACACTGACGAACTGGTAACCAACCAGGAATTGGCGGAGCGATTACGCGAAGCCGTTGCACGACTGCCCGCTCGACAAAGAACTGTATTAAATCTTCGTTATGGCCTGGTATCCGACAGAGACTGTTCTTTTCGGGTTATTGGTGAGCAATTGGGGCTTAGTCAGGAGCGCGCACGGCAACTGCATTCCGACGCACTTCGGCAACTGAAACGGCAATGGCGCTGAAATAAAGGAAGAAGTTGATGGCAAGCCTTCTCTCTAGAGCTTGCCATTGACCCCTTTGTCTCTAGTCTTAATACAGCTCAATCAGTAAACGCCGCGAAGTTATGTATAAATCAGTGGTCTTCTATACGGGCCGCAACACACTTAAATGTTGCGCACTCTTTTTTACTTTTGGATTTTTAATACACTCCACCGCTTCCGCAGAATCAGAATTCATTGCTAGCGCCGGCAAAGGGCTGGGAAGTGACTTGATGCAAGTACACTCTATCTCAACCGCAGAAATGGCAGGCCTTAGCTACTCCCACCTGCTCGCATCATCCAACCTGGCCAATCATTTCTGGCAGTGGTGGGGACAAAGTAGCTACTCCTTTATGCGGATAAAACACCTTAACGAACATCAGCAACAAAATATTATTGAATTTAAACCCCTGCTGCGCTGGTATCCACGTAATGAACCCCGTGGTGGATTCGGAGAAGCAGGTGTGGGTGCATCCTATTTGAGCCGAGAACATTTTGGTGACATCAGGATGAGTACAAAACTCAACTTCGCACTGCATTTCGCCCTGGGATATCGTTTCTCCGGTGGCCATACCCTATCATTGCGCTACAGCCACTTTTCCAATGCCCGGACTAACACCCCCAATCCCGGTTTTGACTTTGCATCACTGAATGGCCATTTCAGTTTCTAGCCAAGCCGACAAATCCATTATGTGGATGCATCTCGCAACTCACGATAAAGATTAATTGTCTGCTTTACTAAATCTTCATGGAAAAAACTGTGCAATCCGGCTTTCAAGGGACGATCGGTTAAAGCCAGGCCGACTTCAGATAAGGCATCTGCTCCACCACGCTCTATCACCCCCTGAGAAAAACAGTGCGTCAATACGTCCCCCGCACAGGTATCCTTATACGCTACCACCGGACAACCCATTGCAAGTGCTGCCATAGCGTTTTTGCCACAGGAGTCCAAAGGGCGAGCAAGGCTGAATAGCAGCTGTGATGAGGCATACAATTCACGCATATCCCGGCGTGCACCGAGGAACAGTACCCTCCCCTCCAAACCCAACTCCTGGACTTGCAGCTCCAGCTCACGGACATTGCGCAGATCACCCTCCTGCTGCTCTCCAACAACCAGGCCGAAAATATCCTCTCGTCGATCTGCCGCATGCGCAAGCCCTTTAAGAAAAGCTCCCAGCTCTCCATCCAGAGATAAATCCCCCGAAAACAGCCACCAGTTTTTTCCCTCCAGTTGAGGGTAACTATTAAGCAGACGTAGATGCCACTGCCCGGAAACCGGTTTGCTGCTATCAAACTCTTTCGCGCTAATACCCCTAGGAATAACACAAGCTGGAGCAGCTAACTTCTCGCCATAATGCTCCTGTAATTGGCCTGCCACTCCACTCGAAGCTGCTATCACACGCTCTCCCGAAATCAGCCCCATATCCCGACGACTGGGGGGCTGTATACAATCGGCATGGGTTACCAGGCCGGGACGACTCGTTTCGTCCATACTCCGCCAAGCTCGCCAAACCAGTAGAGCGGCCAACCGGCCTTGTACGTGTACAATATCCGCCTGCAACCCGGCTATGGTCTTAGCCAGGCGCCGTACAAGTCGCGTAGTCAAAAATGGCTTCTTGTTTACAGGCAGCTGTATGTGCTTAATGCCATGTAACTCAAGACGCGCGACCAATGCCCCTCCAGCCGAGATCACAATGGGCTCACACCCCTGCCGGGACAATTCTTGAACAAAATCCAGTGCGGCCTTTCCTGTATCACCAGGCTCCAGTTCAGGCCAAACTTGTACGATTCTCAAAATGGTTACCGCGTCAATGAAGCAAAATGACTATTTTGGATCTCACAGATCCAATTTCCCAGTAAATTCCGCACAAGCTTGCATCAAAACCAACTTGCACGGCCAATTTGCCTATACCTGAGTCACCAGTATGAGTAAGACTCTCCAGAGTGTTAGTATTCACTGGCTAAAATAAGATCAGGGAAAAGCAATGATACATCGCTACTTGTCACAATTGACCGCACTATTTTTTTTGTTGGCTGTCGGCATCGTAAATGCCGCAGAAACAGATCAGGGCATATTCTGGAAAGCTACTAAGAAAAATCAAACCGTCTATCTACTTGGCTCTATACACTTGGCGACTGAAGACTTCTATCCCATGCGCCCTCAGATTGAGCACGCCTACGCCAAAAGTGATGCCATTGCCGTAGAGGCGGATATCCTCGCTGCAGAAGGCGACATGCTGCTACAGCAAAAAATCATGATGGAGTCTGTTTACCAGGGCGACCGCAGTCTGCGCGACGACTTGCCTCCCGAAATTTACAAACAGCTACAGGCGTGGATGCAGAAACACAACATGCCAGAAGCAATGTTTGTTCGCCAGCGCCCTGCAATCGCCATGATTTCGATGAGCATGATCGAAATGCAGGCTCACGGCCTCAACCCGGAATTAGGCATAGATCGCCACTTTCTACAGAAAGCCAAGAAAGATAAAAAAAAGGTAGTAGAGCTGGAAGGAGTTCTACAGCAGTTCCAGTTACTTAACGGTTTGGATAACCCAGCACTCCTGCTACAGCAAACACTAGAGCAACTGGAAGATATTTCCAGCTTCCTGCCCAAGCTTACCAAAGCCTGGAAAGCCGGTGATGAGAAGTCCCTGAACCAGCTAATTATTCTAGACGGGCTCAAGGAAAATCCTGAGTACAAGCCCTTATATGACAAGCTATTTTTTCAGCGTAACGAAAACATGGCCGAGAGGATCGTCATAAAAGCGCCAAATTACCAGTCCTTGTTCGTTATCGTCGGGGCTGGGCATCTGGTGGGTGAAGGTAGTGTTGTGGAACTACTGAAAAAAAGCGGGTACTCATTGGAGCGTATCTAGCGCCAACCTAGCCCATCAAACAGTATATTGGTATCAAAACGATTTCTTACCCCTAGCTATCGGTTTAGGCACCGGAATCGCCGGTTTCCGCCAGCGATTCCTCTGATCCTTGAAACAGCATTTCAAATAATCAAGCGATCATTGACAGACACGACCTGTCCCATCTCCGAGATAACTTTTCTATCCACACTTGCTAAGCTGTAGCAATACGCCGCCCTGATAACAATAGCTTTGACATGGACTGTCATATGAAGCGCTATAGCCTGTACTGTGCCCTAGCTAGCGTAATTTTTTCCCAATCCGCTGTTGCCGATAAAGATGAAGCCGATAAAGCTGAAACCGAAGGAGGGCTGAAAATCGTTTCTGGGGATGGCAATTTCTCCGCAGAGCTTGGCGGTCGTATACATTTTGACACCTATATTTTTGACAAAGACGACCGCTTTTTTTTTGATGATGACCCATTTTTCTTTGGTAGAGAAGAACTCCTGATCCGCCTTAGAAACATTGAACGTCCGGTCAGCACCACAGACTTCCGCCGTGCCCGCTTAGCAATGAGAGGGAAGCTGTGGGAGTGGGAATACAAATTAGAGCGAGATTTTTCCTCTAGCGGTACTGGCGGGCTTAGGGATGTCTACCTTGCCACTGAAGTTTTGAACGGTAAACTTTATATTGGAAACTTTAAACCCAGCCGCTCCCTCAGTGAATTAACCAGCTCTAATCAGACCACCATGATGGAGCGTGCCTTTACTGCAACTCCAGGTATTTATAGAGATCGCGGCCGGCAACAGGGGATTGGCTGGTACGCACACTGGTGTTGCCATACATTTGGTATCAACCTATTTAACCTGCGCAACCCAGGAGACCCCCGCAACGAGGGGATAGGTGCTGCAACCAGGTTAACCTGGGCTCCAATCAATGAAGACGAAGTTAAAACTCTGCATCTTGGCGCATCACTGAGCTATGAGGATGCCAAACAAAACACCCTTCCACGTACAGCTCTAGTAGCCTATGCCGGGCGGCGCGGTCCGGAACAACTAATTGCAATAAGTCCCGGCGGGCGCGATCTCTTTTTTGGGGAATTTGGCGATGAAGAGTTTTATCTCGGTAACTCAGAAGGGGATGTGTCGATACTAGGCCTGGAATTAGCCGGAACCTACGGGCCATTTTTTGCCCAATCGGAGTACGCTTTAGGCAAATTTTCTGGCGGTATATTTCTCTCCGAATTTACTTTTGTAGATTTTTTTGGCGCTCCCCCAAACTTTTTTTGCGACCCGTTTACTGGCTGCTTTATTGGAGACCAGAGTGTTCACACGTGGTATATCATGGGCAGCTGGGCTGTAACAGGAGAACACAAGCCCTACGACACAAAAGACGGTGTTTTCAAATCTATTAAGCCCACCCCGCCTATAGGGGCTTTTGAGTTGACCGCACGGTACGACACCATCGAAAACAGGGATATTCCAAATATGAAAGCAAGTAACTTTATTTTCGGGTTTAATTATTATTTCAATCCCAAAGTACGCCTAATGTTGAATGTAACCCTGGGAAATAACGATTTTATAGACGACAAAACCAAACAATTCGCCATTCGTATGCAGGGCCGTTGGTAAACAGGACAATAAACTTTCAATTAAGCGACTCTTAAGAAAAGAGTCGCCCCCTGCAAAAAATTATCCTACCTGTTGAGCGTTAGCAGGATCAAAAATTTCCACCTCAGTGGACCGCTTGATATCAAGTACAGGGCTTTCGAAACGCTCGAGCGCCAGCTCACGCTGATGCCTGACCTTTACCAGGTTAGCCTCTTTTACATGGCCATAGCCGCGAATTTCCTCAGGGTAGCTGAGTAAATCGATAGCAGCAGTATGGTTCTGTGCATTCAGCTCACCCACTACCTTATCGACCAATTGCTCATACTCACCGATCAAGGCTCGCTCCATCTTACGCTCAGCAGTATATCCAAATATATCCAGTGCAGTACCGCGCAGGAATTTCAGCTTGGCCAGAACACCGAAAGCCTTAAACATCCAGCCTCCAAACTTCATTTTGCGCGGGTGCCCTAAAATCTTGTCGAAACGGGCCAATAATGGCGGAGCCAGGTTGAACTCCAGTTCAAACTCTCCACTGAAATTTTCCTGCAGGGCTTGAGTAAAGCGCCCATCGGTATACAGGCGTGCCACCTCATATTCATCTTTGTAAGCTAACAGCTTGGCGTAATTACGTGCGACAACTTCCGCAAGCTTCAGGTTACCTGGCACCTTGAGCACTTCCGCAGCCTTCACCTTATCCACCAGATTTTGATAGCGCTGCGCCAGATCTGCATTCTGGTAACCAGAGAGGTGCTTAACCCGGTGAGCAACAATTTCTTCCAGTCCCTGCGGCAGCGCAACTGGCGCCTGATCGTGAGCAAGTAATTTGCTTAAGGCCCTGGAATCAGCAGCAGCAAGGCGACCTGTGGCAAAACCCTGTAAGTTACCCTCTACCGCAACGCCATTCAGCTCAATTGCCTGCAACAATGACTCCTGCGAAAGCGGCAATAATCCCTTCTGCCAGGCAAAGCCCAGCATAAAGATATTCGCGGCCAGGGTATCACCCAAGGCCGACTTGGTAAGTCGGTGCGCCTCTACAGACTCCAACTCACGAACAGCGCTACTCAAAGTATCCAGAACTGCCTGGGGTGAATGTGCATCTTCACGTCCCAAAACGGTAGCAGCAGTTGGGCTGAGATGGGTATTTACTACCGCGCGACTGTGGGTTTCATCCAGCTTGGCCAGGCAGGCAGCAAGATTGCCCGCAGCAATCAGGTCGCAGGCCATCAGCGCATCAGCACGGCCATCAGAAATACGTACTGCCTGTAGTGCATCAGGCTTTGCTGCAAAGCGGATGTGGGAGTAAACCGCCCCACCCTTTTGAGCGAGACCAGTCTGATCCAAGGTACTACAGGCCTTGCCCTCAATATGGGCCGCCATCGCCAGCAACGCACCAATAGTAACAACCCCAGTACCGCCTACGCCGGTTACCAGGAAATTAAACGGCTGACTCAAAGATGGCAGCTGTGGCACTGGTAATTTGTTCGCCTCAGTGCGCAATACATCGCCAACACCAGCCCCTTTTGCCAGGCGCCCACCCTTTACCGTGACGAACGAAGGGCAGAAACCATTGACACAAGAGAGGTCCTGGTTACAGCCAGTCTGGTTAATGCGCCGCTTATCCCCCATGGCAGTAGAGACTTTTTCCACTGCGATACAACTGGACTGCTGTACACAATCACCGCAACCTTCACACACCAGCTCATTGATAAACGGGCGCCCCTCAGCCTGGGGCAACAGGCCGCGCTTGCGTTTGCGGCGCAGCTCGGTGGCGCAGGTCTGGTCATAGATTATTACCGTACAACCTTCGACCTCGCGCAACTCCTCCATAACTGCAGGCATGTAATCTCGGTGGCGAATTTCCACTTCGGAGGGAAAGGACAAGGCACCCTTATATTTATCCGGGTTGTCCATCACCAGCACAACTTTCTGCACCCCTTCAGCCAACACCTGGCGACAGATCATATCCGGCGCCAGCTCACCGTCATGGGGCTGGCCGCCAGTCATGGCAACCGCATCGTTAAACAGAATTTTGTAGGTAATATTCACCCTGGCGGCGACAGATGCGCGAATGGCCAGGATACCGGAATGGAAATAAGTGCCATCCCCCAGGTTTACGAATACGTGTTTTTCACTGGTAAAAGGCGCTTGTCCAACCCAGTTGACGCCCTCGGCGCCCATCTGGGTAAAAGTATAAGTCTCGCGATCGAGCCACTGGGCCATATAGTGGCAACCAATCCCGGCAAGTGCTCGACTCCCCTCGGGGACTTTAGTCGAGCGGTTATGGGGGCAACCGGCACAGAACATGGGCAGGCGTGAAACACTGGAGCCAGCCTGCTGGGAAATTCGTTCCGCCAGAGCATTGAGCCGCATCAGGCGATGGCGGCCGCTTTCACCCAGTTTGTCATCACCCAGCACAAAACCCAGTACCTGGGCAATTATCGCCGGGGAGAGCTCACCGTAAGCCGGCATCAGTGGCTGGTCGTGCTCATCTACCTTACCCAGAATACGCGGGAAATGAGGGTCTTTAACATGGACGTTGTACAGCTCCTCTTTGAGCTGAACTTCCATCAAGCTGCGCTTCTCTTCAAGCACCAGCAGAGTATCCAAACCGCGAGCGAATTCCTGAATACCGGGCACATCAAGGGGGTAAGTCATGCCTACCTTGAGAATACGAATACCAAGCTGTTTGGCCTGGCCTTCATCGATCCCCATATCTTCAAAAGCCTGCATCAGGTCCAGGTGGGCTTTGCCCGTAGTAACGATCCCCAGGTTGGCCCCGGGATTTTCCAGCACGACTTTGTTCAGTTTGTTGGCGCGGGCAAATGCCAGTGCTGCTGGACGCTTGTACCGCCAAAGGCGCTCTTCCTGCTCCAGGGGATTGTCCTGCTTGCGAATATTGAGTCCGCCCTCGGGGCGCTCGATTTCCGGATAGCTGAACTGCACACGTTGAGAGCCCACTTCCACTGTGGCGGAGCTGTCCATATTCTCCGCCAGGGTAATCATCGCCACCCAGCAACCGCTAAAGCGGGATAGTTCCAGGCCGTAATGACCATAATCCAGTACCTCCTGCACTGTGGCAGGGTTAAGCACTGGAATATGCATATCTACGAAAGCGAATTCCGACTGCCCCGGATAAGAGGAAGACTTACAACCGTGGTCATCGCCAGCCACTATCAAGGCACCACCTTTAGGAGAGGAACCCGCCGCATTTGCATGGCGGAAGGCATCGCAAGAGCGGTCTATCCCCGGCGTCTTGCCATACCAGATACCGCAGACGCCTTCCACTTCAGCCCCTTCGAACAGGCCCACTTGCTGGGAGCCCCATACCGCGGTGGCGGCCAGCTCTTCGTTTACACCCGGTTGGAAGCGAATATTGTTCTGCTCCAACAGTTTCTTGGCACGGGACAGTTGCAAATCGTAGCCACCCAGCGGAGAGCCTCGGTAACCAGAAATAAAAGTCGCGGTATTGAGACCGCGGGATTGATCCATACGCATCTGGTCGATCGGCAGGCGCACCAGCGCCTGGATACCAGAGAGAAGCACACGGCCTTTAAGGATGGTATAGCGATCGTCCAGGGATATTTGCTTCTTTACCTGGGTGTCCGCCGCGCGCTGGGGACTGGTTACGTTATCAGTCATACACCTAACTTCCGGTCGTTTATTCTTCTCGAAACTCGGTTCGAGTTATGAGTCATTATTCTTCCGAATCGCCTCGTATCAGCAGCCGGATGCCCCAGTCGTGATCGGCCCGAAGGGTCCCTAGGCGGGCAATCACAAAAAGCACCCATCCTGAGACGGATTGGTCAGGTCATACTAGTTCGTTAAGCGCAACAGAGCATTGCTTTATTTACGTAAATGTGCGTAAATTTGTGATAGAAATCTCGACCGATCAAATTTTTATAGGATAGGAGTCTTTATGAAGCGTTCGACAGACCTGGATGATTTTGACCGCAAGATTCTGCGAGCGCTGCAGGAGAACGCCGATTATTCCATGGCGGAGCTAGGAGACAAAGTCGGCCTCTCCCACACCCCCTGCTGGCGCCGCATCAAAAGACTGGAGGCGGAAGGCATTATCCGCGGTCGGGTTACACTGCTGGACCCGCGCAAACTGGACCTGGGAGTCACAGTATACTGCTATGTCACAATCCACAACCACGACGAAGAATCCCTGAATAATTTCGAGTCTGCGGTTCAGGATGTCCAGGAGGTAGTAGAGTGCTATTCAACCAGTGGTGACAAGGACTACGTACTGCGTGTCGTCGTGGATAGCGTAGAGCACTATGAGCAACTACTAAAGCGCTCCCTGGTGCACTTGCCCAACGTGGCCTCGGTGAACTCCACTTTCGCCTTAAAGCAGGTGAAGTACACCACCCAGCTGCCTCTCTGAGGAAGATATAAGTCAGAGCCCCTGCAATCAAGGGGCTCTTGCGACATTCTAGGCCTGCGACGGCAACTGGTTTAACAACCGGTCCAATGCCTGCTGCATCGTCAGTCCATCACAGTCCACAGTAATGTCCGCATATTCCCGGTACAGGGCTTGCCGTTCGGCAAACAGGGCCTCAAAAGTCTGCCCCGGAGCCTTGGCAATTCCGCGGCTTTCATAATTGTGAATTCGCCTGCGCAATTCCTCAGCGGAACACTCCAAGAACACGATTGTGCCAAGCTCTTTCAAATTGGCCATACCCTCTTGGCTATACACAGCGCTGCCGCCAGTGGCGATCACATGGCCGGGCAATCGGGCAGCAGCGATCACCTCGCCTTCAATAGCCCGCAGATTCAGATAGTCACTTTCAGCCATGATCTCCTGCAAGGTTTTTCCCTCCCGCGTCTGGATCAGTACATCGGTATCGACAAAATCCAGGGCCAATTCTTTTGCCAGTAAAATACCCAAGGTGCTTTTACCAGCACCCGGCATACCAATCAGAACAATGCTTTTTCTTTTTTTCATCGGTTCAAATAATCAAAAATAGATCAGGCATATTTTTTAATCGCCACGACGAGGGAAGAATACAGAGCGCAACCAGCCGAGCAGGCCATTGCCTTTCAACATCATTTTATCAAGCTCATCCAGATTGTGTGCTTGGCGAAAGGCATCTGCAAACAATGCTTCACGAGTAATCATTCGCCGATTGGGGTTGATGGTTTTTATCGGTTTTGCGGGATTGCCAGCCACCACAGTATTTGCGGGGACATCTTTGGTAACCACACTGCCCGCTCCAACCACCGAATTATCCCCAATCTTCACCCCCTTACATATCGTCGCGCTATCGCCAATCCAAACATTATTCCCCAGACGCACTGGTGCGGTGCAGCGAAAAGGTCTGGTGCGATTGTAGAGACCATGCCAATCCGAATCGGAAATATACACATTGGCGGCAATCATACAGGCATTACCAATTTCTATTGACTGCGCTGCAGAGATACGCACTCCCGGAGAAATCAGCACATAATCACCAATAGTAATTAATGCCTCGCCACCCTTATGGCCAAATGTGGTAAAGCGGATACACTTTTCCGCGTTGGAAATTAAGTGGGGGTAATTACCAATACGAATATTGCTGCCAAAAACGTGGACTGATGAGGGGTCCATAACCTCGGGCTCAACACCCACAGCATCAAATTGTGGCAGTAGAAAATACTCTGTGCGCCAGTTGCGCCAACGCAACTGCAAGCGCTTCATCCAATAGGGTCGGTGGTCCTTACGCATACATTAAATTCTGTTTGATTCGACATTAGAAACAATGGAAATCGCAATTGCTTTTGTGAAAGTGGCAGTTTAGTGTTTGGGCCACAAAAAATAGCAAGCGGTTACCCATGTCCATTAAATTGCCTATCGATATTCGAGCCATCAAAGGATTTCTCGCTGCCCACGAGGGTGAAGCACTTTACCATCTCGCCGCAGAGGCCAGTGGGCTGGGTCCCTGCCTGGAAGTCGGCAGCTACTGTGGGAAATCCACCGTCTACATAGCCACCGCCTGCAAGCTCACTGACAATGTAGTCTTCGCCGTGGACCACCACCGCGGCTCAGAGGAGCATCAACCCGGTGAGGAATACCACGACCCTGATCTCTTCGACCAGAGAGCCCAATTAATGGACAGCTTTCGCAACTTTCGCGCAAATATCCGCACAGCGGAACTTGAAGACTGGGTAGTTCCTGTTGTGGCCCCATCAGCTATCGCAGCACGCCACTGGAATACGCCGCTCGGTTTGGTGTTTATCGATGGCGGCCACTCCCTGGAAGCGGCAATGACCGACTATCGCAGCTGGTCTCGCCATATCGTTCCCGGCGGCTATCTCGCTATCCACGACATCTTCCCTGACCCCGCCGATGGCGGCCAGGCCCCCTACGATATTTACAAGTTAGCCCTGGCTTCCGCTCAGTTCGAGCTCGTCGAAACTGTGGATACTCTGGGCATCCTGCGTCGCATTTAAAGGCAGCCGCACGGAAGTAAATAAACCACTTGCCGGCGTCAGGTCGGCGAGTGCATCCGCCGCCAGCAACATCGCACCCACCGTCCAAGTAGTTTTCTCTTCCGGCCAAACCGCCTCATCCCGATAGACATAACCGGTCCAATAGCCACCATCGCTATCCTGCCAACGGTGCAGCCCCCGGTAAATAATCTCAGCACGGGAACGCTGCCCTGCGGCTAACAACGCCATAGTCAACTCACAGGATTCCGCCACCGTAACCCAGGGCTCATCATTAACACACCGGCAACCCAATCCCGCCACAACAAATTCATCCCAGCGCTGCTGCAGACGAGCGCGAGCGGCGTCACCGGAAAAGGCCCCGGTTAAAACCGGATAAAACCAATCCATGGAAAAACGTGCCTTGCTCTCCCAGGTGCGATCAAAACGTTCCGGTTTGTAGCGTAAAGCCTGCCCCAGAGCTTGACGCCCTCGCTCCCAATTAGGGTGGGCAATGCCCAGCTCGCAGGCAATATTGATGGCGCACTCGAGGCTTTTGTAAACTGAGGAACAGCCGGTGACCAGCGCATCCTTTTTAGGTTGACCTGCCTCATCTACCGCCCAGTGAATTTCCCCGTGCTCGGTCTGCAATGCCAACACAAAATTAATAGCGCGTTCAACCATCTGCCAGTAGCGGCGCAGAAAACCCTTGTCACCACTAATCAGGAAGTAGTGCCAAATGCCGGTCGCTACATAAGCAACGAAATTTGTCTCGCGGCGCTCACGATTATCGACTTCACCATCTTTATAAGCCGCCCACCAGCTGCCATCAACCAACTGGATATCCGCAAGCCAGCGATAAGCCTTTTCCGCAGCGACAAACTCGCCGGCAATTGCCAGGCCCATGGCCGCCTCGACGTGGTCCCAGGGGTCGGCATAGTGCCCCTTGAACCAGGGAATAGAGCCATCATTTAATTGCTGGGAGAGGATATAAGCCGCACTGTCACGGACAAACCCATCGGGAAACAGATTCGTGTTTTTTACTGGGGGAATCGCCATCTCACTCACGGGGTCACCTCGCCCGCCAAGCGCAGTGTCTCCGGCGCTTCTTGTTCTGTTTTGACAAAATAAAGCGCAATACTTTTACCTAACAGCGGATTCAGTAATTTTTCTGCAACACGGGTGAGCGTCGGTTGTTTCATCAAATCCCAAACCAATAGGCGATGATAGGCAGCAACTAGGCGGGAGCCTGGTTTATCCCAAAACAGGCACTTCAGCCACCAGTATGGGGAATGCAAAGCGTGGGCCTTGTGGCGGGCAAAATGACGATGTCCTAACGCCTCTATACTCCCTCGAAGTTCTTTTTCACGGAAAATACGAATGTGGCCACCTTCCACTTGATGATATTCATCACTGAGTTTCCAACAGATCCATTCGGGAAAGTAAGCTGGCACGGTAGCAGCAAAAATACCGGAAGGTTTTAATACCCGATCAATTTCTGCAAGGACCGCCTTATAGTCCTCGATGTGCTCCAGCACCTCGGAACAGATCACCACATCGAAAGTGCTATCGGCAAAAGGTAGCTGCAGCCCATTGGCAACCCCAAACAACAGGCGCCCTTTCGCGTGCTCGGGACTAATAAAGGGCTCTGCTCGCTCACTGGCTGTTCGCACATCGTCAAGGCACAAATCGATACCGTAGACATCCACCTCATCGGTGATCATCAGGTGAATAGAGTGGCGCCCTTCACCACAACCGAGGTCGAGGACTTTTTGACCGGGGCAGAGGTTTAAGTTTTGCGGATCTACTGTAATCATTAAGCCGCCTCCACACCGCTAATATTTGCGCCAACCAACTCTGACTCATCCTGTTGTTGCGCTGTGGGCTCGCCCAAGATTTCACGGTAGTAGGCCACTAGATTCGCAGCCGCCAAGCTCCAGGAGAATTTACTCTCTATACGAGCCCTACCTCGAGCCCCCATATCTGCTTGTAAGGATTTATCCGCCAGAACTCTGCCAAGCGCCTGGCCCAGTGCCCGCTCATCACCGGCCGGCACAACGATACCAGCATCACCGACGACTTCGGGCAATGCTCCGCCATCGCTGGAAACCACCGGTGCCCCGCAGGCCATAGCTTCACCGGCCGGAAGGCCAAATCCTTCGTATAGCGATGGGCAGGCAACCACTGTCGCACTGCGGTAGCAATCCACAAGCTCCTCATTGGAAATGCCCGAAACGAATTTAACCGCTTCCTGTAACTGCAACCGATGTAGGAGTTTCTCGGTATCACCGCCTTCTCTCAAGCGCCCCACAACCAATAATTCCAGGCCGGAAAACTCTTTGCGCAGTTCGGCCAGGGCCCTGAGTAACACCCCCAAACCTTTGAGCGGCTGATCCGCCGATGAAGTTGTCATAATCCTGAGCGGGTGGCGCTCAACTTTATCACTGGCGCTGAATAATTCTGTATCGATACCGTTGTAAATCAGGTGTATCTGCTCTGGCGCCACACCAAATTGCTCGATGATATCCTGCTCAGACTGGCGCGATACCGTCACAATATGGCGCAACTTTCGCGAAACCTTGATCTGCATATTCAGAAAGTTATGCCAGCGGCGCACCAGCAGACGAAGGCGCCAATCTGGTGCCGCATCCAGCGCCAGTTGACGATCACGGGTAATAGGATGATGAATAGTCGCAACTACCGGCAGCCCACTGTTCTCGATATCCAGCAGGCCGTAACAGAGTGATTGATTATCGTGCACTATGTCATAGTGGCGGCCGTGTTTACGCAAGTACCTGGCCACACGACGACCAAACGTATAGGGTTCGGCAAACCCCCCAGTCAGCTTGCTCCACCACTCAAAGAAATCAGCCCAGGAAAGCAAGTGTCTCGCTCTCAACGCGCGAGATGGCCGCTCAACCTCATACAGGTTCAGCCCGGGCATCTTGATCAACTTTACGCGCGCATCCAGCTCCGGGTAGGGTTGGCCTGAAATAACATCCACTGAATGCCCTGCATCAACCAACGCCTTGCTCAGGTAGCGAAGGTAGATGCCCTGGCCACCACTATGTGGATTGCTGCGATAACCTAATAGACAAATTTTTAGCGGCCGTGTCTTGCCAGCCATTGGACCGTCTGCACAATTTCCCAAGGCGGTCATAGATTCCCCGTATGCTTGTTCTGAGGCCCGCTTATCTTCAATCAAACGCGCAACACTGTTCTGGGCCATGCTGCGGCGGTCGATTAATCCGGAGCCTTACGCTGGTAAAGCGGAAGAATACACTGGCGTGGAAATGACTGCTAGGCAGAAGCTGTCCACACTATTGGCAAGTCTGACCGCTATGTGGCTTCCCAAGCCAAGTCAAAAGTCACTGTTGACGCATAGCTCCCCTCGAAAAATAATTTGCCCCCGGATTTAGAAAAACCGGCCCTGGCCCCCAGCTTGGCGACTAATTACCTATTCCCAGAAAAACGAGCATCAGGGCAAGTGATAAAACCCGCGATGGCGCATGAAATAACGGAAGGAGATATTTGGGGGCAAAAAAATGCCCGCCAAATGGCGGGCCAGGTTTCTCGAACACACTTTCAGGAGGAGAGTTTCAAGCGCGTTACGCACTTAAATTTAGGTATAGCAGAGTATTACAACTCGCCGCCGCTCCTGTCGTAAAAGCCGTTCAGTATTCATGCCGCAGGTACCAGAGCACCCCGCGAGGCAGCGCTAAACACGGTGTAAATAACTCTGGTATTCCACATCGGTAACCCGTGCGCCGATTTCTGATTGTTCCTGGCGCTTAAGTAACAGAAACAGCTCGACAAAACGCGGATCAAGGTACTCACGCCACAGAGGGCTCTGCTCAAAGCGCTTGAGTGCATCGCCCCAGGTATTGATCAATTGTTCACTCTTAACCTGGTAGGCATCACCTTCCACCGGGGCCGGCGCTTGCAATTGGTTTTCCAGACCGTGACACACTCCCGCCAGAATACCCGCCAGGACCAGGTAAGGGTTCACATCCGCTCCGGCAATCCGGTGCTCAATACGACGCGCTTCCGGGTTACTGGCAGGAACCCGCAGTGTCGTGGTGCGGTTATCATAACCCCAGCACAGGTTTAACGGTGCATGAGAACTCTCCTGGAAGCGACGGTAAGAGTTGCTGTGCGGCGCAAAAAACGCCATCGCATCATTGGCAGTTGCCAACATGCCAGCCGCTGCCTGGCGCAATAAGTCTGAGCCCTGCGCGCTGCCATCATCAAAGACATTTTTGCCAGAGCTATCGATCAGACTCATATGCACATGCATACCATTGCCTGCCTGGTCTCCAAACGGCTTAGCCATAGTACTCACGCGGAAACCATGACTGCGCGCTACCCCTTTCAGCAATCGCTTGAAGAGCAGGGTCTGGTCCGCAACCTTGACCGGATCTGCACTGTGCAACAGGTTAATTTCGAACTGACCAGGCGCGCATTCAGACAACACGGAATCCGCCGGAATCCCCTGTTCCTCACAGGCAGCTCGAACATCGGCAAAGAAATGACGCTGTGCATTCAGCTCAGACAAGTCGTACACATCTGTGGAGGGTACCAGCTCGGCATCGTTGTCACTGACCGGGCGCGGCCGCGCCAGGTGGTCCACTTCATCCCGCAGCAGGTAGAACTCCAACTCGGTGGCACAAACCGCCGTGTAACCGAGCTTTTTCAATCGATCTACCACCCGTTGTAATTGCGCGCGTGGGTCGGCATAGAGAAAAGAGCCATCCGCCTCATGTAGCTGCATATGCAGCTGGGCGGTTTCCTCGCGATGCCAAGGCGCCAGACTGATCGGCGACACCGGCAAGCAGACGCCATCGCTATCGCCACTGGCAAATACCAGGGGACTGTCTTCAATATCGCGCCCCCAGATATCCAGGCTGACGGCGCTGCGCGGCATTTGCAGGCTTCCCTTGAGCAGTTTTTCCGCAGCCTCGGCAGGCAGCCACTTACCGCGGGGCACACCATTAATGTCAAACATAAAGCCTTCAATCCACTTTAAGTCTGAATGCTCTGCCAGGAATTTACGCGACTGTTCCAGCAGCTCTGGCTGGGCAGTGAATTCTTTTTCTTGAGACATAAGTTGCCTGAGGTAGTCCAGTCAAACCGCAGAAGCGGCCCCAGGCCGCCAACCATTCCACCACCGGTGGACAATGAGTGACAGTCTAAGGCCGCTTCTACAAAGAAGGTGCGATACAGCGAGTCTACGCCAGTGCTTTAGCAGTGTCGTCCAGAGCTCGATGTGCCTTTTCCACCAGTTCATCCACCTGCTCAGTGGTGATAATCAGTGGTGGTGCGATAACCATTGCATCCCCAACAGCGCGCATTACCAGGCCATGTTTAATACTCTGGTCGCGACATACTGCACCAGCAGTACAATCATCATCGAAGCGGGCACGGCTGGACTTGTCTTTCACCAGTTCCAGTGCACCAACCATGCCCAGGCTGCGCGACTCACCGACAATTGGGTGCTCAGCCAATTCGGCCCAGCGCTTGGCAAGATAAGGGCCGGTTACATCGCGAACATTCTCGATAATTTTCTCGTTGCGCAGAATGTTAATAGTTGCCAAACCCGCCATACAAGCCGCCGGGTGTGCTGAGTAGGTGTAGCCGTGGGTAAATTCACCACCCTTACTCTTGATTACCTCGGCAACACGATCGCTCACCATGGTACCACCGAGGGGGAAGTAGCCATTGGTTACCGCTTTGGCGAAAGTCATCAGGTCGGGCTTGATACCATAGTAGTCGGCGCCGAACCACTCACCGGTACGACCAAAGCCGAAGATCACTTCATCCATCACCAGAAGGATATCGTACTGATCCAGTACCTTCTTCACTTCCGGCCAATAGGTTTCCGGTGGAATCACAACACCACCAGCGCCCTGGACCGGCTCGGCAATAAAGGCGGCTACTTTCTCGGGTCCAAGCTCCTGAATCTTTTCATCCAGGCTGCGTGCGGCCTGAATTCCAAACTCTTCCGGGGACATATCGCCGCCCTCAGCGAACCAGTAAGGCTGCTGTACGTGCTCAATGTAGTCCAGTGGTTGGAACTGCTTATGCATACCGCTCATACCGCCCAGGCTGGCACCGGCGATAGTGGAACCGTGGTAACCGTTCTTGCGGGAAATCACGATACGTTTTTCCGGCTTGTCCTGAAGGTCCCAGAAACGACGGATCAGGCGCAAGTTAGTGTCGTTCGCCTCAGAGCCGGAGCCGGTGAAGAACACATTGTTCATGTTTGCCGGGGTCACCTCTGCCAAGGCATCAGCCAGCTCGATAGAAGGCACGGTAGTGCACTGGAAGAAGCTGTTGTAGAACGGCAGGGTATTCAACTGCTGATAAATGGCATCGCTAATTTCTTTGCGGCTGTAACCCAGGTTACAGCACCACAAGCCCGACATGCCATCCAGCATACGGTTGCCATCAATATCGGTGATATAGGCACCTTCGGCACTGGTGATCAAGCGGGTGCCCTGCTGGCCCAAGTCATTGAAGTCAGTAAAAGGATGCAGCAGGTGCTCGCGGTCGTGTTGTTGCAGCTCACTTTTGTTCATTTTTCGCTCCTGGCTTTTGCTCTGGGGCTCTACCAACACACTGCACAATCAGTCTGTGTTTGCTCAGTGGAGGGTATCCCTCAATCTGTCACCCGCCCTGTTGTACCGGGCAAAGGGCATAACAAGGCAAATTATTACTACCAAAATTTGTGATCACATTTTAGTGGCGAGACTCACAGAAGCGCAAGATCTATTGATGCCTCATTGCAACCTTAAGGTCGAATAGGGTTGAGCAAGCGGAATTGTGCGGGACTAAGAGGTCATTTTCAGGCCTGACAACATCAATCGAGGCAGAAACCGTGGGTAACGGTGCCTGAAAAGTAGTGGTCCCTGGCCACTAGAGAAGTTCCTCTGCAGAAATGGAGCCCAATCCTTCCTCAATATCCTGTCGAATAGCGAGACGAACCTTCTCCACACTCCCTCCGGCAATCGCATCCAGCAGGTCCTCATGGCGGTCCGGCAGCTCTTGAACGCCGAAACGCTGGAATACAAGGTGCTGCAGAGGCGCTGTCTGCAGCCACAGGCTTTCGATCAGGGAAAGAATGATATGGGGCCGACCCAGCCGATAGAGGGTAAAGTGGAAGTCGAGATTGGCCGTCACATACTGCTCTATATCCTTTTGCTTTAATGCAGCAGTCACCCGCTCATCCAGCTCGCGCAACTGCTCTAGTTGCACGCCCTGCACATAAGGCAGGGCCTGCTCAGCAGCCTGGCACTCCAGCGCAACCCGCGCCGCACAGATTTCCTCGAGCTTTTCCGGGGTCATGGTGGGAACCGTGACACGGCGGGTATCTGACAGTTCCAGTGCCCGCTCAGAGGTCAGACGCCGCAGGGCCTCACGCACCGGCATGGGGCTACAATCCAGTTCTGCAGCCAGGCCACGAATAGTAATCGCATGCCCTGGTAAAAATTTTCCGCGTAAAATTGCGTCCCGCACCTGGAAGTAGACCCGTTCCTGGGTGGTGCGAAACTCCTCCTGCGGACGGTTAAATTCCTGCACCATATTCATGCGGCCCTGACCTGCTGTAATTTGTGTGGAATTTCATCGGAGCCGACTTCAATAAGATGCTCCTCCGCACGACCACTCTGCCAGATTTCATGGAAATCATCGGCAACCTGCCGACTCAATTCCACTACCCTTTTCCAGTAACGCACCCGCTCATCTGGGCCCAGTTTGTAAAAGTCATTGCGATCCGGGATCTTGCCATAAGGCAACCTCTCAACAAATGCAGGAGAAGGAGTTAGTACCAGGGTGGAAGCCATGGCATCACCACGCACACGGCGCCAGGAAAGTCCTTTATCAAACCAGCCCGGTACCATAAACGGGAAAAAGTGGGGATAGAGCACCAACCCCTGGGGGTGCTGGAAACGCAGATCAAAATGGTAGTCGGTAATGCCACCATCGCGATAGTTGCCTCGTGGCGCACCAGCGGGGTTCTGCACACCTGCCATGACCAGCGGGATAGAGCCACTGGCTAGGACTGCCGCACAAACATTTTCAGCACAAAGTGCCGTATTCACCGTACTCAGGCTGCCAAACTGCACCGAAGCATCGCTACCAGAGTGAAATACCACCCGCTCCCAGAATGCTCTGAGACTGTGCCGGGACACCACATTGGCAAGGGCCGACGCAAGCAGGGCCGGGGCCAGGAAAGTACGTCTCTCACTGGCTAGGGGGCCGCGCCCACGGACAGTGACAAAATGACTGTGCCACCGCGGGTTATTCACTACCTCATGAGCTCCGCTTTCACCTAACACATCGAGCAGTATTCGCTCTCCGGCAGCAGTAATCTCCGCCGGAGTCGGTTTGCCAGACGCATAACTCTGATGGATATAGCCGTGCTCCAAACACTCCAACGCCGCAAGAGGCCTCTTCATGGCGTAACACATATTGCGGAAGCTACCAATTGAGGAGCCCAGCGTCGTTATAGGTTCATGGCGACCTTTGAAGAACTCCCCCATCAGCACCCGGTCCAACTGACTGATCACCAACCATTTGGGGCCTCCCGAGGCGCCAACCAGGGTTGAGAACTGCCCCTGGTGCAACCCCTCTTCGCGAATCTGGCGCGCCGCGCTTGCCCCGGCCAACAATATGCAACTGGAATTCTTCACAAAGTGTCTCTTAAGCTATCCATTCAGGCGCAAGTGTACTGGGTTTAACTCCCATGGGAATTACCACTCGCCAGTATTCTCCATCGACTGCCAGGGCTCCTGCGGAGCTAACGGCTTTCCATTCTGTAACAATTCAATGGAGATACCATCCGGTGACCGGACAAAAGCCATATAGCCGTCGCGGGGTGGCCGGTTAATGGTTACTCCAGCATCCATCATACGCTGGCAAACGGCATAAATATCATTAACTCCATAAGCCAGATGACCGAAGTTACGTCCACCACTATAGGATTCCGGGTCCCAGTTATAGGTAAGCTCCAGCATAGGGGCCTTTTTCTCGCGGGCGGCATCTACATCCTCCGGTGCCGCCAGATATACCAGAGTAAAGCGACCCTGGTCATAATCGTTTCGCGTCACTACCTGCAACCCCAACTTTTCACAATAAAATTTCAAAGATTCTTCCAGGTTGGCCACGCGGACCATTGTATGCAGATACCTCACCCTCTACTCCTTCCTGTTCACAGGATCTAAAAATCGCGAAATAATAAATAATTCAGTAACGCACGGCGAAAATAAATGTATAAGAAATTCTATAGAGCCTTTTCACAAGCACCCAGCGGCAGTCCCTCCGCCATGCTGCATATGGCCTGCCATTCACACCACTATTGGCCCGACGTCACTCTTGAGGCAGTACAGCAATACTGGCACGATGCAGCGTTACTCGCCGATGATAAATGGGGGCCAATTTTTCAAGAAAAAATACCTGCCTGGCAAAATGCCGTAGCACGTACGCTGAAACTCCCGGCCCCCAACCAGATCGCCATTGCGCCCAACACCCACGAGCTGGTTTATCGACTAATCAGCGCCTTCAATCCCGACCAGCCACTGCGTATTCTCACTACCGACGGTGAATTTTACAGCTTTACACGCCAGTTGCAGCGACTTGAAGAACTGCCCAACGTAGAAGTTACACGGATTCCTAAAACACCCTACGCCACACTGGCAGAGCGCTTTGAACAAGAATTACATGGCGGGGAGTATCACCTGGCCTATGCCAGCCTGGTATTTTTCGATTCAGGCGTAGTATTCCCCGAGCTGTTGCGTATTGCCGAGGACAAGCCCACTGAAACTCAGTTTGTCATTGATGGCTACCATGGATTCTATGCAAGACCTATCGACCTGAGTGGTATAGCAGACAAGGCTTTCTTTACTGCCGGTTCCTACAAGTACCTGGGCGCTGGTGAGGGACTTTGTTTTATGAGTATCCCAACCCAGTGTAACTTGCGGCCGCTCAATACCGGCTGGTTCGCCGAGATGGCTGAGCTTGAGAATCGCTCGGAAAGTGTTGGCTATGGAGACAACTGGCTGCGCTTCGCAGGTGCCACTATGGACTATTCCTGCCTGTATAAAGGTTTGGCAATTTTCGATTTGTTCAGGCGCGAGGGCATCACTGTAGACAAAATCCATCGCAATGTACTCAATGCCCAATGCCGCTTCCTACAGAGCATGGATAAGGCCAACCACCCATTACTAAACCGGCAACACCTAATCCACCACGATCTTGAGCGAGGTCATGGCCACTTTTTTACTTTCGATTGCGGCACAGCTGAAAACTCAGAGAGGTTACAAAAAGAACTAAAAGCCCGCGCGGTACTATGCGACAGGCGCCAACATCTTCTGCGCCTGGGTTTTGCCATCTACCACGACGAAAATGAAACGTATCAGCAGGTATTTGGCACTCCCAGCAGAAATTCTCAAGTATCGTTGCAATGATCAACACACTGCACCGGCCATCCGCCTGAAAAGACTCGAATGACCCATACTTAAGCGGGCGATTTGGCCATCAAACAGTTTGAAAATGGGTGATTCTGAGTCTGATTATGAAACTGCACCTCCTTAACCCAAACACAACAGAATCGATGACGTTGCTCATGGCGGGCGCCGCATCAAGGGTTGCATCACCTGGTACCGAAATCATACCAACTACCGCCAAGATTGGTTTTCCTTACATCTCAAGTCGGGTTGAAGCCGAGATCATCGCTAGCGACGTCTTTGAGACGATCGCCGAGCACCACACCCAAGTAGATGCAGTTATCATCTCTGCTTTCGGGGACCCAGGTCTCATTGGCGCCCGTCAATTATTCGACATTCCGGTGATCGGCGTTGCTGAAGCGGCCATGCTGACCGCGTGCTCACTTGGCCAACGCTTCTCAATTGTCACATTCAGCGACCGCCTGACAGAATGGTTTTGCGACGGCGTGCGGCGCGCCAGTCTCGAACAGCGCTTCACAGGCATTCGCCTACCCCGCGAGGACTTTCAATCTATCGAAACGGTACAGGAGGAGCTTGGCGAAACCTTGGTGAAACTCGTCGAAGAAGCCGTGCTTATTGACAAGGCAGATGTTGCAATACTCGCCGGAGGACCGCTTGCAGGACTTGCGGCTAAGGTTTCTGAACGCCTGCCAATCCCGGTCGTGGACCCAGTACCAGCCGCAGTTGTATTAGCAGAGGGGCTTGTACGGCTCCGCCCCGGCATTGCCCGTGCGGGCGGGTTTGCGCGCCCACCCGCGAAGGACACATTCGGCCTCCCCGACAAACTCGCCAGGCGGATAGAACATACTGACTGAGCTTTCTTCCTGGCTCCATGCTCCTAATACCGCCCCCTCTCAGTTGTTCTGGTCAGTGGAATACGGGGATTGGATTTAGTCTGCCAGCTTTCTTTTCCAAACTAACTGCGGCCTGTGTTTTTGCCAACCGATTCAAGGCTGGAACCGATGACTAGCTCGCAGTACAAAGAGTCCACGGAAACTCTCATTTTCGATTGCGGTACAACAAAAAACTCAGAGAAATTACAAAAAGAGCTTAAAGCCCTCGCTGTATTTTGCGACAAGCGTCAACACCTGCTGTATTTGGGTTTTACCGCTGCTACACCGAAAATGAAACTTACCAGTAGTTATTCCACTCTGACTAACCAGGCAACACTTCCCTGTTGACGAGTTCCCATTATCCGGCAGTTTCTCTACTGCTCTACGGTGAATCCGGTATGCTGGAACACTCGCTCAGCTGCGGTTCAGAAAAGCGCTGTTAATATTTGGCGCCTAATGCATTGGAGTGAAGTCAAATCCATAGCGACTGATAAGGAAAAATCATGAAGTTAGTAAAATTCTCAACAATCACACTGCTCGCCCTGCTTGTCACCGCTTGCGGAAATGGGCAGGCCCCTTCAGAACGGGGAACCCTGGTCTCTATTGCGGCTCATGGTGAAGCAAGCCAGGTACCAGATGTAGCCAATCTTTCCGTAGGCGTAGTAACCGAGGCCCAAGATAGCAAAAAGGCCATGCGCGATAACGCTGAGCAAATGGACTCTCTGATGGCGGCAATAAAGAAAGCCGGCATTGCCAAAAAGGATATCCAAACCAGCGGTGTGAGCCTCTCCCCCCGCTACCATTACCAGCAGAACAAAAAACCGAAAATAGTCGGTTATAATGCGCGTAATACAGTAAGCATTAAAGTGCGCAAACTGGATGAGCTGGGCGAGGTTCTGGACAGTCTTGCCGCCGCCGGAGCAAATCAAATAAACGGTCCCAGCTTTGAAATTGGTGAACCGGGCCCAGTCAAGGCGGAAGCTCGTGAAAAGGCGCTTGTAGATGCCCAGGAGCGCGCAACTATCTATGCAAAAGCGCTGGGGATGAAAGTTCGTCGAATTGTCAGCATCTCCGAGAATGGCAACGGCGGTATGCCGCGTCCAATGATGCTGCGCAGCGATATGGCCTCATCAAAAGAAAGTGCCTCCACCCCAATTGCTCCCGGTGAGACAACCCTTTCCGTTAACCTGGAGTTGGTATTCGAGCTGGAAGACTAAGATAAAATACCCCGGACCCTCCGATAATTCAGGGGGCCGGGTAGCAAATTCTGCCTCTCAATTTAAGCTGCGAGGAGCAGCCAGTGAGAATTTCTCCACGCAATTACCCTCGTTTTCTTCAACCCTCGACTTCGCCTTCAATAAATACTTCAACAGAGGGCTCATTGGGCTCTTTGAATACTTTCCCCTCCTTCATCACAAACTGCACTCGTTGCAATTCAGAAATATCTTTAAGGGGATCACCTGCCACCGCAATAATGTCGGCAATCTTGCCTTCACTAATACTACCCAGTTCATCCTGGACTTGTAGTAATTGTGCTGCATTCCAGGTTGCGGAGCGGATTGCATCAGCAGGACTCATTCCACCCTGCACCATCAGGATAAATTCCCGCGCATTCTCCCCGTGTCGAGTTACTCCGGTATCGGTCCCAAAGGCAATGTTTACCCCGCGCTTGTACGCCTTGGAAAAAGTTTCCTGCATAAGCGGACCCATGGTCGCCGCCTTGGGTCGTACAATTTCTGGCAGGAATCCCTCAATTGCTGATTTTTCAGTCACCCACTCCCCTGCCATCAAGGTCGGCACAAACCAGGTATTGTTGCGCCGCATCAGGTTCATCACCTCTTCATCCATATAAGTCCCATGCTCAATAGAATCCACTCCAGCGCGGATAGCGCGGATCATTCCTTCCTTACCGTGGGCATGCACCGCTACGGTAAACCCATAGTCCTTGGCCGTAGAGACGATAGCCTCCAGCTCATCCTGCATAAATTGCGGATTTTGCCCACTTTTTGCGACACTCAAAACACCACCGGTAGCAGTGATTTTGATCAAATCTGCACCGTCCTTGTAGCGCTGGCGAATCGCTTTGCGCGCAGAGATTGGTCCATCGACAACACCATCAACGGGGCCAGGGCTGCCAACCAAATCCTCACGACGTCCATTGGTCGGGTCCGCGTGACCGCCGGTAGTGGCGATCGACTTACCCGCGGTAAAAATTCTCGGCCCCTCAATCGTGCCTGCTTCAATAGCCCGGCGCAGGCTCACGGTGACATTATCGTGGTCCCCCAGATTGCGAATGGTGGTAAAACCGGCTTGCAAAGTGCGGTTGGCCGCATCAACGCCTCGCAAAGTAAAATCCGCTGGGTTCCAGGTATAGGACTCCATATAGGCACGGGGACCAAACTCGTAAGTAAGGTGGCTGTGCATATCCATCAGCCCCGGCAGTACCGTGTAGTCGCGCAGATCTACCAGAGACTCCCTATCCCGCTTTGCAAAACCTTTTTGCACTGATTCAATACGGCCATCGACAATATGGATAGTGCGATCTTCCAGTAGTTTTCCATTAGTGCTATCAAACAGTTTTCCCGCGTAGATAGCGATACTCTCCGCAGATACCTGCAGGCTGAAAAAACCGGCACAAATCGCCAGGGCGATGGCAGTGCGGTGAAAGAAGCTGTTTCTCTTGGCACTTGTTGTCATTGTCGTCACCAGTAAATCTCTCTTAGATTTGTCTTGTTTTTATTGGAAGTCGCACAATTTACCGTAATCGCCAAGGTGAGAGGAAGCCCCTATGAAAATCTATGAGTTTGCGAGCGCACCCAATTGCCGCCGGGTTCGTATGTACCTGGCAGAAAAAGGCATCGATGTTGAGTTTGCTCCGGTGGATATTACCAAAGGGGAAAACCTCACCCCGGAGTTTCGCAGCAAGGATATCAATAAAAAAGTGCCCGTATTGCAACTGGATGACGGCACCCATATCGCGGAATCCGTGGCAATCCAGCGTTACTTCGAGGAACTACACCCGAGTCCGCCTCTATTTGGGCGCAATGCCAAAGAAAAAGCACTGGTAGAAATGTGGACTCGCCGCGCTGACTTCAATTTAATGTTGTCTGTAGGAATGTGCTTCCAGCATGTTTCAGGGTTTTTTAAAGACCGTATGAATGTCTACCCGGAATTTGGAGAAGATGCCGGCAAGCGTGCAATGAAGTTTATGGGCGTGCTGAACGATCACTTTTCTGATCACGAGTACCTGATTGACGATTATTTTTCAGTTGCGGATATAGGTATGGTTTGCAGCCTGGATTTTGGTAAGGTACAAAACCTGCGACCGGATGCCGAAAAGCACCCCCACCTGATCCGCTGGCGCGAACAACTTAAACTGCGGCCCAGCTTCAAGGCCTGATCATCTATTTTTGAATATCCTGAAGGACACAGCCAACCCCTCTTAAAAAGGCTATCGCCCCACTCAAATGAGAGGGGGCGATTATTTCGAGGCAGTATTAATCTTTTGCAGGCAGGACTTCCACCGGGCCAATATCCAATGCCTCTACTTCTCCTTGGATCTTGTCCAGGTCTCCAACAATCACCCAGGTAAACTGATCGGGCGCGAGAAATTCCTGTGCGGAAGCCTCTACTTTTTCAGTATTTAAAGCAGAAACCCGCTGCGGATATTCGGCGATATACTCCTCAGGCAAGCCCTTTTCTACCTGCCAGTTGATACTGGAGAGCAATTGCCCCTTGGTCTGGAAACGTGCGCTCTGCTTGAGCACCTCATCGTTGCGATAGTCTTCCAGCTCCTTCTCCGTAATTGGGCGATCACTCAGGTAATCCCGATATTCTTTTACCAGCTCTTTTATTGCAGGTGCGGTTTTATCGGTTTGCACTGGCGCAAACAGGATATAGGGGCGCTGACCTTCCGTATCCATGGAAACCGCACGGGCTCCATAAGACCAGTGCTTATCCTCGCGCAAATTCATATTTACCCGGGAGGTAAATTTGCCCGCAATAATGTTGGCCATCGCATCAAAGGCCTCGGCTCCCTGAGGCTGCCAGGGCGGCATAACCAGCCCAGCCATTATAAAGCTCTGCTGTGCCCCGGGGCGATCCAGTAAATACACCCGGGCCTTTTGCGGCCGCTCCACTTTGGACACCTCAATCTTTGGCAATTCAGCTTTGGGTGTTTTCCAGCCCCCAAGTGTCTCGTTTAGGAGAGGTTCAATTTCTTTTTCCGTTACATCACCCACAACGGTCAGAGTCGCATTGTCCGGCCTCACCCAGGTTTTCTGGAAATTCACCAGATCTTCTCGAGTAATGGACTTAATTCCTTCCGGTGTACCAGAGCCAGTCAAGGGTGAGCCATAGGGGTGCTCGGAGCCAAACAGCAGTGGCGGTAGTTCACGCAGGGCCAAGCCCTGTGGCTGTGCTTTTTCCTGGGCAATGGCATCCAGTCGATTGGATTTCACTCTCTCGAGATCCGACTCGGGGAAGCGGGGTTCAGTCACCACCTTGGCAAACAGATCCAGTGAGGGTTCCAGCTGCGTCTTGAGAGCACTCATACTGATGGAGTTGTAATCCAACCCACTGCCGCCACCAATGCTCACTCCCAGTTCCTCCGAGCGCGCACTGAACTCCAGACTGTCCAAATCACCGGCGCCTTCATTGAGCATTTGTGCAGCCACTGAAGCGAGGCCCGGTTTATGACTGTCTGCGGAGGCACCACTACGAAATTGAAGGTTCATCAACACAACCGGCGTATCGTGGCGCTCCGCCAGAACCACCCTGAGACCATTCTTTAGAGTAAATTCTCGCTGCTTGGGGAGTTCCAGCTCTACCGTTTTATCAACTTCAGGTAATTTGCTGCGATCGGCGCCCTCTGTGGCAGCCGTGTACTCCTTCTCAGGCTCAATAATCAGGGTGTAGGAGTCATCTTTCAGCCACTGCTTCGCCACATCCTGTACCTCCAGTGCGGAGACCTTGGCATAGGCCCCCACACCTTTAAGCAGTGCCCCTGGGTTGCCGTAATAAAACTCAGAGCGAGCGAGAATATCGCTCTTACCACCAAAACCGCCGGTTTTTTCCAGCCCTTTTACCAGTCCGGCAAACTCACCCTGCTTAACCCGGCGCAACTCTTCGGCACTCACGCCATTCTTTGCAAACTGGCGCAACTCCTTATTCAAAAGTTTTTCAACTTTATCGACAGATTGACCGGGCTTTACATCAACAATAATCATCAGTTGCCCAGCCAGCTGGCGCCCGTAATAAAAAGCACTGACGCTCGTCGCCACCTTTTCATCCCGCACCAGGCGGCGATACAGTAGTGAGTTTTTGCGATTCGCCAACAAAGAAGTCATCAGCTCAAGTGCGTGCTCCTCTTTACTGCCAACCGCCGGTACATTCCAAACTTTGTAGATGCGGGTTTGTGGCACATTTTCATGAACTACTTCGCGCTTATTGACCTGGGTGGGCAACTCCCAGTTTTTAATACGTGGTTGAACACCCGTGCTGGGTATATCGCCGAAATACTTGCGCGCCTTGGCCATGGCTTCATCGACACTGACATCACCGGCAATCACCAAAGTGGCATTGGCCGGCTGGTAGTGATCCGCAAACCACTTTTTCACATCTTCCAGGCTGGCATTATCCAGATCCTCCATGGAACCTATCGGTGTCCAGGAGTAAGGGTGATCTGCGGGAAAAGTGCTTTTGGCAATGATATCGAAAGCTCTACCGTAAGGTGCATTTTCACCCTGGCGCTTTTCATTTTTAACCACTCCGCGCTGTTCATCGAGCACCTCTTGGGTAATAGCACCTTTGAAATGCCCCATCCGATCGGACTCCATCCACAGGGCCATATCCAGGGCTCCTTTTGGCACTGTGGCAAAGTAATTGGTGCGATCGTTATTGGTGGTGCCATTCATATCTGTGGCCCCTGAGCGCTGGAAGGGCTCAAAGTACTCACCGGGATAGTTTTCACTACCGTTAAACATCAAGTGTTCAAACAGGTGCGCGAAGCCAGTTTTGCCCTTCGGCTCATCTTTGGAGCCCACCTTGTACCAGATGTTGGTGGAGACGACCGGGGCTTTGCGGTCCTCATGGACGATCACAGTCAACCCATTGGGCAGCACTTCTTTGTGATAGGGAATATCCAGTTCCGGTGGCGGAACATAGGCCTCTTTATCCGAAGCAGCCGCCTTGCTACTGGCCGCAGCTTCAGTATCCACAGATAGCGCATGGGGTGTATTGTCGACAGACTTTCCGCAACCGGTAAAACCTGCAGTGGCGATAACGACACTGATGAGCACTGGACGCCAGTCCATATTGTCACTCCCTCTTAATAACCGCAGCTTCAGGATGGCAAGTTTAGGCCAGGATTCTCTCCTGCTTTTAGCTAAATCCCCAAGCACATTCAAACAGTTGATCCGACATCTTACCCGGTTGCCAGATCGACAAGACAACTTTCAGACAAAAAAATGGGCACTAAAGTGCCCAAAAAAATACATCACAGAGAGAAGCGATGATACCAATCGCCTGTGGCGATCAGGTCACCGGCACATCTCCAGCGCCGAATAGCGGTTATGCGGCTACTGTGCCGGACTTGTTCTCAGTATCACCAGTCACAGAATGATGGCCAAAGCGTTCCTCGGCTATACGGTCAGCCACATGCGCCGTGGTCTCACCTGTTTCATCTGCGCGCACAAACACCTCTTTCATTGTGTCGCCAATCGCCTCGATATGCGCACGGACCTCACCAGCGTCATAATCACCCTTTTGCTGGTAGTACACATCGATAATGCCACCGGCATTGATTACATAGTCAGGGGCGTAAAGGATACCTTTCTCACGCAGTGCCGCAGCGTGTCGCTCTTCTGCCAACTGGTTGTTGGCCGCACCTGCCACAGCGCCCACTTTCAGGCGGGAGATGGTGTCATCGTTGAGAATCGCACCCATGGCACAGGGGGCAAAGAGGTCTACGTCGAGATCAAAGATTTCATCAGCGGTGACAGCAATGGCGCCCAGTTCAGTTACCGCGCGATCGATATTGTCCTGAAAAATATCGGTTACAAATAACTCTGCACCAGCATCTTTCAACAATTTACCCAGCCGGAAGCCCACATTGCCAACACCCTGGATGGATACTTTCAGGCCGGTCAGGTCGGTTTTACCCCAACGGTGCTCCACTGCAGCCTTGAGGCCCACAAACACACCATAGGCAGTTGAGGGAGACGGATCACCTCCGTATTCAGAGCCCGCAAACAGACCGGATACGTATTCGGTTGTCTCACCAATAACACTCATGTCGGCAACACTGGTGCCAGAGTCCTCTGCGGTGATATAGCGACCACCAAGGGTATTGATAAACTCTCCCATAGCACGCAGCAATTCGGGGGTCTTTTCCTTGCGCGGGTCACCGATAATTACAGATTTCCCGCCACCAAGTTTGAGGCCTGCCATTGCAGACTTATAAGTCATTCCACGGGAAAGCCGCAATACATCATTCAATGCCTCACCATCATCGGCATATGGCCACATGCGGCAGCCACCCAGTGAGGGACCTAAATTCGTATTGTGCACCGCGATAATGGCCTTGAGCCCGCTCTTAGCATCCTGGTAAAACGCCACTTGTTCGTGTTTATCGTAGGCGGAATGGGAAAAAATACTCATTAACTGTTCCTCTCCGGAAAGCCGGTTCTACAGCTGGGGAACAACCACAGCCCTTATCTGTTTTTATTCAGGGGTAAGATTATATCCACCTTCGGCAGATAAAGTTTGCATATTTTGCACATAACCACAAAGCAATAGCTAAATTGTCACACAAAGCATACTTTTTTAGGACAAATGATCCCTCGGGAATATAGTGGTCCAGGTAGTCAGCAATCCTGGCCTCTCCTTCATCCCAACTCCTACCGCCCCGCTGGCATTAAGTTACTTTTTTCCATTACCTGACCCCGTTACACCGTGTCAGCATGGTCTGGTAGAATCCGCGCCCAAATCGACCCGAGAGATAAACTCGATGCTGAATGCCGACGCTCTGAAACAACTTTCACAACTGAAAACAGATATTCGCTCCAGTAAGGAGTTTGCCGAGGGCCGGGTACGCGGCAGCAACGGCAAATTTGGCTTTGTGGAGCTGGAAGATGGACGGGAGGCTTTCTTACCCCCCAATGAGATGGAACGTGTTTTCCCTGGTGACCAGGTTCGCGTCTGCATTTCGGAAGAGAACAAAGGCAAGCTCACAGCCGAGCTGGATACCCTTATCAATAGCCAATTGGACTACCTGGTAGGTCAATATGTACAGCGGGGCCAGGGCCACTTTATCCAGCCCACCCAGAACGGCCTGACCCGCTGGATCTTTCTGCCCCCCAAAGCACGCGGCAAAGCACAACCTGGCGAATTTATTGCCTGTAAAGTCAATCGCCACCCCTTTAAGGATGGACGTGCCCAGGCCAAAGTAGAAACCGTTATCGGTAAGCCGGAGATGCCCGGGATCGAACATGCCTATGTTGTGGCCCAATACAAACTGCCGGAGCAGTTTGGCCAGGCGGCAGAGAAACAGGCGGGCAGTATTGCTGATCAAATCACATCCATCACTGCCGAACGCAAGGATTTGTCCGAGCTGGGCTTCGTAACTATTGATGCGGAAAGCACCCGTGATATGGACGATGCTCTCGCGGTTACAGCGCATGAAGGCGGCTGGACTTTACATATTGCCATTGCCGATCCTTCCAGCGTTATCGAAGAGGGCAGCCACTTGGATCAAGAGGCCTTCAAGCGCGCCCACAGCCAGTATCTCCCCGGCGAAACCCTGCCGATGCTGCCGCGCAATCTGTGTGAAGACCTCTTCTCCCTGATACCCAGCGAACTGCGCCCGGTACTAGTGGTACATATAGATATCGAGAATGATGGCGAGATTGCTTCCAGCCAATACGAATTTGCCGCTATTCGTTCCCAGCACAAACTGAGCTACAACCAGGTTAGCCAATTTGTCGTGGGTGATGAAACCGCTGTGCCGGAGGAGCAAAAAGAGAGCCTTCGCAACCTTGCTGCCCTATATAAAGCCCGCGCCAAATATCGCGCAGGCCACTCCCTGGCAATGGAGGATCGTCCCGACTACGAGATCCACCTCAACGAGCAGCGCAAGATTGAGCGCATCGAGAAACAGGATCGCAATATTGCCCAGCGTATGGTTGAAGAAGCCATGCTGGCAACCAACATCAGCATCGGTGCGAAGTTGGCAGAACTGCAACAGGGCTGCTTCTCAGTACATCTGGGCTTCCGTGAAGAGCGCATGGGTGAAGTCCGCAGCCTGCTAAAGGAAATGCTGCCCGAGCACGCTGAGAAAGATCTCAGCCAACTGGAAAACTACCTGGCACTGGTCAAACACCTGGAAACCCACGAAGACGACAAGATGCGCAACCTGCTCGCCGTATTGAAGCGCATGCTGCGACCCGGTCAGTTCGACAACAAAGCCGGCACGCATCTGGGCTTGGGCTTGGGCGCTTACGCCACCGTCACTTCTCCAATCCGCAAATACAATGACCTGCACAATCACCGTGTCCTGCGTGCAGCCAAGCAAGAGACATCTGCAAAAAATCTTAGTGATGAACAGATTGAAGCTTTGCAGGACAGCCTGGTACGCGGCCGTCAGGCAAACCGCGCCCTGGAGCAATGGCTCTATACGCAATTTATGCAGGATAAAGTTGGTCAGGCGTTTACCGGAAAGATCGCCCTGGTGAACGGTGCCGGGCTCGGCGTACGTCTGGACCAGTTTGGCATCGACGGATTTGTGCGATTGAATGGCAACAAGAAAAACCTGCCAACTTTTGACGGCAAGCATCTGATCCTGACCCATGACGAGCAGAGCTTTCAGCTCGAGCAAAGCGTCACCGTTAAAGTGGTCTCTGCGGATGTCGATAAACGACGTATCGCATTTGAGCTTGTAAAAGAAAGCTCCCTAGACAGCAGCGCTACGGAAAATAATTAAAGCGCTATTCCCTTAAAGGGCACGGCTCCAGCCGGGCCCTTTTCCGTCGCAACACCGGTACTACGATTTCTCACTATGGCACCCACTGCGACGGGTTAATCCATACAAAAGATTTCGAGGCCTCCAATGAGTACTATTGCCGAGCTGAACCCCACCCCACTCTGGAAACATTTCGCCAAGCTCTGTGAAATCCCCCGCCCCTCCAAGCACGAAGAGCGTGTAGTGGAGCATATTGTTGAATTTGCTAAAGGCCGCGGATTAAAAGTCCAACTGGATGAAGTTGGCAATATCATTATCAAAAAGCCAGCTACTTCCGGAATGGAGGATCGCAAGACTCTGGCCCTGCAAAGCCACGTGGACATGGTGCCGCAAAAGAATGCCGATACCGAACACGATTTTCTCACAGACTCCATCAAACCTTACATAGACGGTGAATGGGTTACCGCCAAAGGCACCACACTCGGCGCCGACAACGGTATTGGGGTAGCCGCGATTCTGGCCCTGATGGAGTCCACCGACATCCCCCACCCGGCCTTGGAAGCATTACTCACTATTGATGAAGAAGCCGGTATGACTGGAGCCAAAAACCTGCAACCGGGCTATTTCGAGTCAGATTTATTACTTAACCTCGACACCGAGGACGAGGGTGAGCTTTACATTGGCTGCGCCGGTGGCGTTGATGTCAACGCCACCCTCAATTATTCCGAAGCACCCGTAGCTGAAGGGGTTAAAGCCTATAAGCTCTCTGTACGCGGCCTGCGCGGCGGACACTCCGGCCTGGATATTGACAAGGGTCGTGGCAATGCCAATAAAATCGCCAACCGCATTATCGATACGGCCTTACGCGATATTCCTGATTTGCGAATCGCCACGCTTGATGGCGGCAGCCTGCGCAATGCAATTCCTCGTGAGTCCTTCAGCACTATCACTGTACCGGCTGAGGCCCAGGAAACACTGAAGCAAATTGTTAATCGCGAAAGCTCAACTATTGCCCAAGAACTGGATAGTGAAGCGGCCTTGGAAATTTCCCTGGAAAATACCGAAGCTCCTCTGGTTACCATGGACGCCGAGACCCAATTAAAATTCATTCGCGCTATACGCTGCTGCCCTAATGGCGTGGAACGCATGAGCACAGCATTGGAAGGTATCGCCGAAACTTCCAATAACCTGGCCCGGGTTACCACTGGCAAGAAGGACGGCCAGAGCTTTGTTCAAGTTCAATGTCTGGTACGTAGTCTATCCGACAGCGCTCGCGACCATCACGGTTTGGATGTAGCTGCCACTTTTGAGCTGGCCGGAGCCAAAACCCGATTGGATAACGCCTACCCCGGCTGGACACCAAACCCCAGCTCCCCCTTATTGGCAAAGATGAAAGACGTCTATAAGGAAATGACTGGAAAAGTTGCAGAAGTGAAAGTCATCCACGCAGGCCTTGAGTGTGGACTCCTGGCAAAGCCTTATCCCAACTGGGACATGGTCTCTTTTGGACCCACCATCCGTCGCGCTCACTCACCGGAAGAGAGAGTTCACATCCAAAGTGTTGCCAATTTCTGGGATTACTTTATTAAGGTTGTGCAGGCGGTTCCGACACGAAGCTAACTGGATCTTCTGCTTATCTCTTAGCAGCCACTTCCTGTAGAAAAATATTTAGTTCCGCCTTTCAGGGTCGACCTGAGGCGGACTCTCTACACACAAACCCACCTAAACCGTACTCCAGTACCCATAAAAATCATGAACCCATCATGAAATACCATTAATAGAAAATATTCGATCTTCAATTAAAGCATCAACACCCCACCTGAAAACTTATCCTTCTATAAAAGGCTTCCTTGGAACTTTTTTTCGAGTAAGCTGGTCAACACAACTGCGTTAAGTAAGACATGGATGAGAGCATAAGAAGCCAGATTTTAGTTAGCATTCTTTCGACCAACATGAATCATCACTGGGATTCTGTCAGAGAACTTAACAAGGAAGTTTATAGAGCTTTTTAAATATTCAGCACCCAGTGGCTCCAGTTCGCTTTACCTTGGTATTGGTTGAGGCGGCAATATTGGAAAGAATATGGAATAACCGCAGACTGGGGAAAGAAGCCTTAATGACGAACACTGCCACAGCTTGAGATTAAAAAAATAAGAGTTAAGCGGGAATATAAACTAAAAAGTTCGGCTCAAATCCACTTAATAACGGCCAGTCAATTAAATCCGTTAAGCACAAAGGACACATAAAAGTAGTATTTTAGAATTTTTACTTGCCAATCCAACAGTTATGCAAAGGCCTGGCATCTGATTGAAATAATCTCAAGGAGGGCCTATATCAAGACAAACCCGGATAGCTCACTCAGAGGTGAGATAGAGCTTGAATCACACCTCGGCAATCAGTTTTAAGACCATAAAGAAAACATAATAGATGAAAAAACTATTTTTGATATTAAGCATTCTTCCCCTGACCGCCTGCGGCACCTTCACCACATTATCCAGTACGGACCGAGAAATTGCAGCCAGCCTGAAGAAGGAAAAATCTTACTGCGAATCCATCCCCAGAGTATATAGCGGCCTCTCTTATAATTTCTGTAAAATGCATTCAGCTAGCGAATCAATAAACGCCGATTTACTTCTTGGAATTTATCTGGTGGATGGCGTTATGTCTACAGCAACAGATACAGTCGCCCTTCCCTTTACTATTTATGGGCAATATAAAAACGGAGATATTTCGCTCAAAAACCACCAATACTAGAAGATTCATTATCAATATTTAGATCCGCATACCACCTAGCTGGTTAGCCGAATAAACAAAAGCTGCCAGCTACTGCAACCAAATTGATAACATAAACATCGAGAGTTCATACAAAAATTATAGGGAGTAGCTAGAGAAGTAACTGAAAAACACCCTTGATAGCCAAAACAAACTTAAAACTATACATTCAGCGAAAATGATATACCTCCATTTCTGGTTACCTTATTGATTTAACTCCCTCAGGGTGCACAAGCATCCAGTGTTTAGCAATTTCCTCTCGACGGCAAATCCAAACGGAATTAAACCCCATAATATGATCCAGAAACCGAGCAACAGCCATCGCCCTTGCTGGATGCCCACTAATTCGGCTATGTAAGCCAACACTCATCATTTTTGGATGCTTTTTGCCTTCCTTCCAAAGGAACTCAAAGGCATCCTTTAACAACAGGAAAAAATCCTCTCCTGAGGGAAAACCATTAGGCATTAGATATTTCATATCGTTATTCACTAAGGTATAAGGCACTATCAATTTTTTGGACATACCTGATTGCCAATAAGGCAGGTCATCACTGTATGAATCAGAGATATACAGAATATCATCCTCAACATCTAGCAGCTTTCGCGTATGCAAGCTAGCTCGACCTGTATACCAGCCGGAGGGAGGGGATCCAGTTATTCGTTTGATAATTTTAATAGTACGTTTTATATCTCTCCGCTCATCCTCAATTGAGACATTTTGATAGTCCAGCCAACGGTAACTATGCCCAGCGACTTCATGTCCAGCAGCAACCAATGCGCTTCCAATTTTAGGATTCAACTCAAGAGATAATCCCGATGCAAATGCTGTCAGGCTTAGCTTTCTCTCCCCAAAAAGGTCAAGCAACCGCCAAACTCCTGCGCGAGAGCCATACTCATACATACTCTCAACACTAAAATCTCTCTTCCCTACCCGCGGCAGCCTGCCAACCAACTCGTGTAAATAGGATTCGGACTGAGTATCACCATTAACAATACTGGATTCAGCTCCCTCTTCTATATTCAGGACAAATTGCACAGCAACCCGGGCTCCACCAGGCCAATGTGGGTGGGGAGGTTTCCCCTCATAACCAGTTAGATCTCTCTTTAGCATCAGCCCAGCTCAAAAGTTGTTACGCCGTACACACGATCATGCATGATTTTCGGTGTAGACCCTAGGTACATCCTGGCACAACCAAAGATTTCCTTCATACCAAATTGACGGACTAAAGACATTGCTGCAGGGTTATTTTCCGGAACATCCAAAAACACCTCGGTGCCTGCTACAGAATTCACCAGGTAGCTGTAAATAACTTCAGCAGTTTGTTGATTATTTGCAAACAAAGGCCCAATCTTGAATCCTTTTCTACATTGGCGCATTACTCCATATCCTTCCAGATGCCCATCATCAACATAACCAACGGCCCTGGAGTAATGCTGAGACATCCACTCCTGTAAAAAATTATCTCTGGATGCTGGAAAGCAGGTTCTATCATATTGAGCCAACTGATCAAAAGATATTTGATCGGCAGGAATAATATTTTTATGAAAACTGACCTTCCTGCTCGATGAGCTATAAACAAAACGTAGGTTACGATGTGAGAAAACAAACCCTCCTCTAGCATAGAAGTCCCGCATTTCAAAAACACCATCCAAACCAACAACTGTCCCAGGAGAGAGTCGTGCTATCATTTTGTCCCGCCGCATCTGCCACAGGCTGTTTCCGTAACCGCGCTTACGGAATTCAGGACGTATGATAAAAAAACCCATAAAGCCGTACTCCCCACCATAGGAAGTAATTGCCCCACCTCCAATTAGCTCTGTGCCAACATCCGCCGCAATAAACGCTTCAGGGTCAGTATTCCAAAAAATCTCCGCATCATTTAACCCAGGGTTCCACCCCTCTTCAGCTGCCCAATCCACCAAAAGAGTAACTTCCTCTCTTTTCATTAAACGAACAGTTAGCTCTTCGGACATTCTTCCCTCCCTCAAGTCGCACTTCGAATTCCATCACCCGTCGACAACAATAAAATTAAGACCTCAACCTTATACCTGCTAATCTTTTTCAAACTGCACTTTATTTATATTCACGAAATGAACTACAGAGAGAATGGTTCCAAATGGAATATTCAACAAATAAAGGCTTGAAAATATATGCAGAGGAGCTACACACCAGGTTCGCTATTGAAAAAAATGCAATAATCACATAACTTTCCAATACCCACATCCCGATAAAGACCCCGAGCACTATTAGCCCTCCATCCAGCTCCAGGGAAAATAACAAAGCAATAAAGTATACTAGGGCGGCAAGAAATACGAAGTTACCAGAAAGTCGAAGCCCCCAAATAATTTTTATCCGGGATAAAGCTGCAGCTCCCTCCACCTCTATACACGACTGGGTCAAGTATTCCGATACGCTTTTTGCTCCAGTTTTACTCGCCATCAAATCACCTCTTGGTGCCTGATAAAAATCATTACTCACAATTACTCCCATAAAAATTAAATTTTCCAACCAACAATAACATACTTTCACAATTAACTTCTCAACATTAAAACGTGAAACCAAGAACCCCAAATCTGACAATTGAGCTTTAATAAATATACATATCGAAATTTAAATGCGACACCCTCTACTGAAATAATTCTATTTTTTATAATCAAGTGTTAATTGTGCCACATCAATGGTTGACGAATAATTAACTCACTCCGGTGCCAGGAACTTAAAAGGGCTCGCCGGCTTAAACAGTGAATCCGCCTCCCCTCCACGGTTTTCAGGAGTATCTAACCTCATACTCATAACCTTAGCACCAGCGCTGAGATTTAACTTGTCCAGATCTACCCAGATGACTGAAGGGTTTATAACTGAATCAAAATAATAACGCTTTGAGGTCTGGTCTATCACGGAACGCCAAAGCGTAGAGGCAATATTGGGCTTCTCTGGGTCACTCATCCCCAATGGGACGCTGACTGCACGGATTTGAGAAAATACAGAAGCTAGTGCATCACGCCGCTCATTGTATTTTGGGGAAGACTTAAGAGCATAGCTGGCTCGGGCAAAGCGATCAGCGGCACTTATAGTACCGGGCAGAAAATTCTGTCCTCCAATAAGGTTCCAGTACGTATTTATAGCCAGTTGCTGTCCATAAACTGGGGAGTTGGTCATTACTGTATATTGCCTGCCATGGTGTACCTGCAACTTACCCTTTATATATTCAAATATTGCTGAATCACCTGATGGGTCTGAAATGGCGATATGTGCCGATGCAGGCCGTCCATTTGGTAAATCTGTACCAACCACTGTAAAGGGCTCCTGCTTCATCGCACTTACGGCCTCATCAACTGTGCGATAATTGTCCAGAAAGTACTGTAGCCATGCCCCAACTGAGATCCCTGGCTTATCTCGAGCATCCTGGTTTCCATAATCAGCCTCAGCCAGATATAACAGGTTTCCTACCAATCCAGCTTCATTAATGCCATCTGAGGTTGCCGATTTATAGATACTAATTACGACAGAGCCATACTTGGATCTCCAGGATATAGAGCCCTTACCAACGCCACCATTGCGTTGCATTCCTTTGGGAAAAGCCCAGAAGTCCATAGCCGCCTTAACATCACTCCAGTCCATGCTTCTTCCAGTGATGTACTCTCCACTACCAGTTTCATATAGTATTCGTGTACAAGCTTCAGCTGGGGTAGTAATTGTAAAAGGGATAACTAGGGCAGTTGAAACCAGCCTGCAGAGCAGAACTCTAGCTTTACAAATATTACGTAATCCCATAAATTTTCTCCGCCTGTTATGGGCCAGCCAGAATCCATTCCTCTTGGAAGGCTGAATTATTGGAAATAAATCGAATATACGGTTAGGCTGGGCAAAAATAGTCTTTTAGCGAATCTCAATATATGCCCAGCTCACGAAGTGTGGTCTTAATTCAAAAAAAACCCTGTCCAAAGCTGTATTTCTGTCGCACCTTCCGACAAACCACATTCACTTCTTCCTGGGCTTCAGTAAAATTCTCCACAGGCGGAAAAATATGCGCCATCGACAGAATATAAATAACAAACTATACAAATTACGGTGGAGATAAATTATGAACTCTATTGGGAGACTGGTAATCCTGGTAAGGGATTATGATGAAGCTATTCAGTTTTACCGGGATAAATTAGGGTTTGAGGTATTTATAGACTCCGAAGCTCCACCACTTCGATTTGTCCATGTTCGTCTCCCCAAGCAAAAAGATATGGGTATTTGGCTACTGCAAGCGTCCTCTGAGACCCAAAAGCAAAATATCGGGAGGCAGACGGCCGGACAGCCTTGCGCAGTGATATACACAGATAATTTTGAAGATGAATACCAACGCCTGATCAATAATGACGTAGAGTTCACTAAACCTCACAGATCTGAAACCAATGCAGAGTTTGCCCACTTTGAAGATTTATACGGCAACGAATTTGTTCTTGTGGAATTGAAAACTGAAGTTGTTGAATAATCAACCTGGAACGAAGCATCGTCAATCATCTCAAGCTGACTTTCAGAGCTTTGCCTGATTTCAGCCTAAGCTTCTGTAGGGCTACCTACAATTCATAACTTGCATGGATAGTCGATGCTTTACCAATAACCAGCTGTTTACTTCTCCTTCACTATCAAATATAAAACGGCAATACTCGCTTGATCAGCAACAGGCTCCCATAGCCTCATTCAACTTAACTGGTTAATCCGGTTATAGAGCAAGTTTTCATCACTGGGATGTAGTACTGCTGACTTTTTACCAATTAGTACTGATCAATAAAAGCCAATCTGGCCATTAGGGCTAGTGGACTCCAACCAACAAGAAACACCTGTGCTACTGATGCCGATCATTTGGAAATATCATGAATAGAAGCCTGATTTTGCTGATCCCCGGGCTTACAAGAGTAACCAGCACCGCGCAACTCTCTGAGTTTACCGAAGGTCTTATCGCGGCAAGTGAGCGTATGCCCCTCACCCCCATCGCAGACCCGTCTGTACCTCCCGGAGTAAATCGCTTACGGGTTTCGTCCAGTAGACATTCCCTGGAGCTGGACCTGACAGAGGCCTACTGGAACGACCTGGTTCCCAGTATTACCCAGCAAACACTGAAAACAAGACTCGCAAGGGGCTTCTCCCTTATCTGGTTTTGGCTGGCAAACCTGCATATCTGGACGGGAGTTCTCCAACGTAAGTATCTGACATTTGGTCTTACCTTGTCCGCCCTTGCCTTTATTGTTTGGTACCTTGGTACAATTATTTTATTTGTGGAAGCGATTGAACCTGCTGCTGATAACCCCCTGTACCCCCTGGTAGAAAAATTGAAACACTCAGTGGAGTATATTGGCGGCTGGCGGATTTGGGCGGTGGCCACTGCTGTGGTGGCCTTGATGCCAGTCTCGCTACTGGTGGACATTTCGGATTTCTGTAAGCGTTATCTCACCAATGAGCCTGCATCTAGGGGTAAGCCTGCAGTCCGCTATGAAATTATCCGCCGCGTACGCGAGCAACTGGAAAACAACTTGGCGCAGGAGGAATACCAGTCGGTAACTATTGTCGGGCATAGCTTTGGCAGCGTGGTCACCGTAGACTTGTTTGCCGACCTTCCGCCCATCGGAATTCCTGTGCGTATACTGACCATGGGCTCCCTAATCGAAGTATTGGGCAAGCAGGCGCCGTGGTTACAAAATGAGGTATTGGCGTTGTCACAGCGACAGGACCTGATCGAATGGATCGATATTAAATCTCACTCAGATTGGTTTGCCAGCGGCTCTGCGGTTCCTGAAGCCCATCATTGTTATGAGCGGATTATTGGCTCCTACGGTACTTTTCCAGACAAGCTGGCAGCCAGGGTCCACTCCCGCTACTTCGACAATCAAGAGGCAGTGAGGCTTTTACTTTCGCACTTTGAGCGGCAAAATAACACAACCATTCCCAGCGACGAAGTCACCCTGAAACCAGTTTAGTCCATTACTAACGTAAATTAATTGCTCTGGAGATAATTACCAGAGCATTTAAAATATCAACAACACGCCAATAGCAAGGAGAATAGAGATGTCGCCCAACCAGCCAATGAGGGTTATTTCGACCCTGTGCGTTTTTCTGGCGATTCTAATCAGTAGCTGTACCCAGCTGGCCCCCAGATATGATGCCGAGCTCTATTCAGACCTAACAGAAGTTAACGCTGAACTGATGCAGTTCTTTTCCTCAGTTTCCCATGGCACCAGCAAAAATTCCTACAAAGAGAGAAGTCAAAGCTATCATTCCCTGATTGGGAAAATTGATGCGTTGGTCATGCAGTCAAATACCCGCCCAATTCCCAACAAAGGCACCTTGGAGGAGATCAATAACTACCTCAATTCCAAGGGAACCAATATTGCCTTCGAAGCTGAGCCTCCCAGCGTTGCCTCTCTGGAGAGAATTTCCAGCAGTCTAAACCAGATGCGTGAAGAAGACGAAGATAAGGGGCTGCGTGTTACCGCTGTGGCTCTCTTCAAGAATGAGATTGTGATTTCCATGGACCAGGCACTGACCTACGAATCTTTTTTAAACCGCTAAGGACTTCGACATGTCACTAGACGTAAACCAGCTGATTTCCAGTATCAAAGATGCAGCCTCTTCAATTATCAGCCACGATGTCACTGAGATTCGCGGTTTCTCAGAACGTCAGCTTTCAGCCTTAGCCCTTCAGGCAAAACTGATCGCCAAAGCTATCGCGACAAAAGAGATAGACGAAGACTTAAGGGATTATTTCCTGGACTCCCTTGAGGATATGGCCCTGAACTTTGCCAAGACCTTGCGAGGTCTGCTGGCAGTTACTATTGAGAAGGTATGGAACGCGATCATTGGGGTCATATGGTCAGCAATAGAGGCCTGCACTGGGATATCATTAAAAGTAGCCTGCTAACAATCACCGAGCAATCACCGAAACTTCTTCCCTGGCAGCTCACTAAAGTGAGCTGCCAGGCTCTCTTTCTTTTTAGTCTATAACTACATTGGATTTGAGTTCTCTAAGAGCAGCATTCAATCAATATTTGACAGTATCAATAGGGATATTGGAAAAATCACCGGGCCCGCCTGGCGGCATACAAAGGCTTTCATCCGTATTCACCTGTTTTCACTTTCCCGGCTCACCGGCTTAGAAAGCAAAAATCTATCAATTTTCTAATACCAGGCGATCAGGTTTCCATATATTGTCTAAAGACATCGGCATAATCTGGATGCCAACGGGACAAAGGTGGTCGATCCTCAATGATATCACCAGCCGCCCAAGCTATGCGCTTATTATCCATCTCACGGGTTACATCATTATCAGGACAAAGAATATAAAAATCGCCAAGTTCAATCCGCTCTAACATAAAATCAATAACTTGATCTGGCGTCCAGGCCGACTTGGGTTTTTGAGGACTGTTACTCATTCCCGTATAAGTAAACCCTGGTATTAGCAGGTGTGATGAAATCCTATTGCTTTTGCTGCGTAGCCCACCTTCATAGGATAGCTCTCTGAGCTGATATTCAAGAGCTTCGGTTACTACTTTTACAGCGGCTTTACTCGCATTGTAGGCTGGATTACCTGGAGGTGTTGTTATACCCTGCTTAGACCCTGTATTAATTACTAAGGAGGCATGTTCCTGCGAAATAAGCTGAGGAACAAATACATGCATGGAATTAACAACACCCCAAAAATTAGTGTTGATTATATTTTTCCAGTTGTCAAAATTTTCCCAACACTTGTTTGGAAAATCTACACCAGCGTTATTCATAAGAAGGTCTATTCGACCAAATTTATCAACAATCTCAGCCTTAACCTTCTCCAATGACTGAACATTCCCAACATCTACAACGAATGAAAGCGTAGAGTCAGGCAAGACCTCAAGGGCCTCTGAAATTTTTTCTTCATTCAAGTCGATTAGGCCGACTCTCATCCCCATGGATGAAAATTTCTTTGCCGCCGCCAATCCAATCCCGTCAGCGCCACCACTAATAATAGCAACATGACCTTTCTGAAATATCGAGCCATTCATAGCATTACCAATGCGATACATTTAATACTTAGAGAAGTATGGGAAATATCTACTGCCTTAGCAACATGACTTTATTCCCCAAACCTGATAAACTCCTTATCAGCCCCGAATTATCCAACCTGTATTCAATAATGAAAATTCCACACTAATCTTTTATTCCGCCTCCAAATTACGAAGAAAATATCATAAAAGATATTGGGCAAATACAGAGTTTATACATAGTACAATTAAAAAAAATGGCCCAGTCGTTAAGACTGGGCTTACAAACCACTTAAATATGAAGCAGAGAGCAGGTTATTTCATCATTTTTAGCATTTCATTGGCCACACCAACTGCTGATGCAGGGTTTTGACCAGTGATAAGCTCGCGATCAACAACAATTTTCTCACCCCAGTCAGCTTTTGAACGCTTATAATCACCGCCGGCATAAGTCAGAGCATCTTGAGGGGTATAAAATAACTCATCTCCTTTCAAGTAATATTTGGTTGCAGTTGCTTCTTCAGTATTACTAAAAGAGGTAAGGTCATAGTTTTCGTAAATCCAGCCAGCCACAGACTTCGGCTCTTTACCACGTTTCATACTGGCCTCAAATTCCTTACTATTAGGCAGTGCTGACAATAGTGCGGCTGGACCATGACAAACCAGTCCTGTTGGCTTTCCCTTTTTGTTAAAGTGAATCAGGAATTCACCCAGCTTATCATTGGCTACAAGATCAGCCAGAGGGGCATGTCCACCGGGAACAAATATCGCATCAAAATTCTCAATACCAATTTGTTCAATGCGTGAGAAACTAACAACTGGAGAGTTGCTCGGGTCAGTTATCTTTAATTCCTCAAGTAAAGAGTTGTGCGCGTCATAATATTCTTGATCCTTTTTATAATGATCGAGAGTATCAGAATTTACATCGAGAGTAGGTGCCATTCCCTTTGGTGACGCAAAGGTCAGGGTGTGTCCCTCATCCAGAAAAATCTTAACCGGTTCCATTAATTCATTACTATAAAAACCGGTTTCATATTTGGTGCCTCCTTTTAACATCATCTCAGATGCATCAGACATAACCACCAATATATTGTCGGCGAATGCTACTGGACTAAATAGCAGGGCTGCAGCCGCTATCACCTGTTTAATTTTCATCTTAAAAACCTCTTTGAGTACATTTGCAAGTGGGATCCATTGTAAGTGTTGTCAAAATAGACACAATCTGGCACTTTGAAACTCAATGTTCTCATCTTAGAAACAGTTGATTTTTATAATCCATATACTTGGCACCAGAGGCATGGAACCTTTAAACCTTCTAGAAAGGAGGCTCAAAGTACTGGTGTAGCGGTCATTCTTGTTTGAATCTGCATTTTTGGCATCCTGCTATTTACTTAAGAATCCAATCAGTCAGCCCCCATCGATTTCATTGTCACCAGCGTCGCCCCATGGAGTGTGGCAGCAAACCCTTGTGCCGCATAAATCCGCTTAATTACTGGTTTTCCTGCTGAATAGGATGATCTTCCCAACAATAAGTAACACCGCTAATACTTGGCATCTGTTCCCTCTGCAATACGATCGAACACTCCCCAGTCAATTAATGACTGCTGGGACAACCTCCACCTGATTATCACTTCGGGGGAGACTGTTGGTTTCTGGCCGCATCACACTAGCGATACAACACTGACCCGATACTTCGCAAGGGAAGCCATCTCGGGTATCCCGCACCGATGAGATCTTGATTCCCCTCCTGGGCTCAACTTTCAGAAGACGCAGTGACGTACCCGAACAATGCTGCTTTATTCAATCAACCAGACTACTGTTACATTAAAGTTGCCGGGCCTCACTCCCGTCGATTTTGTCATGGAAGCCGGTACCCACCAGCTGAAGTGTCGAAAAGCCTGGGAGATCTCTATTGATAACCCCCATATCATCACCTAAAAGAAGCAGTCTGAAAGTAGACAATCTGGCATTTGGAAACAGCTCACTAGCTGCTTCGTCTCAGTTTCCGCATAATTGAAGGCCGCACACGCAACTGAATAAAAATGGCCTGATGTATGTGGTTTAAAAACCTTCGTATCTATCGCTTAACCAAAGAATTTAGCCTGGACGCCGAAAAATTGAACGAATTGCTGGAGACCCAGGCTTTCGTGCCCTGTGGCAGCCAGGATTCCGCCCGCTACGGCTGGGTCCCCCCTTTAGGACGCCATGGCAGCCAACTGGTGCACTCCACCAATGGCTACTTAATGATCTGCGCCAAAAAGCAGGAAAAGGTACTACCTGCAGCGGTCGTGAATGAAAAAGTGGAGGAGCTTGCCCAAGCCATCTCTGAAAAGGAAGCCCGCCAGGTTGGCCGCAAGGAGCGGCAAAACCTCAAGGATGAAGTGCTACTGGAGATGCGCCCAAAAGCCTTCGCCCGTTCGCGACTGCACTACGCCTACATCGCCCCCCAGGACGGCTGGGTGGTAGTGGATGCTTCCTCAGCCTCTGCCGCTGAAGAATTGCTGGAAAATCTGCGCGAAGCGATCAGCAGTCTTGCGGTAATACCGCTTTCTGCCAAGAATCTGCCGCAGCAGACCATGACCCATTGGCTTACCGCACCTGAGGCCCCCACACAGTTCGAATTTGGCCACGAATGCGAACTGCGTGACCCTAAAGACAGCGGTAGTGTTATTCGCTGTAAAAACCAGGATCTGTGTGCAGAAGAAATCCACAACCACTTGGTGGCTGGACTGCAGGTACATAAACTGGGCCTTGTTTGGCGCGGAGGGGTGGAATTCCTGGTCGACGACCAGTTATCCCTGAAGCGGGTAAAGTTCAGCGATGAGTTGCTGGAAAAGGCTGACAGCGCCGATGCGGATAACGCAGCACTGCGCTTTGATGCGGATTTTGCCGTAATGACCCTGGAAATCTCTGCCCTGCTCAAGGACTTGCTTGCGGCTTTCGGTGGAGTAAACACTGAGTCAGTCAGCGTAGAGGAAATCGTGGCCAAGGCCTCCCGTGCAGAAGCCGATAACTTGGCACGAGCAGTGGAGGAAGTCGTGTTTTGATTACTTACCCGGCGCGATGCGCCAGGTAAGTCGGCCGGGGAGAACGCTATATCGCCTCTCCCTGTGCGGGTTCTCCCACAGCGGGGCCTGAGACCCCGGCTTGATCAGAGCCTTATATCTCAGTAATGGGGCGGCCCGGCTCACCCCACTGTACGTGATACTTGCGCTGCTCAGGCTGGTCCACACGGGAGAAAGTATGAGCACCAAAGAAGTCCCGCTGCCCCTGCAACAAGTTGGCCGGCAATGATTCTGTGCGGAAAGCATCGTAGTAGCTCAATGCAGAGGATAGCGCCGGCACCGGTATACCGTTCAAAGTCGCACTCGCCACCGCCTGGCGCCAGTTGGCCTGATTCTCGGCAATTTGCTGGGTAAAGAAATCATCCAACAACAGATTGGAGAGCCTGGCATCGCGCTCATAGGCATCGCTAATAGACTGCAGGAATACCGCGCGAATAATACAGCCGGCACGCCAAATGCGTGCAATCTCAGAGAAGTTCAGCTGCCAGCCCTGCTCCCGCGCAGCCAGCTTCATCAGGTCGAAGCCCTGTGCATACACACAAATCTTGGCGCAATACAGCGCGTCATGTAGTTGCTGAATGACTTCCTCACGCTGCTCCGCCGCCACTGGGGAAATTTCCGGGCCTTTCAATTTTTGTGCCGCTCGAGTACGCAGGGTTTTGCGCGTAGATAGCGAGCGGGCATAGACCGCCTCGGCAATACTCGGCGCAGGGCAGCCAACCTCAAGACTGCTCATTGCCGTCCACAACCCGGTACCTTTTTGGCCGGCACGATCCAGGATTACATCCACCAATGGTTGCTCGGTAACTGAATCCAGGGTAGACAGGACTTCCGCGCTGATATTAATCAGATAGCTATTCAACGGCCCGCGGTTCCACTCGCGAAACACCTCGGCAATTTCTACCGGGGACATAGCCAGCGCACTGCGCATGACATGGTAGGCCTCACAGATCATCTGCATATCGGCATACTCAATACCGTTGTGCACCATCTTTACGTAGTGACCGGAACCGATTGGGCCAATATAAGCTGCGCAGGGCTCCCCCTCACACACAGGATTGCCCGGCTCAAAGCGCTCAATGGGCTGGCCGCTGGCCTTATCTACCTTGGCTGCGATGGCATGCCAAACAGGCTCAATACGACTCCAGGCATAGCGATCTCCGCTAGGCATTAGTGACGGCCCGAAGCGCGCTCCCACCTCACCGCCAGATACCGCCGTGGTAAAGAAAATCAGTTTGCCTTCATAGCGCTTGGCGCGCTCAACGGAGTCGGTCCACAAACTATTGCCAGTATCCACCACGATATCATCGGCTTTTAGACCCGCATCCAGTAGCTTCCCACAGACATCGTCCACTGGCGCTCCCGCCGGCACTGACAGAATAATCAGATGCGGTGCCTTTACCTTTGCCAACAGCTCAGTGTACGAATTGCAGGTTTCCACCCGTGCGGGCTGTTCGCCACGCTCTTTCTTGTCCTGCTCCAGCAGTGCACTGAGCCGGTTGTGATCCAGGTCGAAAGCACAGACCCTGTAGCCGTTATCCGCCAGGTTCATGATTAGGTTTTTACCCATCACACCGGCGCCGATAAAGCCAATATCGCACTGTGAATCAGACATCAAGTTCTCCGTATAAAGAAAGATAGGGGGCCTTCTGGGGCGCGGAGTATAGCAATATGAATCCGTGGCCGGGAGAGCAAAAACCCAACAAAATACCCTCTGAACAAGGTAAAAACAGCCTACAAAGCGTGGAGAATGGTGAAAATAGGTCATTGCCCTAAGTATTCCGTTGGCTATCGCAGACAGCCCCTATTTTATCCTTTAATGCCACAATCCTGGCTTCACATGCCTTCGCTATAGCCCCCTCCAGCGGCTTCTAGGCCTTACCGACGTATTTGAACAGACTGTGTAAATATGGGCACAGTGGTACTAGATATCCCCAATAAGGCGTTAGTGCGTAAGTTCCAATAAGAGCAATGCCTCAATCCTTAGCTTGGCGCTATTAGTTAGTCCCTTCAAAGCCTGTCAATTTCGAGTTCCCATTTCAGCTTGCACACAATGTGGTTGGCGCTACTTTAATAGACTCACATTTCTTCCTCACAACGCCCTAACGTACCACCAAAATCTGTGTTATAAATAATTTTGGAATTGAATTTAAATACAGTTAAAAGAAATTGAAAAAGTAGATACCCTAAAAATATGCTTAGGCTATTTATTGAATAGCGATATCCCACTGGCATCTTAATTTTCATGGCTTTCTGTAATTCGAATACGCTTCAGAAATCATCCAGCCCACCCAACATACCATCCTAAAAATACATAACTCTCAAACTCACTTACTGAAAATTTAGTAGCTGCATAAATATTACTGATACTGGGAAGAACCGCCCCCAACAAAAAATTTATTCCATTTCGTCTTTACTAATGGAAGGTATTAGAAATTGGACCGGCCTCATTCATACAGTCGATCTAATTCTGCTATCTCCCAGCGATGATAAATGTTTTTAAAGGCGGCGTATGAAAGATGTTTAAGTACTATGCAATACACCTGCACAAATAATTAATTGAGATACAAGGAATATTATTGTTAAAAAGATCCTAACCACTGTTTTTATCTGCCTTGTGTTCTTTGGCATTTCCGGGCTTGCGAGTGCTGAAACCTGGTTTTCTCCAGGCGCTATCGCTCTGGAGAAAACCAGGTAGATAAAAAAGGCCTCACGCTTGACTGCAGTCTTTCTTGAAGCGTCAATTCAATCGGGGCAGATGCCTCAGTAGGTAGCCTGTCACTCTCGGGTGGTACATTCAATATTTGTCGCAGAGTCTCATTTAACAGCCTACCATACCCTCTGGTTGGCAATGCCAAAAATACCATTAGCTTTAGGAGGTCTGAGCGACTCGTTTGATCAATCAACCGGAAGGATTATATTTATCAATGCCCAAATATCTAACTCAGGTTCAGCTAGTGTCTGTGTAATTAATGGCGCTGCCTCTACAATCCCCAATCATCTTACACTATACCCTAAAATTTACCTGATTATATGGACTGTCATAGATACCGATAACAGGTGCTGGTGGTATCTGTAGCTTTTTCTCAAATTACTTATTCATTCCTTATACACTTCATTCCACATTCAGGAGTTTGCTGCAGGTGTAGATTTTTATTTCCGTCCCTCAGAAAAAGTACGGGACTCTCACTAGTACAACCATACTATTGATACATTAAACAAATAAAAAATCCATTAATACCTCCATTATTGCCTCACACAACCGACCTCCCCCATAACCGACAGCAACGCATTATTATGCTGCACCCCGCCTCCGCTTATTCGTTGGTCAATTTAACTATATAAGAAACCACTTCGTTCAATAAAAATCGAATTAGAGTCTTGCAGATAATCTATTAATATAATTGCAAGCAGACAATACCCCTATTTGGTCTGCTTGCTGAAATATTTTCTCGGACAGGCCAACTATCAATCAAATGGCAATCCGCCTATGGGAATACTAAAATCCTTTGCTAATACTAAAGCCCACAATACGCGGCTCCAAAGTAAAGACATTAGTAGTAAGCCCCGAATCATCACTATTGGTAAACATATCCGTGATTGGCGCATCATCAAAGATATTTTTCACATAGAGCTGCATATATAATTCAGAGTTAATATTGCTGAGACTGACTGAGGCATTGAGATTACTCCAAGCCTTTAAGCGATCATACTCCGTATTATAAACCCGTGCATAGCTCTCCGATTGACGATAATAATCTGCCCGTAAGGTAAGATCCCAATCTTCAATAGGAATAGTATGCTCAACACCAAAGTTGATGGTAAAACGAGGAGCATTTGGCAGTTCATTTCCACTCAGATCCGCGGCAAAGCCGCGCCCTCCGTTTGGAGCATCGGTGAGCGGGTTGTAGGGGGCAACCCCATAGATAATATCGTGACGAAAACTAGTCTCAATCTCTGGCGTAAATGAACCATACCGCGCCGACCCGGAGCAAAGCGACCAGAGAGCAAATGCATCTGCATAGTATTCATTGCTAGTACTGAGAATAGTTTCAACCAAATCCGTTGGCGCAATACAATTGGATGGAACCTGAATACTTGGTCGAACCAGTACCCAGTCTTCATTACCCTGAGTACGATTCATGACATCAATAGACTCTTCTCCATCCGCAATACGAGTCTTTAAGTAACCAATATTCATATCCACTCGAGTAGCATTGGTGAGCTGCCAAGCCAACTCCAGTTCCAACCCCATACTCTCCGCATCAAAGTTTTCATTAAGAGAAATACGGTCGACAATTTGTGAAACCTGATAGTCGGAATAGTCGTAGTAGAAGCCATTGGCATTCAGGGTTAAACTGCCATCAAGTAGAATATTTTTGGTACCAAATTCAATTGCATTGACAAACTCCGGTTCAAAACTATCTTCCAATGGTTGGTATTGCACTACAGTTGGATCAATTTCAGCACGAGGTGGATTGGTACCCCCCCTTTGTAACCATGGGCAAAGGAGATATAAAGCATGGTATCATCTGTAAAAGGTGTTTCTGTCCGCCAGTCCAATACCGCACGGCCTGTATATTCCTGCCAGCCCAGGGTAAACTGACTTCCCTCCGGGTAACCACGGTGAATAAGGCCACCAGATGTCTCACCTGACCCAATTTCACCAGTATCAATATTATAGAAAGTGCCCAATAGCAGCTGACTGGGTATCGGAGTTGAGCGTTTACGATCATCGGTATAACGCAGGCCTGTGGTCAGTTTTACATCGTCATTAATTTGCCAATAGGCCTCTCCAAAAAGTGCCCAGGAACGAGTTTCTAACAAGTTGCGACTCAAAAAATAATTATGCCCCTCTTCGTCAATATTCTCTAGAGAGTTGGGGTCAACATATATACAGTCCGAACCCACATTCCCCGCTGGATCTGTACAATTTTGGGTAATCAAATTGTTATTCTCATCTCGATCCAGGTTATATAGATATTCCGCGAGCATGCTAAATATATTATTGAAAATAAAATAGTCGTCCTGGGTTTTAAAATCCAGGTAATTAGTGCCTACTGAAAAATTCCAAGGGCCATCAAAAGATGTCTGCAGGCGGAATTCCTGGCTCCACTGTTTGTTATCGGAACGACTAATATCTACCGCTAGTATTCCATCTGAAGGGCCCAGTTGCGGATCGGTATAAATCCCACCAGGGGTCGGATTGAGGTCACCACCATCATTAAAAACAGGACCTGAAACGTAGCGATTGTAATCCTGGGAAGAATAGTAATCATCTTTCGCGTAAGTTGACTGGGAATAAAATGTGAGGGAATCACCCAGAGCCCACTCAAAGTTCAGTTGTACAATGTCGTTCTCCGCCCGAAAGACAGGATCATAGCTAGTTTCAATCTCACGAAGATCTCGCGACTGACTTGCATTAGCATAAGGATCGGTATACCAATCGATTACAGGCCCATAATCCGTAAAAATTAACCCCGTAGCAAGAATATTGGCAAAACCCCTAGCATTGGGCACATCGTAAGCGTTGTCACTGTAAACCGAGCCAGGCAAGCAGCCCTGACTGAAAAACACCTGGGCAGGGCCTATTAATTCAGTATCACCTATCTTCGATAGCCCAGGATCTTTGGTGCATAGTTGCTTTCCGGTACGAGAACGTTTGTCATCTTCCTCAAAATGCTGCCAGATAAGATTGGCGCTAAAAGACTCGTTCGGCTCCCACTCAAAGATGACACGAGTGGAATAGAGGTCACGGTCATTAACATCGTTACCGGTATGAAGGTTGTAATCAAAACCATCACGCTTGGTTAAAGCCCCAGAAAGGCGCAACCCCATAGTTTCACCAATGGGTAAGTTAAACATACCGCTAGTGCGCTTGGAATTAAAGCTGCCTATCTCTGCCTTAATCTCCGATTCGAATTCTCCCTCCGGCATAATCGGTAACATATTAACTACACCGGCGGTAGCATTGCGTCCATAGAGAGTGCCCTGTGGTCCACGCAGTACCTCTACTCGCTGTACATCAAAGAATTCCTGTTCAAACAAGCGGTTACGTATTAGAGGAGCATTATTAAAGCTCACTGCTACTGCAGGGTCTGAAGCAGCAGAAACCGCTTTGGTACCCACACCGCGAATAGAAAAATTATAAGAACTAAAATTTGATTTGGAGAAGTTAACATTTGGCACCGCACGCAGAAGCTCTTCACCGCGTTCAATCTTTAGGGCATCCATGTTATCCCCAGAGAGTGCAGAGACTGCAATGGGAACATCCTGAATGCTCTGTTCTATCTTCTGAGCGGTTACAGTCACTTCCTCAATGGCTTGCCTTGTGCGAATACTCTTCTCATCGTTTTGCTCATCCTGTGATAAGGCCGTCAATGGCGTAGATGTCATTATCAGACAAGCAATCGCAACGCTATACCAAAGGGTATTATTATTGACTGGATTAGTGGTACGAATTGCTCGTGCAATCAACTTTTCTTGCTTACAAAGGCTCATCATCATACTGAGTTTCTCTATTTTTTCTCTATTATTCTTAAGTCAGCCAAACAGCACCTTATCTCAGGCCCAACCGAGTTAAAGACGGAAAAAACTCACAGCAGGGGATTAAACTCTTACATCCCCGTGAACACCAGATACAAACAAAAAGCAAAAACACCAACAAAAACTTATATTTTTATTGACAGAAGCTTCCAACTTCCAACTTCCAACTTCCAACTTCCAACTTCCAACTTCCAACTTCCAACCAGAAAATAATAGCCAAAAAATCAAACCCGATAGAAACTTTAAAGGAATCATTTAACAACCACCAAACACTCAACCCTTTAATTTTCTGAAACTTCCTCCATCACCTTACGAACCCTCACCAGGGCTCGCTGTATTAGCTCCTTTACTGACTCCCTGGAAATGCCCATACGTTCAGCAATATCCTGATAGGTTAATCCTTCAAAACGATGAAACTTGAAAGCTGTTCCAGCTCTTGGAGGTAGTCGTAAAATAGCCTGACAGACACGACTGCAGTCTTGCATGCCTATTACTGTACGCTCGGGTGTGATCACATCTGGAATCTCCATCTCACAACTCAGTGACTCATGGAAGGACCTGCATCGGGACTTTTGGTACCGACCATGGCTAACCAAAAGATTTTTGGCAATGGTATAAATGTAACTCTTTGGGTTTTCAATATCCGCGTCAGATTTTTTGACTTGCAAATGAAGATGAGTAAAAACCTCTTGCACCAAGTCATCCACATCTGAAAAATTTACCCTGGAAGAAAAGTATCGCCTCAACCCTAAGCGATATTCCCCCACCCATACGGCCACATCTTTTTGGCAGCTTTTGTTCATAGACAAACAAGTATTTGGTCAATTGAAAATGTGCCAACTACTTAGCTATACTAACATAAACTCAAAAAGCGCTAAGTAGACACTCAAAACTGGACGAATACGAAAAGAAATTTTTTTGAATCGACACGAACATTTCACAAACCGACAAGACTTTGACCAACAGTCCACAAAAAACAAGCAAAAGTACGGACTGATAGGTCAAGAGAAATATTTAAAAAATTTCTTTTTGGAAAAATTACCTACATTTATTTTGACTTATTCGATTTCCAGAAAACCCAGAATAACCTCAGCACACTTATTGATAAACTTCTACAACAAGCAGAAATGGTGAATCGTACGCCTATATACCCTTTACACCATCAATACCTGGAATCTAACGCCATACTTTCCAACCAAAAATGTTTTCACTTCACCAGACAGATGGAAACTATTAGAAGCCCCACCAACTGAACAACAACAAAAATTATTCACCCGCGTATAACTGGCACACAAAGAAATTTCCACATCAAGGATAATCCGATTTATTTGCAGGGTGATTTATCCAACTCATAGAAAAGAACAAATCGATAACAGGCAGCAGCAACAGAAGGCGAACAGCAGAGACACTCCATATTTCCAAAAAGGTTCAGCAAAATATCAACCCAGCACCCCAAAAAAAGATGCCTTTTATTTTAAGTACCACTTACCCATTACTTAAACTGGTACAAAATCAGCAACCAGGGTGGCCCCTCAAGCCAGCAAATCAACAGACTAAAGAACTAAAAATCTCTTTTCTTTGTTTATATTATTCGGTACATTAAGTAGCATTGCTGACAATTGGAGACTATCTTTACAATCCAAAATCAAAATATTACGAACATCTTAAGCTGAAGATACACAATTGAAAGCCAAATAGGCAGACACACATCTTATAAGGACAACAATAATGATTCTCTGCTTCTCTATAGCACCGCTTATGACCGCCAACTTTATCTATTTAGTAACTCTTTTTGACCCTCATTCAGTATCATCCCTTCCAATTAGTCCACATAAGAATTGTTGAACTATCGAGGATAAAAAACAACGGACTTTCGACACAGGGTTTTCACTTGTAGACCACCTAGCCTCTCCAGAGAAAAACAATACATAGAAGAAACTTCCTTTGGTTGTCTGTGTTTATAGCTTCAGGACCAATCACTCCAGACATAGCTCTTGGAGTGAAATCTTCTAAAATCAAACCAGACAGCTTCCCTATTTCATTATTTATACCTACAAACAATATTACCCTAGCCGTCTATAAAAAAAGGGGGGGGCTTCCCGATCATCTTCAGCCACGACTTTCCTGGGCTCGCTTTTATACACTATAAAATGCATGCCGCAGCCAAGCAGGTTACCAAGCAATCGTTGCAGATCTGCGCGGATTTGGTCGTAGCGATATACCGCAGAATATATAAGCATACGTAACTACAGAGGCCTGCGATGATCTAATAGGCATGATGGGGTAGCTCGGTTGCTGACGCCATAGCCTTAATCTATCCAGAGCGCTATGCTGGCTTAATTGAAATAGGGACGTCCCCTAATGTTCACCCCAGAGATCTTCCAGAATCAAAGTACAAGTTAGAGATATTGTCGACAAGCCAGCCTACAACTGTTTTATGCAACAAACGGAGATCTCTGAAAAACTCTTAAAAAGAATGTCGATCTTTTCCCAGAAAAATTATTTAAAGACCCAGAATTTTTCTGACTTAACTAAAGATGCACCTGAGAGAAAACTGGATCTGGCCACTGTGATGCCCAACCCCCAGAAACAAAGTACTCTCTTTATCCCAGAGGATATATTGAAAACCTATGCTGACATTTTCAGGAGAACTGAGTTTAAGGTCGGAATATACCGGTATCGGGCTATGGATATGATCTGGAACGAGCTTCAAAAATCCAATCTGCATTGGTAATTGAATATTCCATACTTTTATCTTTGGCCCGCCCAGGACCCAAATTAAAACCCTTGGGTTGACAGCCGAACTGAAAGACCATATCAATGATCTCCTGGCCTTTGCCGTTGAAGATTTTGGCCATTTTGCTATAAAAGAGAAGCCCGAAGAATTATCGTGTTTCATAGTCAATTGGCTTGCCACAAAATTACCCGGACAAAACTTAGAAAATAGAATTATAATTAAGATGGAACTACTTTTCATGAACGCACTTAGAAAGCACAAATTCCTTTCTATAACTACATTCTTCAGCCTTCTTTTGGCTGCGGTTAGCAGCTTCGCAATATCAATTCCAAATGAAAAACCGTACACATTTACCACTTGGAGTAAAGAAACTGCAGAGGGTTACAGTGGTTTCTTTGACGTTCCGGAGAATCGTAGTAGTAAAAACAGCCGGAAAATCATCCTTCAATATGTTCGTTTTCCCGCAACTGGAGAGAAAGCAGGCCCTCCGATAGTTTATCTGGCTGGAGGTCCAGGTGGATCTGGAATTATGGCTGTAAACTATCGCTTCGGTATGTTTATGGCTCTGCGCAGGTACGGTGATGTTATTGCCCTTGATCAGCGCGGTACAGGGCAATCCAACAATCTGGAAAATTGTAAATCCAAGCAGATAATTCCACCACTAGCCCCCACTACAGACACTCAATATATCAAGCAACATCGTAGTGCCCTGCGAGAATGTCTCTCATTTTGGCGAGATAAAGGTATCGACCTTGCAGGTTACAATACGGCAGAAAATGCGAGAGACTTGGAGGCTCTTCGGCAACACCTTGGGGCTGAAAAGGTAGTATTGTGGGGCACATCATACGGCAGTCATTTGGCTTTGGCCGCGATAAGGGAGATGGAATCATCTATTGACCGGGTTATCCTTTCCAGTGCCGAGGGTCTGAATCAAACCATAAAATTGCCTTCCAGGACAGAATCGTATCTGGATCGCCTTCAATTAGCAGTGAACCAACAACCCGCTGCCAAATTGGCCTACCCTGACATCAAGGGGTTGATGCAGCGGGTACACACCAAGCTGGACAGACAGCCATTAAAGATCCAGCTGTCCCAGAGCGATGGAAGTAAACTGGGCTCCCTGTTGCAGCGTAGAGATATGCAACAGATCGCAGCAGCATTTATCGCCGACCCCAAAAGTGCAACGCACCTGCTTGCTTTTTATCGCGCAATAGATCGAGGGGAGATGCCCGCCTTCGATCAAGTACCCAGACGCTATTTCCCCGATGGATTCTTGAGCCCGGGATCAGCTATTTCACTGCGTCCTATGTCGACCGCTATGGATATGGCCTCAGGTATCAGTAAAGGTCGTAAGGCGCAGATTGGGGAACAATCCAGAACTGCACTCCTGGGTAGCTACCTCAACTTCTCCTACCACTATGATGGCTTGGCGCCAGAACTGGATCTGGGTGATAGCTTTAGGGTAAACCCTGAGGGTGACATCCCCGTTCTTTTATTGAGTGGCACCTTGGATGGCAGAACCTATATTGAAAGCCAGCGAGAAGCCGTTGCCGGACTAAAAACAGTAACCCATGTGACAGTGAAAAATGCCGGTCATAATCTTTTCATGGCATCCAAAGAGGTTCAGGACACTATCAACCTGTTTATGGAGGGGCGTCCCATTGAAAAAACCACCCTTACTGTAGATCTACCGAATATGGCTCCCAGTGAGGAGTAAATGATATAGATAAAAGTGGTGTGGTCCCAAGATCACGCCACTCAGCCCCCATTCCACAATCTCTCGCATCCCTCAGCCCGCCACATTAACCTTGCAATAGATGTAACTGGAGGCGGGGGATGACCAATATCACCGACGAAGTTCATCGCGGTGCCATCTGCGACCTGCGAGCGCTACAGCAACCTGGCTTGCAAACTTTCAAGCAATATATTCGCGGAAGCCTGCCAGGGCCTCCTTTTTGGCATTTAACAGGCATGCAGCCCATTGAAGCCGGTCTAGGGAAAGCCACATACTCCATGCCCATAACGCCCTGGCTATGCGATGGTACCGGTATTTATTGGGGTGGAATTTACGCAATGTTCGCAGATGCCCCCTTAGCCTCCGCTATCTGGACTACCCTGCCCGCCGGTAAAGTATTGAGCACTTCAGAGCTCAACATGTGCTTTATCCGCCCCATTACCACAAGTACCCAAAATATTGTTGGTAGGGCCACAACAATTCATTCCGGCAGCCAGGTTGGGCTCTCCAGTCTTCAAATTAACGACCAGAACGGTAGGACCCTGGCTTACGGGAGTACTCGCTGCCTGATCGCCGACTTTCCGGTCAGCCCCGACCAGGAGCTGCCCTTACCAGACCTTGGTCCCACTGAGCCGCCAGACCCCTATTTGCGGCCACCGCCAAAGACATTCTTCTGCGACATGGCGCACTTCCCCGAGCAGGTACCCATTGAGCTTCAACGCCTGACGATCAACGAAGGCCGTATGCATCCGGTCTGGTTACTTACCGGTTATCGGGCGGTGGAGATTGAAAACGGTCGCTGTATTTCCACCATGCCTTCATCGCCCTGGTTCTCTAACGGGACCTTATCTATTTACGGTGGCCTGCTCGCCTGGGCAGCAGACTTCACTATGGGCGGGGCTGTTTACTCCACCCTACCCGCAGGGTCCATCTTCGCAACCTTGGATATGCATATTAGATTTGCCCGCCCAGCCAAACTCAACAGTGGCGACCTTATCCTGGAATCTCAGGTACTGCACCGCGGTCGTCAATTAAGGGTTTCGTCCTGCAATATCGACACACCCAGTGGTAAACGTGTAGCCATTGCTACGGGCTCCGCACTAGTGATTCCCGGGGGCGCCCAGATGCTTGCCGATGGCAAACAGCCCGATGAGATCATTTCCACAGCCACCTCCGGCAGGCCCTGGAATCCCTAGGTAAAATTGACTGGCGGCACTGCGGCCATCTTCAGGTAAAATGAGCGTAGGCATGGCCGGACAACGCGCTTCGGCAAGATATGACCAAAAAGTCACAAAAAATAAGAGCTGTAGATTACAATTTCTATAAATTCTGTAGGAACCACACCATGGCATCATTGCAAGATCAACTCCTGCAAGCTGGACTTGTTGACAAAAAGAAAGCAAAGCAAGTCAGCAAGGAAAAACGCAAGCAACAAAAAGTCGCGAAGAAGTCTGCGCAACCTCAGATAGATGAAACCAAGCTGGCTGCGCAAAAGGCTCTCGCCGAAAAGGCCGCCCGTGATCGCACCCTGAATGCCGAGCGCGATGCAGCTGCACAACAGAAAGCCATCGCTGCTCAAATCAAGCAATTAGTAGAAACAAATCGCCAGCCCTACTCCGGCGAAACTGCCTATAACTTCACTTTCGATAAGAAAGTGAAAACTATTTATGTCAACGAAGAGCTGCGTGATCACCTGATTGCCGGCCGCTTGGTGATAGTCTCCTTGGGCGACCGCTTTGAATTGGTACCCAGGATAATCGCCGACAAGATTGCCGAGCGAAATACCGAAATCATAGTTAAGCCGACCGAGACTTCTGCGACAGTAGATGAAGATGACCCCTACGCAGACTTCCAGATTCCCGACGACCTGATGTGGTAAGCAGGTTAATGGAAAAAGCAATAATTCAGGAGGTGGAACAATGGCTCACCGACGTGGTGGTGGGCCTTAACCTCTGTCCTTTTGCTCGTAAACCTATGCGTGCAGGTCAGGTCCTTTTTAAGGTCAGCGCGGCAACAGAGGATAAAACCCTGATGGCTGATTTGCTGACTGAACTACAGCGACTCGACAGCACTCCGGACAATGAGCTACTCACTACTTTACTCATTATCCCCGAGCACCTAAATGATTTTGCCGATTACAATCAGTTCCTCCAGTTGGCAGAATGGTTACTGGAGCGCAACAATTACACCGGCACCTACCAACTGGCCAGCTTCCACCCAGATTATCAGTTCGCCGATACTGCCCCAGAAGATACTGAAAACCTGACCAATCGCGCTCCCTACCCAATTATTCACCTGTTACGTGAAGAAAATCTGGAGAAGATGATTGACCTCTATCCTGATCCCGAGAGCATCCCGGAGAATAATATCCGTCGGGTTCAATCTCTCACTCAGGATGAGAAACTTCACTTGTTCCCATTCTTGTTTCAGTAAAAACACCCTAATTAATGAAATCACTGGAAGAGCTGATACGTCTTAACAAGCTGATACGCATTATCGGTTTCGACGACGCCCCGTTTGAAAAAGAACGGGGTTCACCGGTAAAAGTCGCAGGCATCATCTACTCCAATACCCGTTTCGAAGGTATGCTTTGGGGCGAAGTAGCAAAAGATGGCATGGAAGCAACACAGGTCCTAGCAGAACTGCTAAAAAGCAGTAAATTTTACAACCAAATTAATGCAGTGCTCATCGATGGCATTGCCCTAGGCGGTTTCAATATTATCGATCTGCCAATGCTGGCCAAAGTACTTAACCGCCCCTGTATCGCAGTTATGCGAAAACCACCAGATATGGCAGCGATTGACATAGCATTAAAGAATTTTCCCGATTATGCTTCACGCAAAGAAATCTTATTAAAAGCCGGAGAGGTCCATACCCTCAAAGGTTTCCATTTTCAGGCGTACGGTTGCAGCCCATTTATTGCCGCCCAGGTACTGGAGCAGATTACCGATAACGGCAATGTCCCGGAAGCACTCCGTCTAGCCCATATGATTGGCGCCGCAATAATAACAGGGCAGAGTGGTAAGCGCGCATAAACTTAAAACTCAACCCTATTAGACCATTCCTGCCTTTACATTATTTTATTCTACTGACACTCCTTATGAAATTGCCACCTCTTGCCCTGCCTCTTCCCAGAATAATAATATGGCGTCGACTTATCGACCTTACTGATAACAAGCAGAGCCCACCAAAATGGGCCTGATGAAAGCACAATAGCTGAAAAGCGCGATTAAAGAGATAAAAAATGACAGAAAACGTCTATAGACAACCAGAATCACAACTGGAAAAAAACCTGGTATTTTGCCGAGATTGTGGCCAGAAGATCTCAGTAAGTGCTACCACCTGTCCTGGGTGTGGCGCGGCGCAATTTATAGGTGGAAAGGGGAAAATTTCTGCAGCGCTATTGGCGATATTTTTAGGGACTTTCGGAATACATAGATTCTATTTGGGACAGTGGTGGGGATTTTTTACTTGCTTTTCTTCTGGACAGGTATTCCAGGTATAGTTTCTTTCATTGAGGGAATCGTCTTCCTCTGCACATCCGATAGCAACTGGGCACAAAAATATGGTAATAAGCAGGGAGTCTCAGCATTAGTCCTGGTACTTATCTTCTTCCTGGCAATTATTCCGGTAATAGGCATATTGGCTGCAGTTTCCATTCCCGCCTACCAAGATTATGTTGAGCGGGCTCAGCAGGCCAGGTAAAGAATACATAGCAAAGGTCTGCCACTAAGCTTGTGGCAGACCTAATCAAAAAATGTCTTTCCTTTTTTAACTATCCTCTTTTACTGAAGATAACGAGCCTAGCCAGTTATCAGTTGACACCCTGAAAGATAAACGCGAAACACAGCCCTAAAACCAAAAAAGTAGGCCCCTCGGCACCAATATAACGCTTTGAGTTTGACCTTGCCATGCTTGAAGGGAGTAGAACTCCAGCCACGAAAAGATATCGGCAAGCGGTGAGCAGGACCACAAACCACCAAACCTAACTGGACGGTTTACCCAGGCTCGCAAGGTAAATGAAGATCATTAAAAGAGAGGCGTATTCAGCTATATTTGAATGCGTACTCACCGATTTGTGCAAGGTATTATCAGGTCTGGTGAGTGACCTACCACAATTTCAAAACCGCCAAGATTGGCGGTGACAAGAGATCCCAAAAGAAGTGCAAAGAAGCCTGGACTCCAATGCATAGGTAGTACACGTTGATAGAAAATTCTTTTTCTAATGTACCAACCTCATAAGTACATCGGTGAATCGGATAACACACTGGGAACTAAAAAAACCACATTAGCGATGGTTACTCTTCATACCGAATTCTGCGAGTTTTAAAACACCACAAATCTGTAAATAACTTGTGAGCTTTAGAATAAACTCTACAAAGCTGCAGTAAAGGGCTAGGCTACTCAGATTTTTCCAAAAAAATTTCACTTAATGGGGCCACCCTCACTGCCGAACACTCAGAGAGGAGCCCACTCCATACCCAGTTGTGATGTTCTATCACCTGCCAGGCTTTTAAGTGAGGCCTGTCTCTCAAAGTATGGCAATCAGAGGCTACCACAACATTGTAATTATGGCCACTGCAGACCTAATAGTAGAATCGACACAAAAATCTGTCGCCCAGCCTGAAATAATCAGTCGTTCTACACCAAGATTTCTTAAGCAAAGGTCCAGGTCTGTTTTACTAAAAGCATCATTGAGTGTTTTCCTGATAATGAAATCGCTATCATCCTTCAATAAACTACCGAGAAGTGCCCAACCCGGCGAACCGGGCAATAGTCCTTCCTCCGCTGTTCCATCATGCTGTATAAAATAACCTTTCCACCCTGCTCCTTACCTTAGCGGAAAGTTCATTAATACGTATAACGACACCCTCCGTATCATACTGCTCTCTATTCGAGAATGAAGCCTCTTGCATATCAACAATTAATAATACGTCCATACTCAGGTCCCGTTATATTCACATAAATAATGAAGAAAACCATCCAATTTACTGCCCGCTCAGAACCATGAGAATTGATAGTTAAATATTTGTGAAAACCATTTTTAAGCTAGAGAATCACAGCACTTTCCCTATTTGTATCAGTAAATAGTGCAACCAGCGAAAACTGGGCAAAGCCCTGATCGGTGGATAAATATTCTTTACACCAGAAACGCAACGTATCCGGAAACTCCTCCTGTGCAGATTCAGCAGCCTGAATTTTCTTCTCCAACGCCAGAAAATTACAACGCACAATAACCCTGGAGTCGTTCGCCCTGCAATCATCAGTTACCGATATTGTCAGGGTTGAAGAAGTCGGCTCCAGTGGATCAGAAAGAATAAGGAAGAATCCGTGACATTTACATCAAGCTTTGAAATAGCCATTTGCAGTGACTTAACAAGGTCTAGATAAATATCATCGATTGAGACAGCAACATTTTAGCTGTAAAAACTTCATATTCACCATTGTCATCATTTGCAAAACAAATGGGTTCAACAATTGATCTTCCTTCCATTCCAGTCCCATAATGTCCCTGAAAATTAACCATTTGTAGTAACTTGCGTGTATGTTACGGTTTTACTCAGCCTCAACATCTACTGATTTCATATTAAGAAACTGTTTGACTTCTGTTCAATTGATGGAAATCAGGTTGAATATCTACCTGATCGCTCAGAAAGCAGTCAGCCAAGAGAAGGAAGGATACTGAGCGGGCAGCCCGAGTCAAAGACATTTGCTACACCAACAGGGAATAAAAGAGCAAGCGCTCCCAAGAGCGCTCTGATCAATGGCTATTTGGTATTTGGTCTGGGAGAAACGCGCATAGTGATATCGCATGGAACACTTCCTCACATTCACATCAAACACCCTACTGGCATGACTACATCACCAGCCCAATAGTCGTGAAATCTGGATATTCGCAAACAGCTTTCAGGTTACTCTTCGCCATCTTTAGGTACTTGACTTCCATACCTACCGGAATCCACCGGAAACGGCGATCCAGGGAGACATCCAGGCAGACACCACCAGCGAGCTCAGCGGCATTACACATGGCAATAGCGTGTACAGTGCCGATATGATTAGTAACGCTCCATCGCTTTTTTAGGAGTACTTCTACACGCCCCGCTGACACTTTAGAAAACATGGCTTGATAGACCTGAAATATGGGGCCTTAAAGG